>NZ_JBIXJO010000010.1:0-153254 GCF_052871235.1 Caulobacter sp. LARHSG274 | reverse complement strand
CGTCCGGACCGCGCGGGCGATTTCAGCCCGCGCCTGTGGCGTTCGTCTTTCGGCTCCGCGGGGGTGTTCCCGCCGTCCGACCGGAAGACTGAAGGTCCATCCGGATCCTCCCGCCTCCCGCGCCGGCCCGACAGGCCTCGCGCAACCGGCCGACGGACGCTTCCCGCTCGACCGCCCCCGCCGCCCGTCAGGTCGCCAGCTGGACGGCCTCCCCTGCGGTGGGACGAGGAGCATTATGGCGGCGGTCTCAGAGGGTGCGGAGCAAATCGGGTCGAAAAAGTTTAAGCCATTGATTCAGCCGGGCTTTGACTCGGACTCTCCGAGGATAACTTCCTTCTCCCCTTGCGGGAGAAGGTGGCCTCGCGGAGCGAGGTCGGATGAGGGGTCGATGACCGGCGCCGCTGCGATAGGCGGAACGGCCGGGTGCGGCATCCCACAGCCTCCCGCCAAAAACCGCGAGAACTGTTACCCATCCAACCGGGCTGGTCTGTCACCTCTCTAACCGGGCAGGACACGCCGACACCTTCTCCTGCAAGGGAAGAAGGGAAGCGGGGGTGGGGCCAGACATGGAAACGGCCGCTCCCTTTAGGGAAGCGGCCGTTTTGGTGGAGCTAAGCGGAGTCGAACCGCTGACCTCTTGAATGCCATTCAAGCGCTCTACCAGCTGAGCTATAGCCCCAAGGTTCAGGGTTTTCCGCGGCGGGAAATCCAAGAATTCCTGAGTGTCTCCGGCGGTTCCCAGTGGGTGGCCCCCGAAGAGGCGCGGAACCTATGCCGGGAGGATTTTTGGATCAACCCTCCCGGCGAACTTTTTTCGGATATTTTTCGAGACCCCCGTTCGGGCAAAATCGTCTCGAAAACTTCCGGTCTAGCGGTCGTCGTCGTCCGCGCCCGGCAGGCCCTCGATTTCGTCGTCGAGGACGTCGTCCTCGTCTTCGTCCTCGAGGAACGGCACGTCGTCGGCTTCCTCGGCCAGGTCCTCGTCCTCGGCGAAGTCGACGCCCAGGTCGTCGCCGCCGGGAGCGGGGGCGGCGGCCGGATCGGTGTCGTCATCGTCGGTCTCGACAACGTCGGCCTCGGCCGCCTCGTCGATCTCGGGAGTTTCGTCGACCTCGTCCTCGTAGCCGTCCGGCTCCTTGGGGGCGACGGGCTTTTCGTCCTCGGCGTCGTAGTCCGGCGTGACGGCGCGGGCGCGGACGCGGCGCGACTTCAGCGCCTCTTCCGGGTCGAACGACTCGCCGCACTTGGGGCAGACGGCCGGGCGGCGGCCCAGGTCATAGAATTTCGATTGGCAGTTGGGGCAAATTTGTTTTGCGCCCAATTCGGGATTGGCCAAGTTGGCGACCCTTTGATCCAGATGGGAAAAGCGGCCGGTCACTTGCCATGACGAGGGGCCGCTGTCAAAAGCAATCCCCTCGCGAAAAGCACATGAGACGGAGGCCGGTGACGGCATGGCGGCGGCTGGACTGAAGAGCACGCCCGGCGGGGCCTTGCGGGGAACCGTCCGGGCCCCCGGCGACAAGTCGATTTCGCACCGCTCGATGATCCTCGGCGCCCTGGCCTCGGGGACCACCACGGTCGAGGGCCTGCTGGAGGGCGCCGACGTGCTGGCGACCGCCCAGGCCATGCGGTCGTTCGGGGCGCGGGTCGAGCAGGAGGGCCCCGGCCGCTGGCGGATCGAAGGCCAGGGCGGCTTCGTCGAACCCGCCGACATCGTCGACTGCGGCAACGCCGGCACCGGCGTGCGGCTGATCATGGGGGCGGCGGCGGGCTTTGCGCTGTGCGCCACCTTCACCGGCGACAGCTCGCTGCGCAGCCGGCCGATGGGCCGGGTGCTGGACCCGCTGGCCCGGATGGGCGTCACCTGGCTGGGCCGCGACAAGGGCCGCCTGCCGCTGACCCTGAAGGGCGGCAACCTGCGCGGCCTGTCCTACAGACTGCCGATGGCCTCGGCCCAGGTGAAGTCGGCCGTGCTGCTGGCCGGCCTGCACGCCGAGGGCGGGGTCGAGGTGATCGAGCCCGAGGCCACCCGCGACCACACCGAACGCATGCTGCGGGCCTTCGGAGCCGAGGTGATCGTCGAGGATAAAGCCGGCGTGCGGCATATCCGCCTGCCGGCCGGCCAGAAGCTGACCGGGACCCATGTGGCGGTGCCGGGCGACCCGTCGTCGGCGGCCTTCCCGCTGGTGGCCGGCCTGATCGTTCCCGGCTCGGAAGTCACGGTCGAGGGGGTGATGCTCAACGCGCTGCGCACCGGTCTGTTCACGACGCTGCAGGAGATGGGCGCGGACCTGGTGATCGCCAATGTCCGCGATAGCAGTGGCGAGCAGGTCGGCGACATCACCGCCCGTCATTCGCCGAACATGAAGGGCGTGGTCGTGCCGCCCGAGCGGGCCCCGTCGATGATCGACGAATATCCGATCCTGGCGATCGCCGCCGCCTTCGCCGCCGGCGAGACGGTGATGCGCGGGGTCGGCGAGATGCGGGTCAAGGAAAGCGACCGCATCGCCCTGACCGCCGCCGGCCTGGAGGCCTGCGGCGTCGACGTCGAGGAGGAGCCCGAGGGCTTCATCGTCCGCGGCACCGGCCAGCCGCCGCGCGGCGGGGCCCTGGTCGAGACCCACGGCGACCACCGCATCGCCATGAGCCACCTGATCCTCGGCCTGGCGGCCCAGGCCCCGGTCAAGATCGACGAGCCGGGTATGATCGCGACCAGCTTCCCCGGCTTCGCCGAGATGATGCGCGGCCTGGGCGGGACGATCGCGGAAGCCTAGGGCGACCATTATCCCCACCGCCGTCTTCCCGGCGAAGGCCGGGACCCAGATTCATCCTGGGCGGCTCGTGGGTTTCACCTGGGCCCCGGCCTTCGCCGGGGAGACGGAGTTTCCTGTACTGGATACGGGAACATGGACGGAGCCGCCGCATGGCCTTCATCATCGCCGTCGACGGCCCCGCCGCCTCGGGCAAGGGCACGGTCGCCTCGCGCTTGGCCGCCCTCTACGGCTATCCGATGCTCGACACCGGCCTGCTCTATCGCGCCGTCGGTGTGCGGTTGCTGGAGGCCGGTGGCGACCTCGACGACGCAACCGCCGCCGAGGCTGCGGCGCGCGGCCTCGACCTGGCCGAGCTGGAGAAGGCGCAGGTGCGCACCCGGGCGGCCGGCGAGGCCGCCAGCCGGGTGGCGGTGCATCCGGGCGTGCGCGCGGCGCTGTTCGACCTGCAGCGCGGCTTCACCCTGCGCGAGCCGGGCAGCGTCATCGACGGCCGCGACATCGGCACGGTCATCGCCCCCGAGGCGCCGGCCAAGCTGTTCGTCACCGCCCGGCCGGAAGTCCGCGCCGACCGCCGCTGGAAACAGCTGCTGGGCCAGGGCGAAACCGTGGCCTATGACGAGATCCTGGCCGATATCAGGAAGCGCGACGAACGCGACGGCGGCCGGGCCAGCGCGCCCATGACCCAGGCCCCCGACGCGGTCTTGCTAGACACCTCGGAAATGACTATACAGCAGGCCTTCGATGCGGCCCGCCGCATTGTCGAGACGGCGCGCGCCCGGTCGGGAGACCTCCCGGGCTAATCCACCGCCCGCCTCGCCGTCGCCCTGGAAGCGCGGACCGCAAAAACCCCTATCACCCCGGAATCCCGAGAACCGTCATCCTGGCGGTCGCTCACCGCAGGGCTTCCCTCAACACGAGACTAAACATCAGCATGGCTGACGATATGAGCTTCAACCCGACGCGCGACGATTTCGAAGCGCTGCTGAACGATTCCATGGGCGGCCGCGACTTCGCGGAAGGCACCGTCGTCAAGGGCATCGTTGTCGGGCTCGAGAAGGACTTCGCGATCATCGACGTCGGTCTGAAGACCGAAGGCCGCGTGCCGCAGAAGGAATTCGGCGTCGACGAGACCGGCAAGGCGACCATCAAGGTCGGCGACTCGGTCGAAGTCTTCCTGGAACGTCTGGAAAACGCCCTCGGCGAAGCGGTGATCAGCCGCGAAAAGGCCAAGCGCGAAGAAGCCTGGACCCGCCTGGAAGGCGTCTACGCCAAGAACGAGCCGGTGATGGGCGCCATCGTCGGCCGCGTCAAGGGCGGCTTCACCGTCGACCTCGGCGGCGCCTCGGCCTTCCTGCCCGGCAGCCAAGTCGACATCCGCCCGGTGCGCGACGTCGGCCCGCTGATGGGCAAGGAACAGCCCTTCGCCATCCTGAAGATGGACCGTCCGCGCGGCAACATCGTCGTCTCGCGTCGCGCCATCCTGGAAGAAGCCCGCGCCGAGCAGCGCACCGAACTGGTGTCGCAGCTGCAAGAGGGCGAGATCCGCGAAGGCGTGGTCAAGAACATCACCGACTACGGCGCGTTCGTGGACCTGGGCGGCATCGACGGCCTGCTGCACGTCACCGACATGAGCTGGAAGCGCGTCAACCACCCGTCGCAAGTGCTGGCGGTCGGCGACACGGTGAAGGTCCAGATCGTCAAGATCAACCCGGACACCCAGCGCATCAGCCTGGGCATGAAGCAGCTGCAGAGCGATCCCTGGGACGGCGTCGAAGCCAAGTACCCGGTCGGCGCCAAGTTCACCGGCCGCATCACCAACATCACCGACTACGGCGCGTTCGTCGAGCTGGAAGCCGGCGTTGAAGGCCTGGTTCACGTGTCGGAAATGTCCTGGACCAAGAAGAACGTCCACCCCGGCAAGATCGTCTCGACCTCGCAGGAAGTCGACGTGGTCGTGCTGGACGTCGATCCGTCCAAGCGCCGCGTGTCGCTGGGCCTCAAGCAGGCCCTGGCCAATCCGTGGGATTCCTTCCTGGAAACCCATCCGATCGGCTCGACCGTCGAAGGCGAAGTCAAGAACGCGACCGAATTCGGTCTGTTCATCGGCCTCGACAACGACATCGACGGCATGGTCCACCTGTCGGACATCGACTGGAGCGCGTCTGGCGAAGAAGCCATGGCCCGCTACAAGAAGGGCGACATCGTCAAGGCCAAGGTGCTGGACGTCGACGTCGAGAAGGAACGCATCTCGCTGGGCATCAAGCAGCTGGGCGGCGATCCGATGTCGGGCGACACCTATCGCAAGAACCAGACGGTGACCGTCACCGTGACCGAAGTCACCACCGGCGGCATCGAAGTCCGCTTCGGCGAGGACGACGCCCCGATGACCGCCTTCATCCGCAAGTCGGACCTGTCGCGCGATCGCCAGGAACAGCGCCCCGAGCGCTTCGCCGTGGGTGACCGCGTCGACGCTCAGATCACCAACATCGACAAGGCGGCTCGCCGCGTCTCGATGTCGATCAAGTCGCTGGAAATGGCCGAAGAGAAGGAAGCCATCGAGCAGTTCGGCTCGTCGGACTCCGGCGCTTCGCTGGGCGACATCCTCGGCGCGGCCCTGCGCGAGCGGGCCACGACCAAGGAATAGTCTTCGCCTCATCGCGAAAACGAGACGACGGCGGCCGGAGCAATCCGGCCGCCGTTTGCTTTTGGGCCCGGCGCCCAGGAGAGCGACAAGCGGCTGCGCAAGGCGGCGTCAGAGGCCAGGGTCGTCAGGGCGCCGACGGGGGCGCCATCGCCAAAGGGCCCGTAACCACAACCTTTTCCTTGAAGACTCAGGCCGGCTTGGGCAAAGGTCGCACGCGCGCCAGGCCCTTCTTCCCCAGGGCTCCTGAGGGGCGCCGGGGATATCGATGATCAAGTCCGAACTCATCGCCAGGCTCGCGAACGAGAATCCGCACCTCACCCAGAAGGACGTCGAGCGCGTGGTCGGCGTCATTCTTGAGCGCATGATCGGCGCGCTCGAGGAGGGCGGCCGAGTGGAGCTGCGCGGCTTTGGCGCCTTGTCCGTCCGCTCGCGCCCGGCTCGGGCCGGCCGCAATCCGCGCACCGGCGAGACCGTCGACGTGCGCGCCAAGCACGTGCCGTTCTTCAAGAGCGGCAAGGAACTGCGCAGCCGCCTGAACGCCGACGAATAGCCGCGCCCGCCCTTGACCGGGCGGGGCGAACGCCTTCAGCTGCCGCCGTCAGCGTCGGCGGAGACCCCCCGTGAGCGTCGTCCCATGAGCATCGTCAAGGAATTCCGCGAGTTCATCGCCCGCGGCAACGTCATCGACCTGGCGGTCGGCGTCATCATCGGCGCGGCCTTCAACGGCATCGTCAAGAGCCTGGTCGACCAGGTGATCATGCCGCCGATCGGCCTGCTGACCGGCGGGCTCGACTTCTCCAAGCTGGAATGGGTGCTCAAGCCCGAGGATCCGGCCACCGCCGCGGTCGAGAAGGTGGCCGTCCAGTACGGCGCCTTCATCAACACCGTGATCCAGTTCGTGATCGTGGCCCTGGTGGTGTTCCTGCTGGTCAAGCTGGTCAACCAGATCCGCCGCGCCGACGCCGACGAGCCGGCCCCGGCCGCCCCGACGCCGGAAGAAAAGCTGCTGACCGAGATCCGCGACCTGCTGGCCAGGCCGAAGGGCTGAGCCGCCTCACTCCTCCGGAATCTGGTCGCTTTCCAGCTCGATATTCTCCCCGGGCTTCAACCCGCAGGCCAGCAGGGTCGACCACACGGTCTCGGCGCTTTCGGCGAAGCGGAACAGCTCCAGGTCGGCGGGATTGATCATGCCGTGCTCGGCCAGGGCGTCGAAGTTCACCACCGCCCGCCAATAGGCCTCGTCGAACAGCACGATGGGAATGCGCGGGGCCTTGTCGGTCTGGCGCAGGGTCAGGAGCTCGAACAGCTCGTCGAAGGTGCCGAAGCCGCCGGGGAACACCACCAGGGCGTTGGCCCGCATCGCCAGGTGCATCTTGCGCATGGCGAAATAGTGGAAGCGGAACGACAGGGCCGGGGTGGCGTAGGGATTGGGCTGCTGCTCGTGCGGCAGGGTGACGTTGAAGCCCACCGACGGGGCCCCGGCGTCCCAGGCCCCGCGATTGGCCGCCTCCATCACCCCCGGACCGCCGCCGGTGGCGATGACGTTGTCGCGCACGCCGTCGACGCCGTTCAGCGCCCCGCCGCGCTCAGAGGCCAGGCGCCCGAACCGCCGCGCTTCGGCATACCAGTGCGGCTGGCGCCCGGGGCCGTCCTCGCGGACCCGGGCGCTGCCGAACACCACGAGGGTCGAGCGCACGCCCCAGGCCCGCAGCGCCTCGTCGGCCTTGGCGAACTCCAGCAGGAACCGCACGCCGCGCATCGATTCGCCGAGCAGGAAGTCCTGGTCCAGCGCCGCCAGTCGGTAGGAGGGCGAGGCCAGCTGCGCCGCGCTGGCGGGGTCGGCCCGACGCTCCTCGGCCATCGCTACCTGGCCTTTCGCAGGGTCGGGCTGTCGAGGTCGAGCTGGTCGACCGGGATCTCCACGGCGTTGGGCAGCACGGCCTTGACGGTGTCGCCGAAGCTCTTGGCGTCGCCGACCACGATGACGCTGGCCTGGGCCGGGTCGAGTACCGTGCGCGAGAAGTCCTGGACCTCGGCGGCGGTGACCGCCTCGACCTTGCCGGTATAGGCCTGGACCTCGTTCAGCGGCACGCCGTAGACGGCCAGGCCGCCGAGGATGTCGGCCAGGCCCTCGGAGGTGCCCAGCTCGCGGCCATAGCCGCCGATCAGCACCGACTTGCGGGCCGCCAGCTCGCCGGCCGAGGCCGGGGCCTGGCCCAGCTTGGCCAGTTCCTCCTTGATCAGGGTCACCACCTGGGCGGCGGACTCGTTCTTGGTCTGGACGCTGGCCGAGAAGCCGCCGACCGCGGCGCGCGGCGTCAGGCTGGAATTGGCCCCGTAGGACAGCCCGCGCTTGATGCGGATCTCCTGGTTCAGCCGGGCCGAATAGCCGCCGCCCAGCACGCCGTTGGCCACCAGGCCGGCATAGTAGCGCGGGTCGGCGCGGACGATCGACGGCTTGGCCGCCACTACCGCCGCCTGGCCGGTGCCCGGCAGGTCGATGATCACGTTCTTCGGCGTATAGCTCGACGGACCCTTGGCCGGCGGCGGCGGCGGCGTCGCCGGCTTCTTCCAGCCGCCATAGGCCTTCTCGGCCAGGGCGAAGCCCTGCTGGGGCGTCAGGTCGCCGGTCAGCACCAGGATGGCGTTGTCGGGACGCCAGTAGGCGGCATGGGTCTTGGCCAGGGCGTCGCGGCTGATCTTGGGCAGCGAGCCGGGGGTGCCGCTGCTGACATGGCCATAGGCGGAGTTCGCGTAGATCACGGTCGGCGTGGTGAAGCCGGCGACGCCGCCGGGCCGCTGGAAGCTGACCGACAGGCTATCCAGGGCCTCGGTGCGCACCCGCTCCAGCTCCTCGGCCTTGAAGGTCGGGTTCTGGGCGACGTCGGCCATGATCGCCAGGCCCTGGGCGGCCTTGTCGGCGATGACGCTGAGGGTCAGGGACGAGGACTCCCAGCCGGAGCTGGCCTCCAGATTGGCGCCCAGGGCCTCGGTGGCGGCGGCCACCTGGGTGGCGCTGCGGGTCTTGGTGCCCTCGGTCAGCAGTTCGGCGGTCAGGCTGGAGACCCCGGCCAGGCCGGCCGGGTCGGCGCTGGCCCCGCCCTTGACGGTCAGGTCGGCGGTGACCAGCGGCAGGTCGCTGGACTTGGCGACGATCACCCGCAGGCCGTTGGCCAGGGTCTTCTCGACCGGCGAGGGCAGGACCGGCGACACCGGCTGGCCGGGCGGCGGCGGGGCGACCCGCTCGCCCTCGGGGGCCAGGGTGGTGACCGGGCCGTCATAGCGCACCGACGGGGTCGGCTTGGGGCCCTCGAACGGGTCCTTGGCCCCGGCCGGCTTGGCCGATTCCGGCAGGTAGCGGACCACCGTGCGGCGGTCGTCGGCCAGGTACTTCCTGGCCACCCGCTGGACGTCGGCGGCGGTCACCGCCTGGAGAGCGGCCAGGTCGGTATTGGCGCGGGCGGCGTCGCCCTCGGTGCGCAGGGCGTAGCCGATGGCGAAGGCGCGGCCGTCGATGGTCTCGCGGCCGCGCACGGCGTCGGCCAGCAGGCCGGCCTTGGCCTCAGCCAGTTCGGCCGCGGTCGGCGGGGCGTCGCGCAGGCGGGCGACCTGGGCGGTCAGGGCGGCCTCGCCCTGCTCGACGGTCTTGCCGCCGGCCATCACCGCCCCGACATAGAACAGGCCCGGCTGGGCGTTGTTGGGGGCGGCCGAGAAGATCTGCTGGGCGATCTTCTGGTCGTAGACCAGGCTGTCATAGAGCCGCGACGACTTGCCGGCCGAAAGGATGGCGTCCAGCACCGACAGGGCCGGGGTGTCGGGATCGGCGGCGCTGGGGGCCAGCCAGGTAATGGCCAGGGCCGGCAGCGGCACGTTGGGGCCGTAGGTGGTGACGGTCCGGGGCGCGGTGCGCGGCGGCTCGACCACCGTGACCTGCCTGATCGGCGCGGCGGGGGTCTTCAGCGGCGCGAAATACTGGTCGATCCAGGCGTTCAGCTGCGCCTCGTCGAAATTGCCGACCACGATCAGGGCGGCGTTGTCGGGGCGGTAATAGGCGGCGTGGAAGGCGCGCACGTCGTCGACGGTGGCCGCGTCCAGCTCCTCGATCGAACCGATGCCGGGGCGCTTGTAGGGGTGGGTCGTGAACGAGGCCTTGGTGATGTTGAGGCCGAAGAACCGGCCGTAGGGGTCGGCCAGCACCCGCTGGCGCAGCTCTTCCTTGACCACGTCGCGCTCGGACTTGAACACCGCGTCGTCGATGACCAGCGAGCCCAGCCGCTCGCTCTCGGCCCACAGCAGGCGCTGCAGGTGGTTGGCGGGCACGACCTCGTAATAGTTGGTGAAGTCGTCATAGGTGGAGGCGTTGTTGAAGCCGCCGACGTCCTCGGTCAGGCGGTCGAGCATCTCGTTGGGCATGTCGCGGGTCGACTTGAACATCAGGTGCTCGAACAGGTGCGCAAAGCCCGAGCGGCCCTCGGGGTCGTCCTTGCTGCCCACGCCGTACCAGACCTGCACCGTCACATTGGGGGTCGAGGCGTCGCGGGCGCTGTAGACCTTCAGCCCGTTGGCCAGGGTGCGCTCCTTGTAGACGATCGGCGGCACGGCCACGCCGCCGGCCGGGGCGGCGGGCTTGGCCTGGGCCAGGGCCAGCGATGACAGGGCGGTGGTCGAAAGGGCCAGCGCCACGAGGGCGGCCTTGGCGACGGGACGGATCATGCGGCGAGGCTCCGAAAGCTTGAGGGCGCGACCCTAGCACCCGGGCGGGAGGCGCCAAGATTACCGTCTTGTCATGAAAGCCGGCCGGCATAGCCGAAGATCACCCCCAGCCACGGATGGGCGACCAGGACGCGGAAGCGGTAGAGGCCTTTTCCTTCGGCGTCGTCTCGGGCGAAGGTCCGGGCCCGCACTTGAGGGCCCCAGGCGCGGGGCAGGGGCAGGGGACCCAGCCGCCAGCCGTCGAAGATCCAGGAGAAGCCGCCGGCATAGGGCGCGACGGTGAAGCGATAGGTCAGCGGCCCGGCGGTCTCTTCAAAGGCCCAGGGGTCGTCCCGGGCCGGGCCGATCATTGAGCCGAAGCTGCGGTCGCCGAACCGGCGGATCCAGCGCTCGCCGACGACGGTGGGGGCGAGGGTCACCGTGGTGGCGTGGACGCCGGCCGGCGGCAGGCCCTGCAGGCGGCGGACCAGGGCGGCCAGGCCCAGCGCGCCGCGGGCTCGGGCCTGGCCGGTCAGGGTGACGGCCTCCACGCCGGCGTGGGCCCGGCGAACGGCGGGCGGCAGGGTGTCCCAGCCCTCGCCCAGCAGGCGGGGGAACAGGCCGGGAAGGTCGGGTCGCTGGCGCTCCAGCCGGGTGCGGGTCGGCAGGCCGCGCAGTTCGTGCAGGATGTCCTCCAGGTCCAGCAGGCCGACGCAGGGCGTGGCGCGGGGCGGGCCCGGCAGGCGGTCGTCGAGCAGGGCGCGCAGGACCGCCGCCGCCGGGGCGGCCGGGGTGTGCGGACCGGCTCCGGCCTCGGCCCACAGGCTCCAGCGGGCCAGGCGCGGGGCGCCGTCGGCGTCGATCCCCTCGGCGCAGACGACCATGCCGCCGCGGTCCGAGCCCAGCGGCGCGACCAGGCCCGCCGCCGCGGCCAGCAGCACGGCCAGCGGCTCCAGGGTCCGCACCAGCCGGGCGCGGCGCAGCAGGCTCAGCGCCCACAGGCCCAGGTGCAGGACCGACAGCTCCAGCCCGGCCTGGAAGGTCGCCGCGCGGCGGACGTGGAAGCGGGCCGGCAGCAGGTCGAGGTCGGGGGTCTCGGCCAGGCCGGTCCAGCGACGGCCGAGACCCGGGAAGGCCAGGCGGCGCGGCCGGCTCCAGCCCGGCGCGGTGGTCCAATGGCCATCGGCGAACAGCCGCACCGGCCCGCCGGCCCAGGCCAGGATGGCCCGCACCACCGACAGGCCGCGCGGGGCCCGCGCGCCGGGCGAGATCGCCGCCTCGATCCGGTCGATGCGGGTCCAGCCCCGGGTCATCACGTCGAGGGCGGCGTGGCTGAGGGCCGGGGTCGAGCTGGCGCCGGCGATCGCCCAGCGGCCGGCCCGGCGGGCCGCTGCGTCCAGCGCCGCCTCGAAGCCGCCGACGAAGTCGCGGGCGTCGGCCAGGTCGAGATAGTGGGCCCGGGCCGCCAGGACGGCGTGGGGAAAGGCGTGGTCCTGGCCCTGGAACGGCCCGGCGGCGTCGACCACCGCCCAGGGGGCGAGGGCGGCGAGGCCTGTGGGATCGGTCCGGTCGAGGCGGGCGACCTCGATCCGCGCCGCCGGCGTGGTCCTGGCCAGCTCCGCCGCCAGCGCCTCCAGCCGCGTCAGGTCGCGGGCCGCCAGCACCAGGGTCGCGTCCGGCCAGCGGGCGATCATCGCCGCCAGCCTCTGGCCGAACACCCCGCTGGCCCCGACCAGGACGATGCGTTTTCGCTCGGGGCTCATCAGGTCGGCGGCTCCAGCCGGAAGCGGGCGCGCTGGGCGGGGGTCGGCAGCATGCAGGTCGCGCGCTTGCCCAGCAGCCGGTAGCGGTTGGCGGCCAGCCCGTCATAGGCCCGGTCCAGCCACGAGCGCGGCAGCACGCCGATGACCGCCAACCACGACCAGGGCGGGCCCAGGCGCCGCAGCAGGGCGACGATGGCCGCGCTCTTCTCCAGGGCCCGGCCGTCGTCGAGGAACAGGAAGCTGGTCGGCTGGTCCGGATCGATCCCATGCGCCAGGGCCAGTTGGCGGCCATAGGCGGACTGGATGGGGGTGAAGCGGATCAGGCCCTTGCGGTCGAGGACCAGCACCGCCCGCACCGAGCCCGAGCACAGGTTGCACACCCCGTCGAACAGCCAAAGCGGTTCGTCGCTCATCGCGCCGCGGCCAGGCTTTCGCGGCGCAGGGCCCGCAGGGCGTTGGGCACGTCGCGGCGCATGGTCATGGTCGCCAGGCCGTCGGGCAGGCCGAACGGCGCCTTGGCCCGGTTCTCATAGGTGACCCGGGTGGCGCGGCCGCCGTCCAGCGGCTCCAACAGCCACTGGCCTTCGCACTCGCTGATGTCGCCGCCCTCGCAGCGGAAGGCGATCCGCCGGTACGGATCGAGCGTCAGGCGCGAGGTCGAATGCAGGGCCGGCATCAGGAAGCCCCACCGGATCACATGCTCGCGCAGCTCGACCCGGCCCGTGGGGTCGCGCTCCAGCACCGTGCAGCGCTTGACGCTGGGGGTCATCCGCGCCGCTCGCTCGCAGTCGAGGATGGTGGCCCAGACCGTCTGCGGCGGGGCGGCGATGTCGATCATCGCCCGCACCGCGCCGCCGCGGCCGCCGGGCTCGGCGTGGACTTCCAGGGCCACCCCGCCGCTCTCGATCCGGCGCAGCCCGTCCGAACCGGGCGGCTCCACCTGCGCAGGACCGGCCAGCATCACCAGCGCAACGACGAGAGCGGGCCCAAGCATGGCTTGAGGCTAACCGGTTTTCGTCGCCGAGGGCATCATCCGTTGGCGCGATTCTTCACCAGGTCGTCGACCACGGCCGGATCGGCCAGGGTCGAGGTATCGCCCAGGCTGCCAAGCTCGTTCTCGGCGATCTTGCGCAGGATGCGGCGCATGATCTTGCCCGAGCGGGTCTTGGGCAGGCCCGGGGCCCATTGCAGCAGGTCGGGCGCGGCGAACGGGCCGATCTCCCGGCGCACCCACAGGATCAGGTCCTTGCGCAGTTGGTCGGTCGGCTCGATCCCCGCCTTCAGCGTCACATAGGCGTAGACGCCCTGGCCCTTGATGTCGTGCGGATAGCCGACCACGGCGGCCTCGGCCACGGTGTCGTGGGCGACCAGGGCGCTCTCGATCTCGGCCGTGCCCAGCCGGTGGCCCGAGACGTTGATGACGTCGTCGACCCGGCCGGTGATCCAGTAATAGCCGTCGGCGTCGCGCCGGCAGCCGTCGCCGGTGAAGTACTTGCCGGGATAGGTCGAGAAATAGGTCTCGAAGAACCGGCCGTGGTCGCCATAGACGGTGCGCATCTGGCCCGGCCAGCTGTCGGTGATCACCAGGTTGCCCTCGGTGGCGCCGTCCAGAACCTGGCCCTCGGCGTCGACCAGCTGCAGCTTGACGCCGGGCAGGGGCTTGGTGGCCGAGCCCGGCTTCAGGGCGGTGGCGCCCGGCAGGGGCGAGACCAGAATCCCGCCGGTCTCGGTCTGCCACCAGGTGTCGACGATCGGCAGGCGGTCCTTGCCGACCACCCGGTGGTACCACAGCCAGGCTTCGGGATTGATCGGCTCGCCGACGCTGCCCAGCAGCCGCAGGGACGACAGGTCGCTCTGGGCGACATAGTCGTCGCCCTCGCGCATCAGGGCCCGCAGGGCAGTGGGGGCGGTATAGAAGATCTCGACCTGGTGCTTGTCGACCACCTGCCAGAACCGGGCCGGGGTCGGATAGTTGGGCACGCCCTCGAAGATCAGGCTGGTCCCGCCATTGGCCAGCGGGCCGTAGACCACATAGCTGTGGCCGGTCACCCAGCCGACGTCGGCGGTGCACCAGAACACCTCGCCCTTCTTGCCTGGAGAAGAGGGTCGGTAGTCGAACACCGCCTCGTGGGTCCAGCTGGCCCAGGCCAGGTAGCCGCCGGTGGTGTGCAGCACGCCCTTGGGCTTGCCGGTCGAGCCGGAGGTGTAGAGGATGAACAGCGGGTCCTCGGCGTTCATCGGCTCGGGGTCGCAGGTCGCCGGCACGTTGTCCTTGACGTCGTCCCAGACGATGTCGCGGGCGGGGACCAGGGGCACGTCCGCGCCGGTCCAGCGGACCATCAGCACCTTGCCGACCCACGGGCACTGCTCCAGCGCCTTGTCGATATTGGCCTTCAGCGGCACCCGCTTGCCGCCGCGGCGGCCCTCGTCGGCGGTGATCACGAAGTGCGAGGCGCAGTCCTGGATGCGGCCGGCGATGGCGTCGGGCGAGAAGCCGCCGAACACCACCGAATGGACCGCCCCGATCCGGGCGCAGGCCAGCATCGCCACCGCCGCGATCGGGATCATCGGCAAGTAGATCGTCACCCGGTCGCCCTTGCTGACCCCCTGGGCCTTGAGGACATTGGCCATCCGGCAGACCTGCGCGTGCAGCTCGCCATAGGTGACCTTGAACGAGACGTCCGGCTCGTCGCCCTCGAAGATCAGGGCGACCTCGTCCCGGCGCTGCGGCAGGTGGCGGTCCAGGCAGTTGACGCTGACATTGAGCGTGCCGTCGGCGTACCAGCGGATGCGGAAGTCGTCCTTGGCGAACGACACGTCCTTGATCTGGGTCGGCGGGGTGATCCAGTCCAGCCGCGCGGCCAGGTCGCGCCAGTAGCCTTCCGGATCGGTCTCGACCCGGGCCACGGCGGCCTCATAGCCGGCGGCGTCGATATGCGCCTCGCGCGCCCAGTGGTCGGGAACCGGAAACACCTGACCTTCGCTCACGCCGTCAACTCCCTTGGCCTTGTTGCGGCGGAGTTATGCGCGGCGGGGCGGCGGACGCAAGCAGACCATTGGGGAAAAACAGAAGCGCGGGGCGGGCCCGGCCAAAAGTCGTCGGCCTGTCGGCCGGAAAGGCGTAAAGCGCAGGGGGTGCCTATGCGGAGTTCCGACCATGCTGCTCGCCCTGTCGACCTGGCCCGAGATCGAGGCCTTCCTTGAGACCTCCAGGACGGTGGTGGTGCCGATCGGCTCCAACGAGCAGCATGGGCCCACCGGCCTGCTGGGCACCGACTGGCTGTGCCCGGAGATCATCTCCCACGAGGCCAGCAAGCTGTCGGCGACCGTGCTCGTGGCCCCGACCTTCAATATCGGCATGGCCCAGCACCACCTGGCCTTTCCGGGCACGATCTTCCTGCGGCCCTCGACCTTCATCGCCGCGATCGGCGACTGGGTGCGGTCGCTCAGCGCCCACGGCTTCGAGAAGATCTATTTCCTCAACGGCCACGGCGGCAATGTCGCCTCGATCGAGGCGGCCTTCTCCGAGATCTACGCCGAGTACAGCTTCCGCAAGGAACGCGCGCCGTTCGCCCTGCGGCTGAAGAACTGGTGGGACCTCAAGGGCGTGCTGCGCCTGGCGGGCCAGCAGTTCCCGGCCGGCCACGGCAGCCACGCCACGCCCTCGGAGATCGCCGTCACCCAATGGGCCTATCCCGGCAGCATCAAGACCGCCGACTACGCGCCGAAGATCGCTCCCACCGGCCCGATCCGCGAGGCCCTCGACTTCCGCGCCCGCTACGCCGACGGCCGCATGGGCTCGGACCCGGCCCAGGCCACGCCGGAAAAGGGCGGCGAGTTGGTCGCCCTGGCGGCGCGGTCTCTGATCGACGACCTGGCGGCGTTCACGGCGGAGGAGCGGGTTTAGAACCCGACGAGACCAGATAGAAACGCCCATCCTCTTCCGTCTCCCCGGCGACGGCCGGGGCCCAGATCGTAGGGCTGGGTGTTTCGGATAAACCTCCAATGCGACGGCTGAATCTGGACCCCGGCCTTCGCCGGGGAGACGGGATGAAGATGATTCAGCCTTCGATCATCGCCCCTACCGCGGGATCTCCGCGATCTTGGTCAGCGCCACCTGGCGATAGACCGCGGTGATCGCGAAATAGCGGCCGAAGGCGGCGTGGAACTGGTCGACCGCCTGCTTGACGCCGGGGCCGCCGATCTCGCTGATGTCGTGCCAGTAGTCGTCCATCACCATCATGCCGCCGGTGGTCAGCAGGCTGGCGCAGAAGCACAGGTCGATCAGTACGGCCAGGGCGGTGTGGCTGCCGTCGACATAGATCAGGTCGAACTGCTCGCCGGCCGCCAGCATCCGCGGCAGCTCGTAGGTCGAAAAGCCCTTGCGGGCCGACATCGACCGGAACGAGGTCTTGGCCATGTTGCGGTGAAAGCGCGGCTCGACCGCGTGGTACTTCTCTTCCGGGTTCAGGGCCTCGTCGAACCAGGGATCGATCACCGTCACGTCGAGCCGGCCGGGGAACAGCCAGTCCATGAAGGCCAGGTTGCGGCCCTCATAGGCCCCGATCTCGAGGTAGCGGAACGGCGCGTCGCCGCGCTTGCCGGCGAAGTCGCGCAGCAGCGGGGTGACGAACGGGATATTGTTGGAGGCCCAGCCGGAGGTGAACTCGTAGCCGACCTGCTCGCTGTGGGCGTTGAAGGCCTCGACCACCGCATGGTCGCGCTTGGCCAGCATGGTGCGGGCCAGGTCGGGCGCGAAGCGCGGATTGACCTTGGCGAACGAGCGCAGCTTGGCGCCCAGGCCGCGCGCGTCCTGCGCGTCGGTCAGGGCGGCGTCGAAATTCGCATTGGATCCGTCGGCCATGGCGCCGGTCTCTCCCCTTGTGGCGGGGACAACCTAGGCGAAAGGCGTTAAGGCCAGGTTCTATAGCGCGCCCAAAACTCCGCTCACCCCAATTTACACTCGTCATTCCCGCCCTTGTGGCGGAAGCCCCTCTGTCCGCCGCAAGGGCAGGGTGTGGCGCGCCGGCGCGCCAAAGCGCTTCACCGTCGGCTGAACCAGGGGATATCCGTTCCTTGCGAGCACTTCTTGCTTACGCCGAATTCACTAGGCCGGCGGCGCGGCGTGATGCTCCCTTGCGCAAAATCGGGACCCCGTCGCCATGCCGCACCGCCTTCACCTTGGCCTGAGCAGCCTTGTCGTCGCTTTGAGCCTGACCGTCGCCGTACAGGCCGCGCCGGCCGGCGAGGTCCAACCTCGGGTCGTAGCCGACAATGTGGCCAAGGCCATCGGCGACACCTATTTCGATGCCGCCAAGGGCCAGAAAATCGCCGACGGCTTGCGCGCGGCGGCGCGCCGCGGCGAATTCGACGCTGAAACCGATCCCCGCGATCTCGCCACGACCTTGAGCGACCGCCTCCGCCCCCTTGATCACCATTTCGCTGTCGAGTTCTCGCCGCCGGCCGCCGCCGCGCCCTCGCCGGGGCTCGCGCCGGCGACGCCCCCCTTAAACGTCGATCCGGAACGGCGCGCGGCCTACGGCGTCCGCAAGGTCGAGGTTCTGGGCGGCAATCTGGGCTATATCGACCTGCGCATGTTCGCCGACTTCGCGTTCGGCAAACCCGATCAACCGGCGCGCCAGGCCATCGAGGCGGCCCTTCGCCTGGTGTCGACGACCGACGCCGTGATTATCGATCTGCGCAACAATGGCGGCGGATCGCCTGCCATGGTCGGCTACCTCACCAGCGCCTTCACGCCGCGGGGCGCGGATATCTACAATACCTTCCATTCGCGCCAAGGAACGGAAAGCGAAGCGCCCGCCGACTGGTACGCCGAACCGCGGCTGACCACCCCGCTCTACATCCTGATCAGCTCCCGCACCGGTTCGGCCGCCGAGGCTTTCGCCTATACGCTAAAGAACGCCGGCCGAGCCGTGATCGTCGGCCAGACCAGCGCCGGGGCGGCCAATCCTGGCGGAATGGTCCCGGTCGGCGGCGGCTTCGCGGTCTTCGTCTCGAACGGCGCGCCGACCAGCCCGATCACCCATACCAACTGGGAAGGCGTGGGCGTCCAGCCCGATGTCGTCGTCCCCGCCGGTAAGGCGCTGGACGCCGCCCGCGACCTGGCCCTGGAAGCGGTTCTCAAGACCGATCCCAGCGACACCGGGGCGCGCTGGGCGCTTGAGGCTCTACGGGCGGAGGCTGCTCCGCCGGCGGGCAAGCCGCTGAGCGACTATGTCGGTGCTTACGGCGCTCTGACGGTCGGCCAGGCGGACGGCAAGCTGTTCCTGCAGCGCGGCGATCGCCCTCGGTCGGTCCTGTTCCTTGTGAGCGGCGACACCTTCACCGTGGCGGGTGAGCCGGATCGCCGGGTGGTGTTCGAACGCGATGCAGGCGGCGCGGTGAGGGCCATGGAAGCGATATATGCCGATGGAGACGGCGCCCGGTTTAAACGCGACGGCAATCCCTAGGCGTCCGTGCGGGGTCAAGGGCCGAGGATCGACCAAGAGGGGCTCGACCAAGAGCGGCGGAGATGCCCCCTATGGCCCTTCGCCGAGCCGTGGATCAGATCAGGCCGCCACGATGTCCGAGCCCTCGATCCGCACCGGCCAGGGGGTCAGGGCGACGTTCTCGCAGGGGCCGGCCACCATGGCGCCGTCCTCGATGCGGAACAGGGCCGCGTGGCCGCCGCACAGGATCAGGGCGTCGTCGCGGGTCAGGAACCGGCCGCTGGGGCCGGCCAGCGGCCAGCCGGCGTGCGGGCAGCTGTCGACATAGCCGACCACCGTCTCGCCCCGCCGCACCACGAAGCCGGCGAACACCGCCTCGCCGACCCGGAAGCGAAAGCCGCGCGCGCCGGGCGAGGCGATCGCGTCCAGCGCGCACAGCACCGCCCCGGCGGCGGGGCGGGCGGGATTGTCGGGGTCGGCGCGCATCGGACGGTGAAGGGCTCAGACGCTGCCGATGGCCAGCCGCCAGGGATGGACCTCGACGCTCTCGAACACGCCGGCGGCGGTGAAGGGGTCGTTGTCGGCCTGGGCCTGGGCGGCGGCCTTGTCTTCGGCCTCGACCACGATGATCGAGCCGATCGGGCTGCCCGCGTCGTCCAGCAGGGCGCCGGCCAGCTTCAGGGTCTTGCTGTTGTTCAGATAGTCCAGGTGGGTCGGGCGGGTCGCCAGGCGGGTGTCGAGCGCGCCGGGCTTGTCCTTGCAGATGATGGCGTAGAGCGGCATGGGCGGGGTCCTTTTCTCAAGCTTCGGTCTTCAGCGGCCGCGACAGCAGGCCGAGGATGGCGCTGTCGACATCGACCTCGCCGGCCAGGATGGCGGCGACGGCCTCGCAGATCGGGGTCTCGACGTCCAGCGAGCGAGCCAGGGCCCGGACGGCCGGGGCCGAGGCGACGCCCTCGGCCACCGAGACCTTGCCGGCCAGCGCCTGGTCCAGGGTCTGGCCGCCCCCCAGGGCCAGGCCGACGCTCATGTTGCGCGACTGGGGGCTGGAGCAGGTCAGGACCAGGTCGCCCAGGCCGCACAGCCCGGCCAGGGTCTCGGCCTTGCCGCCCAGGGCCACGGCCAGGCGGGTCAGCTCGGCGAAGCCGCGGGTGATCAGGGCGGCGTGGGCGCTGCGGCCCAGGCCCTTGCCCTCGGAGATGCCGCAGGCGATGGCCAGGACGTTCTTGACCGCCGCCCCGGCCTCGGCCCCGATCATGTCGGCGGTCCAGTAGGGGCGGAAGGTCGGGATGGCGATGGCCTCGCCGATCGCCTTGCCCAGGGCCTCGTCGGCGCAGGCCAGGGTGACGGCGGTGGGCAGGCCGCGGGCCACCTCGCCGGCGAAACTGGGCCCCGACAGCACCGCCAGGGGCGCGCCGGGCAGGGCCTCGGCGGCCACCTCGGTCATCAGCTTCAGCGTGCCCTGCTCGACGCCCTTCGAGCACAGGGCCACCGGGACGCCGGCCGCCAGGTGCGGCTTCAGCGCCCCCAGGGCGGCGCGCAGGTGCTGGGCCGGGGGGACAGCCAGGATCAGGTCGCAGGCGGCCAGGTCGGCCATGTCATGGGTGGCGCGGATCGCCGGCTCCAGGGCCACGCCGGGCAGGAACACCGCGTTCTCGTGGCGGGCGTTGACCGCCTCGACCACCTCGGCCTCGCGGGCTTGCAGGGTGACCGCCAGGCCGGCCCGGGCGCAGACCTGGGCCAGGGCGGTGCCCCAGGCCCCGGCGCCGATGACGCCCGCGTGCTTGAACCTCATGCCTTGGCTCCCTTGCGGCCGAATTTGTTGCTCGGATTGGACAGGGCCGCGGCCTCGTCGAGCGGCCAGCGCGGCCGGGCCACGGCGTCCAGGTCGTCGGAGATGCCGGCCGCCAGACGCTCGGCCCCGGCCAGGGCGATCATCGCGGCGTTGTCGGTGCAATAGGCCAGGGTCGGGGCGTCGAAGGAAAAGCCGTTGTCGTCGCAGTTCCGGCGCAGGGCCGCCTTGACCGCGCCGTTGGCGGCGACCCCGCCGGCGACCACGAAGCGCAGAGCCTGGCCGGGATGGCCGGCGGCGTAGAGCTTCATGGCCCGGTCGGTGCGTTCGGACAGCTGGCGGGCGATGGCGGCCTGGACGGCGGCGGCCAGGTCGGCGCGCTGGGCGTCGGTGGTCAGGGTTTCGGCCAGGCGGGCGGCGGCGGTCTTCAGGCCCGAGAACGAGAAGTCGCAGTCCTTGCGGCCCAGCAGGGCCCGCGGCAGGTCGAACTTCGTGGGATCGCCGGTGGCGGCCAGTTTTTCCAGGGCCGGACCGCCGGGATAGGGCAGGCCCAGGCTCTTGGCGATCTTGTCGAAGGCCTCGCCGGCCGCGTCGTCGATGGTCGAACCCAGGCGGGTGCAGGCCCCCACCCCCGCCACCTCCAGCAGCTGGCAATGGCCGCCCGAGACCAGCAGCAGCAGGAAGGGGTAGGGAATGTCCGCCCCCAGCCGGGCCGAGACCGCGTGGCCCTCCAGGTGGTTGACCGCCACCAGCGGCAGGTCGCGGGCCAGGGCCACGGCCTTGCCGAACGCCAGGCCGACCATCACCCCGCCGACCAGGCCGGGCCCGGCGGTGGCGGCGACGCCGTCCAGGGCCTCGAAGCCGAGCCCGGCGGCCCGCATCGCCTCGGCGACGACGCCGTCGATGGCCTCGACATGGGCGCGGGCGGCGATCTCCGGCACCACCCCGCCGAACGGGGCGTGCTGCTCGAACTGGGTGCCGACGATCGACGACAGCACCTCCACGCGCCCGTCCTCGCCCCGGCGCACGACGGACGCGGCGGTCTCGTCGCAGCTGGTCTCCAGACCGAGGATCGTCAGACCCTGCGTCAGGCCCGGGTTCTTAAGGGTTGTCATTCGGTTGCGGGGTTCCCGCCGCTCCTGTAGCAGCGAAGGCTTGTATTCGTTCCTTGCAGGTAACGCCCCCACCGTGTCCCGGCAACCCATCCGCATCGGCGCGCGCGGCTCCAAGCTGTCGCTGGCCCAGTCCGGCCTGATGCAGGCCCGCATCGCCGCCGCGCTCGGCGCCGGTCCGGGCGATGACCCGGAGGCCTTCGCCCAGCTGGTCCCGATCGTCACCAGCGGCGACCGCATCCAGGACCGCCGGCTGATGGAGATCGGCGGCAAGGGCCTGTTCACCAAGGAGATCGAGGAGGCCCTGCTCGACGGCCGCATCGACTGCGCCATCCATTCGCTGAAGGACATGCCGGCCGAGCTGCCGCCGGGCCTGGTGCTGGCCGCCACGCCCGAGCGCGAGGATCCGCGCGACGCCTTCATCAGCCATATCGCCGAGCGGCTGGAGGACTTGCCCGGGGGTGCGCGCCTGGGCACCGCCTCGCTGCGCCGCCAGGCCCAGGCCCTGCACGTGCGGCCGGACCTGGAGATCGTCATGCTGCGCGGCAATGTCGACACCCGCCTGGCCAAGCTGGAGCGCAGCGAGGCCGACGCCATCCTGCTGGCCCAGTCGGGCCTCAACCGCCTGGGCCTGGGACATCTGACCCGCAGCTGGCTGGACCCGGTCGCCGCCCCGCCGGCGCCGGGCCAGGGGGCCCTGGTCATCGAGACCCGGTCCGAGGACGTCGACCTGCCCTGGCTGGCGGCCGTCCGCTGCCCGGCCACGACGATCGCCGTCGCCGCCGAGCGCGGCGCGCTCTACGCCCTGGAAGGCTCCTGCCGTACGGCCGTCGGGGCCTATGCCCGGCTGGACGGCCTGGTCCTGACGATGATCGTCGAGGCCCTGACCCCCGACGGCGCCCAGCGCTTCCGCCGCGAGGGCGCGGTGACGCTGCCCGGCCTGGACGACACCGAGGGGGCCCGGGCCCTGGGCCTTGAGCTCGGCGCCGCCGTCCGCGCCGACGGCGGTCCGGCCCTGATCCTGACGGACTAGGCCGATGACGGCGACGCGGCGGATCTGGGTGACCCGGGCCTCGCCGGGGGCGGAGGCCACCGCCCGGCGCCTGGCCGCCCGCGGCTGGACCCCGCTGGTCGATCCGCTGCTCGTCGTGCGCGGCCTGTCGCCGGCCATCGACCTGGCCGGGGTCGCGGCCCTGGCCTTCACCAGCGTCAACGGTGTCGCCGCCTTCGCCCGGGCCTGTCCGGACCGGACGCGGCGGGTGTTCGCGGTCGGCGACCGCACCGCCCAGGCGGCCCGCGCCGCCGGCTTCGCCGAGGTCGCCTCGGCCGACGGCGACGTCGCGGCCCTGGCGGCGCTGATCGTCGGCGAGGCGGCGGGCCTGGAAGGGGCGGTGCTGCATTCCGGAGCCCTGGATCCGGCCGGCGACCTGCTGGGCCCCCTGGCCGCCGCCGGCCTGACCGCCCGCCGCCTGGCGCTCTATGAGACGATCCCACGCGCGCCGGCGGCCGCGACCTTGGCCGTGCTCGACGCACTTGAGGCGGTGCTGCTGCATTCGCCGCGGGCGGCGCGGGTCCTGGCCGCCCTGGTGGCCGATCATCCCGCGCCGCGTCTGCGGGCCCTGTGCCTGTCGGCCGCCGTCGCCGCGCCGCTGGCGGGGCTGGAGGCGGCCGGCGCCCTGGGTCCCGTGGCCGTCGCGCCGCGCCCGACCGAAACCGACCTGCTGGACCTGCTGGACCTGCTGGACCGCTAGCTGAGCGATTGCGCGGCGCGGCGGCGTGGGGCACGAATGGGCCATGAACGCCGCGCCCGATCCCGCTGACATCGCCGCCCCGCAGGACCCCGCCCTGTACGCGCGCCGCCACGTCCTGGGGCCCGGCTTCTGGGCGCTGATCGCCTTCGGCGTGATCTGCGTGGCCGCCGGGGCCGGGTTGGCCCGATTCGGCCCGACCTGGTTTGCGGGCGGCAAGGCTCCGGCCGCCGCCGAGCCGCCGCCGGCCGCCGCGGCTCCCCCGGCCCGCCTCGACCCGCCGCCCGCCGTCCCGCCCCAGGCCCGGGCCGAACCGGCGCCGACCCAGGACGTCGCCCGGCTGGAAGGGCGGGTGGCCCAGCTCGAAGCCGGCCAGCAGCGCGCGCTCGACGCCGCCGCCGCCGCCCTGGCCGCCGCCACCCTGGCCGACGCCGCCGGAACCTCCCGCCCATTCGCCGACGAACTGTCCAGCTTGGAGCGGGTGCTGCCGCTGTCGCCGGACCTGCGCGGCCTGGCCCGCCTGGCCCAGGACGGGGCTCCGACCCGGGCCGGCCTGGCCGCCGCCTTCGAGGCCCTGAGCGCCCGCGCCGCCGTCGCCGGACGCGCGCCGGGCCGCGACGCCGATTTTCTGGCCAAGCTGCGCCACGCCTTGTCGAGCATCGTCTCGATCCGCCAGGTCGCCTCGACCCAGGGCTCGACCCCGGACGCCGTGCTCAACCGCGCCCAGAAACTGCTGAACGAGGGTGACGTCGAGGGGGGCCTGGCGGCCCTGGAGCCCCTGCCCGCCTCGGCCCAGACGGTGCTGGCCTCGTGGCGCGCCGCCGCCGAGCGCCGGGTCGAGATCGACCGCCACGTCGCGGCGATCCGCGCCGACGCCCTGGCCGGCCTGGCCGAGGCGACCCGGACCCCGGCCCCGGCCTCGGGACCCTACACGACGGCGCCGGCCGAGCCGGTGGCGCCATGATCCGCGCGGCGATCGTCTTCTTCCTGGTGGCCGCCCTCGCCGTGGCGGTGGTCGCCCTGACCGGCGAGCCCGGCTCGGCCCGCCTGGACTGGATGGGCTGGCGGGTCGAGATGACCGCCGCCGCCGCCGCCCTGCTGACCCTGTTCACCGCCTTGCTGGCCACGATGCTGTGGCGCGGTCTGCTGTGGGTGGTCGAGGCCCCGCGCCGGGCCGCCCGGGCCCGGGCCGAGGCCAAGCGCAAGCAGGGCGTCGAGGCCCTGTCGCGCGGCTTCCTGGCGGTGGCGGCCGGCGACGGCTCCGAGGCCCGCCGCCTGGCCCAGAAGGCGGCGGACCTGGCC
The DNA here is from genome assembly GCF_052871235.1 of Caulobacter sp. LARHSG274. Lineage (NCBI taxonomy): Bacteria > Pseudomonadati > Pseudomonadota > Alphaproteobacteria > Caulobacterales > Caulobacteraceae > Caulobacter > Caulobacter sp. LARHSG274. The sequence continues at coordinate 128,978 of NZ_JBIXJO010000010.1, read as the reverse complement.
GAGGACGCCCCGGCCCTGATCCGGGTGCTGGCCGCCCAGGCCGCGGAGGCGGCCGGCGATCATGTCGCCGCCCGCCAGGCCTATAACGCCATGCTCGGTTTTCCGGAGATGCGGCTGGCCGGCCTGCGCGGCCTGATGCAGACCGCCCTGGCCGAGGGCGACAGGACCCTGGCCCTGCGCCACGCCGAGACCGCCTACGGCCTGGCCAAGACCGCGCGCTGGGCCTGGCGGGCCCTGCTGGAAGCGAGGCTGGAGGCCGGCGACTGGAAGGCCGCCCTCGACCTGGTCCAGGGGGCGCTGGAGCGCAAGATCGTGCCGCCCCTGGTCGCCGAGCGGGCCCGCGCCGCCCTGCTGGCCGCCTCGGCCGCCAGCCTGGAGGAGTCCGACGATCCCAGGACCCTGGCCCAGGCCCTCGACCTCGCCGCCCAGGCCGCCAGGCTGAAGCCCGACTTCGCCCCCGGCGTGGTGATGGCCGCCCGGCTGCTGGCCGCCGACGGCAAGGCCGCCAAGGCCGGAAGCCTGGTCGAGGCCGCCTGGAAGCTGTCGCCGCATCCGGCCCTGTGGCTGGCCTATCGCGACCTGAAGACCAATGAGACGCCCAAGCTGCGGGCGCTGCGGCTGGCGACCCTGGCCAATCTGAAGCCCGAGGCTCGCGAGAGCCGGCTGCTGAAGGTGGAAAGCGCCCTGATCGGCGGCGACCCGGTCGCCGCCCGCGCCGCCGCCCGGCTGCTTCCCGAAGAACCGCTGACGGCAAGGGCAGCCGGCCTGATGTCGCGCGTCGCCTACGCCAATGGCGAGGCCGACGAGGCCCGGGCCTGGATCGCCCGCGGCGCGGCCGCGCCGCAGGAGCCAGACTGGTCGGACCTCGACCCCGAGGGCCGGGCCTTCGCCTACGCCCGCGACGACTGGGCCCGGCTGACCCTCAGCTACGCCGAGACCGGCGAGCTGATCCATCCGCGCTTCGAGCGCCGCGAGCGGACGATGAGCGAGCTGCCGGAACTGCCCTCGGCCTATGCCGAGTCGACGCCGTTCGTCCGCGCGGCCGAGACCGGCGGGGCGCTGATGCCCATTCCGGACGACCCCGGCATCGGCCCCGGCGGCTTCGACGCCGCCGCCCCGGCCGGGGACGAAACCGACGGTCCGGGACCGCGTCGCGCCGGCGGTTCACGCCGACGCTTGGCAAGCGGCCCGCGCGCCGCTAAATAGGCCCCTCCTCGCGCCGGGCGGTGATTTGCCGGGCGGGAGGCACCAGTGTCCGACGGGCCCTCGCGGCCCCCGTACGAAGCGCCGCTTTAGCTCAGCTGGTAGAGCACCTCATTCGTAATGAGGGGGTCACAGGTTCGAGTCCTGTAAGCGGCACCACTTCCCGTATATCGCTATGTTGTGGCTCATAGCTCTTCGCGCGTCGCGACGGTCTTGTCGTAGAGACAAGCTTAGTGCGCGCGCCAACCGGTCAGGGTCTCGACCGCCTTGGTCACATAGGCGGCTATCTGGCGATGGTCCTCGGCGCTCGCGTGATAATCGCAGGCGCTGTTTTGCGGCTTCAGGCCCGGCATCATCGACAGGAAGCTGAGCTTCCTTATCCCCTCACGCTGTGTCGCGGCCTCGATGCTCTCCTGCGACAGTGTATACATGCGGATCACATCGGCGTCGGTCTGTACGGCCATATCCGGCCACCCGACGATGATCGTCGCATCGGGCGTCTGTCGATGAAGGCCGATGACGAACTGCGCGAAGGCCTCCGTCCATTCCTTGGCCAGGACGGGAAGCGACGTCCAGCGTTCCCCGGCTTTCACATCACCGTAAAAGTCGTTCGCCCCCAGCATGACGAACATCACCTGCGGGCGCCAACCATTGTCGCGATAAAGCAGTCCGCGCTCGCGCACCGCATAGCGATAGGCATGCAGCATCGTGTCGTCCGGCCATTGCCCGCCATAATTGCGGATCAGGCCGCGTCCGGAAATGGCGTTGACCTGATAATCCGCGTCGAGGCGCTTTGCCACCAAGGCGGGATAGGCGATCTGCGCATCGCTCCTCAGGCGAACTTCCTCCTGGGTGCATGCCCGCGTCTCCGAGCGGATGCCGTAGCCGGTCATGCCGGAGTCGCCGATAAATTCGATCCGCCTGGCTCGAGGTTCGATGCGATGGATGCGCGCGCTGGGGGGCGCGTAAAAACCGTCGAAGCTGGCCGAATGGTCAATGCTTTCGGTCACCTTTTCCAGGTGGACGTGATGAAGGCCCGCCGGCAAACCCGTAACCGAATATTCAAACGCGCCGGGCTGGGCTATCCGTTGAGGAGGTTGTCCGTCGATCGACAACCGATATTCATTGTAGGGGTCGTCAAATTTGAGAACCAGCATATCGCCCGAGAACGACGTCTCGAAATAGACGCCGGGCCATTGGTGAAGGTAGCGTTTGGCTCCCCCAGGCAACGGTCCGGAGAGGGGGCTAATCGAAACCCTGCCTCCGACGTGCACAGGCAGGGTGCGCATGGCTTTTGTAACGACGGGGGTCGACTTGGCTACCCTGACCTCTTGGCCGAGCAGCGCCGTTGGTGCACACAATACTGCCATAGCCGTCGGCATGCACAATACTGCCATAACCCATAATTTGGCGCGCATGCCCCCTCCCTGTAACATCGGTGTAATGCAGAGGGCGGAGTTCTGGTGTTGTCAACAGATTTGCGGACGTAAAACGCTGCGTGACGGACGGCGTCATTCTCCAAGTCCATCACAAGGAATACATCGCAGGTCGAGAGCGGCCTTCGTTCTTGAGTATTCGGCAACGACGTCAGTTCGCTGAGGTCGGACCGTCCGGTGGGCGGCGCCCTCTCAGTCCCAGCCCTTGATCTTCTTCTTCTTGCCCAGGGCGAACAGGCCCGGATAGGGGCCCTTGCCGGTGCGGTAGAGGCACCAGTCGTCGTCCTTCTTGCAGTCGCCGTCGAAGGCGGCCTTCTTATCGGGGTCGATGGCCGCATAGAGGGCCGGGCCGTTCTTGTTCTTGGCCCCCAGCTTTTCGGCGCAGGCGTCGCGTTCGGCCTTGGTCAGCTTGAGGATGTCGGCATGGTCGCACCCTCCGCCCTGGCGGGCGGCCTGGCGCAGGGCCTCGCCGCCGCCGGTCAGGGTCCCACGGGCGGTGAAGCCGGGCGGGGCGACGATTTCGCCCGACGGCGCGGGCCGGGTCGGCGCGATGACGATCGGCGCGGGCGCGGGGAGCCGCGGCCTAGGGCCGGACGTCGAGGATGCGGCCGGCCGGATCGTGGGGCGCTCTTCGGCGCGAGCCGTCGATTTCGGCGGCGTCTTGGCGGGGTCCAGCAGCTCGACCTGGACGCTGCGGGGTTCGACCAGGGTCGGAGGCGGCGGCACCGCGATCAGCAGCGCCCAGCCCAGCAGGCCATGCAGCACCACCGACGCCGTCCCGACCATCAGCCACCGCCGCTGCGCCGGTTTCATCGAACGGGACCGCGGCTGGCGCGCATGCAGGTCTTCCTGGCGTTCCGGCGCGGCGTCGCCGTCGCGGCGGTTGGACCAGGGACGGGTCAGAGGCGGGCACGATCTCACCCGGCGCAGCTCTAGGGTCCTGGTGCGGCGGGACCATGGCGGCGGCGCGACGGCGGCGCAACAAAGGCGGGCGCGCAAGCAAAAGGGCCCGGCGTCGCCGCCGGGCCCTTCCGTCGTGGCTGAAAGGCCGGCCTAGGCGGCGGCCTTTTCCTTGACGCCGAAGCGGCCGTAGAAGGTCTCGCCCTTGGCGGCCATGTCGCGCAGCAGCTGCGGCGGGGCGAACCGGGCGCCGTGCTTCTGGGCCAGGGCGTCGCAGGCCTCGACGAACCTAGCCGCCCCGATCCCGTCGATCAGGCTGACCGGGCCGCCGGTCCAGGGCGCGAAGCCCCAGCCCAGGATGGCCCCGACATCGGCCTCGCGTGGGTCGGTGATCACCCCTTCCTCGAAGCAGCGGGCGGCTTCCACGGCCTGGCGATAGAGCAGGCGGACGCGGATCTCCTCGATGCCGGCCTTATCGACCTCGGCGATTCTGACCGGGGCCAGGTCGGCCAAGCCCGGCCACAGGGTCTTGGGACCCTTTTCCGGATAGTCGTAGAAGCCCTTGCCGTTCTTGCGGCCATAGCGGCCCTCGCCCTCGACCATCTTCTCGATGATCGCAGTGAAGGGGCGCTCCTCGTACTTGTCGCCGAGGTCCTTCTTGGTCTGCTGGGCGATCTTGTAGGACAGGTCCAGGGCGACGTCGTCGTGCATCTCCAGCGGGCCGCGGGGCATGCCGGTGGCCCGGCCGACATTGTCGATGATGGTCGGGGCGTAGCCGTCGGACAGCAGCTCCATGCCCTCCTGCACGAAGGTGCCGAAGCAGCGGCTGGTGTAGAAGCCGCGGCTGTCGTTGACGACGATCGGGGTCTTCTCGATCTTCAGGACGTAATCGATCGACTTGGCCAGGGCCTCCTGCGAGGTTTGCTCGCCCATGATCAGCTCGACCAGGCCCATCTTGTCGACCGGCGAGAAGAAGTGGATGCCGATGAACGAGGCGGGACGGACGCTGGCCTTGGCCAGGCCGGTGATCGGCAGGGTCGAGGTGTTGGAGCCGAAGACGGCGGTGTCGGCCAGCTGGGCCTCGGCCAGCTTGGTGACCCCGGCCTTGACCTCGCGGTTCTCGAACACCGCCTCGATGACCAGGTCGCTGCCCTTGACCTCGGCGTAGTCGGCGGTCGGATGGATCAGGGCCAAGACGGCCTCGCCCTTCTCGGCTGTCATCTTCCCGCGCGAGACCGCCTTCTTGACCAGGCCCTCGGCATAGCCCTTGCCCTTGTCGGCGGCTTCCTGGGTCTGGTCGATCAGCACCGTCTCGATGCCGGCCATGGCCTGGACGTAGGCGATGCCTGCGCCCATCATGCCGGCCCCGAGCACGGCGACCTTCTTGACGTCATAGTGCGGCACGCCGGCCGGACGGCCTGAACCCTTGCCCAGCTCCTGGAGAGACAGGAACAGGGTGCGGATCATGCCCTTGGCCTGGGGCGACATCAGGGTCTTGAGGAAATAGCGGGTCTCGATGCGGATGGCCGCGTCGAACGGAACCTGCAGGCCCTCATAGACCGCCTTCATGATGTTCAGCTGGGCGGGGTAGTTGCCGTAGGTCTGCTTGCGCAGCATGGCGTTGCCCATGATGAACACCTGGCTGCCGCTGACCGAATAAGGGCCGCCGCCGGGGATCTTGAAGTCCTTCCTGTCCCACGGAGCGACCGGGTCGCCCTTGGTCTTGACCCAGGTCTTGGCCGCCTCGACCACCTGGTCGGCGGGGACGACCTCGTGCACGACCTTGAGGCCCAGGGCCTCGGCCGGCTTCATCGACTTGCCTTCCAGCAGGTAGGGGGCCGCGGCCATCACCCCGACCAGCCGGGTCAGCCGCTGGGTGCCGCCGCCGCCGGGCAGCAGTCCGACCTTGGCTTCGGGCAGCGACAGCTGGATCTTGGGATTGTCGGCCACCACGCGATAGTGGCAGGCCAGGGTGAATTCCAGGCCGCCGCCCATGGCCAGGCCGTTGATCGCCGCGGCCACCGGCTTGCCGCCGGTCTCCAGGGCGCGGAAGGCCTTGTTGAGCGCAAAGCCGGTGTCGAACGCCGCCTTCAGGTCGGCGCCGAAGCCCTCGGTGTCGCCCAGTTCGCCCAGGTCGGCGCCGGCGCAGAAGCCGGTGGTCTTGCCCGAGGTGATCACCGCGCCCTTGATGGCGGCGTCGGACTTGATCGTCTCGGCCAGCTCGCCGATCTCGCGGATCACCGAGGCGGTCAGGGTGTTCATGCTGCGGCCGGGCACGTCGAAGGTGACCAGGGCGATCCCGTCGCCGTTGACCTCGATCTGGAAGTTTTCCATGGTGTTGTCCTCGGGTCCTAGACGCGTTCGATGACGGTGGCGGTACCCATGCCGGCGCCGACGCACAGGGTGAGCAGGGCGGTTTCCTTGTCGGAGCGCTCCAGTTCATCCAGCATGGTGCTGACCAGCATCGCCCCGGTCGCGCCCAGCGGATGGCCCATGGCGATGGCGCCGCCGTTGACGTTCATCTTGTCGTGCGGGATGTCCAGCGCCTGCATCATCCGCAGGACCACGGCGGCGAAGGCCTCGTTCAGCTCGTAGAGGTCGATGTCCTTGACCTCCATCTTCAGCTTCTTGAGCAGCTTCTCGGTGACCAGGGACGGGCCGGTCAGCATGATCGACGGCTCCGAGCCGATCGAGGCCATGCCCTTGATGCGGGCCCGGGCCTTCAGGCCCAGGGCCTCGCCGATCGCCTTGGAGCCGATCAGCACTCCCGCCGCCCCGTCGACGATGCCCGAGCTGTTGCCGGCATGGTGGACGTGATTGACCTTCTCGATCTGCGGATAGCGCTGCTGGGCCACGGCGTCGAAGGCCATTTCGCCCATGCCGGCGAACGAGGCGTTCAGCGAGGCCAGGGTCTGCATGGTCGTGGCGCCGCGTACGGTCTCGTCGTGATCGAGGATGGTCAGGCCCAGCTGGTCTCTGACCGGCACCACCGACTTCTTGAAGCGACCGTCGGCCCAGGACGCCGCCGCGCGCTTCTGGCTCTCCACGGCGTAGGCGTCGACGTCGTCGCGCGAGAAGCCGTAGAGGGTGGCGATCAGGTCGGCGCTGATGCCCTGCGGGGTGAAATAGGTCTTGAAGGCGCTGGACGGGTCGGTCGGCCAGGCGCCGCCGTCGCTGCCCATCGGCACCCGGCTCATGCTCTCGACGCCGCCGCCGATGGCCAGCTCGGCCTCGCCGGACATCACCTTGGCCGCGGCCATGTTCACGGCTTCCAGGCCCGAGGCGCAGAAGCGGTTGATCTGCACGCCAGCGACGCTTTCGGCGTAGTCGGCGGTCAGGACGGCGGTGCGGGCGATGTCGGCGCCCTGCTCGCCGACCGGGGCGACGCAGCCCAGGACGACGTCGTCGACCTTGGAGGTGTCCAGGTCGTTGCGGTCGCGCAGGGCCTCCAGCACCTGGGCAGCCAGGGACAGGGCGGTGATCTCGTGCAGAGACCCGTCCTTCTTGCCCTTGCCGCGCGGCGTGCGCACGGCGTCGAAGATGTAAGCGTCGGCCATTGTATGGCTCCTTCCTGCTTAGGCTTAATGGGGGCGCCGGACGGACGCCGGCGGGCGGCGCATCCGGGTGGAAAGGGTGTCGGCGGCGGGCGGAAAGGCGGTCACTTCCAGGTCCCGATCGGGGTCCGTCCGGCCGGCGTGCAGCTCAGGCCGCGGGCGGTGGCCTTGGCGGTGAAGGTGGTGCGATAGCCGAACTCGGGGGGCGGCAGGGCGCAGGCCTTGAAGCCCGGGGTGGTCACCGACAGCGACCAGTCGGCGATCTTCGAGCGCAGCAGGTGGTTGCACTGCTCGGTATTAGCCCGCAGCGACAGCTCGAAGTCGCCCGGCGGCTTGGCGCCCGGCCGCTTGCCGATCAGCTTGCCGGTGAAGAACAGCGGACGAGGGCCCAGGGCGCGGACGCAGACAATCGCCGAGCGGTTGTCGGCGGCGGGCTGGGCGGGGGGCGGCGCAGCGGCGATCGGCATCAGCGGGTCTCCTTGCACTGGGCCTGGCCAAACAGGCTCTTGCGATAGACGAAGGTCAGCCGCTGGCCGGCCAGCGGCTCGACCGGCAGCGGGCAGGTGGCGTCGTCCTTGCGGTCGTCGGGTGCGACCGGGGTCGGACGGGCCGACCACACCACCAGGCTGGCCGACTGCAGGGTCACGGCGTCGACCGAGGTGCAGCCGGTCGCGCCCGGCGCCACCGCGGCCAGCGGCGTCTCGGCCAGGGGCTCGCGATAGGTCATGCTGGCCCCCGACAGCTTGGCCGAGGTGATCTTGAAGCGGCTGTCGCGCACCAGTCCAAGCACGGCCGCGTCGGTCGTGTTGGTCAGGCACAGGGCGACGGCGGCTTCGATCAGCATGGCTACAGCGTCCTCGCGATCAGCAGCTTCATGATCTCGTTCGTGCCGCCATAGATCCGCTGCACGCGGCAGTCGCGATACATGCGGGCGATCGGATATTCGTTCATGAAGCCGTAGCCGCCGAACAGCTGCAGGCAGCGGTCGACGATCTTGTTCTCCAGGTCGGTCACCCAGTACTTGGCCATCGAGGCGGTGGCGGCGTCGAGCTGGCCGTTCAGGTGGCGCGCGATGCAGTGGTTGACGAACACCTTGGCGATGGTCGCCTCGGTCTTGCATTCGGCGAGCACGAACTGGGTGTTCTGGAAGTCGAGGATGGCCTTGCCGAACGCCCGGCGCTGCTTGACGTAGTCAAGGGTCAGGGCCAGGGCGCGCTCGATCGTGGCCATGCCCTGGACGGCGATGTTCAACCGCTCCTGCGGCAGTTGGCTCATCAGCTGGAAGAAGCCCTGGCCTTCCTCGGTCCCCAGCAGGTTCTGGGTCGGGATCTTGACATCGTTGAAGAACAGCTCGGAGGTGTCCTGGGCCTCCATGCCCAGCTTGTCGAGGTTGCGGCCGCGCTCGAAGCCTTCGGCCCCATCGGTCTCGACCACCAGCAGAGAGGTCCCCCGCGCCCCGGCGGCCGGGTCGGTCTTGGCCACGACGATAATCAGGTTGGCGGTCTGGCCGTTGGTGATGAAGGTCTTGGAGCCGTTGATCACATACTGGTTGCCGACCGGCCTGGCGGTGGTGGTGATCCCCTGCAGGTCCGAGCCCGCGCCCGGTTCGGTCATGGCGATGGCCCCGACCAGCTCGCCGGTGCACAGCCGCGGCAGCCAGCGCTGCTTCTGCTCCTCGGTGCCGTAATGCAGGATGTAGGGGGCGACGATGGCGTTGTGCAGGCTGACGCCGAAGCCGTCGACGCCCTTGAGGCCCAGCTGCTCCATCAGCACCGCCTCGTGCCGGTAGTCGCCGCCGGCCCCGCCATAGGCCTCGGGCAGGGACAGGCCCAGCAGCCCGGCCTCGCCCGCCTTGGTCCACATCGCCCGGTCGACGACGTGGTTCTTGCGCCAGGTCGCCACCACGGCCTCGGGAGCGTGCTCGTCGAAGAACTTGCCGACCGCGTCGGCGAAGATGGTGATCTCCTCCTCGGCCATGAAGGCCGGCGGTTCGACGTCGAGCACGCCCATGGTCAGAAGGCCTCCGCGGGCAGGGCCATCAGGGTGGCCGAGCCGGTCTTCAGCTTGGCCAGGTGGGCGCCGGCGTCGGGCAGGACGCGCTCGATGAAGTAGCGGGCGGTGACGATCTTGGTCGAATAGAACGGGTCGGACGAGCCGGCCGCGATCTTGGCGTTGGCGGCCTTGACCATCAGCGTCCACATGTAGGCCAGGCCGGTCAGGCCGAACAGGTGCAGGTAGTCGGTCGAGGCGGCGCCGGCGTTGTCGGGGTTCTGCAGGCCGTTCTGCATCAGCCACATCGTGCCGTCCTGCAGCTGGGCCTTGACGCCCGCCAGGGCCTCGACGAACGGCTTGAGGGCCTCGTCGCCGTCGTTCTCGCCGATGAACTGGTCGACCTCCTGGAAGAAGGTCATCACCCCGCGGCCGCCCTTGGCGGCCAGCTTGCGCCCGACCAGGTCCAGGGCCTGGACCCCGTTGGTGCCCTCGTAGATCAGGGCGATGCGAACGTCGCGCAGGTATTGGCTGGCCGGGAAGTGCTCGGTGAAGCCGCTACCGCCGTGCACCTGCATGGCGTCCGAGCAGATCTTGAAGCCCTTGTCGGTCAGGTAGCCTTTCAGCACCGGCGTCATCAGGCCCATATAGTCCTCGGCCTTCTGCCGCACGGCCTCGTCGGGGTGATGGTGAGCCAGGTCGCCGTGCAGGGCGGTCCAGAACAGGAAGGCGCGGCCGCCCTCGATCAGGGCCTTGGACTCCAGCAGCATGCGGCGCACGTCCGGATGGACGATGATCGGGTCGGCGGGGCCGTCGGGGTTCTTCGGACCGGTCAGGGATCGGCCTTGCAGGCGGTCCTTGGCGAAGGCGGCGGCGGCCTGGTAGGCGGCCTCGGCCTGGGCGACGCCCTGCAGGCCGACGCCGATACGGGCCTCGTTCATCATCACGAACATGATCTTCAGGCCGGCGTTCTCCTCGCCGATCAGCCAGCCCTGGGCGTCCTCGTACTGCATCACGCAGGTGGCGTTGCCGTGGATGCCCATCTTCTCTTCGAGGCCGACGCACTTGACGCCTTCGTTGCGCTCGCCGACCGAGCCGTCGGCCTTGGGCAGGAATTTCGGCACGATGAACAGGCTGATGCCCTTGACCCCCGCGGGCGCGCCCTCGATCCGGGCCAGCACCAGGTGGATGATGTTGTCGGCCATGTCGTGCTCGCCGGCCGAGATCCAGATCTTCTGGCCGGTGATCCTGTAGCTGCCGTCGCCGTTCGGAACCGCCTTGGTGCGCAGCAGGCCCAGGTCCGTACCGCAGTGCGGCTCGGTCAGGTTCATGGTGCCGGTCCACTCGCCTGAGACCATCTTGGGCAGGTAGAGTTCCTTCTGGGCGTCGCTGCCGCCGACGTGGATCGCGGAATAGGCGCCGTGGGCCAGGCCCGGATACATCGAGAAGGCCATGTTGGCCGACGAGCTCATCTCGCTGAAGGCCAGGTTGACCACGTGGGGCAGGCCCTGTCCGCCATAGGCCGGGTCCGAGCCGAGGCCGGTCCAGCCGCCTTCGCACAGCTGCTTGTAGGCGGCCTTGAAGCCGTCGGGCGTCTTGACCGTGAAGTCGCTGTTCCAGACGCAGCCCTGCTTGTCGCCGACCGCGTTCAGCGGGGCCAGCACCTCGCCGGTGAACTGGGCGGCGGTCTCGAGGATCTGCTCGACGGTCTCGAACGGGGCGTCGGCGAAGCCTGGCAGGTCGCCGTGCTGGTCGATGTTCAGCACGTCGCGCAGGATGAAGGCGTGATCGCGAACGGGCGGCTGGTAGGTCATGGAACGGTCCTGGCTAGGCGGGATCGGAGAAAAGGAACGGCCCGCCGCAGCCGTGGCCGAGGCGGACGGACGCGAGGGGCGGGGCGGGGCGGCTACTTGACCGCGGCGGCGACGGCGGCGTCGCCGTCGAGCCGGGCGCGCAGCACCTGGTCGTAGTCGGCGGCGCGGGGCAGCAGGTCGGGGCGGATCTCGGCCAGGCGCCGCTCGAGGCGGTCGCAGGCGTCACGGAGCTCGATCAGGGCGCCGTCGATGTCCTCGCGCTGCTGCTCCAGGGCCGAGGCGCGCTCGCGGAACTTCTTCAGCGACCGGGCCATCTGGGCCGCGCCTTCGTCGTTCTCGTCATAGAGGTCGAGCAGTTCGCGGATTTCCGACAGCGACAGGCCCACGCGCTTGCCGCGCAGGATCAGCTGCAGCCGGGCGCGGTCTTTGTGGGAATAGACGCGGTTGAGGCCCTCGCGGCCCGGCGTCAGCAGGCCCTTGTCCTCGTAAAAGCGCAGCGCCCGCGGCGTGGCTTTGAACTCATTGCACAACTGGCGAATTGTAAAGGTGCGCTCAGGACGCCGCAGTTCAGCCAACATCGAAACACCCTCCCTGGGCATGCGCGGAATCTGCGATCGCGCCGGTTGGTTATCGGCGATCACCATATGGCGGTGGCGACCTGACGTCAACGTTTACGTAAACGTCAACTGGCGCTGCCGTGGTTAGGTTTACTTTCCTAGGGGCGAGGCATATTTTCCACGGGTCCTTGGCGCGAACCCCGGGGCGAGGATCCCCCCATGCCGTCCCTGTCCCACACCGAAATCTGGACCGCGATCGACGCCTTGGCCAAGCGCTTCGACATGAGTCCGTCGGCCATGGCCAAGATGGCGGGCCTGGATCCCACCAGTTTCAACCGGTCCAAGCGCGGCGACGGCGACGCCCGGCCGCGTTGGCCCTCGACCGAGAGTCTGGCCAAGGTTCTAGAGGCGACGGGGGTGGGGTTTTCGGAGTTCGCGGCCCTGACCGAGCGGGTGAGGCCGTCCGCCGCGCCCCCGCTTTCGCCGACCGTGCCGCTGATCGGCTTCGCCCAGGCGCGCGGCGAGGGCGTGTTCGACGAGGCCGGCGCGCCGTGCGGCCAGGACTGGGACGAGATCGATTTTCCGGGTCTGGGCGAGGACGGGGTCTACGCCCTGGAGATCACTGGAGACGCCCTGGCCCCGGTGTTCCGCGACGGTGATCGCATCCTGGTCTCGCCGTCGGTCGAGCCGCGGCGCGGCGACCGGGTGGTGGTCAAGACCACGGAGGGCGAACTGCTGGTCAAGGAGCTGGCGCGGATCACCGCCCGCAGCGTCGAACTGGCCTCTCTGGCCCGCGACGGCCGTGACCGGACGCTGGACCTGGCCGAGGTGGCGTGGATCGCCCGCATTCTCTGGGCCAGCCAGTAGGACGCGGCGACCGAGGTCTAGGAAATCATGTGCGCGGGCAGTTGGCGTGCTTGCCCTGGACCCAGGCGATCAGGTCGCCTTCCCAGGGAGCGTCGCAAGAAACGTCGACGCGATAGGACCGCCAGGTGTCGTTGTGGGCCGCCTCGATGTGCGCGGCGGGGAAATGGGCAGCCAATTCGCCGAGCAGAGAATCGAACTCGCTGCGATCTGACGGACGAAGGGTGATGCAAGCCATCGGTCTAACCTTGGTTTTGATGATCCAAGCCTAGACCACTAAGTACGAGCATACCCTTAACCGAGCATTCAGACTTCGTTCATCGTTCGAGGCATGGTGTCGCAGGCGAAGAACCGGGGCGAAGACTAGTCGCCGCAACGCGATCAGCGCTTCAGCGTCAGCGCCCCGTTGGCGTGCCAGGCCCAGGCATGGTCGATGATCTCGTCGAGCGTGTAGCGCGGCATCCAGCCCAGGCCTTCGCGGGCCTTGCTGTTGTCGGCCACCAGGCTGGGCGCGTCGCCGTCGCGGCGGTCGGCCAGCTCCAGCGGGAACGGACGGTTGGAGCGCCGCTCGATCGCCCCGACCAGTTCGCGGACGGTGGTGCCGGTTCCCGTACCCAGATTGAAGACGGTGCTTTCCTTGCCGTCGAGCAGCCATTTGAGCGCCTGCACATGGGCGTCGGCCAGGTCGAGAACGTGGATGTAGTCGCGCACGCAGGTGCCGTCGCGGGTGTCGTAGTCGCTGCCGAACAGCATGAACTTGTCGCGCTCGCCGCGGGCGGCGGCGATGGCCAGCGGAATGGCGTGGGTCTCCGGCTCGTGCTTTTCGCCGATCCGGCCTTCGGGATCGGCGCCGGCGGCGTTGAAATAGCGCAGGGCCACCGAGCGGAAGTCCTTGTAGCGAGCCAGGTCCTCGAGGATCTGCTCGACCATCAGCTTGCTGCGGCCATAGGGGTTCAGCGGCGCCTGCGGATGCTTCTCGTCCATCGGCACATAGACCGGCGCGCCATAGGTGGCGCAGGTCGAGGAGAACACCAGCTTGTCGACGCCCGCCCGCCGGGCCGCCTCGATCAGGGTGATCGTGCCGCCGACATTGTTGGCGTAGAAGGCGCCCGGCTCGGCGACCGAGAAACCGACCTCGATGAAAGCGGCGAAATGGATCACCGCCACCGGCCTGTACTTGGCGAACGCCGCATCCAGCCGCGCCGCATCGCCAATGTCGCCGACTTCCAGCGGACCCCATTGTACGAACGACTCCCAGCCGTTCGACAGGTTGTCGTAGACCACGGGGGTGAAGCCGGCCTCGGCGAGCCTGAGGCAGGTGTGAGCGCCGATGTAGCCCGCGCCCCCGGCCACAAGAATGGTTTCGCCCAAGGTCCTGATCCCCCCACTGCCCGGCCGCAGCCGGCCCAGGCTCCAGCCCGTCCTGTCAACTATCCGTCGCCGCCGGCCGCCGCCTGAGGCGCGCGTCAGGCGGCCAGCTTCTCCTCGATCAGGGCGATCGTGCGGTCCAGGCCGAAGATCGCCGCGAACGAGCCGAAGCGCGGTCCCTGGCTCTGGCCCAGCAGCACCTCGTAGAGGGCCTGGAACCAGGCGCGCAGCGGGTCGAAGCCGTGGTCCTTGCCGACCGCGAACACCTCGTTCTGGATCAGCTCGGCGTCCTGGCAGCCGCTCGGCAGGGCCTGGAGGCGGGCCAGCAGATCCTGGATCGCCGCGCGCTCCTTGTCGTCGGGGGCGCGGAACGCCTTCATCGGTTTGACGAAGTCGTCGTAGTAGTTGATCGCATAGCCCGCCAGACGGTCGAGCAGCGGCTGGCTCTCCGGCGTCGCGCCCGGGATGTGGCGCGACAGGAAGCCCCAGAGGATCGCCTTGTCCGAGGCGTTGGCGGCCGAGACCAGGTTCAGCATCAGGCTGAACGACACCGGCGAGCCGTACTGCGGCGGCCGACCCGAATGGACATGCCAGACCGGGTTGTCGAGCTGCTTGGCCGGCTCCTGCCGCGGATAGGCGTCCAGCTGCTGCAGGTACTCGTCCGTCGCCTTGGGGATGACGTCGAAATACAGCTTCTTGGCCGACTTCGGGCTCTGGAACATGTAGTAGGACAGGCTTTCGGGCGCGCCGTAGCGCAGCCAGTCCTCCATCGACAGGCCGTTGCCCTTGGACTTGCTGATCTTCTGCGAGTTCTCGTCCAGGAAGAGCTCGTAGTTGAAGCCTTCGGGCGGAGCGCCGCCGAGGGCCTTGCAGATCTGGGCCGAGGCCTTGACCGAGTCGATCAGGTCCTTGCCGCTCATCTCGTAATCGACGCCCAGGGCCGTCCAGCGCATGGCCCAGTCGGGCTTCCACTGCATCTTGACGTGGCCGCCGGTCACCGGGACCTCAACCTTCGAGCCATCCTCGTCCCGGAAGACGATCGTGCCCTTGTCGACATTGCGCTCCAGGGTCGGGACCTGCAGCACCCGGCCGGTGGTCGGGCTGATCGGCAGGAACGGCGAATAGCTGGCCCGGCGCTCCTCGCCCAGGGTCGGCAGCATGACCTTCTGGATGGCGTCGAAGCGGACCAGGGCGGTCAGCAGGGTCTCGTCGAACCGGCCGCTCTTGTAGCAGTCGGTCGAGGACACGAATTCGTATTCAAAGCCGAACCCGTCGAGGAAGGCGCGCAGGCGGGCGTTGTTGTGGGCCCCGAAGCTGTCGTGGGTGCCGAACGGGTCGCGGACCACGGTCAGGGGCTTGCCCAGGTCCTCGATCAGCGGCTGCTTGTTCTCGATGTTGTCCGGAACCTTGCGCAGGCCGTCCATGTCGTCGCTGAAGGCGATCAGCCGGGTGGGGATGGCGTCGTCGGTCAGGGCGCGGAAGGCCATGCGGACCATGGTGGTGCGCGCCACCTCGCCGAAGGTGCCCAGGTGCGGCAGGCCCGAGGGGCCGTAGCCGGTCTCCAGGATCACCGGCCGGCCCAAGGCCGGCAGCGTGCTCACCGCCTCGCGGGCCTTGCCGGCGTGGATCAGGGTCGCGGCCAGGTCGCGTTCGGCGTCGTCGAGGCGCAGGCGCAGGATGCGGGCCAGCAGGGCGCGCGCCTGCTCGAACGGCCAGGCGCGGGCGTCGCGGGCGAGGGGGGAAAAGCCTTCAAACATGGCGGGCGGTATAGGCGGTGTGGACGGTGGAGGCTAGAGCGTCGGCCCAGGTCGGCGGACAAGAGTCTTCGGGCTTGTCCGCCGGTTCCGGTTCGGCGCTAGTGCTCGCGTCCCATGCGCCAGAAGGTCTGGGTCAGCGGTTCGAGCAGATAGGCCAGGGCCGAGCGCTTGCGCAGCGGGACCAACACCTCGACCGGCAGGCCGGCCTGCAGGCCGGTCTGGGCGCCGCGCACCTGGCGGATCTTGTCCAGCTCCTCGGGCGGGGCGGCGACCTCGGCGCGGAAATATTGCGCGCCGGTCTTCTCGTCGGTGAAGCTGTCGGCCGACAGCTCGGTGAGGGTGCCGTTCAGCAGCGGCAGGTCGCGCTCGTGCAGGGACGTGAAGCGGATCTGGGTGCGCTGGCCCGGATGCAGGTCGTCGGCGTCATTGGGCGAGACCTTGGCCTGGATCACCAGCCGGCGGTCCTGGGGCACGATCTCCATCAGGGTCTGGCCGGGGGCGACCACGCCGCCGACGGTGAAGACGTCCAGCCCGACCACCCGGCCGCTGCTGGGCGCACGGACTGTGGCGCGCGCCAACTGCTCGCGGGCGGCCAGCACTTTGGGCTGCAGGTCGTCCAGCCGCACCTGCAGGTCGCGGAGTTGGCCGGAGACCTCCTCCATCATCTGCCGTTCCAGCGAAAGGATCTGCAGGCGGGTCTCGCCGATCGTCTCGTTCGACCGGGCGATCTGCGCCCGGTAGGCGCCGTCCTCGCCGGTCAGCGACGCGGCGTTGCGCTGCAGGGCCAGGACCCGGGTCTTGGGAGCGTAGCCCCTGGAGGCCAGCTCCTGGACCCCTGTCAGTTCTTCGGTGATCAGCTTTTGCTGCTCGCGATTGGCGTCCAGCTGGCGCTCGGCGCCGTTGGTCTGCTGGCCCAGTTGCAGGATGCGCTGGTTGAGCACGCCGCGCTGGGTGTTCAGCGAACTGCGACGGGCCTGGAACTGCTGGCGTTGCAGGCGCAGGGCGTCCTCCGCCAGGGGTTTGTCCTCGGGCGCCAAGTTGGCGAACTCCGGCGGCGGGCCGAAGTCGGGATGGCCGTCACGCTCGGCCACGAGGCGCGCGCGCTGGGCCAGCAAGGTCAGCATCTCGCCGGTCATGCCGCGTTCGCTGGCGCGCAGTTCGGACGCCGACAGCTCGACCAGGATCTGGTCCTTGGCCACGGCCTGGCCTTCCTTGACGCGGATGGCGGTCACCACCCCGCCTTCGCGGTTCTGCACGGCCTGGCGGTTGCCCGCCACCGCGACGACGCCATGCGCATAGGCGCCGGCGTCGAGGGGCGCCAGCGCCGCCCAGCCGAGAAAGCCGACGAAGAAGGCGCCGGCGATCCCGGCGCCGATGCGGATGGCCATGACAGGCGTATCGGACAGGCGCGGCTCGGCCGAGGCCGGATGCGGCTGCTGGTCGAAGGAAACGACGGTCATGGTTGAACCTTCTGGACGGCGGCCGGGCGGGGTTCGGCGCGAGGCGCGGGGGGCGCGGCGGCCGCGGCCATCTGGGCGATGACCTCGGCCCGCGGCCCGACCCGCTCGACCTGGCCGTCGCGCAGCACCAGCAGACGGTCGGCGATGTTGAGGATGCCCGTGCGATGGGCGATGACCAGCACCGCCGCACCGCGAGCCTTGGCGGCCAGCAGCGTCTGGTTCAAGGCCTGCTCGCCATCGGCGTCGAGGGCGGAGTTGGGCTCGTCCAGGACCAGCAGCGGCGGCGCGCCGAACAGGGCCCGGGCCAGGGCCACGCGCTGGGCCTGGCCCGCCGAAAGACCGCGGCCTCCCGGCCCAAGCACCGTGTCGTAGCCGTTGGGCAGGCGCAGGATCATCTCATGGACGCCGGCCGCCTGGGCAGCGGCCACCACCTGGGCGTCGATCGCCGCCAGTTGTCCGCCGGCCCAGCCGGCGAAGCGGGAGATGTTGTCCTTGATGGAGCCGGCCAGCAGGGCGGAATCCTGCGGCACGTAACCGACATGGGCTCCCAGGCGGTCGCCGTCCCAGTCGGTCAGGTTGGCGCCGTCCAGGCGCACGACGCCGGCGTCCGGCGTCAAGGCCCCGGCCGCCACCCGCGCCAGGGTGGTCTTGCCCGCGCCGCTGGGACCGATGACCCCAAGGATCTCGCCCGGTTCCAGGCGCAGCGACACCGCGCGCAGGACGACGGGACCTTGGTTCGGCGCCCGCACCACCACCTGCTCCAGGGCCAACGCGCCGGTCGGAGCCGGAAGCTGGGTGCCGGGAATCTCGATGGCCTTGGCCGGGAACAGCTTGATCAGGTTGTTGAGGGCGCCGCGGGCCTGGCCGACCACGCCCCAGGCGCCGACGAGCTGCTCGACCGGTTGCAGGGCGCGGCTGAGCAGCACCGAGGCGGCGATGATCGAGCCGGCCGAGATCTGCCGCTCGACCGCCAGCCAGGCGCCCAGGCCCAGCGCCGCCGATTGCAGGAACATGCGGGTGAACTTGGTGGCCGCCGAGTAGCCGCCGCCGGTGAACTGGGCCTTGGCGGTCAGGTCCAGGCCCTTGCGGCGGTCGACCAGCTGGCGTTCGCGCACCGCGCCGCGCATGCCCAGGGCGCGTACGACCTCGGCGTTGGCGGCGGCGGTCTCCTGCGAGGCGTAGGCCTGGGCCTGGGCCTGGAAGGCTTCCCGCGAACGGGCCCGGGTGGCGCGTTCGTTGAGGATCGCCAGCCACAGCAGCAGCCCGCCGCCGGCCAGGGTCATCGCCCCCAGGGCCGGATGGATCATGAAGGCGGCCAGGACATAGATCGGCGTCCAGGGCGCGTCGAACATGGCCAGGGCCACGGGTCCGGTCATCGCCTGGCGAACGGTGTCGAACTCGCGCATGCCCTGCTGCGACGTCCCGGGGGTCAGGGCGCTCATCAGCTTCTGCAGGATGCCGCCGGCCAGCAGCCGGTCGAGCCGCAGGCTGGCCAGGATCAGCAGTCGGGTGCGCACCGCGTCCAGAGCGGCCAGCGTTCCCAGGGCGAAGGCGACGACCAGGGTCAGGTACAGCAGGGTCAGCCGACCCTCGGTCGGCACCACCCGGTCATAGACCTGCATCATGTAGATGGTCGGAGCCAGGTACAGCAGATTGATCAAGGCGCTGAACACCGCCACCGCCAGCAGGTGCGGCTTGCAGGCGCGGAGCGCGGCCACCAGCGGCGGCGGCAAGGGCGCGTCGAGAATTTTCATGCCGTTTCCTCAAGCCGCGGCGCCACAGTCCTGCGGCGTCGGTCGCCAGAACCCCAGGCGTAGCGGTCACGCCGTTCGGCGCGCGGGTGATGGCCTGCAACGCCTAGCGGCATGTTGGTTAATGATCGGAAAAGAAAGTCTCAGCGATCTCTAAACCACCCTTCGGCAGGAGGCGAGTGGGTCAAAATGCCTCTGCGAAGATCGTCCCGTCGAGCAGCAGGGCGGCGCGCTTGAGGCCGCTGGAGGCGAAGGGCATGGCCACCTGGCCGTCGTGGTCGACGGCGATCAGGCCGCCATGGCCGCCCAGGTCGGCGACGCCCTCGATGGCGGCGCGGGCGGCGTCCGCCAGCCGCTCGCCGCCGAACCGGACCCGGTGGGCGACCTGCGCGGCCACGGCGGTGCGGATGAAGAACTCGCCCTGGCCGGTGCAGGAGATCGCCGCGTGGCTGTCGGCCCAGGCCCCGGCTCCGATGACCGGACTGTCGCCGACCCGGCCCGGCAGCTTGCCGAACACCCCGGCCGTCGAGGTCGCCGCCGCCAGCCGTCCCTCGCCGTCGCGCACCACGCAGCCGACCGTCCCGGTGGGCAATTCCGGCGCATGGTTGGCCTCGAAGGCCCCGGCGTGGGTGAACCAGGTCGCCGGATCGGCGATGGTCTTCAGCCCCTGGGCGCCGGCGAAGGCGTTGGCCCCGGCGCCGGCCAGCATCACGTGCGGGGTCTGCTCCATCACCGCCCGAGCGGCGAGGATCGGACTTTCGAAGCCCTGCAGGGCGGCGACCGAGCCCGCCCGGGTCGTCGCCCCGTCCATCAGGCTGGCGTCGAGTTCGTATTCGCCGTCGGCATTGGGCGAGGCGCCGCGGCCGGCGATATAGAGGCCGCTGGCCTCCAGGGCGACGACGGTCTCGACCGCCACGTCCAGGGCGCTGGCCCCCGCCGCCAGCCGATCGCGCGCCGCCTCGACGAGGCCGCGCATGTGGGCGATCTCGACGGCGTAGTCATGGCCCGGCGCCGAGCCGGCACCGCCGTGCAGGGCGAGACTAAAACGTTTGTTTGACATTCCGCTTCCTTGGCCCCGCGCCCTGCGCTAGCGTCCGGGCTCTTAACGAAGAAAGCCGGGAGAAGCGAGATGAAGGCGGTGCTCAGCAAGGCGGTCGGCGGTCCCGAGACCCTGGTGCTGGAAGACCTGCCCGATCCGACTCCCGGTCCCGGCCAGGTGGTGTTGGCCGTCAAGGCCTGCGGCGTCAACTATCCCGACGTGCTGATCATCGAAGACCGCTACCAGTTCAAGCCCGCCCGACCGTTCGCCCCCGGCGGCGAGGTGTCGGGCGTGGTCGAGGCGGTCGGCGACGGCGTGACCGGCCTGACGGTGGGCCAGCGGGTGCTGGCCTCGACCGGCTGGGGCGGCATGGCGCAGAAGCTGGCCATCGAGGTTGAACGCTGCACGCCGATCCCCGACGCCATGCCCTTCGACGAGGCCGCCGCCTTCATCCTGACCTATGGCACCTCCTACTACGCCCTCAAGGACCGCGGTCGGCTGAAGGCCGGCGAGACCCTGCTGGTGCTGGGCGCGGCCGGCGGCGTGGGCCTGGCGGCGGTGGAGCTGGGCAAGGCGGCCGGGGCGCGGGTCATCGCCGCCGCCTCCAGCCAGGAGAAGGTCGACCTGGCCATCGCCCACGGGGCCGACGCCGGCGTGGTCTATCCGCGCGGGCCGTTCGACAAGGACGGCCAGAAGGCGCTGGCCGACCTGCTGAAGGGCGCCTGCGGGCCGAACGGCTGGGACGTGGCCTATGATGCGGTCGGCGGCGACTATTCGGAGGCGACGATCCGGGCGGCCGGCTGGAACGGTCGGTTCCTGGTCATCGGCTTTCCGTCCGGCATCCCGAAGATCCCGCTGAACCTGACCCTGCTGAAGTCCTGCGACATCGTCGGGGTGTTCTGGGGCGCCGCGGTGGCCCGCGATCCCCGGGGCCATGCCCAGAACCTGCGCGAGCTGATGGCGCTCTACGCGGAAGGCAAGATCCGACCGCACGTGTCCGAGCGCTTCCCCCTGGCCCAGGCCGGCGACGCCATCGCCCACCTGGCCAGCCGCAAGGCCATGGGCAAGGTGGTGGTGGTCAACGACTAGGCGGAAACCAACGGGCTCAAGACGATGGTTAACTATCAGAGGTCCACGTGATGGTCCGCACCTTCCGCTAATGGCTTGAATGGTTAATCATCCTTGAATATCCACCTTAAGGTTAAGCTCCGATAATCATCCTTCTTGGCAAATAGCTAAACCTATTGTTTTAGACATGTGCTCCAAGTTGCGGGAGCGCTGTTCAGATGTTTCTTCCAGTGAGAGACGCCTTCTCTCCAGAGGTGCGTCAAAACTTCCGGCTGCACCGGCGTCCGGAGGAGCGGGTGCAGGTTCTTGGCGGCTCGATGGACCTGGTCCGGCCGGAGGAAGTTTTCCATTTCGTGGCCGGCAAGATCGCTGCGCGCGAAAGCGCGGTCGTGGCCAATCATAACCTTCACAGCCTCTATCTGATCCGCAAGGACGAGAAGCTGGCCGAGTTCTTCCGCACCTCGGACCTGATCGAGGTCGATTCCGTGCCGCTGATCTTCTGGGCCCGCATCGTCGGTCGGGCCAGCCGCCGTTTCCATCGCTGCACCTATCTCGACTGGCGCGACGCTTTTTGGGAGCGGGCGATCAAGGAAGGTTGGAAGGTGTTCTTCGTCGGCGGAGCCCCGGGCGTCGGCGAGAAAGCGGCTGCACGCATTCAGGCCGATTGGCCGGACGCCCAGATCCGGGTCCACCATGGCTATTTCGACGTTTCGCAGCATTCGGCGGAAAACCAGGCGGTGGTCGATGCGATCAGCGCCTATCAGCCCGACATCGTCTTGGTCGGCATGGGCATGCCGCGCCAGGAAATCTGGGTCCTCGAAAACCAGGCCAAGTTTGGTCCATGCGTGACCTTTACGGTCGGCGGCGCCTTCGACTACGAGGCCGGCGTCCAACGGCCCTCGCCGCGCTGGATGGGGCAGGTGGGCATGGAATGGCTGTTTCGATTGATGATCGATCCGCAGAGGCTGTTCAGGCGCTACTGTGTAGAACCATGGCACTTGATGGGCGTGGCGATGGGAGACCTGGCCAGGGCGATTGTCAGGCCGACGGGATCTCGTAAGGATTTGGAAGCAGCTCGCGCGGAATATGCTCGCGCAACGGATTTGGCGCGCTCTGACATTCTGGGGGGACGATGAGCTTGAATCTCCATCCGCGGTCGCTGTCCGGAAAGGTCGAGCAGCCCAACATCGTGCAACGCGTGGCGGCGATCTTCGGCCTGGCCGGCCTGGTGCTGGCCTGGGCCGTCGTCCTGTTGCCCTGCGCGGTCTGGCTGCTGTTCAGCCTCATATCCAATCGGTTCCAGGCTACGCCGGCGCGTCAGCAGGTCTGATCGGCGCTAACCCGCATGGAAGGCGCGATACCAATCGGCGAACCTGCCGAGCCCCTCGGCCAGCGCCACCTTCGGCCGGTAGCCGGTTAGCGCATTGAGTTTGGAAATATCGGCATAGGTGGCGGTGACGTCGCCCGGCTGCATCGGCCGCATGACCTTGATCGCGTCGCGGCCGAGGGCGGTCTCAAGGGTGGTGATCATCTCCATCAGCCCGACGGGATCGTTGTCGCCGATATTATAGATCTCGTGACCGCCTGGGCTCGGCGGGTGGTCGAGGATCCCGACGACGCCGTCGACGATGTCGTCGATATAGGTGAAGTCGCGGGCCATCCGGCCTTCGCCATAGACCTCGATCGGCTCCCCCGCGAGGATCTTCCGGGTGAAGCCGTAATAGGCCATGTCCGGCCGGCCCCATGGTCCGTAGACGGTAAAGAACCGCAGGCCAGACATCGGGAAGCCGTACAGCTTCGCATAGCTGATGCTCATCAGCTCATTGGCCTGCTTGGTCGCCGCATACAGCGAGACCGGCGCATCGACCCGATCGGTCTCCCGGAAACCAGCCTCCCCCCCGCTCAGGGACTGCGGACGATCGCCGTAGACCGAACTGGACGAGGCGTAGACGAGGTGGGCGACGCCGTTGTGTCGCGCCGCCTCCAGCACCGACAGGTGGCCGGCGAGATTGGAGCGCTGATAGGCGAAGGGATTGTCGATCGAGTAGCGCACCCCCGCCTGGGCGGCCAGGTGGACGATCCGCTTGGCGCTGCTGGTCCTGACCAGATCAAGCAGCGCCATATTGTCGGCGATGTCCATGCGGACCATCGTGAAGCCCGGGCGACCCTCGAGACGGGTCGCCCGGGCGGCTTTCAGGGCCGGATCGTAATAGCCGTTGAAGTCGTCGACGCCGATCACTGTCTCGCCGCGGTCAAGCAGGCGCTCGGCCACATGCATGCCCACGAAGCCCGCGGCGCCGGTGACGATGACCGGGCCCATGGTCAGCCGCGTCCGATGGAGGCGTAGGTGAAGCCGGAGCGGACCATTTCGGCGGGCTTGTAGACGTTGCGCAGGTCGACCACGACCGGAGCCTTGAGCAGGTCCTTGAGCCGATCAAGATCGAGGGCTCGGAACTGGTCCCATTCGGTGAGGATCAGCAGCACGTCGGCGCCGTCGGCCGCCTCATAGGGACCAGTCTTGAATTCGACGCCCGGCAGCAGCTTTTCGGCCTCGTGGCGGCCTTCCGGGTCGAAGGCCTGGACGTGGGCGCCCATGGTCTGCAGGGCCGGCAGGATGTCGAGGCTGGGGGCGTCGCGCATATCGTCGGTATTGGGCTTGAAGGTCACGCCCAGCACGCCGACGGTCTTGCCCGCCAGGTTTTCCAGGCCCAAGGCCGCGGCGACCTTCTGAGCCATCGCCTTCTTGCGTGCGTCGTTGACCGCCACCGTGGTCTCGATCAGCCTGGTGGGGGCGCCGTAGTCATGGGCGGTGCGCACCAGGGCGATGGTGTCCTTGGGGAAGCACGAGCCGCCATAGCCGGGGCCGGCGTTGAGGAACTTGGCGCCGATCCGCTTGTCCAGGCCGATGCCGCGCGCCACCTGCTGGACGTCGGCCCCGACCTTTTCGCACAGGTCGGCCATCTCGTTGATGAAGGTGATCTTCATGGCCAGGAAGGCGTTGGCCGCATATTTGATCAGCTCGCTGGTCCGCCGGCCGGTGAAGACGATCGGCGTCTCGTTCAGCGACAGGGGACGATAGAGCTCGCGCATCACCGCCTGGGCCCGTTCGTCCTCGGCTCCGACCACGACCCGGTCGGGACGCTTGAAGTCCTCGATCGCCGCGCCTTCGCGCAGGAATTCGGGATTGGAAACCACCGCGAACTGGGCGTCGGGACGGACCTTCTTGATGATCGCCTCGACCTCGTCGCCGGTGCCGACCGGCACGGTCGACTTGGTGACCACCACGGTGAAGCCGTCGATCAGGCCGGCGATCTCCTCGGCGGCGGCGTAGACATAGCTGAGGTCGGCATGGCCGTCGCCGCGCCGGGTCGGAGTGCCCACGGCGATGAACACCGCGTCGGCCTCCTTGATCGCCTGGGCGCCCTCCAGGGTGAAGAACAGCCGGCCTTCGCGCACGTTGCGGGCGACCAGATCGTCCAGGCCCGGCTCGAAGATCGGGATCTCGCCCCGCTCAAGGCGCTCGATCTTGCCAGGGTCCTTGTCGATGCATGTCACCACGTGACCAAAATCGGCGAAACACGCCCCCGACACCAGACCCACATAACCCGTGCCGATCATCGCTACGCGCATGAAATTTCCTCGTCAGCCTTGAGCTTCGCGGCGGGTTCTAACCCAGCGGCGGCCACATGGCACGGCTTTGGGCTGATGGATTTGGAAAATTCATATAAACACGGTGTGGATCGCTGATTATCGGCATGAAAATGTACGCTTCCGAGGCGGCGATATTGGAAGCGGCCGAGAAAAGCGGGCGATTGCGTTCGTCGAGCTTGACTGTATTGGGAGTGATGGCGCCCTCGCTGCGCGTCTTTCACCATCATGCGGTCATTTTGTCTGCCCATGGATCACGCAAGTGCTGGGTCCATGATTCGTCGAAAGCGTGAGCCGTATTGCCCGCGCCGGAATTTCTGTTACCGAAGCCATGCATGGTGCGAGCAATGTCATTGAACCGGAGGCGTAGCGTGTCATTCGATGCCGTGACCACCTCGACACTGCAGACGATTTCGACATCCGAGATCGGCGCTGTCCGCGTCTATCCAGTGGCGCGTAGCGCTGGAAAGCGGGCGGTCGATATTCTGCTGTCGAGCCTGGCGCTGATCTTCTTCCTGCCGATCCTGTTGTGCGCCGCGCTGGCGATCAAGCTCGACAGCCGCGGACCCGTGTTTTTTCGGCAACGCCGCACCGGCCTCAACGGCCGGGTGTTCCTGATCTTCAAACTGCGCAGCATGCGGGTTCAGGAAGATGGCGAGGACATCAAGCACGCCTCCAAGAAGGATGATCGGATCACGCGGGTCGGCGGATTGCTTCGTAAGACCAGCGTCGACGAACTGCCGCAGCTGCTCAACGTGCTCAAGGGCGACATGTCGCTGATCGGGCCGCGCCCGCATGCGCTGTCGCACGACCAACGCTATGCGCTGCTGGTTCCTGGTTACGACCAGCGCTTCCGCGCTCGCCCGGGCCTGACCGGCTTGGCGCAGATCGAGGGCCATCGTGGCGAGATCCACACCCTGGAGTGCATGGAAAAGCGGGTCGCATCCGACAATCAGTATATTGATCGCTGGTCGTTGGGGCTGGATCTGATGATCCTGCTGCGCACCATTCCCCTCGTCCTGCGCGATCCCAACGCCTACTGACGGCGCGGCTGTCGCGACCCCGTTGATCGCGGGGCTCGCCCGTTGCGTCTCGGCAACCCGTGCGCGCCGGCGAGACGGAAGGTCGCCGTTCGCGGCGTGATCATCTTTCGATCAACCGCCCGTTCTTGGCGCAGCCGAGGAAGCGGTCGAGGGAGCCTCGCCGAGGCTCCCTCCTTTTGCCGTCACCAGAGCCAGTGGCTGAAATCCAGGTGGTTTCCAGTCATGTAGAGCACGGAGTCGGCGACCTTATCGCCGTTGACGTCCAGGCTCAGGACCGTCTGGTTGTGGCTCGCGTCATACTGAAGCGTCGATTCCGCGGCGGCGCCGGTGAAGGCGGCCACCATATGGAAGGCCTGATCGCCGGTCACCTTCGTGCTGGCGTCGATCTGGCGCAGATCGATATAGTCGTCGTTCGACAGGTCGGTGATCAGGTCGGCCTTGCCAAGCACCGAGTCGCCGACGCTGGCGAAGACAAAGGTGTCCGCCCCGTCGCCGCCGATCAGGGTATCGGCGCCGGAGCCGCCGATCAGGGTGTCGTTGCCGGCGCCGCCGATCAGGGTGTCATTGCCGGCCATGCCGTTCAGCGTGTTGGCGCCAGCGTTGCCGGTAATGACGTTGTTCAGCTCGTTGCCCGTGCCCCAGGATGAGCCGGCCCAAAGCAGCTCAAGGTTCTCGACATTGGCGCCCAGGGTATAGGTGATGCCCGATCGAACGGTGTCGACGCCGCCGTTGGCGGCTTCGACCACGGCGTCGCCCTGGTTGTCGACATAATAGATGTCGTTGCCCAGGCCGCCGATCATCCTGTCAGCGCCGGCCTTGCCGTCGATCAGATTGTCGCCGGCGTTGCCGGTGATCGTATTGGCCAGGTCGTTGCCGTAGCCGGCCACGGCGCCCGCCAGCATTTCCAGGTGCTCGACATTGGCCGACAGGGTGTAGGTCACGTTGGACCGCACGATGTCGGTCCCCTCATTGGCGTTCTCGACGACCAGGTCGCTGACGTTGTCGACATAGTAGATGTCGTTGCCCGTGCCGCCGACCATCCTGTCGATCCCCGCGCCGCCGTCGAGCGTGTCGTTGCCCGCGCCGCCGTTGAGGATGTCGGCGCCGCCCATGCCATACAGCAGGTTGTCCGCCGCATTGCCGGTTATGGTGTTGGCCAGTTCGTTCCCGGTTCCCTTCAAGGCGCCGGTCAGCAGTTCCAGATTTTCGACATTGGCCGCCAGGACGTGGTCCACCGAGGCGCGGACCGTGTCGATGCCTTCGCCGGCGTTCTCGACCACCACGTCGCCGGCGTTGTCGACATAATAGATGTCGTTGCCGAGGCCGCCGGTCATCCGGTCGGCGCCAAGGCCGCCGTCCAGGGTGTCGTTGCCCCCGGCGCCGAACAGCGTGTCGGCCCCGGCCATGCCGTACAGCAGGTTATCGGCGGCGTTGCCGGTGATCGTGTTGGCCAGGTCGTTGCCCGTGCCCGTCAGGGCGCCGGTCAGCAGCTCGAGGTTCTCGACATTGGCGCTCAGGGTGTAGCTGACCGAGGCGCGGACCGTATCGGTCCCCTCGCCGGCGTTCTCGACCACCACGTCGCCGATGTTGTCGACGATGTAGGTGTCGTTGCCGAGGCCGCCGATCATCCTGTCAGCGCCGGCTTTGCCGTCGATCAGGTTGTCGCCGGCATTGCCCGTCAGCACGTTGTCCAAGGCGTTGCCGGCCATGCTCAGGCCGTCGCTCTCGCTGAGCGCCAGGTCCGCCACGCCGTCCGACAGGGTGTAGACCCCGTCCACCACCGAATAGGTCAGCGGCGTCTGCGGCGCCTGCGGCGCTTGCGGCGCCGAGGGATCAACGCCGAAAGCGTCCTGGAACGCCGCGGCGGCGTTGGGATAGTCTCCGCCGTTCAACAGGCCGGCGAAGGCGGCGTTGGAGTCCCAGTACTGCTGGTAGACGACGTTGTGGCTTTCAAACCACTCGTGGGCCTTCTGTATATATGGCCCTGCTGTATCGGAGTTGATGCCCCATTCGCTATAGGCGGTGGGCTTGCCATGCGCCGCGGCGAAGTCTTCCAGCCACTGCAGACCATAGGTCCGCGACACCATGTAGTTCCAGGCTTGGACCGGATCTTTGTTGTCCCAGGCCGTGTTGTAGTAAAAGTCCATGCCGACGATATCGACGTAATTGTCGCCGGGATAGGCGTCGGCCGGATTCATCCCGTAGTCGCCGACGTTGACGTTCCATTCGAAGACGAACTTGTCGGATACCGATCTGAACGTATCGACGATGTTCCGGTAGGTGGCGATGAAATCAGCCTCCTTGCCGGCGGCCGCCCAGGTCATCCAGGTGCCGTTGAATTCCTCACCGACGCGTACGTAGATCTTGTCTTGGCCGCTGTAGGTGCTCGCCAGCGTCTTGGCCGCGGCCAGATAGTTGGAATTATAGTCTCCCTTGGCGCCGGCCGCGAGGCTGCCGCCGTCGGCGAACATCGGAAGCGACCAGGTCAGCGTCGCGGGGACGTCCTTAAACTGACCCGCCAGCCAGGAAATGCTGCTGTTCCAGTCCGACCAGTTCGCCTGTCCCGTATGGGCGGCGACGAAGTCGACCGACGTTCCGAGCCAATTTTCAAAGTTATCAACGCTGACGGCATCATTGCCGACGTAAACGCCCAAGCCTGCCATGTGGATACTCCGTCCGAAATCCCTGGGAGCACCATAGCCGACAAATTTGAATCAATCCTTTCCCCAGTTGAATAATATCTGACTAATTTTGATTATCTCAAATAACGCCGTTTTCTATTATAAGTATATCTGCGACACTTTGACGCCGATGTATGCGACAATATTGAGCATCAATGGACATATTCTGATCGCAAATCACAAAAACGCGCGCCATAAGCTTAACCATGGCGCGCGAGAAGCGTAGCTATGAGGTTTTTGAGAAAGATCGCGTGAAGCCTAGACTTTCGCGGAAGCCGCGCGGCCGCGGGAAGCCCAGGCGCGCCGGGGCGATTCCAGCGGCGCGCGCGGCCTGCTCTAGGCGTGCAGCAGAAAGACGAGGGCGGCCGCCACCCAGAAGACGCCGTTGAAGCCGACGATAAACGCCGCTGTACGGCGCGGCGACCAGCGGCCGGAAATCCGTTCGGACCGGTCGAACTCGACGATCAGGCGGCGCTGGAGCGCGGCCGCCGGGGATGGCGAGTCCACTGCATTGTCGCCAGCGAGCGCAACGGGATGGGCGTCGCGCTGCGCGTCGAACGCCATGGGCGCGAGCTGGGAATCCTCAATGGACGCACGAGCATGAGTGGACACGAGCTTCTCCGCATGTTTACGGCCCAGCTATATTCCGCCGCCGTAAATTGCGCGTGAAGCAACGCCGTAAATTGGAAATTTACCCCAACTCTACCGGCCGAACATCGGCGGTCTCTGAGGCGGGGTTTTGCATGGACCAGGCGCTCCTGCGACGTCTTGACCGAGTCCGTTTCTTTTCCACTTCGAAAATCGTGCAGAACATCACGCACAGGAACACGTTCAAGGGCACGGCGAAGCTGCCGTTGAGCAGGTTGTAGGAAATGAAACAGGCCAGGGCCACGCGTCGATCCGGCGGCCGCTTGAACATTGCATAGCCGACAAAGGCGTAGAACGCGGCGGCGACGATGAAGCCGTATTCCACGGCCACCTTGGTGATCGGCCACCAGACGATGTTCTTGGCGTTGTAGATGTTCCCCGGACCCTCTCCGTAGAATAAATTGTTCTCGCTGCGGGAGAATTCTTCCAGCTTCAGCAACGGTTCGACGAACCGATGATAGGAGCTTTGGCCATAGGTCTGGTACTCATCAGCTCTCTTGAGCAGGGTGTCTAGCCAGCCGGTCTGGACAGAGAAAATGACCACCGCCAGCGCAGCGAGAACGCATCCAGCCACGACTCTTGGCGAAGTCTTGAAGAACATGAAGGGCAGGATGATCAGGAGCATGAGCGGCCCGGTTCCCGCGAAAGTCGACAGCAGTACGACCGAAAACAGCACCAGCCGCCAGGCCTTCTGCGCATAGAGCAGCTCAAGGATGATCGCCAGGGCGAGGAATTGGGAGACGATCGAAACTTCCAGCATGAAGAAGCCGTTCGGCTTGATCATCTTGGACGCCCATTCCATCGGACGCAGATAGGTGTAGCCGGGAAACAGCATGGAGGCCGGGAGCAGCTTTTCCATGTTGGGAACGGCCTTGGAACTGGCCAGGAGCTGTACGACATGCTCGATCAGCACGACGGCGCAGATCACCACCATGAACCACTGGAACATCTCGATACATTTGCCGTAGAGCTTGTCGCTGATCTTCAGCTTGACGGTCATGGGGGTATAGATCAGCAGCGCCAGAAACAGGCTGACGACTTTGAAGTCCGTTCTGCTGATCAGCGCACTCAGGACGGCCAGTGTCGAAAAGACGCCGTAGAGAATCAGTCGTGTTCTGTCGAAAACTAAGGTCTTGTTGAACGCCAGAACTGCCAATCCAATATACATAATGAAGAATGGAAGTTCGATAGACCCGCTCTGGAAATTGATGGAAAGCTTCTGCAGAAACACCAGAGCGAAGGTCTGGGCGACGAAAAACCCATATATGATCTTCTCATTGGGGGCGCTTCGCTGCCCGGTCCGATCGCGCCCGGAGGTCTTGGCATGGTCGCGCGCCTCATCCTGCATCCAGCGTCCCTTCCTTGGTCGATCGGTCCATGGTTCTCCGGGCACGGCCGAAGAACAGAACATACCCTGCCTTCATAGCGCCCTCCTGCTATGATGCTAGACGCTGCATACCATCGCGCGATATTCGCGGATGGCACGCGCGCGATCGATCGGAAACAGCCACTTGTTTAGCCGTAAAAGTCTGCCTCAGCCCCAGGTTCCCGATGATCAAGTCATCTATGCCGTAGGCGACATTCATGGACGTCTCGACCTTCTCGAGAGGCTGATCAAAGCGCTGAAGGCCGATCTCGCCGCGACGAACAAGCCTGGCGTGTTTATTCCGCTCGGCGACTATGTCGATCGGGGCCCCAACTCGGCCGGCGTCGTGCAGGCCTTGATCGACCTGCAAAGCGAGACCTGGATCCGCAGCTTTCCGCTTCGCGGCAATCACGAGCAGATGGCGCTCGATTTCCTGAACGATCCCGAACGCAACAAGGGTTGGCTTTCGCTTGGGGGAGCGGCGACGCTTGCCTCCTACAATGTGCTGCGCGACCGGACGCAGAAGGTCGGCGACTGGGCCGCATTGCGGGAAGCCATGGCCCAGGCCGTCCCCGAGGCGCATTTGAAGTTCCTGCAGTCGCTTCCTTATTGCGCTGTCGCCGGCGACTATTTCTTCGTTCACGCCGGCGTGCGACCGGGGCGAGGCCTTGATGAGCAGACGCCGGAGGACATGCTCTGGATCCGGGAGAAATTCCTGCGTGAAAAGCGGCTCGGCTTGGACAAGGTGATCGTCCACGGTCACTCGACCAGCATGAAGCCGTTCGTTTCCGACAGTCGGATCGGTGTCGACACCGGCGCCTACGCCACGGGCGTCTTGACCTGCCTTCGCCTGACCGGCGGACAGCGCTCGCTCATTCGCGTCAGCCTGAACGGCGCGGAAGTTCAGGAGATCCCTGATCTTAATGCGCGCTGACCGAACCGCGGGTCACGGCTCGCCGCGTATTGATGGCGAGTCGTGCCCGCGCCGACAAGTCGATCGCGCCTTAACGGGGTTCCGCGCGATGCTTTAGTCGCGAACGGACGCCGCTGGCGCCCAGGTCTGGTAGGTCCGCTTAAAGAACAGCGCCTCGATGACGCCGGTCCCGACGGCCGCCAGCATGGCGAGGTAGATCGTCAGCAGGCGGGCCGGACGGAACTTCGCCAGGGCAAGGACAAGCAAGGCCAGGCCGCACGCGGCGATCGCCAGCACCATCCGCAGAAACCCGAACTGGACCGCCAAGCCCAGGACCAGAAAAAGTCCGCCCAGCGAGCAGGTGAACGGGATCAGCCATTTCAGGAGCCGGTGCGAAACATAACCGTAGGCCTGAGCAAACGGCAGCGTCCGCCATTGCGACCAGGTTCGCAGGTGGAGCATCATGCCCTGGCAGGAAATGCGGCGCTTGCGCCGGAACTCTTCCCGCCAATCCTCGGCGCTCTTTTCGGTCACCACGACATCGGGAGCGGAGATCACGCGAAGCCCCTGCTTGAGCACGCTCAGCGAGACATAAAGGTCGTCGATCAGTTCGTCGGGGGTGTCCCTGTAGGCCTTGGCCCGGATCATGAACAGCGCGCCGTCGACGCCGATCAGGCCGACGGTCTCGCTTTCTATGCGCTTCAGATTTTCCTCGACCTCCCAATAGATGGCGCCGCTGTTGGCCGTCTGGGTGGTCTGGCGGTTCACATAGGCCAGCTTGGCCGAGACGCAGCCGATGGCGGGATCCTGGAAATGCTGCGCCAGCTTGATGAGCGCATCAGGTTCGCCCAGGACGTTGGCGTCGGTGCAAGCGATCAGCTCGCCCTTGGCCGCGGCCACCAGGCGTTTCATCCCCGCAGTCTTTCCGGTGCGCACCGGCGAGTTCACCACCCTGATGCGCGGTTCGTAGCTCAACGCGATTTCCGCCGTGCGGTCGTCGGAGCCATCCACATAGACGAGCACCTCGGCCCCGCCATAGGCCTCGGTCATCGTCAGGAGATTATCCAGACGCATGGCGATGACCGCCTCTTCGCGATAGGCGCACATGCACACCGACAGGGAAGGTCGGGCGAGCGACGGATCCGGGACGATCAGCGCGCGACGGCGAAACAGGCGCAGACTCTGCTTATAGGTGACAAAGGGATGCTGGGCCGCGAGAAGGAACAGCGCCGCGAGTCCATACAAAATAAGACTAGCCAAGTTCATGCGCGAACGCCTTCTTGATTGGGCTGTTCGGCGACGGCGCCCCACAGCAGACCTGACAGTGCGGCCAAGAGCGAAGCCGCCGCAGGCACGCTAAGAACAATGTCGAAGAACGACGTCACACCCACGATCAACACTGCCAGCACCACGCCCAACCTAATATCCGAATTCGCCGGCGCCGCTCGCCAATTTTTAACTACACGTACCCAAACCAAACCCAAGCAGACCGTCATGGCGCCGGCGAACAAGAGCCCGCCTTCCAGGATCATCTGCAGCGCCGCATTGTGCGCCGCGCCCAGATTCCACATGTCCGCCGCGTGGTCAGCGCCCAGTCTTGCCTGATAAACGTCACCAAATGCCCCTAAGCCGTAGCCCCAAATCGGCGCTTGCCGAATTAAATCGACAACCAGCCGCTGGGTGTCGAAGCGCGCGGCCGCGCTGACGCCCAAATCGGCGATTCGGCTCAGCGCGCGCGGACCGGCGAACAGGACGCCGAAAACAATCGCCAGGATCGGCAGCAGCACCATCAGAAGCGTCAGGGGCTTGCCCGATTTCAGGGCTTGCGGAACTGCGCCGCCGCGGATCAGCAGAATGATCGCGGCGAAAATGAGCAAGACCAGCGCCAGCCGCGATCCCGTCAAGGCGCAGGCGCCAGCGAGGAGCAGCGCGGCCAGGCTGGACCAGATCTTGCCGCTCTGTTTGGCAAGAAAGCCGCCTTCGGCGTTCCTGCGTGGCGGGTATTTGGCCATGGCCATGGCCATGGCGATGGTTGCGAACATTGCAAAGACACAGCCGGCGGCGTTGGCGTTGAGAAAAGTGCCGGTGAACCGCCACCGATGGGCGCCCTTATCCAGCCCGGCGACGGTGAACGGGTCCATGCCGTAGAGGACCAGGCCCAAAAAGGCTTGGGCGACGGCGATCACGATCAGGGCTTCGAGGCACCGCGCGAAGCCGCGCGGCTGCGAACCGATCGCCGCCGCGGCGACGAAGGTGGCCGCGAGACCCAGCCATTTGGAGATTTCCAGGGCGGTGGCGTCGGGCGTCAGCGAACCGCCCGACGCCCGAGCCGCTTGTGTTATGTCCGCCAGCCACGGGGGCGAGACCTGGGCGGTCGGCAGAGTGGTGTAAGCGGTGATGGCCAAGGCCAGCGCGAATAGGATCGCCGGCCACATCAGCATTTTCCAGAAGGCCCTCGGCACGGATCGGCCGAGAAGTAGAATGGTTATCAGGCCCAAGCCTATGCTGACCATTGCGCCGAGGGCGGCCAGTACGCGGGTGTTGTCGCCCAGGATCACGAGCTGGCCAAGCAGTCCAAGCGCCAGCAAGCCGATCGCCGCGAGATGCGATGGACCTGCGGAACGACTGGCCGATGGGCGTCTTGGATGGCCTGGTGATGCGGGGGAGATAGAGCCCATGGCTATCGGCTGATCGGCGGCTGCCAGGTCTGATAGGTCCGCCCGCGCCAGCTGTCGACGACGCCCAGCGTCGCTGCCGCAATCGCCCGCCCGATCTCGGTCACGTGGCTGACCACCGGCACCCGTCGTCGGCTGCCCAGAAAATAGGCCGCCGCCAGAAGCGCCGCCAGGATCATGCCGGCCAGCAGGCCCCGCAACGACATGACGAACAGAACCGAGAACACCATGCAGGCGCCGCCGCTGAATCCGCTCAGCCACCGCAGCACCCGATGCGAGACGTACTTGTAGCGTTCGAGCAACGGCAGGCGCGCGACCGATGCGGCGATATGCCGATGGCTCGAATAGGCCCGGCAGGCGATGCGACGCTTGCGCCGGAACTCGTCCTCGCTCGACGTGGCCGAGCGTTCGTAGACGGAGACGTCGGGGGCGCTGATGAGCCGGAACCCGGCGAAGACCACGGCCATCGAGGCGATCAGGTCGTCCATCAGATGGTCGGGCACAACCGGGTACAGTTTGCGGCGTACAGCGAACAGAGAGCCATCGGCTCCCATGGTCGAGCCCCGCCGCGACTCTCCCTGCTTGATGAACTCCTCCAACCGCCAGTAGGCGGTGCCGGCGCCAGCGACAGGACTTTCATTGGCGTTTGTATAGGTCAGTGTCGCCGCGACCCCCCCGATCGACGGATCGGAGAAATAGCGCAGCAGGGTGTCGATTGAATTCGGATCCAGCAGCGCGTTGGCGTCGGTGAAAATGACGATGTCGGTATCGATTTGCTCGACCAGGGTCCGCATGCCCACGGCCTTGCCAGTTCGCCGCGGCGAGGCGACGACGGAGATCAGGTCGCTGTTCTCATTCAGGATGTCGAGCGTGCGGTCAGTGGACTTGTCGACATAGGCCAGGAATTTCAGTTCGGGCGCGACCTCGTGCGCTCGACGCAGGTTCTCCACTTTCGACGGCAGGGAGGCTTCTTCGTTGAAGGCGCAGAACACCAGGGTGGCGCTGGGCAGGGGCGCGGTCGGGTCGAGGATCACCGGCTGCCGTTTCAGGAGACGCAGGCTAAGGGGGTAGAATATGAACGGATGCAGAAATAGGCAGCCTGCCATCAAGGTTAGAACGAAAAGAAAGGACGGCATGTGCGCGTTCCGACTTTCGCGGGGCTAATCAATTTTAGATCGAAGGATTGGCGCCACAATGAGCTACGCGCATATCATGAGCTTAAGCGTATTGAGAAAGGCTTCCTGCCACAATCGCAGGCGCCGGTCGAGGTAGATTGAAATAGCAGCAGCAGTCCAGCGAGAACAAGTTTAGATTGATGATTGGCTCGATAAACGATCTTGGATTGAACTCGGATTACGACGTTTGCATCGTCGGCGGCGGAGCCGCGGGATTGACGATCGCAGCCGATCTCATGGGCAAGGGTCTGAAGATCCTGGTGCTTGAGGCGGGAACTGGAAAATCCAACAAACAGATCCAGCAGGCCTATCAAGGCGAGATCGTCGATCCGGCGCTGCACCCAAAGATCGATCAGTATCGGGTTCGCGCCCTGGGCGGCACCAGCCGGATCTGGGGCGGGCGGGCCATCCCCTTGGACGCAATCGACTTCGAAAAGCGAGATTGGCTGCCCCACTCCGGATGGCCCATCGATCGCGGCACCCTGGAGCCCTACTATCCGGCCGCGCTGCTGGCCGCCGAGGCCGGGGCCCATGCGCACGATCCGGCTTCGGCCCTGCCCGGCCGTCCCGACGCCCTGGTGCGGGGCCTTCAGGCCAAGGATATCGCAACCACGATCGAGCGTTTCAGCCGGCCGACGAACTTCTGGGAACGCTACGGGCCGGCGCTCAGCGCCGCGTCGGACACCCACGTGGCGTCACGGGCGGCGGTCGTTTCCATTCGCCTGACACCTGACGGAAAGAGCGTCGATCACCTGACCGTGGCGGGACCGGACGGTAAGATCCATGAAGTCAGGGCGCGATCCTACGTCATTGCGATGGGCGGGCTCGAAACCACCCGGCTGCTGATGGCGTCCAATGATGTCGCGCCCCATGGGATCGGCGGCGGCTCGGGACAGCTGGGCCGCTACTATATGAGCCATCTTTGCGCGACGGCTTCGACCGCGACCTTTTCGGGTCCGCCGAGCGACGTCGCCTGGGACTACGAGCAGGACGCGGCGGGAATCTATCTGCGCCGTCGGCTCTGGATCACTGAAGCCGCCCAGCGATCCCGGCACATTCTGAACACCACCTTTAGGACCCACCTTCCGGACGTCGGCGATCCCGATCATGGCGACCCGATCCTGTCGGCGATGTTCTTGGTCAAGGACATGGTCCTGTATGAATACGCCCGCAAATTCTCCGATCGCCAGGTCAGCTGGAGCGATCGCGGCCGCCACGTGATGAACATCGTGACCAATCCCGTCCGACTGGCGCGCTTCGGCTGGAATTGGGTCCAGAAGCGCAATCTGGCCTCGCGCAAGCTGCCGTCAGTCGTCCTCGGCTCGCCGCAGAATCGCTATCCGATGGAATTTCACGCCGAGCAGGCGCCCAATCCCGACAGCCGCCTCACCCTGATGGACGGCAAGGACGCGCTGGGGATGCCGCGGCTCAAGGTCGACTGGCGCACCTCCGCCCTGGATATCGAGAGCCTCGAGCGCGCTCACGCCGTCCTGGCCGCGACGCTCGAGGCCAGCGGGACCGGCCGCCTAATGTTCGATCCCCAATCGCTTGAAGTGAAGGCGAAGACCGGGATCGTCGGCGGCCATCACCTGGGAACCACCCGCATGTCGGCGGATCCGCGCGACGGCGTGGTCGACGCCGACTGCAAGGTGCACGGCGTCGACAACCTGTTCATCGCCAGCGGCTCGGTCTTTCCGACCTCGGGCCAGGCCAATCCCACGCTGACAATTCTAGCCTTAGCCCTCAGGCTTTCCGATCACTTGCAAAGCGCGCTCAAGATGCGCTCAAGCTTGATGGTTCTGGATCGAGGCTGAGACTAAAGGCCAGGTTGGCGGCGGGATTTTGAATTCTCGACAGCAGGCGTTCGGCCTGGGGGCGATCGATCGCCGCCAGCCAGACGAACTCCGTCAGCGCCTGCCGCCGCAGATCGGCGTCCAGAACCGTCCAGTGCCGGGCGCAGAACAGGATCCGCCAGGCTGCAGCCGTTCGGGATCGCCGCGCCGCATGATAGCTCTGCTCCAGGTCCGTTCCGACCTGCGGGGTGAACTGATCCCCTGCGCCGGCTTGGGCCGCGGCCAGCAAGGCCCAGCCGTCCGCCGACAGAGGTTCCCTGGCCAGGGCGTGTCGGGCGTGCCCGGCGGCCAGGTCGTAGACCTCATGGGCCTGCAGGCTGGTCCGGGCGACTTTCAGCAAGCCGGCCGCGGCGGCGCGGTGGCCCCGGGGCGGACAGGCCTCGCCGCATCCCGCCGCGATGGCCAAAAATCCCTGGTCGGATTGCGGCCGTTCCGGCAGCGCCGCCGCCGCCACATCGATGGCCTGGGCTCGAAACTCCTGAACCGCGATCCAGCTCGAATAGGCCAGGGCAAGGCCCAATAGGGCCACGACGACGCCGGGGCCAACATGGGCCCTGGCCCGATCACTCACTGTAATAGCGTTTATTGTCGGAATAGTAGTAGGCGTAGTCTCGCTTGGACAGGCTGTGCCCCGAAACGTCCACGCGATTGAGCACGACGCCCGCCAGATCGGCGCCGTCGTGACGCAGATGGTCGACGGCCGCGATCACCGCGGCGCGGGGCGTTTTCGCCCACTGCGTCACCAGGATGACCCGGTCCGCCAGAACCGCGATCGCGCGCGCCTCGGCGACCGCGAGCACCGGCGGTGAATCGAGGATGACATAGTCGAAGCGGCTCTTGAGCTCCTCCAGCAGGTCTCGAGCGCGCGAACCGCTGAAGAGATCCTGTGGAATGAACTCCGTCGAAGCGGTCGGAAGGATGAAGACGCCCGACACCGCATCAGGCCGCAGGGTTTCATCCAAGGTCGCGTGGCCGGTCAGCAGTTGTGTCAGCCCAGGGCCGCGGCCTTCGGCTCCGAGGCGATCGGCCAACGAACTGCGGCGCAGATCGCAGTCGACGATGACCACCTGAGCGCCGCTCATGCCGAGCACGCGGCCGAAGGCGGCGGCGGCCGTCGTCTTGCCTTCGCCGGGAAGGGCCGATGATACGGCGATGACCTTGGCGGCCCGGTCCGCCTCCGGCAGCATCAAGGCGCTGCGGATGTTGCGGAAAGCTTCCGCGAAGCCGGACATTGGCCGCTTGACCACATAGGATTCCGGCGAGGTGCCTTTCCCGGCGATGCGCAGCGCCGACCGCGCCAGCGCCGGCACGACGGCGACGGTCGTCAGGCCCAGATATCGGGTCACGTCCGAAGTCGATCGAATTGTCGACTCCAGGCTCTCGGCCACAAACACCCCCGCCGCGCCGGCCGCGCAGCCGACAAAAAGCCCCATCAGGGCGAACAGGGGCTTGTTCGGGAAGCTGGGCGATTCCGGCGTCGTCGCCTCCGACACCAGGACGGCGCGGGTTTCGTCGACATTGGTCTGTTGGCTGGCCTGCTGCTGCGCCATGTTGAACTGGTTATAGACGTTCTGCTTGGCCTCGGCTTCGCGATCGAGCCCCTGGGCCACCGCTTCGGCGCGGCTGCTGGCGGCCAGCTGGCCCTGCAGGCCGTTCAGGGTTCCCGAGAGGGCGGCGACCTTGGCGTCGGCGGCCCGTGCGGTCGCTTCCAGACCCGCGACCACGCGCTCGCTTTCCACCTTTAGCTGGGCATCGACTCCGTTAAGCTGTTGCTGGATGCGCAGCCACTCGGGGTGGCGTGGCCCATAGCGCGTGCTGATCTCGGCCTGCTGGCGTAGAAGTTCGGCCCGCAGGCGGCGCAGATCCTGAACGCCCGGTGAGCTGAGCACGGCCGCGACGCTGTCCAGATCGCCGCGATTGAGCTGCGCCTTGGCTTCGGCGAGATTGGCCATGGCGGTGGCCCGCTCGGCCTGAACGTCGCTCAGCTGGGCGGCGATACCGGAGGCCTGCTGTTGCGTCACGGTGCCGTTAGCGGCGCTGGCCAGGCCGGAATTGGCGCGGTAGGCGGCGGCCTGGGCCGATGCGTTGCGGGCTTCCGCGCCCAGTTTGGACAGTCCGGTCTCGAGCGTCTGGGCCTGAAGGCGCAGCGCGTCCGATCGCATGGTCGTGCTGGCCAGCATGTATTGCTTGGCGACCATATTGGCGATCAGCGCCGCCTTCTGAGGGTTCCGGGACGTGAAATCGACATGGATGATGTAGCTGAGCCCGTCACGCGACACGTTCAGGCGCGACATGAATTCCGTTGCAACGGCGTCATCGGCCTCAGCCGGACTCAGTTTGGCGGGCTGGGCCCCGAGCATGCGGGCCAGGCTCTGCTTCAGTCCGCCCGCTTCGGCCGCGCCGAACTCACTGTCCTTGGACAGGTTCAACGCCGTTATGGTGGCCAGGGCCACCTTGCGCGAGCGCGCGACCTGGATCTCGGTCTCGATGAACGGGTTGTCGGCCGGCGTGGCGCCCGCGCTCACCGGGGTGTCGATGATCGAGCGCTTGTTCGGGTCGAGCTTCAGGTTCGCCGTCGCCGTATATTGCGGGGTCGCCAGCAGCGAGGCGATGATCGCCAGTGCGGTCAAGGCGCCGGTGATCACGCCGAACAACTTGATCCGACGCTGAAATATCTCGACAAAATCGGCAAGATTGATCGCGCCGGACGCCGAACCGGAATTTGCGCTTGTCACTTCAGCTACGCCCCACGACTGAATCGATCCCTAGTTTGGAACCGATCATAGATGTCGGTCGTAGGTAGCCCGCTATCTCTTAAGGACGAGTGTGAGAAGCGCGTCCGTGCCGGTGAAGGATCGGTAGGCGTTCGCACCAGAAGACTCGCGGTCATAGCGACTGATCTTTGCTTCGATTGAAACCGTTCGGTTGACCAGATAACGCCCGCCGACGCCGATCTCGGTGATCTCATCGCTCCGG
This sequence comes from Caulobacter sp. LARHSG274, assembly GCF_052871235.1. NCBI lineage: Bacteria > Pseudomonadati > Pseudomonadota > Alphaproteobacteria > Caulobacterales > Caulobacteraceae > Caulobacter > Caulobacter sp. LARHSG274. Next base: position 89,240 of record NZ_JBIXJO010000010.1, on the reverse strand, counting down.
TCGATCCCTCGATAGTCTTCCTTGGTGTAGCCGACCTTCGCATTGACGAGGAGATTTCGTCGTAGTTCGTAGTCCGCCATCACGCCCGCGCTGGTGCTGAAGAACCCGCCGGAGGTCAGGTCGACCGAGTCGATCACGGCGCGCTTGGCGTCGAACGTCAGCGTCAGCAATTGAGTCGGCAGGTACTCGATCTTCGCGCGCGCCGTCACCCCGGGAATGGAGTTGTAGCTGGGCGAGTCATATTCGCGCTTGATGTAGCCGAATCCGACTTCGCCGCGCGCCAGGCGGGTGATGTCGAAATTCGCCCCGATCAGACCGCTCGCTTCCTTCGAGTCCCGGCTGGGGCCGTAGATGCCGCCCGAATGGTCGTAATTGGAAATCGTGTAGACGAACTCGGTAAAGACCGCGGCGTCGGGATTGACGCCGTATTCCACCCGTCCGGTCAGTTTGGTGATGCCCACATCACGGCCGTTGAGGTCAAGCCGCGGGCCGCTTACGCTGTTGATGAAGCCATAGTCGAGGGATCGGGTTTCGATTCCGCCGGACGTCCGGATGCGCCCGCTTTCGTAGACGCCCCGCACGCCGACGCCGAGGGCGTCATATTTGGGCAGGTCGGCGGCGTTGCGCGGAAATCCCGAGGACGAGCGTTCGTCATAGGCGCGGGCGGCGTCGGCCAGAATGGTGATGTAGGACTGGCCGTAGACATCGATGCGCCCGAGCGCCTGTATGCTGCCGGCGGTCTGATCGTTTTCCGAGAAGTCCTTGTTGCGCCTGAAGGCCAAATTGGCTTGGACCTGCATGGCGTGCCGTCCCCAATTGGAACGCGCCAAGACCGAAGGGGCGAAGATCAGCGCGGCGTCCGACTGTTCATGACTGCTCGTATCGAACGCATTTGAAATGCTTTGGCCGGAAAGTTCGACTTTCGGCAACAGGGTGAAGCCGCCGGCGTGTATGCCAATCGGGTCGTATTCGGGACGTTCACGCTGGGTGACCGACACGTTTCGACCGCGGCTATAGTCCTGAGCCATGCTCATGGTGGGCAGCGTCGTCGCGCAGCATGCCAGAACGATGGCGCAGACGATCTCGCGCTTGCCGACAGAGTCGTTGGTTCCGGTCACGGACACCCCCAAGTTTCAGGTCTATTGAGTATAGTCCGAGCCGCCGCCGCCGCCGACGCCGAGACCGCCGATGCCGATATCATCCAGCGCGGCGGTGCGGTCCGACTTCACGCGCAGACGCTTGCTGATCGCGATCAGAGCCGCCTTGGCGTTCGGCGACAGGGTCGGATTCGCGATTGCGAGCGTCAGAGCGTCGAACACCACCTTTGAATCCGCGCCGGCGACCGTGATTTCGTTCAGGAACGCCGCTTCCATCTGCTTGACGTCGAGATTGGCCGCCAGCGTCCCAGCCAAGTTCACCAGCCTGTCAGCCAGCATGCCCGACGAGATTGGCGTAATGCTGGCCGCCGGCGCGGTTTGGGCGAATGTCGTCAATGGCTGCAGGAGCGCGAGCGCTCCCAGAGCCAAGCCTATTGAAAATTTTCGCATGGAATCCCCCAGCTGTTAGCGAACAACGCTCCTCATATTCCAAAAGCGTCAACAGCAAAAGACGTGCCAAATGCGGAAACCACAGTCCAGGCTTAGAAAAAACGCTCGCCGACGCGAACTGTGTCCCCCGGTTGAACAAAAATGTTGCCTGAAATCGGCATGCGGGTTTCACGGTCGTCACCAGAGTGCTTCAAATAGATCCACTTTTGATCCGCTCGGTAGGTGTACCCCTCGGCGATCGCTACGGCCTTGAGGACCGTGAGGCCCGTCGAATAGGGATACTCGCCCGGCTTGTTGACCTCACCGAGAATATAGAACGGTCGGAACGTCAGGACCTCTACCGTAACCTTCGGATCGCGCAGGTATCCGTCGGAAAGCTTCTCCTCGACCGTCTTTTGCAACTGCGTCGAGGACATGCCCGCGGCGACCACGTTGCCGATCAGAGGCAGGGCGATGGAGCCGTCGGCATTGACGGAGAACTCGCCCGACAGGGTCGGCTCGTTGAACACGGTCAGGCGAACCTTGTCGGCGACGCCCAGCCGATAATCCAAGGCCGCCGTCGAGGTCGTCGTCGCAGCGGCTGAGGCCGGAGCCGGAGCCGGAGCTGGGGCCGAAGCGTCCTGCCGCGCGCTGGCGCAGCCGGCGGAGAAGAGAACAGCCGCAGCGATACAGAGAGATGTCAGGGAAACACGTGCCATGGACCACCGATTGTTGAACATCGATCTAGCCAAAAATAAGAACCTCGGCGAGCCTATTCGAGATAATAGCCGCTGTACGCCTTGTGATAATAGCTTGGATCGCCGTAGCCGGAGCGAGATTGCTCCTTGAGGTTGACCAGGGACAGCGCCACGCCCGTCACCTCGCCGCCGACGCCTTCAAGCATGTGGATCGCGGCCTTGACCGCGTTCAGGGGCGTAACCCGCCAGCGGACCAGCAGGGCGACGGCGTCGACCTTCGGGGCCAGGATCCGCGTGTCGACCACGGGCAACACCGGCGCGGTGTCGATCACGATCAGATCATAGCGCTCCTTGAGCTCCGTCAGCAGACGATCGAAGACTTCCGACGCGAACGGCGACTCTGTCGTCGGCGCGCCTTCCCTGAGCGGCAGGACATGGGCGCCGCTGTCGTGATCCAGGATCAGGGCCTTCTCAAGCGGCGCATGTCCTTGAAGCACGTCCAGAAGGCCGGCCGTCGGCTTCAGCTTGAGGGCCTGGGTCGCCGCGCGGCGGCGCAGGTCGCAGTCCATCAGCAGGACCTTCATCCCGGCCATCGCCGCGACGCGCGCCATGCAGACCGCGGCCGTGGTCTTGCCTTCGTTCGGCAAGGACGAGGTCACGACGATCGTCTTGATCGGCTGCTCTGGGCGAGGGGGAGCGATCGCCGCGCCGAGCGCGCGGAACGATTCGGTGTAGGACGACAGCGGATGGACCGTGACCGCATCGATCGGCGACGAGGTCTTCAGTCGCTTGATCGCGGTCGACAGCACCGGGATCGAGGCCAGATAGGGCAGGTTCAGCTTCCGCTCCACCTCCTCCATCGTGTTCATGCCGGTCACGAAGCCCTGCCGGACAACCGCCGTGGCGATGCCGAGGAAGACGCCCAGGGCCATGCCGATCGCCAGATTGATCGGCACGTTAGGAGAGCTCTTGTTCAGCGGTTCCTGGGCGCGGGTGTCCACTCGCGCGTCGGCCTGGGTGATGGCCTGCTGGGCGGCGTTTTCCTTCACGCGGCTCAGGAAGTTCTCGTAGATCGTGCGAGCGGTGGTCGCCCGCGTCTCAAGTTCGCTGAGGTGGACGGAAGCGACGCTCGCATTGGCGACTTCGCCGCGCGACTGATTCAGCGCACCGGCCAGCGAGTTGGCGCGTTCCGAGGAAATGCGGGCCTGCGACCGCAGACTGCCGATCACCCGGTTGGTCTCGTCCTCGATCTGGCGGTCGTAATCGCGCAGCTGCAGCTTGGCGCTGACCAGGTCCGGATGGCGATCGCCGTAGCGGCTTTCCATGTCGGCGACCCGGCGGCTGACCTCGGCGCGCTGGCTGCGAAGCTGCGCGATCGTCTGAGATCCCAGGGTGGCGCCAAGGGCGCCGCCATTGCCGCTGCGGGCTTGAGATTGAGCATCGGCCAGTCGAGCGCTGTCTTCGGCCGCCTGGGCCCGCGCAAGGATCAGCTGTTGGCTGAGGTCGGACAGGTCCTGTTGAGCCAACGTGCCGCCGCCCGTCGCCCCGGCGTCCATCAGCCCGTTGCGGACACGGAATTCCTGGGCCTCGCGCGCGGCCGCTTCGGCCTGTTTCTGCAGGTCCGAGAGGCGCGCGGTCATCAGGTCGTTGGATTGCTGCATGTCCGCCGATTTGCTTTGGCTTTGGCGCTCGACGAAACCGTCGGCGAAAGCGTTGGCGATCAGGGCGGCCTTCTTGGGCTGCTTGCTGGTGTAGCGGACCTCGATCAGATAGGTTTGGCCGACCCGGCGAACGTTCAGGTCGCTGGCCACCTTGCTGACGACCGCGTCCCGGCCCTCGGGGCTCGCGAATTCGGGGTCCTGATCCAGGTGCAACCGTGTGGTGACGAGGTCGGCCAGGTCTCGCGCCTTCAGCGCCTCCACCTGGGTGTCGACGCTGGCGTCGCTGTTGGGGTCGCGTATCGGGCCATTGTCCTTGTTCAGGGTCTGGCGCGGCGCGAGCAGCACTGTCGCGGTGGCGGTGTATTTCGGCGTCTGGAGGAAGGTAAACGCCGCCACGGCGAGGAAAGTCGCGAACGCAACGATCAGAATCAGGACCAAATGCCGTCGGTAGGTATTCAGAACCTGGGGTAGATTTCCCAACGGAACCTGTTGATCCATTGGCGCTTCAAATGCGGAGTCGGCCAAGATCACCTTCTTTGTACAACGTTTCAACGGTTAGTCCGAAGCCATGCCACCCCGCCATGATCTTCGCAAACGCTTTCTCGCTTATGCGAAAGCGCGCTCAATCCTTAACAAGCGATCCGTCGGTCTGACAGCAAGACTCCGAGGACCGAGAGTTCCGACACAGGGTTTAGCAATGACATGACGGTCAAATGCGCAGGCCGTTTCAAAAGGCGGGCAATTATGGCCAATTTGATGGCGACCATCCAGCTTCCAGCCTCAGCGACGCTCCCGCACGCTCTCCTCATCAGCTTCACCTGTTTATAGCCGAGTATATAACGAAGCCTTTCTCAGTTCGGAGAAATTTTGACTACAGCAACGCTTGTCAAACATCGTTGCGGCGGCACATTGTCGCATTCCGAACTCCGATATGCTTACTTTTGGTTGAGATGTGTGCCGAAAATGGCGACGTAGCTACCTTTGATTGCTTTCGGAACTGTTTGTTAACCGTTGCCGCAAGTGCCCTCCACGGCATGCCGAACGGATCGAAGTTAACGCCTGTTGGCTCCTAACTTGCTCGGCGACGGCGATGAAATATGAGCGAGGCTTCACTGTGTGCCCAATCGATACATCAGGTGAGAGCACCTTAAGCTTAATGGTCGGCGCCGATGACGCCCCGGCGACGCAGCCACGCGACAAGACGGACGCCGCGATCGACGCCAGCCGGGTGGCGGACATCGCCTTGGCCTCCGCCCTGCTGGTCTTCGTCATGCCGCTGTTGTTGATCGTCGCCCTGATGATCAAACTTCAGGATGGCGGCCCGATCATCTTCGCCCATCGCCGGGTCGGGCGCGGCGGCGTCGCGTTCGATTGCCTCAAGTTCCGCAGCATGGTCGTCGATTCCGAAGCTCGGCTGTCGGAGTTGCTGCAGCGGGACCCGCGCGCGCGCGCGGAATGGGAAACGGACCACAAACTGCGCAAGGACCCGCGGGTGACGCCGCTGGGCGACCTGCTGCGGCGCTCCAGCATCGACGAACTGCCGCAACTGCTCAATGTCCTGAAGGGCGAGATGAGCTTGGTGGGGCCAAGGCCGATCGTCGGAGCGGAGGCCGTGCGCTATGGACGTTGGTTCAACGCCTATTGCGCCGTCAGGCCTGGACTGAGCGGACTCTGGCAAGTCAGCGGCCGCAATGATGTCGCCTATCGTCGGCGCATAGCGCTGGATCGCCTCTACGCCCGTCGGCGGTCATTCGGTCTCTATATCTACATCCTGCTCAAGACGGTCCCGGCCGTCCTGCTGCGGGAAGGCTCCTACTAACCGGATCGCCGGTTGAACGGCCGCTTATCCGACACCTGGTTGGGGCCGATCGCGCCTTCTGGGACCATCCGCTCCGGTCGGGTTCAAGGCAGCGGGAAATAGGTGCGAGCCGCCCGGGCGCTGCCGTAACGCGATAGATGGCCAAAGTCGGCGTATTCGTATTGGCCGTCTCGCCGATACAGGCATGTCTCGCCCTGGCAATCGAAGGCGAGCGGATCGATGAAAATCGCGCCGCCCGCCTTAGACTTGAGCCGATCGTTGAAGTCCGCGGAAAAGCTCAGACCCCAGGCGGCGTCCACCTTTCGATCGTGCGACGCCTTGCGGTAGGCGAGCGATTGGACGTCGACGCCGAACTCCGGAGATTGGCCGACCAGGTAGACGGTCGCCCCCAGCGCCCGCAGTCGCGCGATGGTGTCTTGCAGGCCGTCCAGCGTTGTCCAGGAATGGTTTTCCCAGCGGGCGGACAGCACTACGATCGGAATATGCCGCTGCGCCACCAGATCCAGCGCGCGGCGGTTGAAGATGCTGCAGTTGGGCCGGGCGTAGGAATAGTAGTTCAGTACGGGCGGGCAGCCAGCGGCCGTGTACTGGATCAGCTTGCCCCGAAACCGCGGCTCCTGGATCAGGCCGGGTACGTAGTGGGCGGCGAACGAGTCTCCCCAGAGCAGGACCTCGGGGCCTGCGCCGTCGACCCGGGTGCAGGCGGCGACGTTCCACGCCTCGGCCTTCTGATCGGCGGACAGGAAGCAGGTCCGCTCGCGCCACTCCTTCTGGGCGGACACGTCCTCCTGCGCATAGCCCGGCATTCGGTCGGGCAGGCCCCGGGCCGCGACCAGCGCCACGCCGACGCCGGCGATGGCCAGCTGGATCACGGCGACGACAGCCATGACCCGCCAGCGCGGCGTGTGGGCGCGAGGCCGCCGGAACGGTTGTTCGATGAATTTCCAGGAGAGGTGGGCCAGCACGAAGCTGACGGCGACGATCAGCGCGATCTCGAAGGGATTCGGGGCCCTGAGATTATAATGCCGCAACATCACCGTCAGGGGCCAGTGCACCAGATAGAGCGAGTAGGATATGCGGCCGACATAGGTCAGCGGCCCGGTGCTCAGCAGTCTGCCCGGCAGCGTGGTTTCACCGCAGTAGATCAGTGCGGCGACGGCGAGACAGGGGGGCAAGGCATAGGCCCCCGGGAACGGCGTGGCCGACGAATAGAGCACCATGCAGGCCAGCAAGACCGCGAGCGCGGCCAGGGCCAGGGCCTGGCGCAGGAAGTTCGAGCGCAAGGCTGGCGGCGGGCGCAGGGCCAGCACGGCCCCGGTCAGCAATTCCCACGCCCGCGTCGGCAACAGATAGAAGTCGGCCGTGGCGGCCCGGGTCAGCATGAAGATGCTCAAGGCCAGCGACGCGACCCATACCGGCGCCAGGATGACCAGCCATCGTCCCTTCAGGTGTCGGTGGGCCAGCCAGAGCGCCAGGGGCATGAAGATGTAGAACTGCTCTTCGACGGCCAGCGACCAGGTGTGGAGCATGGGGCGAAGATGGGCGTCGACTTCGAAATAGCCCGACGATTTCCAGAAATAGAAGTTGGACGAGAACACCGAGGTGGCGACCAGGCTTCGGCCGTATTCCATCAGGTCCGACGGCATCAGCAACAGGAGCGCGATCGGCGTGGTCACCAGGATGGTCACCGTCATCGCCGGCAGCAATCGACGGAAACGCCGCTCATAGAAGTCGAGAAGCGAAAAGCGGCCGGCGCGAAGATCTTCCTGCAGTCGGGCGGCGATGACGAAGCCGGAGATGACGAAGAACACGTCGACACCGATGAAGCCGCCGGACACTTGCGCTACGCCGGCGTGAAACAAGACCACCGGAAGCACCGCGATACCGCGCAGCCCATCGATATCCTTGCGGTACTTCATTGCCCTTCTTCCTGGGGAAGTCTTACGGCATGGTCGTGCACGCCGTTGAACAGGCATAGCGCCAACAGGCTGACCAGGACGAAGTAGGCCGCGTAGGCCCAAAGGATAGGCATCAGAGCCAGGTGAAGAACCAGCACCGCCGCCGCAAACAGTCCCAGTCCGACAACGGAGGCGGCCGTCAGCTGGCGAATCTGGCGCTCGGCGTTGGCGAAGCTGAGAAAGAACATCGCCGGCTGATAGAGGCCGCTGGTCAGGACGATGACGCCGGCCACCAGCCCCGCCTGGGCCGGAACCCGATTGTTGTGGCCCAGGATGAGCGAGAAGATCAGGTGGCTCTCGAACACCAGGGCCGCGGCCGGAACGGCGGTGGCGGCCAGGCACAGGCACAGCACCAGGAGAAAGATTCGCGACGAGCCTGCGCGGTCGCCCTCGATGGCCATTCGGCTTTGGCGGGGCAGGGCGATTTCGGCCAGGGTGCGCGAGCCGGTCATCGACAGGCGAGCGATCTTCATGATGCTGTCGAACACCACGACCGCCGATCCGACCCCGAAGATCGACGAGAACAGCGCGTAGGGCGAGCTGAGGACCACCAGTTCGGATAGCGTCGAGAGCAGGGATGACCAGAATAGCCGGCCGTAGATCAGTATTTCGCGCCACTTCAGATCGGCGCGATGCAGCCTAAGGTCAAGAACGGTGGTGTTCCGGCCGATCAGAAGGCCGACGCGGGTGAGATACGCCAAGCTGATCAGGCAGATCAAAACGCAAAAGATCAGGAAACTATGGGTTATCGCCAAGGCCGCCAGGGCGGCGAACTGCGTAAATCTCTGGGTGAGGGCGATCTGTACGAAACGCTTGCTAAGATCGACCGACCAGGCGGTGGTCTGCAGATCGAAGGCCCAGTAGTTGGTGTAAAGACAGAAGAACAGATAGAGCGCGTTTTCCAGATAGTGGGCGCGGCCGCCGATGAAGAGCGGCAGGACCGCCGCGACCAGGGTCAGGAACACGCCCTGGGCGTAGAGCGCGGCGACGGTCTCCTGACGCTTGCCCACATGGGTCTTGCGCACGGCCCCTTCGCGCAGGGCGATGAAGTTGGCGCGCCCGATGGCCTGGTCGATCGGCTTCAGAAAGAAGCCGGCCGCCGTCAGCACCACGACTTCGGCATAGCGATCGGGCGCGAGGGCGCGAGCGAACACGATCAACTGCGTGAAGTTGAACAGGATATTCAGGCCGGTGTTGGCGGAATGCAGGAAGCCGAAGCTGAAGACGAGCCGACGCGCGGCCTCCAGCGCACGCTGAAGCCGAGTCACGTCCGCCGCTCCCCCAGAAAAACGATCACCCCCGTCCCCCGTATTCGCCGCGGGACCCACGCCGAGACGGCGCGCAAGATTGGGTAAACCGCCTTTCGCGTCAATCGTCGGCGTCCTTCGCAATGATGGAAATCAAGGCAGCGTCATCAATGGCGCGTATCCAAGCTTTCCGCAGGCTTGACCGCGTGATAGCCGGACAATCGAAGCCCCGTAAAAAATTGCCAGGGATCAAGATGAGCCTAGTCACTCCTGGACCGTTGGCGGTGATCGGCTGCGGCGCGATTTCCGAGTCTTACTATTTTCCGGCCCTGGCGCAGGACCCCGCCCTGCGCGAGCGGGTCTGGCTTGTGGATCCGTCGGAAGAACGCCGCAGCGCCGCCGCCCGCCGTTTCGGCTTTCCGCTTGACCAGCAGTCCGGCGATATCGACGGCTTGCCCGAGACCACCCGGGCGGCGATCAACGCCACGCCGAGCCACATTCACGTCGCCACCACCCTGCCCTTGCTTGAGCGCGGGGTCGGCGTGCTTGTCGAAAAGCCGCTGGCCGAGTTCGCCGACGACGCGCTGAAGCTGGTGGAGGCGGCGGACCGCCATCAATGCCTGCTTTCGGTCAATCAGTTTCGCCGCCTGCGACCGATCAACGCCTTTGTGCGGGACTTCATCAAGTCTGGCAGCCTGGGCGCGCTGCAGTCGATCACCTGGCGGGAAGGCCACAAGTTCGATTGGCCGACCCAATCTGGCTTCTACTTCCGACGTCCCTGGCGAGACGGTCGTCCGCGGGGCGCGCTGCTGGACATCGGCGTCCATGTGCTGGATCTGGTCTGCTGGTGGCTGGGCAAGGCGCCGACCGTCTCGAAGGCGGTCATGGACAGCTATGGCGGCCCCGAAGGCTACGTCGATGCGTCGCTGGCGGTCGAATCCATCGACATCCGCCTGCAGATCAGTTTCCACGCCAAGCTGGCCAACAGTTTTGAGCTGGTGTTCGAGCGAGGGGTCCTGCACGGCTCCACCACCGATTCAGACCAGGTCGAGATAGAAACCGCCGGCAAGCGCCGGATTGTCACCGTCGGCGGGGCCGGCGACTGGACCGGCATCGCCGCCACGCTGGTGGGCAACTTTGTCGCCGCGGTGGAAGGACGGGGCGAGCTGTTGATCGACGCGCGAAGCGTGGTCGCCCCGCTGACCGTGATCGACCGAATCTATGAGGTGGCGGTCGACGAGCTGCCTGATTGCTACAAGGAGTGGGTGGCGTGAAGAAACCGGTCGTTCTGGTCACCGGCGCAGGCGGTTTCATTGGCGGCTGGATGGCCGAAGCCATCCACCTCTCCGGCTGGGGACAGGTGCGGGCGGGCATCAACCGCTGGTCCAGCGCCGCGCGGATCGCCCGCTTCCCCGTGGACATCGTCACCTGCGATATCATGAACCAGGCGTCGCTGGACGAGGCCCTGAAAGGGGTCGACGCGGTGATCCACTGCGCCCGGGCCAAGGGCAACGACAATAGCGTGACCGAAGCCGGAACGCGCCTGTTGTTGGAACGGGTCAAGGCGGCGGGCGTGCCCAACTTCGTGTTCATGAGCTCGGTCGCCGTCTATGGCGAGGCACTGGGCACGGTGTCCGAGGACACTCCGCCGACGGAGCCCATGACGATCTATGGCGCAGGCAAGCGCCGGGCGGAGGCGATCTGCCAGGAATACGCCGACGCGTCCCTGGCGGTGTCGGTGATCCGACCGACGCTGGTCTATGGACCGTTCAGCGACCAGTGGACCCTGCCCTACATCCAGCGGTTCGCGGCCGGCGCCTGGCGGAAGCTGGGTCCTCTGGGCGAGGGCAAGTGCAATCTCGTCTATGTGGGCGACCTCGTGCGCCAGGCCCTGTTCATGATCGAAAAGGATCTGGGGCCCTACACGGTCATGAACGGCAATGGGCCGGACGTCCCGACGTGGAACCAGTACATCGAACGGTTCAACGTGCTGCTCGGCTACCCCGAACTGGCCGATCCGGATCAGAATCTCGGACTGAAGGTGGCGGTCCGGCGTCCGGTGCGCGCCCTGGGGAAATACGCCATATCGCACCATAAGCCGTTGGTGCTGTCGGTCGCCAACCGGATTCCCAAGCTCAAGGCGCTGATGCGCAACATGGAGACCGATCTGCGTTTGCGCCCCAATGACGACGAGATGGAGCGCTTCAAGGCTGATGTCACTTATACGATGGACCACGCCCGCGACCTCGGCTTCGTTCCTCGGACGAGCGCCGAGGAAGGGATGCGGATGACCGCCGATTGGGCGCGGTCGATGGGATTGGCCTACGAGGGCGGATAGGCCTTCAGCGGAAAGACTGCGCATGCCGTTCAAGATCAGCTCCCGGTCCATCGCCCTGGTCGTCTTCTGCGCCTGCCTTGCGGTGCTTCTCCTGTTGCCGGCCGCAGCGACGCCGGCTCGCGCCACCGAATTCGGCGTCTATAAGGGCCCGGGCTGCGACGGCCGGGCCAAGATCGCCGAGTTCGAAGCCTTCGCAGGCGGTCGCAAGGTCGAGCGCACCGTCGACGCGCTGGATCGGCGCGATTGGAGCCATCTGGAATCCAGCGCCGACTGGATCACCAGGTGCTGGAACGGTTCAGGCATCAAGCTCACCCTGTCGGTGCCCATGCTGCCCGAGGACGGCGGCGTCAGCACGCTCAAGGCGGGCGCCTCGGGCAGCTATGACGAGTCGTTCCGCAAGGTGGGGCGAGCCCTGGTCGCGAACGGCTATCCAGACGCGATCGTGCGGATCGGCTGGGAGGCCAACGGCGAATGGATGGCCTGGTCCGGGGCCAAGGACCCGACCGCCTATCGCCTTTTCTGGCGTCGCATCGTGGAGGTGATGCGGGAGACGCCGGGGCAGAATTTCCGCTTCGAGTGGTGTCCTAATGTCGGGCTCCACGCCATCGCGCCGATCCTGTTGTATCCGGGCGACGATGTCGTCGATGTCATCGGGCTGGATGTCTATAACGAGGTCTGGCAGCCGATCTTCCAGGATCCCGAACGGCGGTGGATCTACCTGGTCGAGCAGCCCTATGGCCTGAGATGGCACAAGGCCTTCGCCGAACGGCATGGCAAGCCCATCTCGTTTCCCGAATGGGGCACGGGCACGCGGCCGGACGGCCATGGCGCGGGCGATGACCCGCGCTTCGTGACCGGCATGGCCGAGTGGTTCAAGACCACCCGCCCGCTGTACCAGTCCTACTGGGACGTCGAGGCGGCCGACTACAACGCGCAGCTCTCCAATCTCCGCTATCCGAAGTCGGCCGAGGCGTTTGTCGAAGGCGTGGCCAGGGTGGAACCTGATGGCGACGCGACGCCGGATCGCTGAGCCGTCGGCCGATCGCTATTTCCAGATCGAGCCTCGGCAGGCGCGGATATAGGCCTGGGCCCTGGCGCCGATCGGGCGCCGACGGGTGCGTTGCGGCCTCTGGAGCCAGCGCAGGTAATCGCCCACTGCTTTTCCGATGCGCACCTGGCCCCGTTGCATCAGCGAGATGTAGATCGGAAACAGCGTGTAGTTCACCAGAATCTGCGGGAACGGCATGTGGATGTGCGAGATGATGAACTTGTTGGTCAGTCGCATGGTTTGCACCTCGACCGTAGGGCGACGTCCGCCTGGATGTTCATATTCGATCGCCAGCACATCGGGCGAATAGAGGATTTCCCATCCCGCCTCGATGACCCGATAGCTGTATTCGATCTCCTCCAATCCGTAGAAGAACTCCTGGCTAAAACCCTTCAGGTCGTGGTGGACTTGCGCGCGAAAGCCCAGGCAACCGCCGACGAAGCGAAAGGTCTTGAACGGCGCCTCCAGGTCGACGTCCTTGCGGGTATGGGGGATCGTCTCGCGCTTGGTGCGCATCGTCTGGTGGTCGAGCTTGCGGATCGTGACCACGCCCAGGGCGGCGTTCTCGGAGAACAGCCGGTCGAAAACGTCCAGGAACTGCGGGGTCTGCACGAAGACGTCGTCGTCCAGCAGAATGATGATCTCCCCTCGCGCGGCGTCCATGCCGTCATTGCGCGCGATCACGCCCTTGTTGAAGGCCGAGCGCACGTACTGCTGATTGGGAAAGCGGGTCAGCATCAGCGAGCGGTCGCGTTCGTCGGCGTTGTTGTCGACCAGCACCACCTCATAGTCGCGGCGACCCGGCAGCAACTCGGCGAGCGAGGCGAGCATCGTCTCAAGCACTTCATCCCGCGCATAGGTCAGGACGACGATCGAGAAGCGCGGGGCGGCGGCGGAAGCGGTTTGGCTGGTCATCAGATTCTCGCCGACGAGGCCGGCGCCTTGATCGGCGCCGCAGCATTGGAAGGAGCCGCGGCTGGCGTCAGCGGCGGCGGGTCATTGGTCAGCCCTTCGCGGGCTTCGCGCAGCGCGGCCCTGAAGTCCTGGGGCTTGGCGTCGACGGGACGGAACAGGCACCCCATCAGCAACAGCAATCCCGCCATCACCGGCATGGCGAGATACCCTCCCATGAAGTTGAACAGAACGAAGAGCCCCCAGGCCAGGCGATAGCTCGGCGCGCGATCGAAGAGCGAGATGCAAAGCAGCGTGTAGAACGAGATGGTCGTCAGCACGCCATACTCGACCACCAGCTTGGTGCTGGCCCACCAGACGATGTTCTGGCCCGCCTTGATGTTGCCTGCGCCGACGCCCTTGAAGATCACCGACGGCTCGCGGATCGCCTCGGACAGCGACAGGAACGGCGCGATGAAGCGGGAGTTCGAACTGCTGCCGGCGATCTGGAACTCGCCGAACCGGCTGCTGATCAGGTCGAACCAGCCGGTGGCGGCGACGATGGCGACCAAGACAAGGCTGGCGACGGCCAGAAGGATCGCCCGGCGCGGCGAAAGCTTGAGCAGCAGCAGCGGCGCCGTCAGGGCCACGATCAGAAGTCCGGTGCCCGCGAAGGTCAGGACCAGGCAGGCCCCATAAAGGGTCAGTCGCCAGAGCCGCTGGAAATAGACCGTCTCCGCGATCAGCGCGATCGCCAGGAACTGCGAGGCGATCGAGGCTTCGAGGAAAATGAAGGCGTTCGGCTTGATGTACTGCGAGCGCCAGTTGATGAGCTGGATGTAGTTGTATGTCTTGTAGAAGAACTGGGTCGGAATGTACTTTTCGATATTGAAAATGCTGTTGGCGCCGAGGGTGAATTGCCACAGGTGCTGCAGGAGCAGAAGGGCGCAGGCGATCAGCATCAGGTTCTGGAAGATGGCCACCGTCCGGAGATAATAGCCCCAGGTGACCCGCATCTCGAAGACGAAGAACAGGTAGATGGCGAAAAGAATGGCCATGCCGAACCAGGAAATGCCGCGGCCGACCATGGCCTGCGAGAAGAAGGCCGTGGCGCAGAACGCGGCATAGGCGATCAGCCGGATCGGCGCGATGCGGAAATCGCCCAGGATCATCAGGGCGACGAACGAAACGATCAGGCAAGGCAGGGTGATGCTGAGGCTGGCCGCGTCGGTGCTGTAACCGAACTTCTGGAAAAGCACGATCACCCCGTAGTTCAGGGCGACGATCAGGAAGGCCAGTTGAGCGGATCTCGGCAGGCCTTCCGCCGAGGCGATCTGACCGCGCGGTGGTTCGGACAGGGATGGCGAGAACGCGATCATGCAGCGGGTCCATCTGGAGCCGTCCTGAGAAGGGCGGCCCGTTCTAAAGCGTGCGTCGCTTTACCACGGGATTGGCTAATAAAGCATTAGTCATGTTTACAATGCTGAGGCTTGTTATCCATCTCTACGCAATGAATTGTCTATAAGGTATTCGTTAATCATGTATTTGAAATTAGGCATATAGCTCCATCCAATATAAATATCCGTTGCGTACAAAGGCGACTGTCAGGTTGCTTTTGGGGTTTCGGTCATGAAGAGACTTTCGATCCTGTCGCTGTTGCTGGTCGGTCAACTCCTGACCGCCTGCGCCACGACGACGGCCCCGCAGCCTTCGGCCGCGCGCTCGGCCGGGTTCATGGAGCAGGGACGCGAAGTTGTCGCGCCGAGCGGCATGGCCGCCCTGTGCAGCGACGACGCCTCCGCCTGTCCGCGGGTGACCGGAGACCCGCTCCGCGTCGCTCAGCCCGAGCCGTTGACCGCCGAACGTTGGGCGCTGCTGGACCGGGTCAACCGCGAGGTCAACGACCAGATCCGCCCAGCGAGCGACAAGGCGATCTACGGGGTTGATGAACGCTGGGTCGATCCTTTGCTGAACAAGGTCTCGAATCGCGACTTCGCCCGGGGCGACTGCGAGGACTACGCCCTGGCCAAGCGCGACGCTCTGCTGGCCGCAGGTTGGCCCGCCGAGAGCCTGTTCATGGCCGTCGGGCTCCATGACCGCCTGGGCCTGCACACGGTGCTGGTGGCGCGCACCTCGCGCGGCGACCTGGTGCTGGACAGCCGCTCGCCCTGGATTGTCGGCTTCAACGAGACGCCCTATCTCTGGATCAAGCGGCAAGTGGCCGCCGACTCGCTGCGCTGGGTGGGCGTCTGGCGCGAGGCTCCGACCACCCTGGCCGCCCTGTCGACCCCGATCAACCGTTAGACCTTGGCCGCCGTGACCAGCTCGCGCAGCCGGTCGCGGCGGCTGACGCCGACCACCACGCAATCCACCCCCGGCTGACGCGCCGCCAGGGCCACCGCTTCGGGCGGGCGCAGGTCTGGAGCAAGGCGGATCGCCTCCCGCGCCAGAACCTTGATCCCCCGCGCGGCGATGGCCTGGCCCGCCGGCCCCGCGACCGTCGCTGCGATCAGATCCACGGGCAGTTCAAGCAAGTCGATCCCCGGCAGGGCAAGGGCCATGTCCAAGGCCGCCGCGTCGTCGCACGAGACCCCTACGAACCGCGCCTTGCCCGCCGATTTGAGGGCGGTCAGCGCCTCGGCCAGGCCCGGAACGGCCAGCGCGTCGGCCGGCGGGCTGTGCAGCAGGAAGCCGTCAACGTAGTCCGATCTCAAGCGCCGCAGCGACGCCTCCAGGGCGCCCGCCAGCCGGGACGGCGTGAAATCCTCGGCCATCGCCCCCTCGCGCCGCGCGGTCACCGCCCCTCCGCGGCCGGTTGCGCGCAACAGCGGCCGCAGGATCGGCTTCAACGGCGCCATCAGCCGCATCTTGGCCGAGAACAGCTTGCCGGCCTTGGTCACCACGAACGCCTGGTCGCGCCGCCCGCGCAGCAACCGGCCCAGTTCGCGCTCGCTGTCGCCCTGGCCATAGATGTCGGCGGTGTCGAACACCGTGACGCCCAGGTCCAGCGCCAGGGCGAGCGTCTCGCGGATTTCGGCGAGCGGCGTGGTGTTGTTGAACGAACCTATCCGGCTGCAGCCGACGCCTAGGCGCGAAAGAAGAGGGGGCATCTGGACGATTGTCCGATCATGAGGTCGACGCGAAGCGCGCGCCAGCGTTGCTATCATCCGTCTTTCGCAAGCCAATGCGAAAACAAGGGTCATGGCCCATCGCGTGATGGGTTCTAGTCGGGAGCCAGCGCCCAACTTCTCACCCAGTCGACCCGCATGGTGTTTCGCTCCGGGTCAGCCAGCGACGCAAGGTCCGGCAGACCGAACTGCGGAAATGTTTCCGTATCGAGGAACAGATACATCGGCTGATTGAAACGATCATAGCTGGCGTTCGACTCGCCAACCTTTTGATTGTCGAGATAAAACCAGATCGTTCTGGCGTCCTTCCACCATGCCCCATAGGTATGCCACTCCGTCACGGGCGTGCTCGTCGTGAAATGATGGATCGTCGGCTGATCGGTCTTCCAGCCGCGACGAAACTCGTGGGTCGCCGCCGCCATCATGTTCGTGCGCTCGGGCCGGGTTTTGGACGCGCCAAACGCCTCTGTAATATCGATCTCGGCTTCGTGCTGGCTCTGGAGCCAGAAGGATGACGAAACCGACAGGTCCGAGGCCTTGAGCCTGGCTTCATAATAGCCGGGTCCGGCCAGGGGCATGCGCGACATCACGACCGAGGTGCGCACCCACGAGGCGCCCCACAATATCGGATTGCCGGAGATGGCGGCGGTAGCTTTAAGGTTAAGGTTCCCGCCGCTGACGCTGACATTCGCGGGATCAAAAACGCTCGGAGGGCGTCCCTTCCAGTAAAACAGGCTCGGGGACCACTTGCTCTTGTCGAGCGACGTTCCGTTGAACTCGTCGGATAACGCGTCGACAGCCACCCATCTTCCGGTGCTGAGCGCAGGAGGAGCCGCCCGCGCGATTGGACTGACCGCTACTGCGGCAGCCGTACAAATAGCACCTACAGTCCGCCAGCCGACTAGCATTTCAGACTCCTCGCCTATAGAGACGACAGCTTCTAGGTTGGACGAGATTGCTCATGGCTCCCAAGACCGCAACCGTGCAAGGGCCTTCCGGCCTGGCGAACCTCGATCTTTTTGCCATCGCAATCGGCATCCGCTTTGTGTTGATGTGTTTGTTGCCACTGGCGTTCGATCCAAAGTCAACGATCCTGACTGCGGCCACGGTGTCGTGTTCCCTGATCTTCATGCTCTTTGGCGCCCTTTCTTTGGCCGCCAACCCATGGATGAATCGATCCATGCCCACAATTGCAGAGGGAGGTTATCTATCCATCTTTCTGCTCGGCATGATCGGGATGCTCTACTATTTCAGCCAGAACCCTCAATCGGCCATCTATGGTTGGGCGTGTGACTTCGCCGGTTGCGTCGGATTGCTTCTGATCGTGCGGGGCCAAGCCAAGGCGCCGAGCATAGACTTGATACAAGTGATCGGACTTGTTGGATTTATACCGCTCGTCATCCGCCTTTTTCTGGCGTCGCGCCATGGTTTCGATTTTGTCTTGACGCAGGACATCATGCATAGAAATGCATTCGGCTATATAGCCTGCATCGGAATGGTGTTTGCAACGATTTCTGTTTGCACAAAGAGAACGGTGTTTTCGAGTTCCCTGTTGCTGTTTTATGCGGCCATGGTGGTGCTTTCATTTTCGAAGACATCGTGGATCTTGGCGATTGTCCTGCTGATCCTTAGCGCAGTGCTGAACTTCAGCCGCGGGGCGTTGATATTCGTAATCGTTCTGGTCGCCTCCATGGTGGCGATTTATATCTTGCTGCCGTCGGTCCCTGAAATGCTTTCCGGCTATCTCGATCACTATATCAACGCCAGTCACAATGCGAGCATCACCAGTCGCAAAGAGATATGGTCCTGGGCCTGGGAACGTATGGGGCAGAATCCGATCACTTATCTGGTCGGTTATGGATATAATTCCGGCAGCAACTTTGATTTCCCCGGGCAAGGCCGCATTTACAGTCTTCACAATGAAGGCGTCAGCGCGCTGTTTTCGTTCGGCGTCGTTGGTGTCGGTCTCATTCTGCTGTATCTGGCGACGATCATTAGCAGCTTGCCGCGCCTGAAGTATTATAGTCCTACGGCCTATGCGGCGACCCTGGTGATCGGCGCGGTGTTCCTTAGCCGAGGATATTCCGAGGTCAGCTTCACGGCCACCGTGCCGTTCAATTTCCTGATGTGGATCGTGCTGAGCCTCAATGTCTGGGGCTTCCTGAATTCGCCGATGGCCAGGCCGCGTCCAAAGGTTCAGGAGCGCCGAAGGACGAACTGAACCCCGCGAACGCGGAACTGATCAGAGGGGCGCGACGGCTGAGGGGTAACCTCTCCTATTTCGCGCCCTCTCGCCGTTCGGTCTCGCGTTCGGCCCGCCCGCGCAGTTCCTCGTCGAGGCTGGCGGTGTCCCAGGCGCCGGCCGCGTCGCCGGGGCGCAGGCGGGCCAGGTCGGCGCTCAGCAGCCGGTCCATGGTCTGGGCGGCGTCGCGCGAGGCCAGGATATAGGCCTCCTCCTGGCCCCAGATCGGCCGCAGGTCCTCGAACGTCCGGCGGTCGTGGCGGCGGAAGATCGAGGCGGCGCGGTGGGCGCGGTGGGCGCGGTAGCCGAGTTTCTGCAGGGCCGTGGTCCCCAGGGCCAGGGCGGCCTCGAAGGTCTCGCGCTCGACCGCGTCGGCGCCGTTGGCCAGCAGGTCATAGGCGTGGCGGCGGTCCCAGGCCCGGGCCAGGATCACCAGTTGGGGGAAGGCCTTGCGGGCGGTCTCGACCAGCTCGACGGTCTTTTCGCGGTCGTCGAGGGCGACGATCAGCATTCGGGCCCGCTCGATGCCGGCGGCCCGCAGCAGGTCCATGCGGGTGGCGTCGCCATAGTGCACCCGGCGGCCGAAGCGGCGCAGCAGGTCGATCTGCTCGATGTCGCTGTCCAGCACCGTCGAGCGGAAGCCGTTGGCGGTCAGCAGGCGGCCGGTGATCTGGCCGAAGCGGCCGAAGCCGGCGATGATGATGTCCGGCTCGCCGTCCTCGAAATCGCCGGTGGCCGGCTCGACCTTGGGAATGGCCGCGTCCATGGCCTGGGCGATGCGCTCATAGAGCATCATGGCCACCGGGGTCAGGGCCATGGAGACCGCGACCGCGGCGGTCAGCAGGGCCGCCAGGGTGGCGCCGATCACCCCGGCCCCGACCGTGAAGGTCAGCAGCACGAAGGCGAACTCGCCGCCCTGGGCCAGGGCGGTGGCCACCGCCGCCGCGCCGCGGGCCGGGGCCCCGAACGCCCGGGCCAGGCCGAACATGACCAGGAACTTCAGGCTCATCAGCCCCAGCACCAGGCCGATCAGGGTCAGGGGCTGGCTGGCCGCCAGCCGCAGGTCGATGCCGGCCCCGACGGTGATGAAGAACAGGCCCAGCAGCAGGCCGCGGAACGGCTCGATGTCGCTCTCCAGCTCGCGGCGGAACTCGCTCTCGGCCAGAACCACTCCGGCCAGGAAGGCCCCCAGGGCCGGCGACAGGCCGACGGTCTGCATCAGGCTGGCCACGCCGACCACGATCAGCAGGGCGGCGGCCGTGAAGATCTCGCGCAGCCGGGCCTCGGCGATGAAGCGGAAGATCGGCCGCACCAGGTAGCGGCCGCCGCCGACCACGGCCCCGACCGCCACCAGCACCGCCAGGCCCTGGGCCCAGGCCGGCAGGTGGGCGACCAGGCTGGCCTCGCCATGCCCGGCGGCCGCGGCGTGGGCCGGCGGGGCGACGGTGGCCAGGGTCGGCAGCAGGGCGAACATCGGGATCACCGCCAGGTCCTGCAGCAGCAGGATGCCGAAGGCGGCGCGGCCGACCGGGCCCTGCCTCAGCCCCTTCTCGTCGAGGGTCTGCAGCACGATGGCGGTGGACGACATGGCCAGCACCATGCCGACGGCCAGGGCCGTCTGCCAGGGCAGGCCCAGCAGCATCGAGACGCCGGCGATGGCCAGCGAGGTGCCGACCACCTGGGCGCCGCCGAAGCCGAAGATCGCCTTGCGCATGTCCCACAGGGTCGAGGGCTGCACCTCCAGGCCGATCAGGAACAGCAGGATGACGACGCCGAACTCGGCGAACTTCATGACGTCGGCCTGCTGGCCGACCAGGGACAGGGCGAAGGGGCCGATCAGCACCCCGGCGATCAGGTAGCCGAGCACCGAGCCCAGCCCGAGGCGCTTGGCGATCGGCACGGAAATCACGGCGGCGCCGAGATAGACCAGGGCCTGCAACAGGAACGACATGGCTCAGGCTCCCAGTTCGGCGTCGGCCGGGGCCGTCAGCAGCGAGGCGATGCGGGCCCGGTAGCGGCCGGCCTCGGCCTTGAGCTCGGCGTCGTCCTTCAGCGCGGCGCCATGGACCACGAACGGCGTCTCCCAGACCATGCCGCACAGATAGGCCGTCTGTTCCAGCGGCCGCAGGAAGTCGTCCATGCTGAAGCGGTTGTAGCCGTGGGCGTGATAGGCCTTGGCCGCCCCGCCGGTGGTGCAGGCGACGAACAGGCGCTTGCCGGCCAGGGCGTTGCCGTCCAGGCCGTAGGCGAAGCCGTGCAGCCACACCAGGTCGAACCACTCCTTCAGCAGGGCCGGGGTCGAGTACCAGTAGAGCGGGAACTGCAGGGCCACGACGCCGTGGGCGACCAGGGTCGCCTGTTCGGTCTCGATGTCGATCGCGAAGTCGGGATAGGTCTCGTAGAGGTCGTGGAAGGTGACGCCCGCCAGGCCCTTGGCCGCCTTGGCCAGGGCGCGGTTGGCGCGCGACCGTTCAAGGGCCGGATGGGCCAGGGTCAGCAGCACGCGGGCGGTGGCGGCGGGGGCGGTCGCGGTGGTAGTTTCCCCAGGGTCAGGCTGATCGGTCACGCCGCGGCTCCAGGCATCGAAATTTTATTCATCAAGGGTTGAATTTCCTCGGCCGGCGGCTCAGAGCAGTCGGCGAACGTCGCTCCGGGAGGAACCATGGTCGACAAGGTCAAGTCCACCGCCGTCGAGGCGCTGGCGGGTGTTTTGTTCGATGGCATGACCATCATGGCTGGGGGCTTCGGCCTCTGCGGCATTCCCGAGAACCTGATCGCGGCGATCCGCGAAACGGGCGTCAAGGACCTCACGGTGGTCTCCAACAATTGCGGCGTCGACGGCTTCGGCCTGGGGATCCTGCTGGAGAACCGCCAGATCAAGAAGATGGTCTCGTCCTATGTGGGCGAGAACAAGCTGTTCGAACAGCTCTACCTCAGCGGCGAGCTGGAGTTGGAGTTCAATCCGCAGGGCACCCTGGCCGAACGCATCCGCGCCGGCGGGGCGGGCATCCCCGCCTTCTTCACCCGCACCGGGGTCGGCACCCTGGTGGCCGAGGGCAAGGAGGTGCGCGAGTTCGACGGCGAGCTCTATGTGATGGAGCGCGGCCTGACCGCCGACCTGGCGATCGTCAAGGCCTGGAAGGCCGACGCCGAGGGCAACCTGATCTATCGGAAGACGGCCCGCAACTTCAACCCGATGATGGCCACGGCCGGCAAGGTCACCGTCGTCGAGGTCGAGGCCATCGTGCCGATCGGCGGGCTCGACAAGGACAACATCCACACCCCGGGCATCTATGTCGACCGGCTGATCCAGGGCACCCGGTACGAAAAGCGCATCGAGCGGGTCACCACCCGTCCCCGCGAGACCCTGATCATGGGAGCCGACGCCTGATGGCCTGGACACGCGACGAGATGGCGGCCCGCGCCGCCCGGGAGCTGCGCGACGGCTTCTATGTCAACCTGGGCATCGGCATCCCGACCCTGGTGGCCAACTACATCCCCGAGGGCATGCACGTGACGCTGCAGAGCGAGAACGGCATGCTCGGCATGGGCCCCTTCCCCTATGAGGGCGAGGAGGACGCCGACCTGATCAACGCCGGCAAGCAGACCATCACCGAGCTGGACTCGAGCTCGTACTTCTCGTCGGCTGACAGCTTCGCGATGATCCGCGGCGGCCACATCGCCCTGTCGATCCTGGGCGGCATGCAGGTGGCCCAGAACGGCGACCTCGCCAACTGGATGGTGCCCGGCAAGATGGTCAAGGGCATGGGCGGGGCCATGGACCTGGTGGCCGGGGTCAAGCGGGTGGTGGTGGTCATGGACCATTGCGAAAAGTCCGGCGCTCCCAAGCTGCTGCACCGCTGCTCCCTGCCCCTGACCGGGGCCGGGGTGGTCGACCTGCTGATCACCGAGCTCGGCGTGTTCGAGATCAACCGCGGCAGGACGCCGGTGCGGCTGATCGAACTGGCCCCGGGCGCCAGCGTCGACGAGGTCAAGGCCAAGACCGAGGCCGAGTTCGAGGTGGCGGTCTAGCCCAGAATCCTTCCCTCCCCTTCATGGGGCGGGAAGGTCCTTTTACTTCGTCGACCCGCCGTTCTCCGGATCCGGCGGCAGCCCCGTCTTCGGATCGCGCGGCACGGGCTGGAAGCCCTGGGCGATGAACAGGTCGGTGCGGCGGGCGCGTTTCCTGTCCAGCCGTACACGGACGATCTGAAGATCTGAGGTCGTCGCGAAGTCCTGCTTGATCTTGGCGCGGTAGACGCCCTCCAGGCTGGCGATCAGGGCCCGGCGGCCGAGCGGCTCGGTCATCGGCGCCTCGGCCTCGGCTTGGTTGCGGGCGGCGATCTCGTGCACCCACATCCGCAGCGGCGGGGCGGCCGGCGTGCCGAAATAGTCGCGGCCGTAATAGGCGACGACGTTGAACAGGAAGCGGTCGTCGACGGCCACGGCGGTCAGGCCGCCGTGCAGGGCCTGCTCCTCGCGGGCTCGGCCGATGATCGCCTGCACCGTCTGGTCCCAGCCGCGGGCCCGCTTGAAGCTGTTGGCCATGCCCATGGCGTCGGCGGTGCGCGGCTGGATCACCCAGGCCAGGAACACCGCCGCCAGCGCCGCCTGCAGGGCCAGGCCGCCGATCAGCCAGCGCCGGGCCTCCCAGCGCAGCAGCCAGGCGGCGACCAGCACCGAGCCGGCCACATAGGCCGCCCCGGCCCAGTTGGCGTTGGCCCGCGACACGAAGGCCTGGGCCGCCACCGTGACCAGGGGCGGCAGGGCGAAACACAGCAGCATGACGTCGGCCGCCTGCAGCCGCCGGCGCGCGGCCAGCAGCAGGCCGCCGGCGGCCAGCACCGCGAAGGGGACGGGCCCGAACACCCCGAACTGCGAGCCGACGAACTCGACCAGCTCCAGCGGGTTGAACAGCTTGCCCTTCCAGTTGGCGTTGGCGGCGGTGTGCTCCAGCGTCGAGAAGTGGTGGTTGAGGTTCCAGACCATGTTCGGCGCGAAGACCACGAACAGGGCGGCGAAGAAGGCCGCCGCCATGGGCGGAGTCCAGGCCCGCCGGGCCTCGCGCGACAGGACCAGGTGCGCGCCCAGGCTGGCCAGGGCGTAGATCGCCGCGTACTTGCTGAGGAACGCCATCCCCAGGGCTGCGCCCATGCCCGCGGCGACCCAGACCCGGCTGCGCGGCGAGGCGGCCGGCAGGGCCGCGCAGGCCCAGACCATCAGGGCCAGGAAGAACAGCAGCGGCGTGTCGGTGGTGATCAGCACCGACGACAGCTGGACGCCCGGCATCAGGCTGAACACCGCCGCCGCCGCCAGCCCGATCCAGGCGCCGTGGCGCTCGTCGCCGTATAATCTCCGGGCAATGCGGGCCACGACCAGGGCCGTGCCGGCGTTGAGCAGGGGCGAGCCGATCCGCAGCCAGGCCTCGGCGTCGCCGCCGACCCGCGTCGTCGCCCAGATCAGCCAGGCGATTACCGGCGGCTTGGAGAAATAGCCGAAGTCCAGGTGGCGCGACCACAGCCAGTACTGGGCTTCGTCCGGGTACAGCTCCAGCGGGGTGACGAACAGCGCCACGACCCGCAGGATCGTCAGAACGCCCACCAGGAGCAGCGTCAGCCGCCATGCCCGGGCCCTTTCCGACAGCGCCGTTTCGTCAAGAGCCACGCTGATTTCTCCCGCATAAGTAAGAGGACGCTGACTAAATCTTCCGCAAGCGGCGCTGTCGTGGCGGGTTTATCGGCGATCGTGGCCTTTCCGTCACCAAACCTTCTAAATAGGTCGCTAAACAACCCCACAATGAGTGGTCCCGCGGGCTTCATGCACCCCGTCGCGACCTGAATGAGGGGACTAGATCAAGATGATGACGAAAAAGCTCGCCTGCCTGGCGTCGACCGCCCTGGTCGGCTGCCTGCTGAGCGCCACGGGCGCGATGGCCCAGTCGACTGCCTCGACCGAACTCGACCAGGTGGTGGTCACCGCGTCGGTCGGCCCGAAGACCGTTGGCGGCATGATCACCGCCGAGACCGTCGCCAAGAGCCGCACCACGGTCACCCAAGAATTCCTGGCCACCCAGGTTCCCGGCCAGACGGTGCTCCAATCGCTGAACGTTCTGACGCCTGGTCTGAACTTCACCAACAATGACCCCTACGGCTCCAGCGGCGGCAACATCCGTCTGCACGGTTTCGACGGCAACCGCGTCGCCCTGACCTTGGACGGCATTCCGCTGAACGACACCGGCAACTACGCCAGCTACACCAACCAGCTGCCGGACTCAGAGGTCATCGCCAGCTCCACGGTCAATACCGGCTCGACCGACGTCGATAGCCCGACCGCGGCCAGCACCGGCGGCACCATCAGCATCTCCACCCTGACCCCGTCCAAGACGCCCAGCGCCTGGGTCCAAGCCAGCGGCGGCAGCTTCGACTACCAACGCTACGCCGCCTTCGCTGAAACCGGCGCGATCGGCCCCTGGGGCACGCGGATGTGGATCGAGGGTTCGTACCAGAAGTACGACAAGTTCAAGGGTCAAGGCGAAATCTACAAGCGCCAGGTCAACGCCAAGATCTATCAACCGCTCGGCGACGGCGGCGACTTCATCAGCCTGGCCGCCCACTACAACGTCAACCGCAACAACGCCTATCTCGGCCCGAACCTGCGGACCTCGACGGCCTCTCTGCCGAACCAGGTCGATGAGGCGAATTTCGGCTGGGGCGGCGACTTCAACACCACCTATGCGCCCATCACCTCTACGCCCGCCGCCACCGGCGACGTGGATACCGATCCGTCGGCCAACTCCAACTACTACGGCCTGCGGGTCAACCCCTCGAACACCGGCAACCTGCGCGGTCAGTCGCTGTTTCACCTGGGCGAGAGTTTCATCCTGACGGTGGATCCGTCGTTCCAGTACACCCTGGCCAACGGCGGCACCCAGAACACGCTCCTGTCGGAAACCTCCCCTCAGCTGATGGGGGCCAGCACGACGGCCGTCGATTTGAACGGCGATGGCGACACCCGCGACACCGTCCGGGTCATGAACCCGAGCAACACCAACACCCGTCGCTACGGCCTGACGAGCTCGGTGATCTGGAAGCTGAACGAGAGCAACCTGTTCCGCGTCGCCTACACTCTTGACGAAGGCCATCACCGCCAGACCGGCGAATATAGCTATATCAACGCCGACCATACCTATCAGAGCTGGTTCGGCGGCAAGGACGGCCACGGCGACAAGATCGTGACCGGCGACGGCAAGAGCTTCATGCGCAACCGCGACCGCGCCTCAGTCGCGACGCTGAACCAGATCAGCGCCGAATATCGCGGCAAGTTCATGGATGACAACCTCGGCGTCAGCATCGGCGTGCGGGCGCCGTTCTTCAAGCGCGAACTGAACCAGTTCTGCTATTCGCAGAACGGCTCGAGCACCGTGCGCTGCACCACCGAAACGCCGAACGCCACGCTGGCCAATGGCAATGTGACTTTCGCGGCCACCGGCTCGACCCAGTTCATCAAGCCGTACAGCAAGACCTTGAAGTACGACGACGTGCTGCCGAACGTCGGCGTCAACTATCGCTTCGGCGAACACAGCCAGATCTTCGGCAGCTATTCTGAATCGACCTCGCTGCCGCGTACGGACAACCTCTACACCGTGTTCCGCCTGGCCAATGGTTCGGTCGGCAACTCGAGCGTGCAGCCGGAAACCAGCAAGACCTTCGAAGGCGGCTATCGCTATCAGAAGAGCGCCGTGATCTTCTCGGCGAGCGCCTGGGCGACCCAGTTCAAGAACCGGATCGTCAGCTCCTACGACCAGCAAAACGACGTCTTCATCGACCGTAACGTCGGCTCTGTGAAACAGTGGGGCATTGACGCCGGTCTGGGCTTCAGCCCGGACGAGAAGCTGAACACCTACTTCTCGGTGTCCTATAACGACAGCGAAGTGCAGGACAACATCAACGTCGGCGGCACGGCTGTGTATCCGGGCGCCGGTCTGGCGGCGGGCTACGTGCCCACCAAGGGCAAGGAGCTGGTCGAGACGCCGCACCTGACCTTCTCCACCCGTCTGCAGTATGAAGTCATCGAGGGTCTGACCCTGGGCGCTCAGGCCAAGTATGTCGGCGCCCGCTGGGCGACCGACGTCAACGACCTGGAGGTCGGTTCTTACGTCACGACGGATCTGGACGCGAAGTACACGCTGGAGAAGTTTGGCTACAAGAACTCCAGCATCCAGCTGAACGTCATCAACCTGTTCGACAAGAACTACTATGGCAGCATCGGCAGCCAGACGACGTCGACCCCGGGAGCGCCCGGTTACGGCCGCGCCTTTGCTCAAGTCGGCGCCCCACGCACGGTGACCGTCACCCTGCGGGCCGGCTTCTAAGGCCTATCCAAGTTTGAACTCAAGAAAGGGCGGTCCGGAGACGGGCCGCCCTTTTTCTTTTGTCGCACGGATTTGCTAGAAGCGGCGCTTGACCCGCGGGCCGTCCCGGCCCATCTGCGCCTCCCGTTTGATCCAGGTTGTTCCGACATGACCCCGACCGTTCCCGCCGAGTGGTCTCCGCACCGCGCCCTGTGGCTGGGTTTCCCCAGCCATGCCGAGCTGTGGCGGGAAGATCTCGAACCGGCCCAGGCCGAGGTCGCCGCCCTGGCCCGGGCCCTGGCCGGTCCCGGCGACGAGCGGGTGCGGCTGATGGTGGTCGGCGACGAGGCCGAGGTCGCCGCCCGCGCCCTGCTGGGCGAAACCAAGGTCGAGATCGTCCGCGGCCAGTTCGGCGACATCTGGCTGCGCGACACCGGACCGATCTTCGTCGACACCGCCCAGGGCCCGGTGGCGGCCGGCTTCCGGTTCAACGGCTGGGGCGGCAAGTACCAGCTGGAGGGCGACGACATCGTCGCCGAGCAGATCGCCGCCGCCAGCGGCGCGCCCCTGGCCCGCAACGGCTTCGTGCTGGAGGGCGGGGCGCTGGACCATGACGGCTCGGGCACCATCCTGACCACCCGCCAGTGCCTGCTCAACGCCAACCGCAACCCGGGCTGGGACGAGGCCGCGGCGACCTCCGCCCTGGCCCAGGCCCTGGGGGCCAAGAAGGTGCTGTGGCTGGGCGACGGCCTGCTCAACGACCATACCGACGGCCATGTCGACAACCTGGCCCGCTTCGTCGCGCCCGGTGTGGTGGCCTGTCCGATGGCCTTCGGGGCCGACGATCCCAACGCCGAGGTCTACGCCCAGACCGCCCGCGCCCTGGCCGGCATGACCGACAGCCGCGGCTCGCCGCTGCAGGTGGTGCGCGTGCCCTCGCCCGGCCGCATCGAGGACGAGGACGGCGAGATCATCCCGGCCTCGCACATGAACTTCCTGATCGCCAATGAAGCGGTGATCGTGCCGATCTACGCCGAGGAGTCCGGGGCCTTCGCCCTGGAGGTGCTCAGCGGCCTGTTCCCCGAGCGCGAGGTGATCGGCCTGAAGTCCACCGCCATCCTGACCGGCGGCGGCTCGTTCCACTGCATCAGCCAGCAGGAGCCCGGCGAATGACCCGCACCCTCAGCGTCGCCGCGATCCAGACCGCCTACGGCCTGGATCTGCAGGCCAATATCAAGAAGACCGAAGGCTTCATCCGGGAGGCGGCCGCCAAGGGCGCCCAGGTGATCCTGCCGTCCGAGCTGTTCCAGGGGCCGTATTTCTGCGTCGCCCAGGAAGAGCGGTGGTTCGCCCAGGCCCATCCGTGGCGCGACCATCCGGTGGTCAAGGCCATCGCCCCCCTGGCCGGCGAGCTGGGCGTGGTCATCCCGATCTCGATCTTCGAGAAGGAGGGGCCGCACTATTTCAACAGCCTGGTGATGGCCGACGCCGACGGCTCCCTGCTGGGCCTCTATCGCAAGAGCCACATTCCCGACGGCCCCGGCTATATGGAGAAGTACTATTTCCGGCCGGGCGACACCGGCTTCAAGGTCTGGGACACCCGCTTCGGCCGGCTGGGGGTCGGCATCTGCTGGGACCAGTGGTACCCGGAGGCGGCCCGGGCCATGGCCCTGATGGGGGCCGAATGCCTGTTCTATCCCACCGCCATCGGCAGCGAGCCGCACGACCCCAGCCTCGACACCGCCCTGCCGTGGCGGCGGGCCATGCAGGGCCATGCGGTGTCGAACATCATGCCGGTGGTCGGGGCCAACCGCATCGGCTTCGAGCCGTGGGACGGCTATCCCAACGGCGGCCAGACCTTCTACGGCTCCAGCTTCGTCGCCGACCACCGCGGCGACCTGGTCAGCGAGCTGGGCCGGGCCGACGAGGGCCTGGTGGCGGCGACCTTCGACCTCGACTTCCTGCAAACACACCGGGCCGCCTGGGGCTTCTTCCGCGACCGCCGGCCGGATCTCTACGGGACCCTGGCGTCCGGCCGGCCGGCCTAGCGGGGCGAGGCGCGCGGGGGCGTCGCGCGTCCTTCGAGGCTCGGCTGCGCCTCGCACCTCAGGATGAGGAAGTCTTGCTGATGTCCTCATCCTGAGGCGCCCTCCAGCGGAGGGCCTCGAAGGACGCAGGATCGTTCCGGTGGTTTCAAACCAGCATCGACCACCGTCGGAGGCGTCGATTGCGAGGCCTCTCCGGATCGGCTAGAAGCGCCAGACGTTTAAAGGCCGCCTGAGCGCAAAAAGGGCGTCCGTTCATTAGCCTTTTATCGAGCTTCTCATGGAAACGACCCAAGCCGCCGGCGGCATCTCCGGCAATGTCCTGTTCTACAACGCCCCGGAGCCCCTGAACCGCGAGCAGCACGCCAAGCTCGGCCTGGTCCACAGGGACAAGCCCTACGGCTTCGCCACCAGCGGCACCGCCGTGCCCGTGGCCGTCACCGAGTTCGCCCCGGCCGCCCTGTCCTATCCGATCATCTTCGCTGGCGAAGACCGCGTGCCGCTGGCCGTGATGGGCCTGAACACCGGCGAGAACCTGTTCATCCAGGCCGATGGCGCTTTCGAGCCGGGCGCCTACATCCCGGCCTATATCCGCCGCTATCCGTTCGTGCTGGCCAATGACGAGGGCGCCGACCGCCTGATCGTCTGCATCGACCGCGGCTCCAGCCTGCTGGCCGAGGGCGGCGAGACCCCGCTGTTCGACGCCAAGGGCGAGCCGACCGAATATACCCAGAACTGCATCAAGTTCTGCGACGACTTCGAGATCGAGCGCCGCCGCACCGACTCCTTCGTGCAGCTGCTGAAGGACAACGACCTGTTCGAGCTGAAGAAGGCGACCTTCGTCCCGCAGGACGCCAACGGCCAGGCCGGCGCGCCGCAGACCGTGGCCGAATATTTCGGCGTCTCGGAAGAGAAGCTCAACGCCCTGCCGGCCGAGAAGATCAAGGAGCTGCAGACCAGCGGCGCCCTGGCCCAGATCTACGCCCACCTGGTGTCGCTGATTGGCTGGGACCGGCTGATCGCCCTGGCCATGCTGCGCCAGCAGCAGGCGGCCAACGCCGGCGCGCTGAACTAGGCTTCGACGCTTCACGGCGTTGAGAGAGGCGGCGGATCCGAAAGGGTCCGCCGCTTTTTCGTTCTGGAGTGAACGTGGTGCGTCCTTCGAGGCCCGCTACGCGGGCGCCTCAGGATGAGGAGCATTGTGGCTGTGAATTCCTCATCCTGAGGTGCGCGCCGTAGGCGAGCCTCGAAGGACGCAGGGCCTCACCGCGCGAAGATGCTGCGAGTCAGGCACGAGAACACCAGCCGCCCCGCCTCGTCGAGCAGGTCGTGCTGGGCGATGACGATGCCCTTGCCCTCGCCGACCGGGTCCTTGCCCATCACCGTCATGCGGCCGCGCAGCAGCTCGCCGGCCGGCGGGTTGCGCAGCCAGCGCAGGGCGTCGACCCCGACCCGCTTGGTCTGCGGCCAGGCGGCGCTGGCCTCGGCGTCGAGCTTGGACCAGATGGCGAAGACCATGGTGTCGGGCGCGCCGCCGGTCGCCGGCCAGCCCGGCTGGAAGGCGGCGCAGAACGCGTCCAGCGCCTTGGCGTCGACGACCGTGGTCCCCAGCGAGACCACCTGGCCGATCTCGATGTCGTCGAAGGCTGCGGGCATGGGCGGGCGACTCCTGTGAACACGGTCATCGACCTGACCACGGCGGCTTGGCCATTGTCGAGAGCGCTTGGAGAGGTCATGTGTCTTGCGTCGTTCGACCGCGTCCGGAACCTGTCATGTTTGTCCGTCGGCTGCTCTCCCTGGTTCCGGCCCTGCTGATCGCGGCGGTCCTGGTCAGTCCCGCCGTGCCGGGCCTGGCCCGGGCCGCGCCGGTCCAGACCGGCCATATCGAGGTCGAGCTGGTGGGGCAGGAGGCCGGGGCGGCGCCGGGCGCGACCCTGTTCGTGGCCCTGCGCCAGAAGATCCAGCCCGGCTGGCACACCTATTGGCGCAATCCCGGCGACGCCGGCGACGCCACCCGCATCGTCTGGACCCTGCCGCCCGGCTGGACCGCCGGCGACATCGTCTGGCCGACCCCGGAGAAGAGCCGGGTCGGGCCGCTGCTCGACTACGCCTATACCGGCGAGGTGCTGCTGCCGACGCCGATCACCGTACCGGCCAACGCGCGGGTCGGCTCGGTCGTTACCCTGAAGGCGGCCGCCGCCTTCCTGGTCTGCGAACAGGTCTGCGTGCCCGAGGACGCCGTGGTCACCCTGACCCTGCCGGTGGTGGCGGGCATGCCGGCCGCCGACCCGGTCTGGGGGGCGAAGATCGCCCAGACCCTGGCCAAGGCCCCCAAGCCGGCCGGGCTGAAGGCGGTGTTCAGCCTGCAGGGTCCGGTGCTGAAGCTGGCCGTCACCGGCCCGCCCCTGGCCGGCGCCGACCTGGCCGGAGCCTATTTCTATCCCTATTCCGGCAAGGCCATCGAGCATCCGCCCGAACAGGGGATCGAGCGCGGGCCGCGCGGCCTGACCCTGTCCCTGACCCCCGGCTATGACTTCACCCAGGCCGAGGCCAAGCCGACCGAACTTTCCGGAGTCCTGGCCCTGAACGGCGCGGCCTACGAGATCGCCGCCACGCCGGGGGCGATCCCGGCCGACGCCCAAGGCCTGGGTCCGCCGGCCGCCCCGGCCAAGGCGGCGGGGGCCAGCCTGGGCCTGCCGCTGGCCGCCGCCTTCGCCTTCCTCGGCGGACTGATCCTCAACCTGATGCCCTGTGTCTTCCCGATCCTGTCGATGAAGGCCGCCAGCCTGGCCGCCCACGCCCACCACGCCGGCCGGACCCGGGTCCAGGGCCTGGCCTTCCTGGTCGGGGTGGTGGTCACCTTCCTGGTCCTGGCCGGTCTGCTGATCGCCGTGCGGGCCGGCGGGGCGGCGGTGGGTTGGGGCTTCCAGCTGCAGTCGCCGCCGGTGGTCGCGGCCCTGGCCCTGGTGATGCTGCTGGTGGCCCTGAACATGTCCGGCGTGTTCGAGGTCGGGGCCTCGGTGCAGGGGGTCGGATCGGGAGCCGGCGGCGACGGCGCGGCCGGAGCCTTCCTGACCGGGGCCCTGGCCGTGGTCGTCGCCGCCCCCTGCACCGCGCCGTTCATGGCCGGAGCCCTGGGCTACGCCCTGACCCAGCCGCCGCTGCCATCGCTGGCGGTGTTCCTGGGCCTGGCCCTGGGCTTCGCCGCGCCCTTCGTGCTGCTGGCCTTCATCCCCGGCCTGCTGGCCCGGCTGCCGCGTCCGGGGCCATGGATGGACCTGCTGAAGAAGGGCCTGGCCTTTCCGATGTACGCCACCGCCGCCTGGTTGGCCTGGGTGTTCAGTCAGCAGGCCGGCGGAATCCCCCTGGCCGCGCTGCTGGCCGCCAGCGTGCTGGTCGCCTTCGCCGCCTGGCTCTACGGCCTGGCCCAGGCGCGGCGGATCGCCGGCCAGCGGGCGGTGGTCCCGTTCGCCCTGGCCGCCCTGTCGCTGCTCGCCGCGGTGGTCCTGGTCGGGGCGGGCCTGCGCGCTGCGCCAAGTCCCGCCGCTTCGGCCGAGGCGACGCCCGTCGCCCCCGCTGGTCCCAGCCTGGCCGCCGAACCGTGGAGCCCGGAAAAGGTGGCCACCCTGCAAGCCGAGGGCAAGGTGGTGATGGTCGACTTCACCGCCGACTGGTGCGTGACCTGCAAGGTCAATGAGGGAACCGCCCTGAAGGGCCAGCGCCTGGCCGACGCCTTCAAGGCCGGCAACGCCGTGCTGCTGCGGGCCGACTGGACCAAGCGCGACGCGACCATCGCCGCGGCCCTGGCCGAGCACGGCCGGGCCGGCGTGCCGCTGTACCTGGTCTATCCGAAGGGCGGCGGCGAACCGGCGATCCTGCCGCAGCTGCTGACCGAGGGCCTGGTGATCGAGGCGATCGAGAAGGCCGCCGCCTGACCGGCCCTATTTCTTGCGGTCGATGAACGGGATCCGGGCCTTGACCTGGTCGAGCGGGGTGCGGGTGACCACCACCGGCGGCGGGGTGGTGACCGCCGGGGCGGCGATCGGATAGGCCCGCCAGCCGCTCTGGATCAGCGCCCCGAAGCCCTGGCAGCCCGGTAGGATCCGCACCGCCCCGGTCCGCGGCTTGGGGAAGGGCGCGGGCTGGAAGACGTCCTGGCGCTTGGGATCGGTGAACCGCCAGTCGGTCGGCAGGCCGTAGCCCTTGTCGCCGCCGATCCGCACGGCCTTGTAGGCGATGTTGGCCTGGAACGGCGGCACGCCGTATTTCAGCATGGCCCGCAGGAAGATGCCGTCGGCCTCCTCGCGCTTGCCCGGCTCGCCGATCGTGTAGAGCCAGTCGTGGATGATGGCCGCCCGGGCGGTCGGGCCCTGCGGATCGACGAAGCCCTGGCCGTACCAGGGCACGCTGGCGAAGTCGGTGACGTACCAGCGCGGCACGACGATCAGCTTGCCGGTCTGGGCGTCGCAATAGGGGAACTCGGCGTCCAGGGTGAACAGCTTGCGGCCGTCCTTGGTCTGGTTGAACAGCATCACCGGCTGCGGGGTCAGGGAGCTCGGCGGAGTCGGGGCGACGACCGGCACGAAGACCGTGGTCTTGGTCTCGGTGGCGCAGCCGGCGAGCGCCAGGCCGAGGGCGAGGGCGGCGGCGGACTTGAACTTTGGCGGCATGATCGGCGGACGGGGCTCGGGAGGCGACTTTCTGGACGGCGAGCTGCGCCTTATCAAGCCTCGATGGCGAAGGTGCGGCGACGGGGTTGAAGTATGGACGCGTAAGGCGGTGCGTCCTTCGAGGCCCGCTGCGCGGGCGCCTCAGGATGAGGAGCTCAGAGCCAACCCACGATCCTCATCCCGAGGTGCGAGCCTCAGGCGAGCCTCGAAGGACTCAAGCCTCACGCCGCCGGCTGCGGCGGGGCGGTGATCACCTCGACATTGTCGTTGAGCAGATAGACCATGTCGCGCAGGGCCATATCCTGGTCCTTGACGGTCTTGGCTTCGCCGACCGCCTTCAGCTTCTCGGGCAGGTCCTGGCTGATGCCGCGCAGGATGCATTTGAGGTCGTCGACCGCGCCGCGCTCCTTGAGGGTCACGTGACCCTTCATGTCGAGGGCCGACAGCTCGCCGATCTGGCCCTGGAAGACGTCGAAGCCCTTCAGGGCTGCGGCGACCGCGGCCGGATCCTTGGGCAGGCCGGCCCGGTAGGCCTCGGCCTGGGCTTTCAGTCCCTTGGCCCGGCCGACGATGTCGACGAACAGCGGCTCGCCGGCCACCGAGGCCGGGGCCTGGCCGGACTGGACCACGGCGGGGGCGGGGCCCGGCTGGGCGTCCGGACTGAACGAAGCGAACCAGAGCATGGCGGAAAAGGCGACGGCGTCACAGGACATGGAGCTCTCCCCGCGAAAAACGTCATTGGTCTTCATGACGCGGCGGCGTCGTTTTGGTAAGCCCGGCCGGGTAAACGCCGATTTACCAACCGCACCGAAAAGGAACGCCGCATGGCCGATCTCGACGCCGCCTGGACCCGCCTGGAAGCCGCCGCCCAGGCCGCCGGCGAAAAGCGCATCGTCGAGATGTTCGCGGCCGAGCCGGGACGGCTCGCGGCACTGACGCTGGACGTCGCCGGCCTGCATATCGATCTTTCCAAGCAGGCCTGGGACGAGGCTGGTCTCGAGGCCGCCCTCGACCTGGCCCACGCCGCCGACGTCGAGGGCGCCCGGGCCCGGATGCTGGCCGGCGAGGCGATCAACGGCTCCGAAGGCCGCGCCGTGCTGCACACCGCCCTGCGCGCCCCGGCCGGGGCCGACATCCAGGCCGGCGGCGTCCCGGTGATGGCCGAGGTCGAGGCCGTCCGCGCCCGGATGAAGGCCTTCGCCGACGCCGTCCGCAGCGGCCAGATCAAGGGCGCGACCGGCAAGCCGTTCACCGCCATCCTGCACATCGGCATCGGCGGCAGCGATCTCGGCCCCCGCCTGCTGTGGGACGCCCTGCGCCCGATCAAGCCGACCATCGACCTGCGCTTCGTGGCCAATGTCGACGGGGCCGAGTTCGCCCTGACCACGGCCGACCTCGATCCCGAACAGACCCTGGTGATCGTGGTCTCCAAGACCTTCACCACCCAGGAGACCCTGGCCAACGCCGGCGCGGCCCGCGCCTGGCTGGCCGCCGCCCTCGGCGAGGCCGGGGCCAACCAGCACCTGGCGGCGATCTCCACGGCCCTGGACAAGACCGCCGCCTTCGGGGTCGCCGACGACCGGGTGTTCGGCTTCTGGGACTGGGTCGGCGGCCGCTATTCGCTGTGGTCGTCGGTCAGCCTGTCGGTGGCCGTGGCCTGCGGCTGGGACGTGTTCGAGGGCTTCTTGGCCGGCGCCGCCGCCATGGACCAGCACTTCGCCACCGCCTCGCTGGAGAACAACGCCCCGGTGCTGCTGGCCCTGGCCCAGATCTTCAACCGTAACGGCCTGGACCGCCGGGCCCGCTCGGTCGTGCCCTATTCGCACCGCCTGCGCCGCCTGGCCTCATTCCTGCAGCAGCTGGAGATGGAGAGCAACGGCAAGTCGGTCGGCCCCGACGGCCAATCCGTTAAACGCGGCACGGCTGTGGTGGTGTTCGGCGACGAGGGCACCAACGTCCAGCACGCCTATTTCCAGTGCATGCACCAGGGGACCGACATCACCCCGCTGGAGTTCATCGCCCTGGCCAAGTCCGACGAGGGTCCGGCCGGCATGCACGAGAAGCTGCTGTCCAACGTCCTGGCCCAGGCCGAGGCCCTGATGATCGGCCGCAGCACCGATGACGTCCGCGCCGAGCTGGTCGCCAAGGGCGTGCCGGAAGCGCAGATCGCGACCCTGGCCCCGCAGCGCACTTTCGCCGGCAATCGCCCGTCGACGACCGTGGTCCTCGACCGCCTGACCCCCCAGACCTTCGGGGCCCTGATCGCCCTCTACGAGCACAAGACCTTCGTCGAGGGGGTGATCTGGGGCGTCAACAGCTTCGACCAGTGGGGCGTGGAGCTGGGCAAGGTGATGGCCGGCCGCATCCTGCCCGAACTGGAAAGCGGGGCGGCGGGCGAGCACGACCCGTCGACGACGGCGCTGATCGGGCGGTTGAAGAAGTAGGGCTCAGAGCCAACTTCCGCCCCCCTAAACACCGTCATCCCGGGCCTTGTGCCCGGGACCCATGGCTCAGCCGACGGTGGGCGGCCTTGGCGCGCCGGCGCGCCACACCTCTGCCCTTGCGGCGGATAGATGGGTCCCGGGCACAAGTGCCCGGGATGACGGGCTGTTGGTGAGGCCGGGAAGGTCAGCCCCAATCCCCGCCACCCCGTTCCCCGCCCTTGCCCCCCGCCAGCGAGGCGTTGATGTCGGCCAGCATGGTCTCGGCGTTGCGCAGCAGCGCCAGCTGGAAGGCCCGCCGGCGGGCGGCGTTGACGGCGGCGTAGCGGGCTTCGAGCTCGGCGTCGGTCAGGCTCTCGGGATCGCGGCCGGCCAGGTCGGCGGCGTCGATGTCGGCGGGGGCGGGCGGGGATTCGGTCCGGGCGGTCCAGGGCCTGACGGGCTGGTGCGGGTCACGCTTGGTCATCGGGAAAGCTCCATCATGGGATTGAAGGCCGGGCCCGGCTCTGTGTTCGAGGCACGGGTCGGCGGCGACCGCCGGAGGAAGCCGGCGGGGTTGGGGAGGCGGCGGAGCGCCCGGGCCATGCCCGGAATTGTTTGTTGGAGTACCGTTTCGACACGTCACGGGCGCTCCGCGCGGCCGGTGGACGGGAGCCATCGGGGCGCGGGGTTTTAACCCGCTCCCGAAGTGGGCCCCCGACGGGCGGAAGGCTGGCTGACCTTCCGGACCGCGCGGGCGATTTCAGCCCGCGCCTGTGGCGTTCGTCTTTCGGCTCCGCGGGTGTTCCCGCCGTCCGACCGGAAGACTGAAGGTCCATCCGGATCCTCCCGCCTCCCGCGCCGACCCGACAGGCCCCGCGCAACCGGCCGACGGACGCTTCCCGCTCGACCGCCCCCGCCGCACGTCAAGGTCGCCGGCCGGACGTCCTCCCCCGCGGTGGGGCAGTTCCGATTATGCCGCGGGTTTTTTCGCTGCGGATGATTTTGCGCCTACGCCCGGGTCATCGGGGCGTAAGCAGTTGAATTCGTTGCGGGCGGGGGTGGTCTATCCCCGCGGTGAAACGGGGATGGAGGGCCTTTTGGAGGGGTGACTTGCGCCAGGAGCCGACCTTGGAACTGCTCCAGATTCCAGACATTCGGTCGCCGGCATCGAAGGCGACATCCGACCCCGTAGCCCAGGCTCCATCACTCGCGACCGATGCGCTGGACCTTTCTTGCGCCATCGCCACCGCGTCAGCGGAGGGTCCTCATCCCCGATCAATTTCGCGGTAGGCGGCGACTAGGCGCTCCTCGCCGGGACGTCCGGCCAGGGAATTGCCATGCTCCATGCCAATCACGCCCTCATAGCGCCGGGACTTCAGCCACCGGACGATCGAGGTGTAGTTGATTTCGCCGGTCGTCGGCTCCTTGCGGCCTGGATTGTCGCCGAACTGCACATAGGCGACTTCGCTCCAGCAGGCCTCCAGCGTCGGGATCAGATTCCCGAACTGAATTTGCGCATGGTACAGGTCGGCGAGAACCTTCACGGCCGGGCTGTTTAAGGCGCGGGCGATCGCGAAACCCTGCGGGATCGTCTGCATGTATACGTTGGGATGGTCGATGCGGGTGTTCAGCGGCTCCATCACCATGACCAAACCCAGTGGAGCCACGATGTCGTTCGCTCGGCGCATCACGTCGATGATGCGCGCCGTTTGGATATCCAGCGGCGTCTTGGGATCCAAAAACCCGGTGACCACCGTCATGCACTTCGCGTCCAGCCGCTTGGCCACGTCGACGGACGCACGGATGTCGGCCAGGAACGCGTCGCGCTCCGCGTCATCGGGGCCGCCGAGCACGGGCCGGAACTGGGCCCACTTGGGCATGCTGGCGACGAAGACCCCCATTGTCATGCCGCGTTGCGTGAGCGCCCGCGCCATTCGCTCCTGTTCTTCTACAGGACGGTCCCGCGCCTGGTTGTTCTCCCAGGCAGTGAACCCCTGGTCCGCCGCAAAGGCGATCTGCTCGATCAGTCCGCCGCGGCTGGCGAAGCTGCCCTCATGGGGTGCGAAGGCGAGCGAAAAGCGCGCCGCGTTCGACCTGCCGCCCTGGGCGGCAGCCAGTCCCGGCGTCAGGGAGGCGGCGGCGCCCGCCGCAAGCACGGTTCGACGACGAATGATCATTTCCGGCTCCCCAGCTAGGCGACGATCGCGCCGGCAAAAGCCATCCCACGCCCCCCGCTGATCAACAATAGACGCCGAGAGGCTGGGCTCTTCAGATCGCCAGCGGGAGCGACATGCGCCAATAGCTGACCTTAGAACAACTCCAGATCCCGGACCTTCAATAGGAGAGCCGACGGCCACGTCCGCCCCACGGCCGTCTACATGGTCGTTTCAGCTATTCGCTGTGGTGCCCCGGCTTGAACTCTACGCGTAGCGCCAGGAACTTGCCTGTCTTGCGGTTACGCACGGCGTGTAGCCAGGCGGCGCCGAGGCAGCGCCGGTTCGGACACCGCGCCTTGGACGTCTAAGAGGCAGGTTAATGGCTGGATCCTTCATGACGACGTAAAGATGCGACGTTTAGAATAGGACCCCTACACCTGCCTCGATCTTATCTTCATCCTTATAGGTCTTGGTCTCGCGCCCCTTGCCGTAGGTTAGCCCCAAGTCCAGACCCAGGCCATTTTCAAGCCAGAAGCGATACTTCACTGTCGTGTCAAGGCGATGGACGTCCGGCGCCCTGCCCGAAATGACGGGAAGATAGCGGTAGCTGACCGAGGTGATGATCCCCGCGTCATCTCCCATCGGCGGCGCGATGTCGAACCCAATCGTAGCCCCGCCTGCGAGGAACTTGCCGTAGGTTTTGAAATCGGCTTTCCCAGCCTCGTCGACATAAGAGGCTTCGGCTTCAAAGCGGATACGACACCGCACTCTGAATTTGAGGACGCCTAGGGTCTGGGGCGCAAATCCACCAAGACCGCATGGCTTTCCATCGGCGATGGCGAAACCCGGAGTCGCGCCAAGACCCACAACGGCACGCCGCGAAGCCTTAATATCGTCGCTAACCCAACCGATACGCGCATCAACGAGCACCGAGCGCGACAGGGCTTGGTCGTAAAACAGCTGTCCTGCCGTGCTGAAGCCAAGTTCCCAAGCGTTGGTGTCATCGTCGTCAACCGCCTTTCCCGGATCCAATGGCGGTTCGGGCTTTTTGCGCGCCCGGCTCAGGCTGTAGTCGGCGTAGGCAAAGACCGGGGCCGTCCAGGTGTCGGGCGACAAGCGCAGACCCAAAACACCGTCGAACGTTTCGGTTCGATCGGTTTTCGACGAACCATCGTCCTGTTCGCTAATTTCGCGCTTATAGCCGAACTTGAAGGCGTCAGCCGTCTTTCGCTCTTCGCCGATCAATCCAAGCGCCTCGACCTTCCCGCGCAGCGCCAGACGGGAACGTTTGATAGGCTTGATGTACTGGTCCTCGACCTTTGGCGGCCCCTTCCCCACACAGGTCAGGCGCTGGTTATCAGGCTGAAACAACCAATTTGACCCATGGCCGGCGCCTTCGACCTTCAGCCCCGCATCCTCCGCTGAAGTTGGCGAATTGTCGGCCAGAAGATCTTCGGTGTCGGCGACAAGCGCCAGAATATTCGCCGTAACAGCCGGCCGCCTTTGAACCTCACGATTGCGCAGGAGCACCAAAGCGGCTTGATTGTAGTCGGCGACGCTCATCGCCTTGTCGGTCGGGTTCAGATCGGCGGGCGTCACGCCGGCGGCGGCGGCCACGGCGGCCGCGAATTCACGGTAGTCGACCGACTTGCCCGGCTCTATGCCCGCGCAAATGAGATTGATGGCGACGGATGGCTTTACGTCAGCTTGCGCCCAGGTGTTGTCGACCGCACCAGTCATCACACCCGCGCCGATCAACGCGATAAGGTGCCCGTAGGGCCTAACGGTGCGCATGTTGCGCCTGCTGAGCCAGATAGAGCTGGAGATTGCGTAGAGGCAGGCCACCGGAATTTCGAACCTCTATTTGGGTGAAGGTCACGCGCCGGGGTCGAATAAGCGTGTTGAAGTTCGTCAGGATCATTCCCAGGTGGAGCGTCCAGGTCGACAGATCCTGGCCCCAGCCCCCAACCACGCTCATCGGCTTGATCGCGCCCCAGCGATGTTGATCGTTCGCGGGATGGCGCGCGGCCACCATGGTCTCGATGGCCTGACCGGCGCGATCGAAATCGTCGCTGAGACCAAAGCTCTCCAGATCAAGCATCATGACGCCCCCCGGCAAAAATGCGCTATCGCCGAACAGCGTTACACGAAAGACGAGCGATGCCAATAGATTCAACCAGCGGGTCAGCCGCCCCCCTAGTTGCTGGTGGTGGAGCCGTCGGAGGTGCGTCTCAAATGCGCCGGTAGCGCGGTGAAGCGATCGGACCACCGCACGTCCGATCAACTTTGATCTGTGAGCGCTGCTAGCACACGCTCATACTGAGGGTTTATCTACGCCACTGATCGGCGACAGCTTCCACTACCTGTCGATCCTGAAGTCAGGTTAGCTGGCCGGGTCTGCGCCAGTAGCTGACATTGGGTTCTCTCCAGAATCCAGACATCCGCTCCAGGTCGTCGCGGCCTACCCGCGATGGCCCAATCCGGCGCCGTTGACCGTCGGCCTGAGGTGCAGGCCAATAAATCCAAGCGCACTAATCGCTGTATCTGGGCCGCGGGCGTCGGCGCTACCCCTGTTGCTGCTCGCAGATTATTGTCCCGACACGTGTTCGCCTCTGAATACGTCGCTCGGCTTCCAGCAGGGCGAGCGCGCCTCGCACCGTCAACCGCGAGACGCCACAGAGGCGCGCCAGATGGCGCTCATCAGGGAGCCTGTCGCCAATCCGCAGCTCGCCACTGGCAAGACGATCGCGGATCAGATTGTAGAGTTGCCGGTACCGCGGGGCCGCTCCTCCCGGCAAGGTCCAGGATCGGCCTGCCGAGTCCAGCGGCGCAATCTTGCATGGGTCGGTGTCCGGCGTCAGACCGATATAGGTCGTCACCCGGCGCGAACCACGCCGAGTGCTGACAAGCGAACTCTGCACTAAGGCACCTTCGACTTGTCCAGTGTCCAACCGTCGAATTTGCGAATCGTTGCGGTCCCGCCACGAGCGCTGGCCGACCATTTGAGCCCCCCGCCACCGGGGAAGAATCGGTCGGTGATCGTCGTTTGGCCATCATTGACGTAGAGCTCGACGATCGACTGGTCCACGAACGCGCGAAGACGCACACGACCCGACTTGAGGTCGACCGATGCGGTGTGGCGATCGGCGAACGCGTCGTGGAAATGGGGCCCAGAGCGCGTGCGGTCGATGAAGACCTCGTTCGTCTTCGGCGTCACGCCGATCAGGGTCTCGAACCCCTTGTCGTCGGTCAGGGCGATTTGGACCTGCTCAGCGCTGCCCAGTTCAAGCTCCAGATCTAGTTCGACGGAGCCGCCCTGAATCGGCAGCGCGGTCCTGTTTTCACCAAGCATGAAGGCGCTGGCTGACTGGTGACTGGAGCGAAGCGTCTCGACCTCCTGGACTGGCGCCTGCGTGATCCGATAGCCCTCAGGCGTCTGCTTGAGGCTGACGACCCGCGGCAGCGACATCAGACCGCGCGACGGATAGGTCGGGATGGCGTTGGCGTAGCGCCAGTCGTTGGCCCATCCGATCCAGATCCGGCGCGGGTCCGTCTTCGGAAGGTCGTTCCACGAGACGGCGGCGTAGAAGTCGGCGCCATAGTCCATCCACTGAGGCTCCCGGCC
This sequence comes from Caulobacter sp. LARHSG274, assembly GCF_052871235.1. Taxonomy (NCBI): domain Bacteria; kingdom Pseudomonadati; phylum Pseudomonadota; class Alphaproteobacteria; order Caulobacterales; family Caulobacteraceae; genus Caulobacter; species Caulobacter sp. LARHSG274. The sequence continues at coordinate 47,415 of NZ_JBIXJO010000010.1, read as the reverse complement.
CCAGCTCGGATCCGGCGTGAAGTGGACGCCGTCGAAGTTTCCGACGAAATACTGGCCGCCCGAGCCGCCGCCGACCCCGCTGTCGCCAAGATTGATGCCGAGCACCCAGCGCTTTTCGCCGGGACGGCCGCCCTCGACGGGCAGCTCGATCAGGTCCGGACACTCCCAGTTCTTGCCGCGCCCGCCGGCGGGTCCGAAGTCGCTGGCGTGGGTCCAGGTCTTCAGGTCGGGCGAGGTGTAGATCGAAAGACGGTTCTCGACCGCCCGGACAGTCAGCATCACCCAACGCCTGGTCGGCGCGTGCCAGAAGACCTTGGGGTCGCGAAACTCGGTGGAGCCGATGTCGAGCACCTTGCCGTGGACGGTCCAGGTGCGGCCCTTGTCATTGCTGTAGGCGATATATTGCGACTGGTTCTTGGTCTTGGGATCATAGCCGGTATAGGCCGCCACCATCGGCGGACGGCCGTTCTTGCCAAAGCCGCTGGTGTTGTTCCAGTCGATCACCACGCTGCCGGAGAAGGCCATGACGTCCGTCTCCGGGATCGCCACCGGCAGCTCTTCCCAAGTCACCAGATCGCGGCTGACCGCGTGGCCCCAGCTCATGTGCCCCCAGCGATCGCCATAGGGATTGTACTGGAAGAACAGGTGGTACTCGCCTTCGAAATAGACCAGCCCGTTGGGGTCGTTCATCCAGTTGCGGGCTGGCGCGAAATGGTAGGCCGGACGGACCTCGTCGGCGAAAGCGGCGGGCGCGACGGGGAGCGACGCGCCAGCGCCGATCAAGGCGGCCGCGCCAAGGGTTAGCAGACGACGCATCAGTGCCCCCTCCGGAAGTCCATGTCCTCGAGCGCGACGCCGTTGGTCTCGGGCATCACCTTCCAGACCCAGAGGAACTGCAGCAGCATCATCGCGCCGAAGAAGGCGAACACCCAGCCGCCGACATGGGCGGCGAACACCGGAAAGGCCCAGGTGATGGCGGCGGCCATGACCCAGTGGGTGGTGCTGCCCAGGGCCTGGCCCTTGCCGCGCACGGCGCTGGGGAAGACCTCGGAGATGAACACCCAGATCACCGCGCCCTGGGAGACCGCGAAGGCGGCGATGAAACCCAGTAGCCCGCCCAGGACCAGGACGCCGTTCGGATGGGCGCTCTCCAACTGCAGCCCGACCAGGATCAGCGCCGCCGCCGTGGCGATCGAGCCGACATAGAGCAGCGGCTTGCGGCCGTACCGGTCGATCAGGAACAGCGCCAGGATCGTGAACACCAGGTTGGTGCCGCCCACCGCCACCGATTGCAGCAGCGCGCTGTCGGCCCCCGCCCCGCCCAGTTGGAAGATGCGCGGCGCATAGTAGAGCAGCGCGTTGATGCCCGAGAGCTGGTTGAACATGGCGATGGCGATCGCGCAGGTCACCGGAACGGAATAGGCCGACTGGAAGAGGCTGGGCTTGGCCTTGCCGGCGTCCCGCTCGGCCGCCACCCGCATATGCACGACCTCGCCGTCGGGGTCAGGAAAGCCCAGGCGGGCCATCACCTGGCGCGCCTCGTCGTCGCGACGTTGAACGACCAGCCAGCGGGGGCTGTCGGGCAGCAGGAAGGTGACGACCAGGAACAGCAGCGACGGCGCGGCGACGATGCCGAACATCCAGCGCCAGGCGACGTCGGGGCCGGCCAGGCGGGCGATCGCGTAGTTGGACAGGAAGGCCAGCAGGATGCCGAAGACGATGTTGAGTTGGTTGAGCGCCACCAGGCGGCCGCGCACGTGGGTCGGGGCGACCTCGGCGATATAGACCGGAGTGACGACCGAGGCCGCGCCGATCGCCAGGCCTCCCAGGAAGCGGAAGGCCAGAAAGGCGTACCAGTCGCCCGCCAGACCCGCGCCGAGCGAGGAGACGACGTAGCAGACGGCGACGATCAGCAGCATGGGCTTGCGGCCGAAGCGGTCCGATGGCGCGCCGGCGACCAGCGAGCCCAGCACGGTGCCGATCAGGGCCGAGGCGACAGTGAACCCCAGGGCCCCGTCGGTCAGGGCGAACCGCGCCTGCAGCGCCGCCGTGGCGCCGGAGATCACCGCCGTGTCGAACCCGAACAACAGGCCGCCCAAGGCTGCGCCGAGGGCCGCGAGAACCATCGCCAAGGTGACCCCGGGCCGGATGGGCGGCGCGAGCGCCGTGTCGATCGTCGTCATGATCAGGAGACCTTCGAGAGCGTGGAAACGGAATTCTGATGCGCGCCGAGAACCCAGTGCATCGGCCATTGGCGAGTGATCAGGCGATGGGCGATGGCCAGGGCGCCGGTCAGGCCGGCCGAGGCGCCGGCCGTGGGCTCGGCGACATAGGCGTCGATGTCCAGGCCGCGCAGACTGGCGTCATAGCCGGCCAGCTTGGCCTCAAGCGCGGTTCTGACCCGTGGGTACATGTCGGCCTGCTGCATGACGCCGCCGCCGACAATGATCCGATCGGGCCGGAGAATATAGGTCAGGGTCGCGCAAAGGCCGGCGATGTAGTCGGCCGCGATGGCCCAGGCCGGGTGGCGAGGCGGCAGTTCCTCGGCCGGGACGCCCCAGCGCGCCTGCATGGCGGGGCCGCAGGCCAGGCCCTCCAGGCAATCGCCGTGGAACGGACAGATGCCCTCGAAAGCTTGGTCGCCGGGCGCGCGGGGCAAGCGGATGTGGCCGGCTTCGGGATGGTTGGCGCCGGTGTGCGGGACGCCGCCGAGCAGATGGCCGACGCCGATCCCGGTGCCGATGGTGACATAGCAGAAGGCCCCCAGGCCCTGGCCGCTGCCAAACAGATATTCACCGACCGCCGAGCAGTTGACGTCGGTGTCCAACGCCACCGGCACGCCAAGGGTGCGCTGGAAATGGCCCAGCAGATCCACATGGCTCCAACCGACTTTCGGGGTGGAGGTGATCGACCCATAGTCAGGCGCGGTCGAGCGCAGGGACAGCGGCCCGAAGCTGCCGATCGACAGCGCCGCAAGCGGCCCGTGCCGGGCGCCGGCCTGGGCGAAGAAGGCGTCGACCGCGCCAAGCGTCTCGGCCGGGGTGGTGGTGGCGATGCGCACCTGGTCGAGGATCACCCCGTTCTCGTCGGCGACCCCGCACAGGAACTTGGTGCCGCCCGCTTCGACGCCGCCGAACAGTTTGGGATGAACCATGAAAGATACTCTTGGAAGGTCCGATGAAAAAGACGCCGCCCCGGACCGGCAGGAACGGCCGGGGCGGCGGCGCTCAAGGCCGCCGGGAAGTCGGGTTCGCGCGGAGGGTCTGGTCAGGGAGGAGGCCAGGCGTTGGCGCGGCCAAGGCGGAGAGCGCACAGGTCGCAGACGCGCGGAAGCACGGTCGCAAAGACATTCGTTTCCTCTCAGGCGTCTTGGGCGACGCACTCGTTGCTGACCGCGATACGGCGGTGCGCGACTAAATCTACTGAGGTGATTTAGTCTGTCAACGGGAGAAGGCGAAAAAGCTTGGCTAAGCGACGTCGCCCTTGAGCAGCGACCCGAGGTTGGGGGTATAGCTGGCGTAGAGCGGCAGCAGGCCGGCCCCCACCGCGGGCGCGGTGTCGCGGATCTGGCCCACCAGCATCTGCGGCTTGAAAAAGTCCTTGGGCGCCGTGGCCGCCGTTCGCGCTTCGACGCGCTCGGCCAGCAACCGGAGCGTGGTCTCGTCCAAAGCCCCGCTCAGCACGACCGCATCAAGATCAAGGAGGCTGTTGGCGCCCAGGATGACAAAGGCGATGGCCTGGGCGCAGGTGTCCAGCCAGGCGGCGCGGACCGCTTCGTCGTCGCCTTGGCCGAGCGCGGCCTCCAGGCTGTAGAGCGAGGCGCGATGAAGCAGGAAGTCCTGCCCGCCTTCGTCGGGAATCGGCATCGACGCCAAGGCCGCGGCGTTGCCATGTCGGCCCTGGTGGATCTGTCCGCCCAGCACCAGACCTCCGCCGACGAAGGTGCCGACGTGGAAGTAGAGATAGTTCTCGACCCCCAGGCCGACGCCGCAAAGGAGTTCGGCCAGGGCCGCGGCGTTGCCGTCGTTCTCAAAGAATACAGGACAGTCCAGGCCCGAGCGGAAGGCCTCCTCGACATCGGCGCCCCAGTCTTTGGCCTGGTCGGGCGACACGCCGATCTCCTCGCGCCAGGCGCCGATGAACCACGGCATGGCGATGCCGACACCGAGGAAGGCCTGGCGTTGCTCGGGCTCAAGCGCCGCCAGCTGCACGCGCGCGAACTGCGCGACCTCGGCGATGACTGACGAACGCTCGGGGAAGGCCATCGGCCGGGTCTGGGTGGCCAGCACCACGCCATTGAAATTGAGCAGCACGCAGGTCAGACGGCTGCGACCGACCTCGACGCCGATGGTGTAGCCGTTCTCGCCGTTGATCTTGTAGATCGTCGAGGGCTGGCCCATCCCCCCGGTCCGTCGGCCGGCGACCATCAGGAGCCCGTCGGCCTGCAGGTCCTCCACGATCCGCCAGGCGGCCTGGGGGGACAGGCCGGTGATCTTGGCCAGGTCGGCCTTGGACGCCCCGTCGAGCCGGCGAATGGTCGAGAGCACCAGGCGCTCGTTGTAGCGGCGAACGCCGTTGGAGTTACTGCCGCGGCCCATGGAAGGTGACGCCCCTGATCCTGTCTGACCGTTCATGATACGCACCCGCTCCCGAGTCGCCAGCGCGCTTGTCGGCCTTCGAACTGCTCCCTCCCCGCGTTTTGCAGGGCGGCCGCCAGGTCATGCGCGCTCCTGATCCGGAGCGCAAACCCGCCCTGCCGCCGCTTTGGAATCCCCGCGCTTGAGGCACGGACGATCGACTGGGGCAGGCTCGCGCGGCTCGGCCACATGGCGACGCTTTTTCGCAAGACCGGTTGACAGACTAAATCACTTCAGTAGCTTTAGTCGCATACCGTCGTCATGCCGGTTGGAAGGAACGCGCCGAAAAGGCGTCCTCGGGAGGGAAACCAGTGTCTCTGAAAAATGCATTCCGCACGTCGGTGTCGGCGGCCGTCCTGTTCGCCGCGACGGGCGCCCTGGCCCAGACGGCCGCCCCGGCCAGCTCCTCGAACCCGGAGGCCGTCCAGGTCGAGGAAGTCGTCGTCACGGGGGTGACGGCCGGCACCCGCAAGAAGGACGCGACCTTCTCGATCAACACCCTGACGACCGAGGAAATCCAGCGCCTGGCCCCGATCAGCACGGCCGACCTGCTGGCCAATATTCCGGGGCTCTACACCGAAGGCAGCAGCGCCGGCGAAGCCAGCAACAACGTCACCGTCCGCGGCCTGCCGGTCACCGGCGGCTATCGCTACGCCCCGCAGCTGATCGACGGTCTGCCGGTCTACGAAGAGCCGGAAGTTCAGTTCATGAACAACGACGTCTTCATCCGCACCGACCTGATGACCGACCGCGTCGAGGTGGTGAAGGGCGGACCGGGCGGCATCCTCTATTCCAACGGCCTGGGCGCGACGGTGAACTATGTCACCAAGACCGGCGGCCAGAAGTTCGAGGGCGGCTACCGGCTCGAAGTGGCCGACTACGGCTTCGTGCGCAATGAGGCCTTCGTCTCCGGCCCGATCAACAAGAACCTGACCTTCGCCCTGGGCGGCTTCTATCGCGTCGCCGACGGCATCCGCGACAACGGCTACACCGGCGACCACGGCGGCCAGATCCGCGGCAACATCGTCTATACCAGCGACGACGGGGCCACCGAGATCCAGGCGCACGCCCTGTTCCTCAACGATCACACCGCCTTCTACCAGAACCTGCCGATCTCGGTGCCGCGGCTGTCGGGTCCGGGCACGGCCGACGACCCCACCAAGATCGACCAGGACACCATCGAGCCCCTGGGCATCGATTTCGCCCACGGCACGGTGGCCTCGCCGTTCAACCGCCACTTCACCCAAATGGGCGAATACGGCCAGCGCGACATCGACCTGGCCGACGGCATCCACCCCAAGTTCAACGTCTTCACCCTGAAGTTCTCGCGCGAGATGGGCGATGGCTGGACCTTCAAGGGCGGCCTTCGCTACACCAGCGGAACCAGCGACTTCAATACGATGTTCACCGGCAACGACACGGCCTATGCGAAGGATTTCCTGAACGTCCGCCTGCAGAACGACGTCATCTCGCCCGCCCATGGCGCGGCGCTCAGCTGCAACCTCAACAACGCCAAGCTCCGGGGTTTCTTCAACGTCCCCACGAGCAATCCGTGCGCGGCCTTCGCCGGCATCAGCCGCGAGGATTTCATCGCCAACTATTCGAAGGTCGCCCGGGTCCAGGGCTACTATCTGGACAACGGCCAGGCCGTCGCGCCCGACACCTATCTGAACTTCCTTCTGCCGTTCATCGCCAACGTCAAGGCCGACAGCGCCTCGATGGACCTGCAGGTCCAGAAGACGTTCAACTGGCTGGGCGAACACAAGCTGACCGCCGGAGGCTATGGCAGCAGCTACACCTATGACGCCAATTTCCAGGCCAGCCTGCTGGTGTCGAGCATGGGCGAGCCCTCGCGCCTGGTCGACCTGCGAGGCCTGGACGCCAATGGCGCGATCGTCGGCCCGAGCCTGACGAGCGGCGGCGCCATCCTGCCCGGCTTCTTCGGCTTCGTGACCGACTCCAGTTCGCGCGGTTACGCCGCCTATCTGCAGGATCACTGGGAGACCCTGGACAATCGCCTGAAGCTGGACCTGGGCGTGCGGTGGCAGACCCTCAAGACCGATCTCGTGCGTCGCGACCGCAACGTCCTCTTCGATGCGACGCCGGCCAGCGTCGTGGTCGGCTCCACCCAGGACACCACCGCAGATAACGAACTGTCGGTGCCCGGCGCGCCGCGTTACCTCGACAAGCGCTTCAGCGCCGTGGGCTGGTCGGTCGGCGCCAACTATTCGATTTCCGATCCGATCGCCGTCTACGGTCTGGTGTCGCGCTCGTTCCGCCTGCCCAGCCTTGAGGACCTCAACGAATTTCGGGTCGACACCACCCAGCAGGTCGGCTCCGCGACCATCAAGCGCAACCAGATCGAACGAATCTGGCAGCTGGAAACGGGCCTGCGCTATTACAAGTCCAAGTTCGACGCCTCGGCGGCGGTCTACTACAACAAGTTCACTCCGCGTGACTTCGTCAATGTCTACCGCGACTTCCAGTCGCCGCAATGCGCGGTCACCGGGGCGGTGCCGCAGATCAACACCTGTCCCGAGGTCGGCGAGGTCTATCAACGCGGGGTCAAGAACTTCGGCGCCGAGGTCGAACTGGCCTGGCGTCCGATCGACGGGCTGGAGCTGAAGGGCGCGGTCACCGTCCAGGACCCCAAGATCACCAACGCCAACTACAAGATCACCCGCGAGGTGCGCGACGCCGCCAACGTCCTGACCGGCTATGAATATGTCGAGATCGGCGAGGATGGTCGCCGCCCCCGTCGCCTGCCGACAGTGATGGTCAACTTCACGCCGTCCTTCGACTTCAGGCCCCTGACCGGCGTGCCGGTGTCGGTGTTTGGCCAAGTCTACTACTATTCGTCGCGCTTCTCGGAATCGACGGACTTCAACGTCACCCAGTACCCAGCCTACTACATCGTCAACGCCGGGGCGGCCTGGGCTGTGACGCCCAACCTGATGGCGCAGTTCAACGTGGCGAACCTGACCAACCAGCTGTCGTTCACCGAAGGCGATCCGATCTTCTCGGACCTGCTGTCGCCGGACGGCGCCCGCAACCGGGGCGTCGCCCGGCCCCTGTTTGGCCGCACCTACCGCGCCAGCCTGACCTACCGCTTCTAGGGGGCGTCGGCCCGGGTCGCCACGGCGCCCGGGCCGACATCCCCTCGGACTGGGCGCTTGCCGCTCCCTCTGCAGGGTTGGACCGCTCTTCTTGTCCCCAACTCGGGCCCGGACGTCTCAGGCGCCCGGGCCCTTTTTGCGCCCTCGCCCCAAGCTTCGGGAGAACCCCATGCGCCGCGTTACGGTCCTGCTCGCCGCCCTGCTTCTTTGCACGCCGAGCCTAGTCGCCCACGCCCAGGACGCGGTGACCATAGGCTTCGATGAGGCAGGCTTCCCCGGTCTCCATAGCCAGTGGCCCACCGAGATCGTGCCAGGGGCCCAAGGCGGCGCGCTGCGAACCGACGGGTTCACGACCTGGTGGGAGCAGCCGCTTCAGCTGGAGGGATCACGCTTCGTCGGAGCCTCCCTGTGGGCGGCGCTGGAGAGCTATCCCTCCGATCGGGAGGTCCCGGCGCGCGAGGCGACGCCCGCCTCCTTCCTGAACCAGGCCGACGGCAAGCGCGGCTTCGACCTCTACATCGACACCTACGGCCGCTGGGGCCTGAGACTGGCCACCAGCCGCGGGATGGAGACCCTGGCCGCGCCCGCGCGCTTTCCCGTCTACCAGTGGACGAAGATCGGTTTTTCGGCCGACCCGGCGACCGGAACGATCGCGCTCTTCCAGGACGGCAAGGTCGTCTCCACCGGCCGCTTCAAGGCCGGCGCAGCCTGGCTGCCGGCCCAGGCGCCGCTGAAGCTGGCCAGGAGCTGGCGCGACGCCAAGATGGGCGAGGCGCGGGTCAATCTGCTCAACGGCGCCTTCGATGATCTAACGGTGTCGCAGGATGTTGGCCGGGCCGACGCGCTGCAAGCGCGCGACGCCGAGCCTGCCGCCTCGATCAGCCAGTCGCTGGCGACGCCGGCCTCGCGCTTCGCCGCCGATCCCCTTCGGCCGCGCTTCCACGCCATACCGCCGGCCAACTGGACCAACGAGCCGCACGGCCTGGTCCTGGTCAACGGCCGCTATCACCTCTTCTACCAGCGCACGCCCAACGGCCCGTTCAAGACCCAGATGCACTGGGGGCACATGTCCAGCCCCGACCTGGTCAACTGGACCCACCAGCGCGACGCGCTGTTTCCGACCCTGCAGACCGACACGGTCGGGTTCGACATGAAGGGGATCTGGTCGGGCGACGTGATCGTCAGCGGCGGCCAGGCCCTGGCCTACTACACCAGCGTCAATCACGGCGGCGTCTTCAATCCCGGCGTCTCGGTCGCGGTGAGCAACGACCCCAAGCTCCAGCATTGGGAGAAGCGCGGGCCGATCCTCGACACCGCCCAGGTGCGGGATTTCAGGGACCCGTACCTGTGGAAGGAAGACGGCGCCTGGAACATGATCATCGGCGCGGCCTACGAGGGCCACGGCGGCTTGGACTACTACCGCTGCGAGGACGGCGACGGGCCGACCTGCTGGAAGCATCGCGATCGGTTCGCCGCCACGCCCTTCCAGGCGATGGACGAGCCCGGTTCGACGATCTGGGAGATGCCCGTCTTCGAAGCGCTCGGTGATCGCCGTGTGCTGGTGGCCAATCCCATCGGCGGGCGGATCTCGAAATACGGTCTGGCCGCAACCCGAGCGGTCTATTGGGTGGGTGAATGGGCGCACGGGGCCTTCACACCTGACGCCTCCGCCCCCCAGCCGCTCGACGTGATCCCCGGCCATCTGTCGCCGGCCGTGGCCCGTCGCCCGGACGGCGTCCTGGTGGGCATCGGCATCGTCGACGAGCGGCGCAGCCCGCAGGCGCAGATCGACGCCGGATGGGCTCACACCTTCTCCCTGCCGCGAGAATGGTTCCTGACCAGCGGCGGCCACGCCCTGGGCCAGCGTCCGATCGAAGGGCTGAAAACGCTACGCGCCGATGCGGTCGGCGCCGCCCAATCCAGCCTGGTCGTACGCGGCGAGCGGCTGCTCGGCGACTTCGGGCGTCAGGCGGAGCTGCAGGCGCGCTTCGTCGCCGGCGCGCGGGCGCCGTATGGGGTGGTGATCGGCGCCAGCCCCGACGGCCAGGAGCAGACGCAGATCCTCTATGATCCGGCGACCCGGGAGATCGTGGTCGACAAGAGCCGGTCCACGCTGTCGATGAGCGGCGAAGGCCCAGAGGTCCTGCGCGGCAAGCTCGACACCCAAGCCTTCGGCGAGCCCCTGGCCTGGCGGGTGTTCGTCGATGGCTCGGTGGTCGATGTCTTTCTGGGGAACGGGGCGGCCTTCTCGTTCCGCATCTATCCCTCGCGCGCCGACGCCTCGCTGATCGGGCTGGCGGCGCAGGACATAGTGACGGTGGAGAGCGCCACGATGTGGCGGCTCAAGGCCGCGAAGGTCGACTACGACTTGGACTGAATATTCTGTCGCCCGACGAGCGCCACGAGCGGACTGTGGGGCCGCTCCAGGAAGCAGATATTCGCGGTGCTGATCCGTTTAGCTCAGACTGCAAGCCATAGCGGCGCCCGCGGCTCCAATATATGTAGCCTGGCCCCGACGGCCGCAGCGATGATCGGCGAGGTGACCTGAGGAAGGGGAGGCCATGCTGGCAGTCCAACACGGACCCACTCGCGCGCCCTTCGGACAGACTCCGCCGGCAGAGGTTGGCCGCCTCAATCGCCGCCCGACTGGGTGAAGACGTTGGTTGGAAAATCATCGAAAAGCGCGGGATCACCATACTCGCTGCTCACCAGCCTGATGCTGCTCTCGATCAAGTCGGGTTCACCCTCTTCGAGCGGGCGCGGATACAACCGGCACAGTGCCGAGATCGGGACACGGATGTCGCCCGCATGCTCCCATTCCCGCAGCCGTTCCTGGTAAGCGGCGACACGCATATCCGCCGCCTCTGCCCGAGCGCCCTCCACGTAGGCGACGTAGACGATTCCAGTCGCGCCGGGGGGAATCTGGCTCGTCGCGCCGAGGAAAAGGTTCACGGGCGCCCAGGTGCGTTTGCGCATGGCCGAGTCCGCGGCGTTGCTCCACAGCAAGCCAACGGGGCTTTGGACGTCAAGGACCGTGCCACCCCGGGCGTTGGCGATTGAACAGCACAGCCCGTCCCACTCTGGGAGGTCGGTGTTCCAGCCGAACACCGTCTGCAGCATGGTCGGACTGTAGGCCCGGGTCTCTTCAGGCAGGATGCCGCGCCGCGGGAGTTCGCGGAACGCGGCCGTCCCCCATCCATAAGCGAGAGGACGCTCGGGGTGGGCGGCCAACCGCTGGCGGAAGGCCGCAGCCGCGACGTCTTCGAGGCTAAGGTCCTTGGCCTCGACCGTCAGCCGCAGCTCGAACACGCCGGCCACACCTCGTGTACGCGCCAGCTGGCGAAGGCGAAAGAAGAGGTCGCGCATCAGCGCCTCCTCGTTGACCTCGTATTCCGATAGCGGCGCCTGCCGCTTGCATTCGATGACCAGCGGGAACGGGTCTTCGCATGCGAGGTCCGGCGACTTCTCCGCGGTCTCGGGAAGGAAGGAAACCTTGCGGCCCTTTGCGGCGCAGGCGGCCGCTGTGAACAGCTCCAATATCGTCGCGTCGACGCCTGCGCTGGCCCCGGCCCAGAGCCGGCTCAGGCGCCCATCCACATCGCCGCCGACCGCGCCCAGGTTCTTGAGCTGCGACGCCAGCTGCACGACGGTGGACGCCTGGGTCGCCCCCGCAAAGTGATCGTAGGCCGTATGGCCGTCCCGATAGTCACGTGCGTTGTAGATCGCTTGGCGGAACCGGTGGATTCCCGGCGCTTCGCTTTCGGGCCGCAAGCCCTTGGTGATCGACAACACACCATTGGGCCCGAATAGGTCATCGAGGCGCGCACCGTCGACCGGCTCTTCGTCGAGCCACCCGTTCGGCAATAAGGCCTCGATGGTGTCGACGGCATTTCCGATCTGGGCCCAGAGGTCGGCCGTCGGCGCAATGAGATCGGCCGTCAGCGCCGCGCGCGGGATTTGCTCAGAGCCGCCAACCCGCGCCGCCTCGATCTCTGCAATTTCGTCATCTGTGATCCCCAGCATGGCCCGCATCGCGGTCAGCAGGCCTTTCCACTCGTCGAACAGCGCGCGGGTCTCTTCCTGGGCCGCGTCGAGGGTTTCCTTGTCCGCGGCAGACCGCGTGCGCGCGTAGCGGCGCCGGGCGGCGTCAAGGGCGGGGAACGACGCCTTCAGCGCAACATCCGCGGCGTCCACCCGCGCCTTGAGCTCGAATAGGGCTTCTGGGTCGAACCCGCCCCTCTCGGTGTCGTCCGACCCCGGCATAGCGGCCGCGTCCCCCGGAATGAACCTCTGCAAGATAGGCATCTTCGCTGCGGCGGAGCTGCCTGGCTAGGCCAACGGCCGCCCCTTCGTCGACGCGCCAAGAGCAGAACTTTGGGTCGCTCCAGTTTCCAGTCGTTCGTCTTTCGCCTAAGCGTCGACCGCTCGGACCGACCTCCTACCTCGCCAACCCGGTCAGCGGCAGCTTGAGAAACACGTTGCCCGCAGCGGTGGGCTCCGGAAGCGCACCGGCTCGGATGTTGACCTGCAAAGCGGGCAGGATCAGCGTCGGCGCCGCCAGGGTGGCGTCCCGGGCCTGGCGCATGGCCACGAATGCGTCCTCGCCGACACCGTCATGCACATGGACGTTATGGGCGCGCTCCTCGGCCACGGTGGTTTCCCAGCGATGATCGGAACGCCCAGCCGGCAGATAGTCGTGGCCGACGAAGATCCGCGTCGTCGGCGGCAGGTCCAGGACCTTCCGGATCGATCGGTAGAGCGTGCGCGAGTCGCCGCCCGGGAAGTCGGCGCGGGCCGTGCCGTAGTCGGGCATGAAGAGCGTGTCGCCGACGAACGCCGCGTCGCCGATCAGATAGCTCAGGCAAGCCGGCGTATGGCCGGGCGTGTGCAGGGCCTCAATGTCCAACTCGCCCAACGAAAGGGTATCGCCCTCCTTCATCAGCACGTCGAAGACGCTTCCGTCGGCCGCCTCGTCAAACTCGAACACAGGGATGAAGGCCTTCTGCACTTCGACGATGGCCGCGCCGATGACGATCTTGGCCGCAGTCTTGCGCCGGATGTAGTCAGCTGCTGACAGGTGGTCGGCGTGAGCGTGGGTTTCCAGCACGTAGACCAGCCTCAGGCCCCGCGCCTCCACGGCGGCCAGAATGGTGTCCGCCGAAACGGTCGAGAGCCGCCCCGCCTTGGGCTCGAAATCGAGGACGGGATCGATGACCGCCGCCGCTTGCGTCATCGGATCGACGACTAGGTAGCTGGCGGTGGAGGTGGCAGGATCGAAGAACGCTTGAACGTCGGGCCGCATGGTCGAGCCTCAGGGCGGAGCCACTATATATATTAGTTCTTGCTAAATTAGCATAGTGGAATATATCGCGCTCATGTTCGATCTCTCACGTTTCGGTGTCAGCCAGTTCGAGGCCAGCGCCGCGGAAGCCGCCAAGCTTCTGCGCGCCCTGGCCAACGAGCGCCGACTGATGATCCTGTGTCAGCTCGCCGATGGCGAACGGTCGGTGGGGCAGCTTTTGCCGCTCGTCGGCCTGTCGCAGTCGGCGCTCTCGCAACACTTGGCGGTGCTGCGTGAGGAAGGCGTCGTGGCCACCCGCCGCGAAGCCACCAGCGTCTGGTACCGGATCGCCGATCCCGCCGCTCTGAAGGTGGTCGGCACGCTCGCGGAGATCTTCTGTCCCCCTGGCAGGAGCGCCGACGATGACCCCTCCCCTGATCCCCCTAAAGCCTGACGACGCCGCCCGCCGCCTGGCCGACCGCCGCGCGATCCTGGTCGATATCCGCGAAACGGACGAGTTCGCCCGGCGTCGCGCGCGAGGCGCTCTGTCGCGCCCGCTCTCAAGCCTGGACGCCGGGGGCCTGGGCCTGGCCGACGCGCGCGAGGTGATATTCGCCTGCCGCTCGGGCATGCGCACCAGCGCAAACGGCGCGCGGCTGGCCGCCGCCTGTGGGACGCAGGCCTATGTGCTGGAGGGAGGGCTCGACGCCTGGGACGCCGCTGACCTGCCCGTCGAGGTCGACGTCAGGGCGCCGCTGGAATTGATGCGCCAAGTGCAGATCGCCGCCGGCCTGCTGGTGCTGGCGGGCGTGATCCTGGGTCTTCTCGCTTCGCCGTGGTTCCTCGGCGTTTCGGCTTTCGTCGGCGCGGGCCTCACCCTGGCCGGCGCCACCGGCTTTTGCGGCATGGCCCGGCTCCTGGCTCTGGCGCCGGGGAACCGGCCGACGGCGTAGGGTCATGGACCAGATCTCGACCTACGGCGTCGCGGTCCTGAGCGGGGGTCTGGTCGCGTTCCTGCTGACTGTCTTTGGCGGCGGGGGCTCGGTGCTGGCCACGCCCCTGCTGCTCTACGCGGTGGGCATGCAGGACGCTCATGTCGCGATCGGCACGTCAGCCGCCGCCGTGGCCGTCAATGCGGCCGTGGGCCTGGCCGCTCAGGCGAAGGCCGGTCGGATTAAATGGCCCTGCGCCCTGACGTTCGGCGCGCCGGGTCTCTTCGGCGCGCTGGTCGGCGCCCACATCGCCAAGGCCTTGCCGAGCGACACGCTTCTGGTCTGGTTCGCGGCCGCCATGGCCGCAGTGGGCCTAGCCATGTTTCGCAAGCCCACCTCGCTCGGCGATCCGGGCATCCATATCGACGCCGGCAAGGCGATGCGGCTGGCGCCCGTTGGCGTGTTGACGGGAACGGCCGCCGGCTTTTTCGGAATCGGAGGCGGGTTCCTGGTCGCGCCGGGCCTGATGGCGGCGACCGGCATGACCCTGGCCAACGCCGCGGCCTCGTCCCTTGTCTCGGTCACCCTGTTCGGCGTGGCGACCAGCGCCAGCTACGTGACCTCGGGCCTGGTCGATGGCCCGATCCTCCTGGCCCTGATCGTCGGAGGCGCAGGTGGCGTAGCGTCGGGTGCGCGTCTGGCGCCGAGCCTGGCGACCAGGGCGCTGCTGGCGCGACGCCTGTTCGCCGCCATGATTGTTCTGACCGCGGCCTATGTCGCCTGGCGCGCACTGGCCGTCTGATAGGTCACTCAAGCCAACGCGCGTGGCTCGGTGTGCGCCAAAAGCTGACCTTCACTCGCGCGCCCAATCCGGGCGATAATCCCGCTAGCCGCCCGGGTGCAGTCCCGGCGCTTCCTGGCCCGTGCGGGTGACATATTCCGTGTAGCCGCCGCCGTACTGATGGACGCCCTCGGGCGTCAGTTCCAGCACGCGGTTCGACAGGGCCGCCAGGAAATGGCGGTCGTGCGAGACGAAGAGCATGGTGCCTTCGAAATCCGCCAGGGCCGCAACCAGCATCTCCTTGGTCGCCATGTCGAGGTGGTTGGTCGGCTCGTCGAGCACCAGCAGGTTGGGCGGATCGAACAACATCTTGGCCATGACCAGACGGGCCTTCTCGCCGCCGGACAGCACGCGGCACGGCTTTTCGACATCGTCGCCGGAGAAGCCGAAGCACCCCGCCAGGGTGCGCAGCGCGCCCTGCCCTGCCTGAGGGAACGAGCGCTCCAGGGACTCGAAGATCGTCTCTTCGCCATCCAGCAGGTCCATGGAGTGCTGGGCGAAATAGCCCATCCTGACGCTGGCGCCGATGTTGACCGAGCCCTGATCGGGCTTGGTGTCGCCGGCCACGAGCTTCAACAGCGTCGACTTGCCGGCGCCGTTGGCGCCAAGCACGCACCAGCGTTCCTTGCGGCGCACCAGGAAATCCAGGCCCTCATAGATCGGCTGGGCGCCGTAGCCCTTATGGATGTTGCGCAGGTTGATCACATCGTCGCCCGACCGTGGCGGGCTCTGGAAGTCGAACTGGACCGCCTGGCGGCGACGCGGCGCCTCGACGCGTTCGATCTTGTCGAGCTTCTTGACCCGGCTCTGGACCTGGGCGGCGTGCGAGGCGCGCGCCTTGAACCGCTCGATGAACTTGATTTCCTTGGCCAGCATGGCCTGCTGGCGCTCGTACTGCGCCTGGCGTTGCGCCTCGCCGAGCGCGCGTTGCTGTTCGTAGAAGTCCAGATCGCCGGAATAGGTAATCAGCGAGCCGCCGTCTATCTCGACCACCTTGCCGATGATGCGGTTCATGAACGCGCGGTCGTGCGAGGTCATCAGCAGGGCGCCGTCGTAGTTCTTCAGGAAGGCCTCGAGCCAGATCAGGCTTTCCAGGTCCAGGTGGTTGCTGGGTTCGTCCAGCAGCATGCCGTCGGGCCGCATCAGCAGGATGCGGGCCAGGGCCACGCGCATCTTCCAGCCGCCGGACAGCAGGCCGACGTCGCCGTCCATCCGTTCCTGGCTGAAGCTCAGGCCGGCCAGCACCTCGCGGGCCCGCGCCTCCAGCGCGTAGCCGTCCAGTTCCTGGAAGCGCTCCAGCACCTCGCCATAGCGTTCGAGGATGGCGTCCAGTTCGTCGGCCTGGTCGGGATCGACCATGGCCGCCTCGAGCCTGGCCATTTCGGCGGCCAGCGCGCTGACCGGACCCACGCCATCCATCACCGCGGCGACCGCGCTCTGGCCCGACATTTCGCCGACGTCCTGGCTGAAATAGCCGATCGTCATGCCGGCATCGATCGCGACCAGTCCGTCGTCGGGCTGCTCCTGACCGGTGATCATGCGGAACAGCGTCGTCTTGCCGGCGCCGTTCGGGCCGACGAGCCCGACCTTCTCGCCCTTCTGGACGCCCATCGAGGCTTCGATGAACAGGATTTGGTGGCCGTTCTGCTTGGAGATGTTGTCGAGGCGGATCATGGGGCGGTCTGCTAACCCGGGTGGAAGGAGAACGCCAGCCTTGGAGCCATAGCAATTCCAGGCGCGACGGATTGGGCCATCCATCCCGACCCACTCGCGCCAACCAATACCGAAGCTCGTATGACCGGCGGGCCGCGCCATCTCCGTTGGAGCTTCATAGGTCGGCCCCGGGGCCGCAAGCTTCCTCAAAAGCGGTACTGCACGATCGCCATCACGAAGTCGCCGTCGCGACCGCCGGCCGCCTTGACCGCCGCATCGACCTCCTGGCGAAGCGCTTGGACCTGGAGCTTGACGTTCCGCGTCGCCTGCCAACTGGCGTCGGCCTGCAGCGCATGTCCCACCGCCTTGGCCCGCGAAGCCAGCGAGCCTGACAGCACCACGGACGGCTGCAGGTAGACCGCGTCGCCGCCGGTCTGGCGGGCGCGATCCAGATAGCTGACCTCGAGGGAAATCGCCTTGGTGGGCGACAGCCCCAGGCTTGGCCGGATCGCCATCAGGTTGGACCAACTGGTCAGGCTGCTTTCGTTGAAATAGGCGCCTTTCGGAAACAACGGGTTGAAGGTCTGCAGCCGGCCGTCGTTGGGATCCTGGTCGCCCGAGCCGGCGTCGAGACGCAGGCCGATCCGAGGCTTCCAGGGCGCGGCCAGGGTGTAGCCGCCGCCGACCGATCCGCCCCAGGCGCGGATCTTCCGCCCGGCGAAGGTCCCGCGCTGGATCATGCCCTCGGCCTCGAAATCGGCCGCGCCGAGCTGCCCGGCGAGGCGCGCGCCCAGGCTCCTGCGGCGCTCGTTCCCGGTCACCGCGCCGAACCTGGCGCCATCGCGATCAAGCTCCAGCGCATAGACGTCGAGGTTGAGGCCCCTGGCCAGACGGCTTGCGGCATAGACGCCATAGAAGTGCTGCGCGCGATTGCTCGGATCGTTGAACGCGCCGCGCGCGATCGTGACCGGCGTGACGTAGAACGCGTCCAACCGCAGCCCTTTGGTCTGGCGGGTCGCCCGCAGGCCGTCGAAGCTCTGGCGGATGTTGGGTCCCTCCCGCACTGAGACAAAGCGCTGGGTGGGGCTGAACATCAGTTCCTGCCGCCCCAGTCGCAGACGCCAGAGCCGGTCGGGGTCGGGCGTCAGGTCGACGAAGGCGACCTGCGCGTCCAGGCCGTCGCGATCGGTGAGCGCCGGAGCGTCGGACTTGCCGACGTCGCGATGCCAGCCCAGCTCACCATAGACCCTTATGCGGTCGTTCAAATGCAGGTCGGCGCTGAAGAGACCCCGGACCAGGCCGTAGGTATCGGCCTGTTCGCCGGCGACGCCGAAGCGCGGGGCGTTGATCGCGTCGATTCTCAAGCGGGCCTCGCCGCCAAGGGTCAGATAGGCGTCACCGCCGATCGGTATGTAGCGTAGGGGGTCCAGGCCCGTGCGTTCCGCCGTGGCCAGATGGCCATAGGTCTCGTCGGAACGGACCGGCTTGAAGGGCTCGGCGGCCTGGGCGGCGCAAACGCTGGCCAGGACCGCGGCGAGCGCGGTCGCGGCGAGGTTCATGACCGCTCGCCCCGAAGGGCGTGAAGGATCGCCAGCACCGCCACCACGACGACGCCCAGCGCCAGGCTCCAGGCGCCGGCGACCAGCACCCCGATCGCCCCGCCCATGGCGCCGAGCGCAAAGGCGGCCACGGGCGGCCAGGTCTTGCGGATCCGCGCCTTCAGCGCCTCGTCGGGACGACCACGGGCGATGGCCAGGTCGACGATGTCGATCGCCATCTGGGTCACGTTGCCGGTCATCATGGTGGTCGGCGCCAACTGGGTGAAGACGACACGCGCGCCGACGTTCTGCACCGCCATGGCCGCCACCCCGGTCAATCCGGCCAGCATGACGGGCGGCGCGTCGGCGCTGGCGGCCGGCAGGGCCAACACGGTCAGCAGCATGAAGACCAGCAGCAGGACGGCCTGCAAGGCCAGGACCAGGACCTCGCAAGGCTGCCCTCGGGCGTTGCGCCAGCGGATCAGGGCATAGGTGGCGGCCACCGCGCCGATGAACACCGGCAGGGCCAGGAGCTTGGCGGCCAGGCCGCCGGCGTCGCCCGCCAGGCCCACGCCCAGCATGACGATGTTGCCGGTGGCGTGGGCGACGAACAGGCCGAACAGCAGCACGAAGCCGATCACGTCGACATAGCCGCCGACAAAGGCCATGCCCACGCCGGTCACGCCGGCCAGGCGGGTCGGAAGGGGGGTCATGCGGCGCGCTCCCGTCGGTCCAGGGCGGCGACCAAGACGAAGCCGCCGATCAGGCCCAGGTGCTCGAAGAAGGCGTTGGTCGCCATGAACCGATCGTGCCCCGCCGCCATCGCCCAGAAGGCGTTGGCGCGGAAGGCGGCCAGAAGAGTGAAGACCCCCAACATGCCCGCACCCAGCCATGCCCAGCGGCGCGCCAGGATGAGCAGCGGTCCAACGATCTCCACGGCGATCGTCAGCACCGCCCAGAAGGCCGGCGGGGACATGCCGAAATGGGTCTGCTCGGCGACCGCTCCAGCGAAGTCGCCGAGCTTGACGACCGCGCCGACCAGATAGGCGCCGACCAGGGCCAGGCGGGCGACATGCGCCGTGGGCGGCCAGTCGAGGATGGCCTCGACGGCGCGCGGGGTTTCTCGGGCGCTGGTCATGATCACACCGCCCAGCAGCCGCAGCCCATGGCGCCCCAGAACGAGCGCGCATCACTGGTCGGGGCTTCACTGGTGTAGGCCGCCGCGTGGTCGTGACCGTGGACGTTGCAGTTGCTGGCGCAGCCGCAGGCCGAGGCCAGGGCGCGAGCGTGCCCCCTTGAACGCTCCTGGTAGCCGCCGAAGGTGCGCACCGGCGACCAGTCGGGCATAGGCGGCGGCAAGACCGGGGCCAGCTTGTCGTACTCGCCCTGGCCATGGACCACCTTGCCGCCCAGCAAGGTCAGCACCGCCGACAGATGCGGGATCTCGTCCTCGGGCACGGTCATGTAGTCGTCGGCGAGCACCGCCAGGTCGGCCAGTTGGCCCACGGCGATCTGGCCCTTCTTGCCTTCCTCGTTGGAGAACCAGGTGTTGGCGGTGGTCCACAGGCGCAGGGCCTCCTCGCGGTCGAGGCGGTTGGCCGGCGGATAGAGCCGCGTGCCGCCCACCGTCTTGCCGGTCACCAGCCAGCTCAACGAGACCCACGGATTGTAGCTGGCGACGCGGGTAGCGTCGGTGCCGGCTCCCACCGGGACGCCGGCCTTCAGCATCTTGTTGATCGGCGGTGTCGCCTCGGCGGCCTTGGCCCCATAGCGCTCCATGAAATACTCGCCCTGGAACGCCATCCGGTGCTGCACGGCGATGCCGCCGCCCAAGGCCGCGATACGGTCGATGTTGCGGTCGCTGATCGTCTCGGCGTGGTCGAAGAACCAGTGCAGGCCGTCAAACGGCATGTCCTTGTTGACCTTCTCGTAGACGTCCAGCGCCCGCGTGATGGTCTCGTCATAGGTGGCGTGCAGCCGCCAGGGCCAGCGGTTCTCGACCAGGTGGCGGATCACCGGCTCCAGGTCGGTCTCCATGTTGGCCGGCATCTCGGGCCGCTCGACACGGAAGTCCTCGAAGTCGGCGGCGCTGTAGACCAGCATCTCGCCCGCGCCGTTGTGGCGGTACTTGTCGTCGCCCTGGCTCGGCTTGACCTGCTTGGACCAGCTTTGGAAGTCGGACAGCTCGGCCTTGGGCTTCTGGGTGAACAGGTTGTAGCTGATACGCAGGGTCAGCTGGTCGTCGGCGTGCAGCTTTTCGACGATTTCGTAGTCGTCGGGATAGTTCTGAAAGCCGCCGCCGGCGTCGATCACCCCGGTCACGCCCAGGCGGTTCATCTCGCGCATGAAGTGGCGGGTGGAGTTCAGCTGGTATTCTGGCGGCAGCTTGGGACCCTTGGCCAGGGTGGCGTAGAGGATCGTGGCGTTGGGCTGGGCCAGCAGCAGGCCCGTAGGCTCGCCCGAGGCGTCGCGCTGGATCTCGCCACCGGGCGGGTTGGGCGTGTCCTTGGTGTAGCCGACGGCGCGCAGGGCGGCGCGGTTGAGCAGGGCGCGGTCGTAGAGGTGGAGGATGAACACCGGCGTCTCGGGCGCGGCGGCGTTGATCTCGTCCAGGGTCGGCAGGCGCTTCTCGACGAACTGGTGCTCGGTGAAGCCGCCGACCACCCGCACCCATTGGGGCGGCGGGGTGTTGGCGGCTTGCTTCTTCAGCATGGCCATGGCGTCGGCCAGGGTCGGCACGCCGTCCCAGCGTAGTTCCATATTGTAGTTCAGCCCGCCGCGAATGATGTGCATGTGGCTGTCGATCAGGCCGGGGATCACGCGGCGGCCCTTCAGGTCGATGATCGTCGGATTCGGGCCGGCGACGCCGCGGACCTCGCCCTCCTCGCCGACGGCGGCGAACCTGCCGTCGCGGACCAGGGCGGCGTCGGCGCGCGGGTTGCTGCGATCGAGGGTCGTGAACTTGCCGTTGACGAGCAGCAGGTCGGTCATGGGGCCGGGCCTCCGGGGCTGGGCTAAAGCGGAACTGGACAGGAAGGCCGCGCCGAGCGCGACGGCTTGGCGGCGGTCGAGACTCATGCTTGCCCCTTGGGCGTTTGCGGATCGGGGCCGTCGCCGGCGATGGCCTGCGGACCGAGCATCTGACCGGCGCATTCGGGGGTCTTCAGGTAGGCCACGACCGGCGCCTTGGTCATCAGGCGCTTGGCGATCGGGACCGCCTGTTCGCCCAGCAGCATGCCGAGCAGGCCCAGCAGGGCGATGGCCGGCGGCGCGGGCGAGCGCACGCCGAGCAGCGAGTAGAGCACGCCCGCGAGCAGCCCGGCGCCGAGTGAGAGCAGGTAGGGTTTCATGACGGAGCGCTCCGCGAAGAAAGGGCGGCTTCGCGCCGCCCCTTCGCTATGGGTTCAGGCGGCGACGGCGTCGTGCTCCGAAGCGCCGAACATCGACTTGGCGTAGGTGATGCCGAGGCCATAGGCGCCGCCCAGCTCGCGGGCGATGCCGGTGGTCAGGTCGTAGGTCTCACTGCGAGCCCAGTCGCGTTGCAGCTCCAGCAGATATTGCAGCGAGGTGATCGGTTGGGCGCCGGCCTGGATCATGCGCGCCACGGCGCGCTCGTGCGCTTCGGTGGAGACGTCGCCGCTGGCGTCGGTGATCACATAGACCTCAAAACCCTGGTCCAGAGCCGAGAGCGCGGGGCCCACGATGCAGACCGAGGTCCACAGACCGGCCAGCACGATCCGCGACTTGCCGATGGCGTTGACCTCGGCGATCACCGCCTCGTCTTCCCAGGTGTTCATCGACGTGCGGTCCAGCAGGGCCTTGCCCCGGAAGGGCGCGGTGACCTCCGAGAACATCGGCCCGGAAAAGCTCTTCTCCGCGACGGTGGTCAGGATGGTCGAGACCCCGAAACCGGCGGCGGCGCTGGCGACCAGGCCGGCGTTGTTGCGCAGCTCCGTGGCCGAAATCGACTTGGTCGCGAAGGCCATCTGGGACTGGTAGTCGATCATGATCAGGGTGTGATCGTCGGCGTTCAGGAGGCGAGCGCCCGGCGTGGCGACGGCTTGGGTCATGGCTGGATCCTTCGATGCTTGGAGGACCGCTCCCGGCCGCCCCGTTGTTCCGACAAGAACACTTTGGACGCGATGCATTGCTGCATAAATGGAAATTATCGAAACCTATTGTTTCCAGTATAGCACTCTCGCCAGAGCCCGTTCTGATCGGTGCGTCCGGGATCGTCGCCGGCGACGATCCCGGACGTCCGTCAAATGGGACGAGAATATCCGCCGCCCGAACGCGACCGCTAATGGACGAACCGGCGGTGTTCGTGGCCTTCTCCCGTCGCCTGTTCGCGTCAACAGCGTTTGATGAGGATCGCCATGCGCCAACCCGTAAGTCGTCGCGCCTTTCTCCTTGGCGGCGTGGCCGTGGCGGCCAGCGCCGCGGCCGGACCGCTTGCCGCCGCGGGCCGGGTCAGCGAACCCGACTTCAGCCTCGTGCTGCCCGAGGGCGTTCTCCAGATCTTCGCCGTCAGCGACCGCGCGTTCCGGGTCCGCTTCGTCCCGGCGTCCGAGGCCCGTTCGGCGCCGCCCAGCGACATTCTCCTGCCGACGCGCGCGCCGCGGCCCACGCGCCATCGACAGGGCGACGTCACGCGCCTGGTCCTGCCGCACATCGCCTGCGAGATCGACGCCGCCTCGACGGTGCGCTTCTTCGACACGCAAGGCCTCCTGCTGCTGGCCGAGACGGCGGGAGGCCGCCGGCTGGAGCCGAGCCGGCTCGGCGACGAGACCGTCCACATCGCCGAGCAAGAGTTCGAATCGCCCGCCGACGAGCGGCTGTTCGGCACGGGCTGCTTCCAGGACGGCGCGCTGGAGCTGCGGGCGCTGCCGCGTCGGCTCACCCAGGTCAACACCCAGATCAGCCTGCCGTTCATGCTCTCCAGCAAAGGTTATGGCCTGCTGTGGCACAATCGCGGGATGGCCGAGCTGAACCCGCCGCCGCATCGCGCCGAGCTCACCAAGGGCGCGGCGGGCGAGGCCCGGACGGCCGACGTCACCACCACCGCCGGCAACGCCCGCGTCGAGCGCAGGCTGACCGCCTTCGAGGGCGAGATCCAGGTCGAACAGGCCGGCCGCCAGGCTTTTCTGCTCGACATCGGCCAGAAGATGGCCTCGATCCACCACGTCGAGATCGGCGGCCAGGTCATGGTCGACTTCGCCAATCTGTGGCTGCCGCCGACCACCAGCTTCCTGGCCGACCTTCCCCCGGGAACCCACAAGGTCAAGGTGCTCGCCAACGACAGCGACGCCCCTGTGCTTCACCATGGCCCGGCGCGAGCGGCCACGACCTGGCGCGCGCCGGTAGCGGACGCGATCGACTATGTGGTGATCGCCGGTCCCAGCGCCGCCGAGGTGATGACCGGCTATCGCCAGCTGCTGGGCGCCACGTCCATGCTGCCGCGATGGGCCTACGGCTATATCCATTGCCGCGAACGCTTCCACTCGTCCGACGAGATCCTCGAGACCCTCGACGAGTTTCGCCGCCGCCAGCTGCCGGTGGATGTTATGGTCCAGGACTGGCAGTACTGGGGAAAGCACGGCTGGAACGCCATGCGGTTCGACGAGACGCACTATCCCGATCCCGCCGGACTGGTGCGCGCCCTGCACGCGCGCGACGCCCGCTTCATGCTCTCGGTCTGGTCCAAGGTCGGCAAGGACACCGAGCTGGGCAAGCAGGTCGCCGCCAAGGGCTATTACATCCCGGGCACCGAGTGGATCGACTTCTTCGATCCCAAGGCCGTGGCTTTCTACCAGGCCCAGCACGACCAGCGCCTGGGCAAGCTCGGGATCGACGCCTGGTGGCAGGACGCGACCGAGCCCGAGAACGACGATCTCGTCGGCCGGGTGACCGCCGCCGGCCGTGGCGAACATGTCCGCCTGGCCTACCCTCTTGAGGTCGCTCGCGCCGTCCATGACG
Source organism: Caulobacter sp. LARHSG274 (assembly GCF_052871235.1). Classification (NCBI taxonomy): domain Bacteria; kingdom Pseudomonadati; phylum Pseudomonadota; class Alphaproteobacteria; order Caulobacterales; family Caulobacteraceae; genus Caulobacter; species Caulobacter sp. LARHSG274. The sequence goes on along the minus strand of NZ_JBIXJO010000010.1, from coordinate 23,441 downwards.
AGCGTCGCCGGGCCGAGCCGAACCTGCGGCCGATGATCCTGACGCGCAGCGCCTTTCTCGGCCAGCAGCGCTACGCGGCCGCCACCTGGTCGGGGGACATCGGCAACGGCTGGGACACCCTGGCCCGCCAGATCCCCGCCGGACTCAACATGGCCGCGGCCGGCCACGCCTATTGGACGGTCGACGCGGGCGGCTTCTTCCGGCCCGGCGAAGGGCAATATACCGACCCCGGCTATCACGAACGGTTCCTGCGCTGGTTCCAGTACGCGACGTTCCTGCCGCTGCAGCGCGTACACGGCTACCAGACCGATACCGAGTTCTGGCGCTACGGTCAGGCGGTCGAAACCATCGCCCGGCAATATCTCGAGCTGCGCTATCGCCTGCATCCCTACGTCTACGGCCTGGCGGGCGAGGCGTCGCAAAGCGGCATGCCGATCATGCGACCGTTCGTCTTCGATTTCCCTCAGGACGCCGACGCCCTCGCCGAAAAGCACAGCTACATGTTCGGCCCTGCCCTTCACGTCGCGCCGGTGGTGGCGGGCGGCGCGGACCCATGGCCGGTCTACCTGCCGCGAACGGAGGGCGGCTGGACCGATCTTTGGACCGGCCAGCGCCGTGAGGGCGGTCGCCGGCACGAGGTGGCCACGCCCATCGAACAGCTGCCCCTGCACGGTCGCGCCGGCGCCATCCTGCCGATGGGCCCGGTCATGCAGTCGACGGCGCAGACCACGGGCGCGGCGATCGACCTTTTCGTCTTTCCCGGCGCCGACGGCGCGTTCCAGCTCTACGAGGACGACGGGCTCAGCAACGCCTACGAGCGGGGCGCCTTTTCGACCATCGCGATGCGCTGGAATGACGCTGCGCGCGAACTCGTCATCGAGGCTGCGCAGGGGCGGTTCGACGGCGCGCTGTCAGAGCGCCGCTTCCATCTTCATCTGGTCGGACCCGACGATACGCCGCTGCGACCGAGCCCCGGCGTGGCGGTGAATTATCATGGCGCTGCCGTTCGCCAGCGGCTGCGCTGACTGTCCTGAAGTTTCTCGCGATCCTCCTGACGGCGTTGACGCTCGTGGCCGGCGGCGCGTGCCCTGGCGGCGCCCAACAAGGTCCGCCTGCTGCAGGAGCGCACGGCCGTGCGGCAGATCTCCGGAGGCTGGGCGTCGCTCCGTCGGAAACGCGCGCGGCTATCGACCGTTAGGCCTGCATCACCCCCCAACCCAGGATGACGGGTCCAATGATCGCCGGTTTCGAGACGCGGGAGATTTCTGTTGGATCCGCGGGGACGATCTTCGCCCAATGCGGCGGTCAGGGCGCCGGCGTCCTGCTCCTCCACGGCTTTCCGGAGACGCATCTCATGTGGCGCGACATCGCGCCACGATTGGCCCGCGACTTCACGGTCGTTTGCGCCGATCTGCCCGGGTATGGCCGCAGCGCCCCCGCAGCGCCCGAGACCGGTCCTCCCCAGACCAAGCGCGCGATGGCCGCCATGCTGATCGAAGCCATGGACAGCCTGGGTTTCGAACGCTTCGCCGTCGTCGGCCACGATCGCGGCGGGCGCGTGGCCTATCGCCTGGCCTTGGATCATCCAGGCCGTGTCAGCCGACTGGCCGCGCTCGACGTCATCCCGACCGCGGCGATCTGGGACCGCGCCGACGCGCGGTTCGCCCTGGCCTTCTGGCCCTTCTCGTTTCTGGCCCAGGCCGCCCCCTTGCCTGAACGGCTGGTCGGCGCCTGTCCCGAAGCGGTGGTGGAGGCCGCCCTCTCGGGCTGGGGCACGCCCGAGACCGTATTTTCCAGCGAGGTCCGGACCGCCTATGTCGAGGCGCTGCGGGACCCGGCCCAGGTCCACGCCATCTGCTTGGAGTATCGCGCAGCAGCGGGCGTCGACCGCGAACATGACCATGCCGACCTTGCGGACGGTCGCCGGATCGGATGCCCCCTCCTGGCGCTCTGGAGCGCATCCGGAGGCCTCGCCAACTGGTACGCCGATGAGGGCGGCCCCCTGGAAATCTGGCGCGCCTGGGCCTCCGACGTAACCGGAAACGCCGTCGCCGGCGGGCACTTCTTCCCCGAGGAGCACCCGACCGAGACGCTGCATCGCCTCCGCCATTTTCTGTTGGCCTAGGATGTTCGGCGGGTTAGGCCCCCGGCCATGGTCAGCTTCCGCGTTCACAGGATCGACTTCGCTAGCGCCTCGGCCGCCGCCAGGAAGCGGACGTTCCCAACGTCGGGGATGAGTCACCTCCCCCTAAAACGTCCGCCTCACCCGCACCGTCACAAACGTCCGCGGGTTGATGTCCCGCTCCTCGGTGAAGTCCACCGCCCGGGTCTCGCGGTCGGCATAGACCGCGCGGCGGATGACGAAGTCGTCCCACATGTTCAGCTGGGCGCGGATGGAGAGGGTCGGGGTCGGCTTGTACTCGACGAAGCTCTCGAAATAGCCGGCCCCGCGCCAGCTGTTGGTCTGGTCGGGGTCGTAGGTGCCCTGGCCGAGCAGCGGCAGCCAGTTGATCCCCCACTGGGTCTTCCAGCGGGTCAGGTCCTGCTGGAAGCCGATATTGGCCTGGGTAGGGCGGATCTTGGAGATCGGGCGGTCGCGGCCGGTGGTCGGGTCGGTGACGTGGGTCTCGTTCCAGTCGTTCTTGAAGGTCAGGCGGCCGCCCTTGATCCCCCAGTGGTCGGTGGGGACGACGATGTTGACCGACAGGCGGTCGAGGGTGGCGTTCCCGATATTGCCGATCGCCGAGCGGCCGCCGGGCAGGGGCAGGCGGTCGATGACGTCGACGATCTGGTCGTGGCGGTAGCCGATCGAGACCACGCCCTCGCCCCAGAACCGGCGCTCATAGGTCAGTTCCGAGATCCAGCGCTGCTCGGGCACCAGGTCGACATTGCCGTCATAGACGGCGCCGTCGTCGAGCTCGGCCGAGGCGGCGAAGTCGTCGAAGTCCAGCTGGCCCAGTTCGCGCTCGAAGCGGAAGCGCAGCTGGTGGTCGGCCTTGGGCGTCCAGGTGGCCTGGAAGCGCGGCTTGGCGAAGAAGAAGCTTTCCTTGGCCGAGGCGTCGCCCGACTGCTTGATGGTCGAGGTCTCCAGCCGCAGGCCGCCCTCCAGGGTCAGCTTGGGATTGACCCGCCAGGTGGTCTTGGCGAAGGCCTCGCCGCGCAGCTCCTCGACCTTGACCGAGGCGCTGGGCAGGGCGATCGGGATCCCGCCCTCGCTATAGGCCTGGCGGGTGTCGAGCATGTTGTAGGCCAGCTCGCCGCCGGCCTCGATGGTCAGGCCGGCCGTGGGCTCGTGGCGGACCAGGCCCCGCAGGATCGATTCCGACGACTTGCCCTTGGCGGTGAAGCGCTGCTCGGGGCCGGCGACGCCGTCCTCGGTCTCGCCGCCGGTGGCGACCTGGTCGAAATGCTCGAACTGGTGGATGACCCGGGTCTCCAGGGTCCAGCGCGGCTTCAGCGGGCGGATCCAGGTCAGGCCCAGCTCGCCGTTCTGGCTGTCCTCGGCGTAGTCGTTGCGGCGCAGGGCCGTGGGGGAGCGGGTCTGCTGCCACTCCTGCCAGTCCTTGACGCCGTACTGGGCGGTGGCCTCCAGCTTGCCGCCGGCCACGGGGCCGGTGTAGTTGCCGCGCACCGAGTCGCCGCCGCCCCAGCCGTCGTTGGCGAAGGCCTCGTCGCGCAGCACCTTGCCGGCGGCGTCGCGGCGGATGCTGCGGCCGACGCCGTTGGAGTCGCTGTAGCTGGTGCCGTCCGACAGGGTCAGGCCCCAGCTGCGGTCGCCGTTGCGGGCGGTGAACTGATAGGAGCCGCCATAGATGTCGTGGCCGCCGTCGAACACCATGCCCTCCAGGGTCAGGATCGACTGGCGGCTGGCGGCGGTCTTGAGGATGACGTTGACCACCACCGCATAGCCCTGCATGTCGACCCCGGCCGCGCCGCCGCGGATCAGCTCGATGCGGGCGACCTGGCTGGCCGGGGTGCGCTCGAGCACGTCGGTCCCGGCGTCGGTCTTGGAGGCCGGGCGGTTGTTGTTGATCAGGATGTTGCCGACCGCGCCCTCGAAGCCGCGGGTGCCGGCCCCGTCGTCAGCGGTGAAGCCGGGCACCCGCTCGACCATGTCCAAGGCGGTGTTGGGCCGCTGGCCGGCGAAGAAGTCGGGGGTGAAGACCAGCACGCCCTTCTGGGCGGCGTCATCGAGCGGGGCCGTGGCGGTGGGGCCGGTCGGGACTGGGGCCTGGGCGGCCTGCGGGTCGGCGGCGGCCAGGGCCGTTCCGGCGGTGAAAAAGACGGCGGCGGTCGCCAGCAGCATGGTCCTGGTCATCGGTGTTCCCCTCAAGTGAGGAGATCACTGCCGGCCGGGGCTTCTGATCTCAAGTTACAAGCCGGAAATGTAGATTACATCGAAGACAACATTACAGCGGGTTCATGTTTGTAGTGCTTTATGCCTGTGGATAAGCTTGGAGAAAGTTGCGTTAAGACTTGGAAAGTCTTCGGTCAAGACTGCCGCAGGCCGGCGAGTCGCCACCGCCATGAGACGCCCCCTTCCCCCCCGCCGCCGGCTGCGCTATAGCCCGCGCCGATGACCCGCACGCCGCATCTCCACGGCCGCCACCACCATCCGACCTCGCCTCGCGGGATCGGCCGGGTTCGCTCGCTCTAGGGCGACGCCCAGCCAGAGCCCCGCCTAGCGGATGGGGCTAAGCACCAGCGCCATCCGTCGAAGCCTTGAACGCCTAAGGACCGACGATGACCGACTCTCCCGACACCTTCCGCCCGCTGGCCCGCAACCCGCGCGGCTTCGCCGACAAGCGGGCCCGCGACCTGCGGGCCGAGCGCGCCATCCTCGAGGCGGTGTCGGCGGTCTATGAGCGCTACGGCTTCGAGGCGCTGGACACCGGGGCGTTCGAATATGCCGACGCCCTGGGCAAGTTCCTGCCCGACAGCGATCGTCCCAACGAGGGGGTGTTCGCCCTGCAGGACGACGACGACCAGTGGATGGCGCTGCGCTACGACCTGACCGCGCCCCTGGCCCGCTTCGCCGCCCAGAACTGGGAGACCCTGGCCAAGCCGTTCCGCCGCTACGCCTTCGGGCCGGTGTGGCGCAACGAAAAGCCGGGTCCGGGACGGTTCCGCGAATTCATCCAGTGCGACGCCGACACCGTCGGTTCGGCCCGGCCGGAGGCCGACGCCGAGATCATCGCCATGGCCGTCGCCGGTCTTGAGGCGGCCGGCCTGCCGCGTGGGGCGGCGGTGCTGAAGATCAACAACCGCAAGCTGCTCAACGGCCTGTTGACCGCGGCCGGGGTCGAGACCGGCGGCCAGAAGCTGGCGGTGCTGCGGGCCGTCGACAAGCTCGACCGCCTGGGCGTCGACGGCGTGCGGCTGCTGCTGGGCGAGGGGCGCCTCGACGACAGCGGCGCCTTCACCAAGGGCGCGGGCCTGGTCGGCAAGGCCATCGACTCGGTGCTCGACTTCGTCCAGGCGGGATCGGGCGGGCGCTCGGAGACCCTGGCCAGGATCGCCAATGTCATCGGCGGCTCGGCCGAGGGCGACGAGGGCCTGGACGAACTGGCCAAGATCGACGCGGCGCTGAACAGCCTGGGCGTGGCCGACGACCAGGCGGTGTTCGAACCCTCGATCGTCCGGGGACTGGAATATTACACCGGCGCGGTGTTCGAGGCCGAGCTGCTGCTGTCGACCACGGACGATAAGGGCCAGAAGGTTTCGTTCGGCTCGATCGGCGGCGGCGGGCGCTATGACGACCTGGTGGCGCGGTTCACCGGCCAGTCGACCCCGGCCACCGGCTTCTCGTTCGGCGTCTCGCGCCTGGCGGCGGCCCTGCGGGCGGCGGGACGCGAGCCGGGCGGGGCGGCGCGGGGACCGGTGGTGGTCATCGCCTTCGACCAGGCCCACATGGGCGAATATTTCGCCGTGGCCGGCGAGCTGCGCGCGGCGGGCATCCCGGCCGAGGTCTATCTGGGGACCTCGGGCATGCGGCCGCAGATGAAATATGCCGACCGGCGGCTGTCGCCGGCCGCCATCATGCTGGGCGGCGACGAGATCGCGGCCGGGACCGTGACGATCAAGGACCTCGACCTGGGCCGCGAACTGGCCGCCGGGGTGGCCGACAACGCCGCCTGGAAGGCCGAGCGCCCGGGCCAGCAGACCCTGCCGCGCGGCGAGCTGGTGGCGGCGGTGCGGAAAATCATCGGGGACGATCAATGAGACTCGAACGCGCCATTCCGAGCGCGGCGCTGGAGGCTGTCCGCGCGCCGTTCCTGGCCGCCCGGGCGACGCCGACCGACGCGCCGGTGCTGCAGCCGCTGGGCCTGCTGCTCGACCTGGCCGGGGAGGCCATGCGCTCGCGACTGTTCGTGGTCTCGGGCGATGCGGGCGAGGAGGCCTGCCTGCGCCCCGACTTCACCGTCGCGGTGGCCCGCGAGCACCTGGCCAAGGGCGATGGCCAAGGCCGCTACCTCTATGAAGGCAAGGCTTTCCGGGTGGCGCCGCGCGGCAGCGACCGGGCGGAGGAGTTCCTGCAGATCGGAGTCGAGGCCTTCGAGGCCGGCGACCCGGTCGCCGCCGACGCCGAGATCGCCGCCCTGGCCTGGGCGGGGGCGGCGGCCGGCGGTCGCGACGACCTGACCCTGCTGCTGGGCGATGTCGGCCTGTTCGCCGCCTTCGTCGACAGCCTGGGCCTGGCCCCGCCGCTGCGCGCGCGGCTGAAGCGAGCCTTCACCAAGCCGCGGCAGCTGAAGATCGAGCTGGAGGGCGGGTCGTCCGCCCCCGGTCAGCCGCCGGGCGAAGCGCAGAGCCGCATCGCCGCCCTGCTGGCCGGCCTGCCCGAGAGCGAGGCCGCGGCGGTGCTGCAGGAGCTGTGGTCGCTGGCCGGCATCGAGCCGGTCGGCGGTCGGCGGCCGGCCGAGATCGCCCACCGCCTGGTCGAACGGGCCCAGGCCGCCCAGGCCGGGGCCCTGTCGGTCGGCGAGAGCGACGCGGTGCGGGCCTTCCTGGCGGTCAGCGACCGTCCCGGCGCGGCCCTGGACGCCATCGCCGCCCTCGGCGGCCCGCAGCGCGCCGGCCTGGACGCGGCGCTGGACGGCTGGCGCCGGCGGCTGGCCGGCATGGCCGCGGCCGGGGTTCCGCAAGACCGCATGAAGCTGACCGCCGCCTTCGGCCGCGCCTTCGGCTACTACGACGGCTTCCTGTTCGAGGTGCGCAGCGACGCCCTCGGCGACGAGCGGCCGCTGGCGGCCGGCGGCCGCTATGACGGCCTGCTGTCCCGGCTGGGGGCCGAGACCCAGAACACTGGCGGGACCGGCGCGGTGGGCTGCATGGTGCGGCCGGCGCGGGCCTATGCGGGAGGCGGCGAATGACCGACACGCCGATGATCTTCGCCATTCCCTCCAAGGGCCGGCTGAAAGAGCAGGTCGAGGCCTGGCTGGCCGAATGCGGCTTCAAGCTGGACATGGCCGGCGGCTCGCGCGGCTACAGCGCCGAGCTGTCGGGCCTGCCAGGCGTTTCCGTGCGGCTGCTGTCGGCCGGCGACATCGCCGCGGGCCTGGACAGCGGCGAGCTGCACCTGGGCGTCACCGGCGAGGACCTGCTGCGCGAGCGCGGCGAGGACATGGACGCGCGGGTGATGCTGCTGCGGGCCCTGGGCTTTGGCCGCGCCGACCTGGTGGTCACCGCCCCCAAGAGCTGGCTCGACGTCGACACCATGGCCGACGTCGACGAGGTCGGCCATGTCCACCTGGCCAAGACCGGCCGCCGGTTGCGGGTGGCGACCAAGTACGTCACCCAGACCCGGGCCTTCTTCGCCCGCCACGGCGTCGCCGACTATCGCATCGTCGAAAGCAGCGGGGCCACCGAGGGGGCGCCGGCGGCCGGCGCGGCCGAGCTGGTCGTCGACATCACCACCACCGGCGCGACCCTGGCGGCCAACGGCCTGAAGATCCTGTCAGACGGGGTGATCCTCAAGAGCCAGGCCCAGCTGACCGCCTCGCTGATCACGCCGTGGACGGACGGCCAGATCGACTGTTTGCGACGCCTGCTGTCGGTGGTCGAGGCCAAGGGTCGGGCCCGGACCCTGGCCGCCCTGGTCTGGCCCGCCGAGCAGGACGGAGCCGGTCAGGCGGCGGTGGCGCCGTTCGTCGGCCAGGGGGCCCGGCGGGCCAATGGCGCCCTGCTGGCGACCGCCCACCTGTTCGAGGCCGCGGCCGCCCTGGCGGCGGCGGGGGTCGAGCCGGTCACCGTCTCGCGACCGGACTATGTGTTCGAGTCCCGCTCGGCGGTGCTGGAGCGATTGAAAGCACGGCTGGATCGGTAAGTTTTGACTGAGTTGTCAAAAATATCCTGGAGAACGGCGATAAGTTTGACCCGCGGGTCCAATCTAAGCCTTTTTCGTCAAAAATATTCGCGGCGCCGCTTCGATTCACGATCGTTGCCGTTGACACCATCTCGGATTTGCCGTTTCTAACCCTTGCAAGGAAGAAACGGGCCCACAGAGAGCTCCCTTCCTTCGGCGTTTCGGGGAGGAAACGCCCACCTAGATCGAGTGATCGAGAAATAGCTGAGCCCGTCGCGTTTATCCCCCGCGGCGGGTTCGGTGTATCTGGGTCCATGTTCAGATTTTTGACGAATCTGATAAAAACGGCGTTTCCTCGGGAAGCGCCGTTTTTCTTCATCCCCTGTCGCCCGTCGGCGCGGACCTTGCGTCCGGGATAACGGGGAAGCCCGAGTGTCAGCTCGCAATGTCGCGGAGCGCCTTGACAAGGCGGCGAGCTCCTCGCCCGCCAGGCCCTTTTGGTCAGCCTTCCCGAGCCATCCGTCCACCATGCGGGGCGCCTCGGTGCGGCGACGGAACAAGGTCGTTCGTCAACGCCCTACAGATTGGAAAGCACCGCGTCGCCCATCTGGACGGTGGTGAGCGCGCCGCCGAGGTCGCGGGTGCGGGCGCCGCCGTCGAGGGCGGCCTTGACGGCCTTCAGCAACTGGTCGGCGGCGTCGGCGCGGTTCAGCGACCAGCGCAGGGCCATCTCGAACGACAGGATGGCGGCCAGGGGGTTGGCCACGCCCTTGCCGGCGATGTCGGGCGCCGAGCCGTGGATCGGCTCGTAGAGGCCCGGCTTGCCCGCCGCGCCCAGCGCCGCCGAGGGCAGCATGCCCAGCGAGCCGGTCAGCATGGCCGCGGCGTCCGACAGGATGTCGCCGAACAGGTTGTCGGTGACGATGACGTCGAACTGCTTGGGGGCGCGGACCAGCTGCATGGCGCAGTTGTCGGCCAGGATGTGCTCCAGCTGGACGTCGGCATAGTCGCGGGCGTGCAGGTCGGTGACCACCTGCTTCCACAGCAGGCCGCTTTCCATGACGTTCGACTTCTCGGCCGAGGCCACGCGGTTGGACCGGCCGCGGGCCAGCTCGAAGGCCACCCGGGCCACGCGCTCGATCTCGGCGGTGGTGTAGACCTGGGTGTCGACGCCGCGCTTCTGGCCGTCGCCCAGGTCCTCGATGCCGCGCGGCTGGCCGAAATAGACCCCTCCGGTCAGCTCGCGGACGAACATGATGTCCAGGCCCGAAACCAGCTCGCGCTTGAGGCTGGAGGCGTCGGCCAGGGCCTCGAAGCAATAGGCCGGGCGCAGGTTGGCGTAGACGTCCATCGCCTTGCGCAGGTTCAGCAGGCCGGCCTCGGGACGCAGGTGGCGCGGGGCGTTGGCCCATTGCGGACCGCCGACCGCGCCCATCAGCACCGCGTCGCTGGCCAGGGCCGCGTCGCGGACCTCATCGGTCAGCGGCGTCCCATGGGCGTCGTAGCTGGCGCCGCCATAGATCCGCTCCTCGACGTTCAGGTCGGGCGTGAGGGCGGCGGCCACCCGGCGCACCTGGGCGCAGACCTCGGGGCCGATCCCGTCGCCGGGCAGGAGCAGAAGCGTGGACATCGGAAGGCTCTCTTAGATTTCGCGATAGGCGGAGACGTCGAAGGACGACATGCGGCGGTCGTGGACGCCCAGTTCGGGGAAGCAGGCGCGCCAGGCGGCCATGTGCGGGCTGGCGCGATGGAAGGCCAGGGCTTCCTCGTCGACGAAGTGCTCGAACACCCGGATCAGGCCCGGATCGAGCGGATCTTCGCTGAGCGCGTAGTCCAGGCAGCCCGGCTCGGCCCGGCTGCCCTCGACCTGAGCGCGCAGGTGCGGCCGCAGCTCGGCCAGACGCTCGGGCGGAACGCGGATCGTGCCGGCGAGGATGACGGTCATCGGCCGCTAGGCTTCCAGCCAGGGGCGGTCCAGCGCCCGCTTGCTCTCATAGAGGTCGATGTCGGCGCTGTGCATCAGGGTCTCGCCGATGAAGTCCAGGCCCTTGAGCATCTTGTCCTTGCGCACCGGATCGATGTCGAAATGGAAGGCTCGGCCCGAGGGCGAGATCACCGTCTGCTCGGCCAGGTCGATGCTGACCATGTGGTTGCCGCCCTTGGCCTCGTCCATCAGGACGGCGACCTCCTCGGGCTTCAGCACCACCGGCAGCAAGCCGTTGTTGAAGCAGTTGTTGTTGAAGATGTCGGCGAAGCTGGTCGAGATCACGCACAGGATCCCGAAATCCATCAGCGCCCAGGGCGCATGCTCGCGCGAGCTTCCGCAGCCGAAATTGTCGCCGGCGATCAGCACGCTGGAGCCCTTGTACTCCGGCCGGTTGAGCACGAAATCGGCGATCTCGTTCCCGTCGCCGTCGAAGCGGAAATCGTAGAACAGGCCCTTGGCCAGGCCCTCGCGCTCGACGGTCTTGAGGAACTGCTTGGGGATGATCTGGTCGGTGTCGATATTGGCCAGCGACAGCGGCGCGGCGCGGCCGTCGAGACGGGTGAAGGCTTGCATCAGGCGGTCTCCTCCAACCACGTGCGCACGTCGACCAGGTGGCCGGCGATCGCCGCCGCCGCCGCCATGGCCGGCGAGACCAGGTGGGTGCGGCCGGCGCGGCCCTGGCGGCCCTCGAAGTTGCGGTTGCTGGTCGAGGCGCAGCGCTCCTGCGGCTGCAGCTTGTCGGGGTTCATGGCCAGGCACATCGAGCAGCCCGGCTCGCGCCAATCGAAGCCGGCGGCCTTGAAGATCGCGTCCAAGCCCTCTTCCTCGGCCTGTTCCTTGACCAGGCCCGAGCCCGGCACGACCATGGCCTTGACGTGGGGCGCGACCAGACGGCCATGCAGGAAGGCCTCCTGCACCACGGCGGCGGCGGCGCGCATGTCCTCGATCCGGCTGTTGGTGCACGACCCGATGAAGACGCGATCGATGCGGGCCTCGCTGATCGGCTGGCCGGCGGTCAGGCCCATATAGTCCAGCGCCCGGTGGGCGGCGGCGCGCTTGTCGGGGGTGGCGAAGCTCTCCGGGTCCGGGACGTTGCCGGTCACCGGGATGACGTCCTCGGGGCTGGTGCCCCAGGTGACCATCGGGACCAGGGCCGAGCCGTCGATCACCACGGTGCGATCGAAATGGGCGTCGGCGTCGCTGACGAAGCTCTTCCAGTAGGACAGCGCCATGTCCCAGGCCGCGCCCTTCGGGGCCGAGGGCTTTCCCTGGATATAGGCGAAGGTCTTGTCGTCGGGGGCGACCAGGCCGGCCTTGGCGCCGCCCTCGATGGTCAGGTTGCACAGGGTCATGCGGCCTTCCATCGACAGGTCGCGGACCACCGGGCCGGCGAACTCGATGACATAGCCGGTGCCGCCGGCCGTGCCGATCTCGCCAATCACCGCCAGGGCCACGTCCTTGGCGGTGACGCCGGGGCCCAGCTGGCCGTCGACGCGGACCAGCATGTTGCGGGCCTTCTCCTGGCGCAGGGTCTGGGTGGCCAGGACGTGCTCGACCTCGGAGGTGCCGATGCCGTGGGCCAGGGCCCCGAAGGCGCCGTGGGTCGAGGTGTGGCTGTCGCCGCAGACGATGGTCATGCCCGGCTGGGTGCGGCCCTGCTCGGGCCCGACCACATGGACGATGCCGTTGCGGATGTCGCCCATCGGGAAGAACTCGATGCCGTTGTCCTGGACGTTGCGGGCCAGGGTCTTCAGCTGCAGGCGCGCCTCGTCGTCGGCCACGGCGTCGACGCCCAGGGCCTGGCCTTCGGTGGGGATGTTGTGGTCGGCCACGGCCAGGGTGCGGTCGGGCCGGCGCACCTTGCGGCCGGCCGCGCGAAGACCGGCGAAGGCCTGGGGCGTGGTCACCTCATGAATCAGGTGCAGGTCGATATAGAGGATCGCTTCGCCGTCCTGTTCGTTGACGACGTGAGCGTCCCAGATCTTGTCGTAGAGGGTCTTTGGTGCGCGGGTCATGATACCCGGCATCTAGGCCTTGAGGCGGGGCGCGTAAAGCGAGGAAACGCCAGAAAATACGCCGGCCGGTGGCCAGGAGGATCAATCTTGCCCGCGGATGGGCATGCAAAGGCTTTGTAGCGCATGTTTCTTGCCCCAACGCCGAGCCTGAGCGACGAAGACCGCGAGCGCGGCCTGCGACATCTGGTCCGCGAGGCCGGCTATTCGAACGCGGTCACGGCGGTGACCAGCGGCGTCATCCTGACCGCCTTCGCCCTGCAGCTGGGGGCGTCCAACACCACCATCGGCCTGTTGGCGGCCATAACCTTCTGGGTGCAGCTGCTGCAGCTGCCCGGCGTGCTGCTGGTCGAGGGGCTGCGGACCCGCAAGCGGATCTCGGTGCTGGCCAGCCTGATCAGTCGTTGCGCCCTGGTCGGCATGGCCCTGCTGGCCCTGACCAGCGGCGGTCAGCTGTCCCTGACGGGGCTTGTCGTGGCGCAGGTGTTCTATTGCGGGGTCGCGACCTTCGGCGGCTGCGCCTGGAACGCGTGGGTGCGCGACCTCGCCCCCGAGCAGCGGATGGGCCAGATCTTCGCCAAGCGGACCATCAACGCCACGCTGGTTGGCCTGGCCGCCAGCCTGGCCGCCGCCTTCGCCCTCGACCGCGCGCCGGAGGGCTCGTTCCTGCGGCCGTTCGTGTTCTCCGGCCTCTACATGACCGCGTTTCTGGCGGGCTTGCTGAGCTGCCGGGAGCTGGCCCTGACGCCGGAGCCGCAGATGCCGGCCCCGACCGAGCGGGTCAAGCTGCTGCCGCTGCTGCGTGCGCCGCTGGGCGATCCGAACTTCCGGCGGCTGATCGCCTTCCTGACCAGCTGGCAGTTCGCGGTGAACCTGGCGACGCCGTTCTTCACGGTGTTCTTCGTCAAGCAGCTGGGCCTCAGCGTCACCTTCGTGGTGGTGCTCAGCGTGGTCAGCCAGGCGACCAACGTGCTGGCCCTGCGCTCCTGGGGCCTGCTGTCCGACCGCTTCGCCAACAAGTCGGTGCTGGCGGTGGCCGCGCCGCTGTTCATCGCCTGCATCGCGGCCATGGTCGGCGCCTCGCAGATCCACGACCGGGTCTGGGTCATGGCCTATCTGATCGGCCTGCACGCGCTGATGGGCCTGGCCACCGCGGGCGTGACCCTGTCGTCGGGCAATATCGCCCTGAAGCTGTCGCCGCGCGGTTCGGCCACCGCCTATATCGCCGCCAACGCCCTGATCAGCTCGGCCGCCGCAGGCCTGGCGCCGGTGCTGGGCGGGATGTTCGCCGACTTCTTCGCCGCCCGCCGCCTGGAGATCCTGCTGCGCTGGACCAGCCCCGGCGACGTCCTGACCCTGATGCCGCTGCGGATTTCCAGTTGGGATTTCTATTTCTTGATCGCCGCCGTCCTGGGACTCTACGCCCTGCACCGCCTGGCCATGGTCAAGGAGGAGGGCGAGATCGACAGCCGCTTGATGGTCGGCGAGGTGCTGGCCCAGGCGCGGCGCGACGTGCGCAACATGTCGCCGATCGCCGGGCTGAAGATGCTGAGCGACGTGCCGACGGCGCTGCTGCGCGAGGCGCGGGTGGGCCGACGCCTGCAGCGCATGCGCGATCATCGCGACCGACGGCTGTCGCCGTCGCCGCGACGGCCGTCCACACCGACGGTGTCGGCGCGTTGAGGGGCGATTTTCCGCTCCGAAACGCAAAGAGGGCGCGCTCTTGGCGCGCCCTCATATCGCTTTGCCTTCGGGGGCCATGACGCCTTTTCCGAAGAGGGCCACCCCCTTGCAAGGGAGCGGTCAATAAGCCCGACGCTGAGCGGCGGGGGTGAGCTAACCAAGCACGAGGAACGGCGTTCTGTCAACATCTCCGTGCGATCGCACTCAAGCTTGACCGCAGAAGTTGATCAAGAAAAAGGCCCCGGCGTCTCCGCCGGGGCCTCGTTCGATAACGCCAGGGCGCGGCGCCTATTCGGCGACGTCGGCTTTGTCCTTGCGGATGTTGGAGCGCTCGGCGATCCGGGCCGACTTACCGCGACGGTCGCGCAGATAGTACAGCTTGGCGCGACGGACGACGCCGCGGCGCTTGACTTCGATGCTTTCGATGCTCGGCGACAGCAGCGGGAACAGACGTTCCACGCCTTCGCCGAACGAGATCTTGCGGACGGTGAAGCTCTCGTGCACGCCGCCGCCCGAACGGGCGATGCAGACGCCCTCATAGGCCTGGACGCGCTCGCGCTCGCCTTCCTTGATGCGGACGTTGACGCGCAGGGTGTCGCCCGGCTCGAACTCGGGGATGGCGCGGGCGGCCAGCAGACGCTGGGCTTCTTCGCGCTCGAGTTCCTTGATGATGTTGATCGCCATAACTCTAGTCTCCTTTGGGCTTACCCGCTTTCGGGCCGCCTTTTGCCTGTTGATTGGCGAGATGCGCTTCCCAGAGGTCTGGACGCCGCTCGCGGGTGGTCTCTTCACGCATGCTCTTCCGCCACTGGGCCACCTTCTTGTGGTCGCCCGACAGCAGCACCTCGGGGATATCGAGCCCTTCGAACGTCCGCGGCCTAGTGTACTGCGGATGCTCAAGGAGCCCGTCCTCGAAGCTTTCTTCCTGCGTGCTCTCGAAATTGCCCAGAACCCCTGGAGCCAATCGAACGCACGCCTCGATCACGACCATCGCCGCCGCTTCGCCACCGGCAAGAACAGCGTCTCCGACCGAGACCTCCTCGAACCCGCGGGCGTCGAGCACCCGCTGGTCCACCCCCTCGAAACGGCCGCACAGGACGATGACGCCCGGCGCTTTCGACCATTCCTTGACGCGCGCCTGGGTCAGGGGCCGACCCCGGGCGCTCATGTACAAAAGCGGCCGCCCACCGACCTCCACGCTGTCCAGCGCGGCGGCGATGACGTCCGCTTTGAGTACCGCTCCCACGCCGCCGCCCGCTGGGGTGTCGTCGAGGAAGCCGCGCTTATCCTTGGAAAACCCCCGAATGTCCAGTGTTTCCAAACGCCACAGGTCCTGTTCCTTCCACGCGGTTCCGATCAGCGAGACGCCGAGCGGGCCCGGGAAGGCCTCGGGGAACATGGTCAGGACGGTGGCGGTGAACGGCATGGGCGCTCTGTAGCGCCCTCCGCCCTCAAAAACGAGAGGGCGGCGACCTGAGACGTCAGGCCAGGATGGTCTTGGGCAGCGGTTTTCCGGCCTCGGCCGGCATCAGCGGCGGCGTCAGCTTCACCGGTTTGGCGCTCGGCCCGATCGGGGGCGCGACGTGGTGCATGGGAGCCATCGCCAGCACGGCGGCGGTGGTCAGGGTGGCGGCGACAAAGGCCGTACCGGCGCGGATCTTCTTCCATGAAGCCATGGCAAACGCACATCCTGCTGTTTCTGGTTGCCTGAACCAAAGCCCGGGAGGAGGGGAGGTTCCCGTGGGCGGCGATGGTGGACGCCTGTTGCCTCTAGGGGAGGCGATTGACCTCGCCAAGGCGACAATACGACGCGTTCGCCGCAATTGAACGAACGCCGATTTCATGGGCGACCGGCGCCGGAACCTGTCAGCAGGCGAGGCATCAGGTCCGATTTCCGCGAGACGACCCGCCCCGGCTCGCGCCATAGTCGCGGCCCTTCTTCCCGAGAGTTCGCCGCATGAGCCAGAGCCAAGCCGACCGTTTTCACGCCCTGCACAAGGGTTCCCAGGTGCTGGTGCTGCCCAACGCCTGGGACGCGGCCAGCGCCGCCCTGATGGCCGACGCCGGCGCGGCGGCGGTCGCCACCTCCAGCGCCGCGGTCGCCTGGGCGAGGGGCTATGCCGACGGCGACGCCCTGCCGGTGGCGGCCCTGATCGACGTCGTCGCCGGGATCAGCCGGTCGATATCCGTCCCGCTGAGCGCCGACATCGAGGGCGGCTACACCGACGACTTCTCCGAACTGGCCGAGACGGTCAAGGCCGTGATCGGGGCCGGCGCGGTCGGGATCAACCTGGAGGACGGCCGCCGCGATCCCGATCTGCACGCCCGCAAGGTGGCCGCCGCCCGGGCCGCCGCCGACCAGGCGGGCGTCAACCTGTTCATCAACGCCCGCACCGACGTCTATCTGGCCGGCCTGGCGGAGGGCGAGGCGGCCCTGGACGAGACGCTGCGCCGGGCTGCGCTGTACGCCCAGGCCGGGGCCAGCGGGATCTTCGTGCCGCTGCCGATCGACGAGACACTGCTGTCGACCCTGGCCGCCGGAATCCCCCTGCCGCTCAACGCCATGGGCCGGCCGGGCATGCCGTCGGCCAAGCGCCTGGGCGAACTGGGCGTGCGCCGCCTGAGCTCGGCCACCGGCCCGTTCAACGCGGCCTATGGTGCGATGCTGGCGGGAACCCGGACCTTCCTCGAAAGCGGCGACACCACGGGTTACGCGGCGTTCGGCAAGGATCTGCCCAACCTGAACGCCCGGTTCGGCTAGGGGGTCGCCGGAGCGCCCGCGGAAGCGGCCTCAGGCGGCTCGCCCTGCCAGTTGAAACGGATTGGCAGGTTGATCTGCTGACCGTCGACCGGGTCGCCCTCCTTGGTCCAGGGATTCATCGCCATGGCTTTGGCGGCCTCCATGGCCGCTGCGCCGAAATCGAAGGCGGCCGGCTCCTCGCGCTTGACCTGGCAGTCGGTCAGTTCGCCCCGCCCGTCCACCGTGCAGCCAATGACGCCCAGGCCGGTGAGCTTGCCCGCCGCCAGCGCGGACTTTGGATAGATCTCGGCCATGCCCTCGGCGGTCAGGGTGCGGGTCCAGCGCGGGCTTGTCAGCTTGCGGCCGTCCGGGTCGGCCGGGTCGCGAAAGCGGAAGGGCACATCGACGCTGTAGTTCTTCAATTGCTTGGCCTGGTCAGGCGTAAAGCGCACCTTGAAATAGGGAACAAGCGACCGGGCCGCCTTGCCGAAGCCGCGTCCGGCGGGAATCTCCGAAATCGTCTGGCAGGCCTTCAGCCCGCCGTCGGAGGCCAGTTCGCAGCGCAACGCCGCCTGGCCGGATTTGGCGTCCTTGGCCCCCGCGGGCCAGGCCGCGCGCACCTGGGCGGCGGTGGGGGCGCTCACCCACGGCGGGTCGAGCACCAGGCTCGATGAGCCGACGGTCTCGACCGCCTCGCCGCGAAAGCCGCGCCAGTCGACGGGAATGGTGACCTGGCCGCCCGGCTGCGGCTTGCCGCCGCGGATCTTCGGAGTCATGCGGAACTGGGGCGACAATTGCAGGGCGGCGGCCCCAAAGCCAAGGCCCTCGGGATCTTCGGCCTCGACCTTGCAGCCCTGCAGATAGCCCTCAATGGTCACTTGGCAGGCCAGCACGGCGCGACCGTCCACGCCCTTCTTGGCCGCCGCCGTGGGAAAGGCGGCCGCCAAGGCTTCCGCCGTAGGCTTCTTCGCCCAGTCGGGATTGGAGTCGCCTGGCGCCAGAAAGGTGAAATCTCTTTTGAACGGCCGTCCGACGATGGAGGAGCCCGCGCCGTCCTTGGTCTTGACGCGGTCCTTGGCGGTGAGAAGCAGGGCGGCCTCGCCAAAGCCGTAGCCGCCGGGGGTCTCCTCGGCGATCTTGCAACCGGTCAAGCGTCCCTGCAGATCGGCGACGCATTCCAGCGACACTTCGCCCGTGATCTTCTTCTCAAAGGCGGTCTTCGGAAAAGCCGCGGCGATATCCTTGGCCTTGGGCCATTCGGTGAAGATCGGATGGAAGTCGGTCGTTTCGGCGGCGGCGGTTCCGGCCAGCACCGCCAGAATGAAGGCGGCGGTTATGCGCAGCATGGTTTTCCTTGTCAGGCCTGTTTGTAGGAGCTTTGTCTTCGCAGCTTGCGGTGGAGCTTAAGCATCGATGCATCCAAGCGCCACCACGAAGGCGCGCGTCTGAGGTGTTTCCGCCGCGCCCGCGACCGCCTATCTTGCCGGCCATGACCGACACGCTCGCGCCCGATTCCGCCGCTCCCCCCGCAGCAGACCGCCCCCTGACCCAGGACGGGCCGGCCGTGCGGCTGTTCCTGGTCGACGGCTCGGCCTACATCTTCCGCGCCTACCACGCCCTGCCGCCCCTGACCCGCAAGAGCGACGGCCTGCCGGTCGGCGCGGTGCAGGGCTTCTGCAACATGCTGTGGAAGCTGCTGCGCGACATGCAGGGCGACGCCCCCACCCACCTGGCGGTGATCTTCGACCATTCGGAGAAGACCTTCCGCAACCAGCTCTACGACCAGTACAAGGCCCATCGGCCGCCGCCGCCCGAAGACCTGATCCCGCAGTTCGCCCTGGTGCGCGAAGCCACGCGGGCGTTCGGCGTGCCGTGCATCGAGCTGGCCGGCTACGAGGCCGACGACCTGATCGCCGCCTATAGCTGCGCGGCCCGCGACGTCGGCGGCGAGGCGGTGATCGTCTCGTCGGACAAGGACCTGATGCAGCTGGTCGGCGACGGCGTGTCGATGTTCGACCCGATGAAGGGCGTGCGCATCGATCGCGAGCAGGTGTTCGAGAAGTTCGGCGTCTATCCCGAACGGGTCGTCGACGTGCAGTCGCTGTGCGGCGACAGCGTCGACAATGTGCCCGGCGCCCCTGGCATCGGCATCAAGACCGCCGCCCAGCTGATCAACGAGTTCGGCGACCTCGACACCCTGCTGGCCCGAGCCGGCGAGATCAAGCAGCCCAAGCGCCGCGAGACCCTGATCGAATATGCCGACCAGATCCGCCTGTCGCGGTCGCTGGTCAAGCTGGACTGCGACACCCCGCTGCCCGAGCCGATCGACGACCTGACCGTGCGCGAGCCGGACAAGATGGTGCTGGCCGACTTCCTGGAGCTGATGGAGTTCCGCTCCCTGGCCCGCCGGGTCGGCGACGGCAACGCCTCGGCCGCGCCGCGCACGCTTGATCGCCCGCCGAGCGCCCCGACCGCGCCGGTGCTGGGCGTGTCCTACATGGGCGCGGCGGCCCGGGCGGCGGCCAATCCGGTCGCCGAGCCGGTCAGCATAGACCACGCCGCCTATGCCTGCGTGCGCGACCTGGAGACCCTGAACGCCTGGATCGCCAAGGCCGCGGCCAAGGGGATCGTCGCCTTCGACACCGAGACCGACGCCCTGTCTTCCGCCACCGCCGGTCTGTGCGGCATATCGTTGGCCGTCGCGCCGGGCGAAGCCTGCTACATTCCGGTCGGCCATTGCGAGAAGGACGGCCTAGCCCTGGAGGCCGCCGCCGACCTGGTGCAGATCCCCACCGAGGACGTCATCGCCGCCCTCAAGCCACTGCTGGAGGACCCGGCGGTGCTGAAGGTGGCCCAGAACGCCAAGTACGACATCGCCGTCCTGGCCCGGTATGGGATCGAGGTCGGTCCGATCGACGACACCATGCTGATCAGCTACGTGCTGGAGGCGGGGCTGCACGGCCACGGCATGGACGAGCTGTCCGAGCTGTGGCTGGGCCACAAGCCGATTCCGTTCAAGCAGGTCGCGGGCTCCGGCAAGGGCCAGATCAGCTTCAAGCATGTGGGCCTGACCGAGGCCACGGCCTATGCCGCCGAGGACGCCGACGTCACCCTGCGGCTCTACGAGGTCCTCAAGCCGCGCCTGGCCCGCGAGGGCCTGCTGACCGTCTACGAGACCTTGGAGCGACCGCTGCCGCCGGTGCTGGCGGCGATGGAGAACGACGGGATCCGCGTCGATCCCGAGACCCTGCGACGGCTCTCCAACGAGTTCTCGATGCGCATGGCCCAGTTCGAGGCCCGGGCCCAGGAACTGGTCGGCCGGCCCTTCAACCTCGGCAGTCCCAAGCAGATCGGCGACGTGCTGTTCGGCGAAATGCAGCTGAAGGGCGGCAAGAAGACCGCCACCGGCCAGTGGTCGACCGACAGCGACGTGCTGGAAGCCCTGGCCCTGGAGCACGAGCTGCCGCGCGTGCTGCTCGACTGGCGCCAGCTCTCCAAGCTCAAGGGCACCTATACCGAGAACCTGATCGCGGCGATCGCGCCGGGCACCGGCCGGGTGCACACCTCCTACGCTCTGGCGGCCACCACCACCGGGCGTCTGTCGTCGTCCGACCCCAACCTGCAGAACATCCCGATCCGCACCGAGGAAGGCCGCAAGATCCGCAAGGCCTTCATCGCCGAGCCGGGCAAGGTTCTGATCAGCGCCGACTACAGCCAGATCGAACTGCGCCTGCTGGCCCATATCGGCGACATCCCGCAGCTGAAGAAGGCCTTCCAGGAGGGTCTGGACATCCACGCCATGACGGCCTCGGAGATGTTCAACGTGCCGATCGAGGGCATGCCCAGCGAGGTGCGCCGCCGGGCCAAGGCGATCAATTTCGGCATCGTCTACGGCATCTCGGCCTTCGGCCTGGCCAACCAGCTGTCGATCCCGCAGGGCGAGGCCGGGGCCTACATCAAGACCTATTTCGAGCGCTTCCCCGGCATCCAGGCCTATATGGAGGCGACCAAGGCCTTCGTGCGCGAGCACGGCTATGTCACCACCATCTTCGGCCGCAAGATCAACATTCCCGACATCGGCGGCAAGTCGGTGGCCCATCGGCAGTTCGCCGAGCGGGCGGCGATCAACGCCCCGATCCAGGGGGCGGCGGCCGACGTCATGCGCCGGGCGATGGTCCGCATGTCGGGGGCGCTGAAGGCCGCGGGGCTGTCGAGCAGGATGCTGCTGCAGGTGCACGACGAACTGGTGTTCGAGGCGCCCGAGGCCGAAGCCGAGGCGACCTGCGTTGTCGCCCGCCAGGTGATGGAGCACGCCGCCGAGCCGGCCGTGGCGATTTCGGTGCCGCTGACCGTGGAGGCCCGGGCGGCCGGCAACTGGGACGAGGCGCACTAGGGCCGCGAGGACGCGAAAAATAACGCCGTCAGGCGAAAATATTTTTCAGGGTCTTTCGCGCACCGCCTGAGGTGGAGCGCGCCATCGGTCGGGCCGCAAACCGATCTGCCGTACAATCTTCGGTGGCTCCTGACGGCCGTCCTGGCGGCGCCCGGCGCGCGCGGTGCGACCTTCCGTCGCGCAACGGTTAATGTCGTGGAAACCGCCATCTCGCCAGAGCTTAGGGCGCGACCCACGCCGCTGGCCCACCTTCGTGAAGCCTGAGCTTGGCTAGGTCGCGCCCTGTAATGGAGAGCGGCGTGAACTTTGGCGACCTGAGAATTCCGCACAAGCTTCTGGCCGTCTTCGCCGTCATGCTGGCCGCGATCGCGGTGATGGGGGTGGCGACCCACATCAACAAATCGGCCTACGAGGCCTCGGTGCAGCGCACCGAGCGCGCCCACCAGGCCCTGCGCGCCGCCGACACCGCCGCCTTCCGCCTGACCCGCCAGGAGAACTCGCTGCGCGGCTTCCTGCTGTCTGGCGACAACTACTACGTCAAGCGCCTGGAAGAGGCCCACAAGCCTAAGTTCCTCGCCGCCCTCGACACCCTGCGCGAGCTGGCCGCCGGCGATGACGCCGCCCTGGCCCGCATCGCCGCCGTCGACGCGGCCTACGCCAACTATCGCAAGCTGGCCATCGAGCCAGGCGAGAGCCTGGGCCGCGATCCGGCCACCCGCCCGCAAGCTGTCGAGCTGGTCAAGCACGACGGCGTGGCCGACACCGCCGTCTCGCCGGTCGAGGACGCCATCGAAGCCATCGTCAAGGACGCCGAGGGCGTGCTGGCGCTTGAGACGACCGCCCAGCACAAGGCCTCGGTGACCTCCACCATCGTGCAGTGGGTCGGCATCCTGGCGACGGCGGCCATCGCCCTGGCCGGCGGCCTGATGCTGAGCGGCGGCATCGCCGGTCCGGTGGCGGCGATGACCGCGGCCATGCGCCGTCTCGCGGCGGGCGACCATTCGGTCGACATTCCGGCCGCGGGCCGCAAGGACGAGATCGGCCTGATGGCCGCCGCCGTCGCCACCTTCAAGGACGCCGCCGTGGCCAAGGCCCGGCTGGAAAATGAAGCGGCCGAGCAAAGGTCGATGACCGAGCACGAGCGCCTCCAGCGCGAGCGCGAAAAGGCTATCGAGGCCGAGCAGGACGCCGTCGCCGTCAGCGCCCTGGGCCAGGCCCTCGACCGCCTGGCCGGCGGCGACCTGACCCACCGCATCGAGGCGACCTTCGCGCCCCGCACCCAGCAGCTGAAGACCGACTTCAACGCCGCCGCCGACCGGCTGCAGGCGGCGATGAAGAGCATTAACGGCGCCACCAGCGGCATCCGCGCCGGCTCCGACGAGATCGCCGACGCTTCCGACAACCTGGCGCGCCGCACAGAGCAGCAGGCCGCCAGCCTGGAAGAGACCGCCGCCGCCCTCGACCAGATCACCGCCACCGTGCGCAAGACCGCCGCCGGCGCCAAGGAGGCCTCCTCGGTGGTCGCCGCCGCCCGCACTGACGCCGAGAAGTCCGGCCGGGTGGTCGGCCAGGCGGTCAGCGCCATGACCGAGATCGAGACCTCGGCCCAACAGGTCAGCCAGATCATCGGCGTCATCGACGAGATCGCCTTCCAGACCAACCTGCTGGCCCTGAACGCCGGCGTCGAGGCCGCCCGAGCCGGCGACGCCGGTCGCGGCTTTGCTGTTGTGGCGCAGGAAGTCCGGGCCTTGGCCCAACGGTCAGCCGAAGCGGCCAAGGAGATCAAGGCCCTGATCTCGACCTCGACCCAGCAGGTCGCCTCGGGCGTCGATCTGGTCGGCCAGACCGGCCAGGCCCTGCGTCGCATCGTCGAGCAGGTCGCCTCGATCGACGGCCTGGTCACCGAGATCGCCGCCTCGGCCATCGAGCAGTCCACCGGTCTGCACGAGGTCAACAACGCCGTGAACCAGATGGACCAGGTCGTTCAGCAGAACGCCGCCATGGTCGAGGAAGCCACCGCTGCCAGTCATTCGCTGAAGACCGAGGCCAACCAGTTGGCCGCCCTGGTCGATCGTTTCCGGGTCGGCGAGACGGCGACGGCCGCTCGCGCCGCCCCCAGTCGCCGCCCGGTTACGGCCGTGCGTTCGACCCGTGGCGGTGCCGCCGTGGCGGTCGCCACCGAGTGGGAAGAGTTCTAGTGTCCTGACTCAGAAGTTCGCGGACTCGGTATCGACTCAGTCGTGACAGACTCTCTTGGTTTTAGGGAGGCTGCGGGATGGTGGGTCGGGAGTTGCCGGCGGTGGAGTTGGAAGAGGCGGAGC
>NZ_JBIXJO010000009.1:108703-188177 GCF_052871235.1 Caulobacter sp. LARHSG274 | reverse complement strand
GCGGCGGCGGGGCTGGCGCCTGGCCCTGACCGCCGTGTTCACCCCCATCCCCAACCCTTCCCCCATCAAGGGGGAAGGGAGCAAAAACAACATCGTCCAGGAGCTCCACCCTATGACCGCCCCGATCCGCAACCACGACATCGCCGAGCTCAAGCGCCTGGACCTGGCCCACCACCTGCCGGCCCAGGCCGACCACAAGGTCATTTTCGAACTGGGCGGCAGCCGGATCATCACCCGGGCCGACGGGGTCTACATCCATGACGGCGACGGCCATCAGATCCTCGACGGCATGGCAGGGCTGTGGTGCGTCAATGTCGGCTACGGCCGCGAGGAACTGGCCAAGGTCGCCTACGACCAGATGCTGGAGCTGCCCTACTACAACACCTTCTTCAAGACCGCGACGCCGCCGACGGTGAAGCTGGCGGCCAAGATCGCCGACAAGATGGGCGGCCATCTGACCCACGTGTTCTTCAACTCGTCGGGTTCGGAAGCCAACGACACGGTGTTTCGCCTGGTTCGCCACTACTGGAAGCTCAAGGGCCAGCCGGATCGCAAGGTGTTCATCAGCCGCTGGAACGCCTATCACGGCTCGACCGTGGCCGGCGTCTCCCTGGGCGGCATGAAGCACATGCATGTGCAGGGCGACCTGCCGATCCCGGGCGTCGAGCACGTGATGCAGCCTTATCCGTTCGGCGACGGTTTCGGCGAGGACCCGGCCGCCTTCCGCGACCGCGCGGTGCAGGCGATCGAGGACAAGATCCTGGAGGTCGGCCCGCAGAACGTCGCCGCCTTCATCGGCGAACCGGTGCAGGGAGCGGGCGGGGTGATCATCCCGCCGGACGGCTACTGGCCGGCGGCCGAGGCCTTGTGCCGCAAGTACGGGATCCTCTTGGTCTGCGACGAGGTGATCTGCGGCTTCGGACGGCTGGGCCAGTGGTTCGGTCACCAGCACTACGGGATCAAACCGGACCTGATCGCCATGGCCAAGGGCCTGTCGTCCGGCTATCTGCCGATCAGCGCCGTCGGGGTGGCCGACCACATCGTCGCCGAGCTGCGCGACAAGGGCGGCGACTTCATCCACGGCTTCACCTATTCGGGCCACCCGACCTGCGCCGCCGTGGCCCTGGCCAATATCGAGATCCTTGAGCGCGAAGGCTTGGTCGAGCGCACCCGCGACGACACCGGCCCCTATCTGGCCAAGGCCCTGGCCTCGCTGAACGACCATCCTCTGGTCGGCGAAACCCGCTCGCTGGGCCTGATCGGCGCGGTCGAGATCGTGCGCGAGAAGGGGAGCAACCACCGCTTTCTCGACAAGGAGGGCGAGGCCGGGCCGGTCGTGCGCGACCTCTGCATCAGCAATGGCCTGATGGTCCGCGCCATTCGCGACAGCATCGTCTGCTGCCCGCCGCTGATCATCACCCACGGGCAGATCGATGAGCTGGTGGGGATCATCCGCAAGTCGCTGGATGAGGCGGAGCCGGCGCTTAGGGCGCTGAAGCCCGAGGCGGTGTCATGATCGATGCTGCCGCCCTAGCCCTCCGCCGACATCCACGCCGGAATGCCGCTTTGTCCGTGCAGCACGCGCCAGACGTCGACGTGATCATCGCGTTCGACGTAGAAGACAACATAGGGGTAGCGCCTCATGGGCCAGGATCTCAGCCCGGGAAGGTTCAGTTCATAAGCGTAGCGCGGCGAGCCGCTGGCCGGCTTGGCGCCGATGCGGCCGTAGGCCCGTTCCAGGGCGTCGATGAAACCGAGAGCGGCCTGTCGCGCGCCTTGATTCAGATAGTAGGCCAGGGCGTCTTCGACATCCCGCTCCGCCGCCGCGCGTGGGATGACGGGCTTGGCGGTCATTCTCCGCGTACGCGGTCCCGCAACGCCTCGAAATATCCGGGACCGACCGGGCTGGCGGGGGCGGAAGACGCTCCGGTGAGCAGGAGGCCCCGCAGACGCAGCCGGTCCTGATCCTTGCGGATCAGCATGCGGACATATTCGCTGCTCGTGCTGTAACCGCCCTGATCGACCTGTTCATCGACGAACGACTTGAGGGCTTCGGGCAGCGAGATGTTCATCGTGCTCATGACCCAAATCTGATCGCCTTGGCAAAAAATGGCAGGAACGCAGGGTAGAATGAAGATCAAGCCGCTGATCGGACCGATGGCCGCCGAAGGCGCGGAAGCCAGTAACGTGAAACTGTGATACTGTGAAATCATGAAAAACATCACAGTCACCGTGGACGATGAAACCTACCGGCGAGCCCGCATCAAGGCCGCCGAAAAGGACACGTCCGTTTCCGCCCTGGTTCGCCAATTCCTGACCGAGGTCGCCGCCGACGAAAGCCGAGCCGAGCGGCTCAGGCGCCTGGAGGCGGAAACGCGCGCCCAGATCACCGACTTCGTGGTGGGCGACAGGCTGTCCCGCGACGAACTTCACGAACGCGGCCGATAGCGTGCCCGTATTCCTCGACACCAACGTTCTGATCTACTCGATCAGCGTCTCGCCGGCGGAAGCCGTCAAGCGGGAGCGGGCGCTGGTTCTGCTCGATCGCGATGACGGCGTCGTGTCCGTGCAGGTGTTGCAGGAGTTCTACGTCCAAGCCACGCGCCCTTCGGGTCCGAAGCCGCTGCCTCACGCCCTGGCCGTGGCCATGGTCGAGGCCTGGCAACGGCATATGGTCGTCGACAATACGGTCGCGACCTTGCGGGCCGCGTTCGAGATCAAGGAACGGTACGGCTTCTCCTATTGGGACAGCGCCGTCGTGGCCGCCGCCCGAGCGGCCGGCTGCACCGAGCTCTACACCGAGGATCTTTCGCACGGCCAGGTCGTCGAGGGCGTTCGCGTCATCAATCCCTTCAAGTCCGCCTAGACTTCGAAAAGCGCGAGGAGCGCCCCATGAAGTACAAAGAAAAGAAATCCAAGCCCGCCCCCAAGACGACCCGCGGGGTCGCGTCGCTCGACGACGCCAAGGACTGGTTCGCGCGGCAGAACATCGAGGAGATCGAGTGCGTCGTGCCCGATCTGGCCGGGGTGGCGCGGGGCAAGATCATGCCGGTGCGCAAGTTCCTCGGTGCGCCGTCGATGAACCTGCCGCTGGCCGTGTTCTACCAGACCATCACCGGCGACTTCCCCGAGTTCGAGGGGGCGGTCAACGCCGTGCAGTCCGACACCGACATCTTCCTGACCCCCGACCTGGCCACCCTGGCCGTGGTGCCCTGGGCCCAGGACCCCACCGCCCAGGTGATCCACGACGCCTTCCACCCCGACGGCCGGCCGGTCGAGGAGAGCCCGCGCCAGGTGCTGCGCCGGGTGATGGCCCTCTATCGCGAGAAGGGCTGGGACCCGGTGGTGGCGCCGGAGATCGAGTTCTATCTGGTCGACAAGAACACCGACCCCGACTACCCGCTGAAGCCGCCGATCGGCCGTTCCGGAAGGCCGGAAACCGGCCGCCAGGGCTATTCGATCGCTGCGGTCAACGAGTTCGACGCCCTGTTCGAGGACATGTACGAGTACTCGGAGCGCCAGGGCCTGGAGATCGACACCCTGATCCACGAGAGCGGCGTGGCCCAGATGGAGATCAACCTGCGGCACGGCAATCCGCTGGAGCTGGCCGACCAGGTGTTCATGTTCAAGCGCACCATCCGCGAGGTGGCGCTGGAGCACGAAATCTACGCCACCTTCATGGCCAAGCCGATGGCCGCCGAGCCCGGCAGCGCCATGCACATCCACCAGTCGATCCTGGGCCCGGACGGGGCGAACCTGTTCTCCGACCCCAAGACCGGCGAGGCCACGCCGCTGTTCTACGCCTTCATCGCCGGCCAGCAGCGCTATCTGCCGGCGATCATGGCCATCCTCGCCCCTTACGTGAACTCCTACCGCCGGATCGCGAGGGACTCCGGGGCCCCGGTCAACACCCAGTGGGGCTATGACAACCGCACCTGCGGCCTACGGGTGCCGCCGTCCGATCCGGCCAACCGCCGACTGGAGAACCGCATCCCCTCCTCGGACGCCAATCCCTACCTGGCCATCGCCGCGGTGCTGGCCACCGGCTATCTGGGCATGCTCGGAAACCTGACCCCGACCGCCCCGGTCGACACTGACGCCAGCGCCCGCGGCATCGAGCTGCCGCGCAGCCTGCTGGAATCGGTGGCCCTGTTCGAGAACGCCAAGCCCTTGGTCGAGCTGCTGGGCGCCACCTTCTGCGCCGCCTACGCCACGGTGAAGGAGGCCGAGTACGAGACCTTCATGCGCACCATCAGCCCGTGGGAGCGGGAGTTCCTGCTGCTGAATGTGTGAGGCCCAGGATCACCTTCTCCCAGAGGGAGAAGGAGGGGCCCGCGCGAAGCGTGGGAGGATGAGGGGTTACGCCGTTGGCCGGCGTGCCGGCACGCCGTCGAACTCACCACCCCCTCACCCTCCCACCGCTGCGCGGCGGGCCCCTCCCTCTCCCCATGGGAGAGGGTCGTGAATACCGGCCACCCCGCCACCTCCTGGTACGTCCAGACCGCCACGTCCTTCCCGTCGCTCCCGCCGCTGGCCGACGACGTCCGCGCCGACGTCTGCGTGGTCGGCGCGGGCTACACCGGCCTCGGCGCGGCGCTGGAGTTGGCGACCCGCGGCGCGTCCGTGGTCGTGCTGGAGGCCGCCCAGGTCGGCAGCGGGGCCAGCGGGCGCAACGGCGGCCAGGTCCATACCGGCCAGCGCAACGACCAGGCGTGGCTGGAGAAGCGGCTCGGTCGCGACGACGCCCTGGCCCTGTGGCGGATGAGCCAGCAGGCCCGCGCCCACCTGCTCTCGCTCATCGCGGGGCGCCAGATCGATTGCGACTTCACCCCGGGCATGATCCACGCCCGCCACAAGCCCGGCGGAGAGGACGCCGACGCGGCCCATATCGATTTCATGGCCAGCCGTTACGGCTATGATCAGTTGGCGCTGATCGACCGCGACGCCCTGGCCGACGACCTGGGCACGGAGGTCTATCACGGCGGCCTGGTCGACCACGGCGGCGGCCATCTGCATCCGCTGAACCTGGCCCTCGGCCTGGCGCGAGCGGCGCTGGGGGCCGGCGCCGTGATCCACGAACATAGCCGCGCCCTGGCTTGGCGGCGGGAGGGCGGGGCGATCGTCGTCGAGACGCCGCCCAATCAAGGAAGGGGCGGCCGCGTGACCTGCGACCAGCTGATCCTGACCGGCGACGGCTATCTCGACGCGGTCGCCGGCGGGGCCGCGCGGGCCCGGGTGATGCCGATCAACAACTTCCTGCTGGCCACCGAGCCGTTGGGCGACAGGGCCGACGCCATCCTCCGCTCCAACGCCGCCGTCGCCGACACTCGCTTTGTGATCAACTACTTCCGCAAGAGCCGCGATGGCCGGCTGATCTTCGGCGGCGGCGAGAACTACAGCCCCGGCTTCCCACGCGATCTGAAGGGCTTCGTGCGGCGGCACATGCTGAAGGTCTATCCTCAATTGGCGGACGTCGCGGTCACCCACGCCTGGGGCGGGACCCTGGGCATCACCGTCCACCGATCGCCCTATGTGCGTGAGCTGGCGCCCGGTGTGCGGATCGCCGCCGGCTATTCGGGCCAGGGGGTGATGCTGGCCCCGTGGTTTGGCAAGCTGCTGGCCGACGCGGCCCTGGGCGACACCGAGGGCGTCGACCTGCTGGCCCGGCTGCCGGTCCCGCCGTTCCCCGGCGGCCGCCTGCTGCGCTGGCCGCTGACGGTGGCGGGGCTGAGCTGGTACGCGCTGCGGGACCGGGTCTAGACCGCCAGCCGGTAGTCCGTATCCAGCCCGGCCGGGCCGTCGCAGGTCACCCGGCCCTGCTTCACCAGCAGCAGCATGTGGGCCAGCACCGACATGGCGGCGGCCGGGTGCAGGCGCGGGTCTACGGCGGCGTAGAGGCTGGGCACCATGGCCTTGATCCGCGTCTGGCCGGCGGCCAGGGCGGCCAGGATCTGGGCCTCGCGCGCCCGGCGATGGTCGGCATAGGCCTGGAGAAACGGCGCCACCTCCCGGACCGGCGCGCCGTGGGTCGGCCACAGGACGTCGAAGCCCAGGCTTTGCACCTTGTCGAGGCTGGCGAAATAGTCGCCCATGTCGCCGTCCGGCGGGGTGATCACCGTGGTCGACCAGCCCATGACGTGGTCGCCGCTGAACAGGGCGTTCTCCTGTTCCAGCGCGAAACAGACATGGTTGGAGGTGTGGCCCGGCGTGGCCAGCGCCCGCAGCGTCCAGTCCGGGCCTTCGAAGATATCGCCGTCGGCGATCTCGACATCGGGGCGGAAGCCTTCGTCCTCGCCGGCCTCCAGGGTCAGGTTCGACGTCGGTAGGCGCGGGGCGGGGCGGCCGTAGATGGTCGCTCCCGTCGCCTGGGCCAGAGGGCGGGCGAGGGGGGAATGGTCGGCGTGGTGGTGGGTGACCAGGATGTGGCTGACGCGCTCGCCCTCCAGCGCCGCCAGCAGGGCCGCCAGGTGCCCGTCGAGGTCGGGACCCGGGTCGATCACCGCCACGTTCCCGCGCCCGACGATGTAGGTCCCGGTGCCGACATAGGTGAAGGGGCCTGGATTGTCGGCGATCACCCGCCGGATCCGCGGCGAGACCTGATCGCAGCGGCCGTATTCGAACTCGATCTCGCGGACGAAGGGGATCATGGCTGGCTCTCCAGGCCGGAGGTCTCCGGCGCCGGTCTTGCGATTAACGAGTCGTAAACCACCCGGAGCACCGACCATGGCCGCCGACGCAGCGATTTTTGTTTCAAAACGGCTCCAGCGCGCGGCCTTCGCCATCCTCTGTCTCATCGCGGCGCAGTTCGTGCTGGCCAGCTGCGAGCCCGAGCCCTCGGCGATGGCCGCCCGGGTCGCCCTGAGCCATCAATACTAGGCGCCCAGAACGCCCGACAGGTCATAGCCGGCCGCCGCGCCCTGCCGCACAAGGGTGTCGCGATCGCTGGCGCCCGACGCGGCCTGGCCCAGCGCCCAGGTGACGATCGAGCGGGTGCCCGAACGGCAGAAGGCCAGGACCGGCCCCTGCGCCGCCTCCACGGCCCGCCGCACCGCCTCGACCTGGTCCAAGGTCGGACCGCCCCGCACCGGAATATGCGCATAGGCCAGGCCCGCGGCCTTGGCGGCGGCCTCGATCTGGGCGCTGGACGGCTGGCCCGGCTCCTCGTCGTCGGGACGGTTGTTGATCACCAGCACGAAGCCCTCGGCGGCGGCGCGACTCAGGTCGTCCACCGTGATCTGCGGGCTGACCGAAAGCGAGTCGGTGACCGGTCGGAAGGCTGTCATGGCTGTCGCTCTTCATGTCGCGGGAGTGGGACGGGCGGCCGCATCATCCCGGCTCGCGGGCGCCTGCGCAACGGTCGACGCGCGCTCAACGTGCGGGAATTTTAGGCAGGGACGGGGGAAAACTTCCGTTATTCAGACCGGAGTACGCATTCGTAAACTCGCAAACCGGCCGTTGCGAGGACAGATTTTCGATTGTCAACTCCCTGCGGGGCGTTTCTACCGGCTTCTCGCCCGTGCGACTCAACTGCGTCCCAACAAGGCCGATGGGGTCAAATTCACCTTTGAAGCCAAGGGTCTGCGGGGGTTAAGGCCGATGTTCGTGGCTGAATGGCGGCAAATTCGAGCGCTGTTCGTCGGAAATGCGGCGATCGTGTTGCGATAATGCGACAGCCTTGGGCGATGTGATTACGGATCGGTAATGCCAATTGACCCGCCTGCAACCCGGCTCCTAACGTCGCCTCAACCGGGGAAATGTTTTCCGGGACACCTATGATCTCGTGGTGGAGTTGGGGCGAAAATCCACATGAGCCGAATGCAACGTCCCCTTCCGAGGGGCGCGGCCGGCTGGATGCTCCGCCATGCAAGAGGGGATAAGATGATAATGAATTCCACCAAAGGTAGCGCCCGCGCGCGTCTTTTGACGTCGACGCTGCTGGCCGGCCTAGCGACGATCGCCACGCCGCTGGCCGTGACGGCGATCGTCACGGCTGCGCCGACGATGGCGTCGGCGCAGGACTATTCGAGCGGCACCCTGATCGGCACCGTGACGGATTCCAGCGGCGCGCCTGTCGCGGACGCCTCCGTCAAGGTCAAGTCGCTCGCCCAAGGTTTCGAACGCGAACTGACCACCGACAGCCAAGGCCAATTCCGCGCCGCCCTGATCCCGATCGGCGGTTATTCTGTCTCGATCAGCAAGGCCGGCTTTCAGCCCACCAGCGACGGCAGCGTCGCCGTCCGCCTCGGCGGTCAATCGAACTATGGCTTCACCTTGGCGGGCGAAGGCGAAGTCGGCGCGGTCGTCGTGACCGCCACGGCTAACCCGCAGCTTGATTTTGAAGGCACCACGACCGGCACCGTCATCGACGTCGAGAATCTGGTCAAGCAAGTCCCGATCGCCCGCAACGTCACCGCTTTGAGCCTGCTGGCGCCTTCGGCCGTGGCCGGCGACTCGGCCTTCTCGGCCCAAGGCATCGCCCAGGCTTCGATCTCGGGCGCCTCGGTCGGTGAAAACATTTTCTACGTCAACGGCCTGAACATCACGAACTTCGTCAATGGCATTGGTGCGGCCCTGGTGCCGTTCGACTTCTACAAGACGATCGAAGTGAAGACCGGCGGCTACTCGGCCGAATTCGGCCGCGGCACCGGCGGCGTCGTCAACGCCGTGACCAAGTCGGGTTCGAACACCTTCACCTTTGCGGTGCACGGCAACTACGAGCCGGGCAGCCTGCGCGAAAACGCGCCGGACACCTTCCAGACCGCCAACCGCCTGGTGAAGTCGGAATACAAGGACATCGTCCTTGAAGCCGGCGGCCCGATCATCGAAGATCACCTGTTCTTCTATGGCATCTATCAAGCCCCGAAGAGCCGCACGACCACCGGCGCCATTCTCGGCAACTATTACGGCGTCACTAAGTATAACGACACCGTCTGGGGCGCGAAACTGGACGGCTACATCACCGACCGCCAGCACGTCGAGCTGACCTGGTTCGACACCTCGCAAGAGCGCTCGCAGCAGCGCTACAAATTCACTAACGCCACGGGCGTCATCGGCGACAAGACGATCAACCAGATCAACACGTTTGGCGGCCCGAGCTATGTCGCTCGCTACACCGGCACGTTCACCGACTGGTTGACGATTTCGGGCGCCTATGGCGACAGCAAGTTTTCGCAAGCCGCGTTCAACAGCTTGCTGGCCGAGCCCCAGGTCGTCGACAACCGCGCCGGCCTGAACCAGACCATCAGCCGTCAAACGGTCGCCGCCGGCACCTTCCCGTCGGAATCCGAGCGCGAATTCTACCGGGGCGACATCGACCTGTACTTCCGCCTGGTCGGCGACCACCACGTCCGCGGCGGCTACGACCACGAAAAGACCACCCTCCTGAATTTCTCGCAGCGGAACGGTGGTCAGAACTGGATCTATCGCAAGAACACCAGCGCGACCTTCAACTCGCTGGGCGTCGCGCCCGGCCAGGAATATGTCGAACTGCGGACGTTCAACGGTGGTGGTTCGTTCTCGGGCGTCAACCAAGCCTATTACATCCAGGACAACTGGGACATCACCAGCCGCCTGAGCCTGAACATCGGCTACCGGATCGACAAGTTCCTCGAAAAGGACGCCGCGGGTCAGGTCTTCTCCGAGGCTTCGAACAACAAGGCCTGGCGCCTGGGCTTCAACTTCGATCCGAGCGGCAACAAGACCGACAAGATTTTCGGCTACTATGGTCGTACGTATCTACCGGTCGCGGCCAACACCGCGTTCCGCGCGGCGTCGAACAACATCGACGTCAGCCAGAACTTCCTGCCGGCTAGCGGTGGCCTGACCTTTGGTGCGCTTGACCCGGTCACCGGCAAGCCCGTCGCGGGCCTCGGTTCGCTGATCGTCGCGGGTCCGAACGGCGGCAACAACCTGGCGACTTGTAGCGCGTTCTTCATCTCGCGCGGCATCGTTCCGGTCGCCGGCAACCCCCGTGGTTGCGCGGTCGGCTCGAACGGCACCCCGCCGCCGCCGGAATCCGTGTCGGCCCTGAACGTCAAGTCGACGTCACAGGACGAATATATCCTGGGCTACGAGCACCGCTTCGACAGTCTGTGGAAGGCCAGCGTCACCCTGACCTACCGCAACCTGCTGCGGGCCGCTGACGACGCCGCGATCGACGGCGCCGTCGTGAAGTACTGCGCCGCCAATGGCTACGTGCTGCACGCCGCCGACGGCCTTTCGGGCTGCGCCGACAAGTGGTCGGGTTTGAACCAGTATCTGATCCTGAACCCGGGCGAAGACGTCAAGGCGGTGCTCTACGACACCCTGCCGGGTGAAACCACGCTGCGGACGCTGGACCTGAAGGCGTCTGATTTGGGCCTGCCGAAGCCGAAGCGCGAATACGTCTCGCTGCAGTTCACGTTCGACCGTGCTTGGGACGGCAAGTGGAGCCTGCAAGGTTCGTACGTGATGTCGGAATCGAAGGGCAACTTCGAAGGCGCCGTGAAGTCCGACACCGGCCAGGCCGATGCGGGGATTACGTCCGACTTCGACACCCCCGGCTTCCTGCCGGGCACCTACGGTCTGCTGCCCAACCACCATGGTCACCAGTTCAAACTGTTCGGCGCCTACGCGATCACCGACAATCTGACGTTCGGCGGCAACGCCTCGCTCATCTCGCCGCGCCATTATGGCTGTCAAGGTGAAGTGCCCGCCGGGGTCGGCTTTGACGACACCCGCGGTTCGTCGAACTCGTACTCGATCCTCCCGGCCCACTATTGCCAAGGCAAGTTGGTGCCGCGCGGCTCGGTGGCGACGGGCGACTGGATCAAGCGGCTCGATCTGTCGGTCCGTTATGCCGTGCCGACCAAGTTCGTCCCCGCGGGCAATCTCGTGCTCCGCGCCGACGTCTTCAATGTCTTCAACTTCAAGGGCGCTCAAGAGCTCTACGAAGAGGGTGACAAGAAGGGCGGCGGCGTCGACCCGAACTACCTGAAGCCGGGTTCGTCCTCGGGCACG
Organism: Caulobacter sp. LARHSG274; assembly: GCF_052871235.1. NCBI lineage: Bacteria > Pseudomonadati > Pseudomonadota > Alphaproteobacteria > Caulobacterales > Caulobacteraceae > Caulobacter > Caulobacter sp. LARHSG274. The sequence goes on along the minus strand of NZ_JBIXJO010000009.1, from coordinate 177,179 downwards.
GTTGGCTCGGGCTATCAAACCCCGCGCTACGTGCGCTTCGGTTTCGACCTGAACTTCTAAGTTCACGCGAATTTGAACCAAGAATGGCGGCGGGCTCCTCGGAGCCCGCCGTTTTTCTTTGCACTCCCCGAGCGGCGAGGAGCTCGCCAGATTGGGGTAGAGCGTGCCTGGCCGAGCCCAACCACGGCGCGCGCCGAGCGCCAAGCCGGCGCTTCCATGCGCCTGCCTGCCTGCCTAGGTCGGCCGAAGGGTTCCAGCCATCGGGCTAGCTCCTGAACTGGCTTGTGTCCGCCGGATGCACCGATAACGACGGGCCGTTTGATCCGGCGCCAGCCCTGAACGGCCGATGCTCCAGGTCTTTGTGCTTATGTCGTTTTGGTAGAAAGCCGACTGCCGCCAGCTTGGAATTCCGCGGCGTCGCCCAATGAAGAGGGGCCGCCCGGTCACCCGGCCGGCCCTTTTCACCTTTTTTGCGGTGGAGTCCTGCCTACCGCACCGCCACATCCGCCAGCACCGCCGCCCCGCTCGGGGTCGACCGCAACCGCGCCTTGGCCATTTCGTCGAGGATCGACTGCGAGCGCGGGTCGCCCAGCAGCCAGGCCGAGGCGGCCAGGGTGCGCAGAGAGGTCCCGCTGACGCCCAGCACCCGCTCCAGGGCCTCGAACGGCGAGTTGGAGCCGCCGATCTTCTTGAGCTTCACCTCGCCCTTGAGGTTGGCCAGGCTCTTGGCCTTGTCGACGGCCTGGTAGAAGCCGCCGAGTTCGTCGACCAGGCCCAGCTGCTTGGCCTGGACGCCGGTCCAGACCCGGCCCTTGGCGATCTCGCGCACCCGCTCGGGCGGCAGCTTGCGGCCCTCGGCGACGCGGCTGACGAAGCCGGCATAGATGCGGTCCATCCAGGCCGAGAACCGGGCCCGCTGGTCGGGCGTGAAGCCCTCGCCCGTGCCGAAGGCGCCGGCATAGTCGCCGCCGACATGGACCTGGCGGGTGTCGACGCCGAACCGCGCCAGGGCCTCGCCCAGGGCGAACTTGCCGCCGAACACGCCGATCGAGCCGGTCAGGGTGGTGGGCTCGGCGACGATCGCCGAGGCCCCGGAGCTGATCCAGTAGCCGCCCGAGGCCGCATAGGTCCCCATGCTGACCACCACCGGCTTGCCGGCCTTCTTGGCGGCCTTCACCGCGGCCAGGATCTGCTCGGAGGCCGTGTCCGAGCCGCCGGGCGAGGAGACGCGGAAGACGATGGCCTTGACGTCCTTGTCGTCGATGGCGTCGTACAGGGCCTTGGAGACCTGGTCGGAATAGATCGTGCTGTCGCCGCCGAACGGCGAGCCGCCCGAGCCGGAGCCGGTCATGATCGCCCCTTCGGCCCCGACCACGGCGATGGTCGGCCCGGTCTTGGCCGGCGCGCGCTTGGCCCGCGAGGCGTAGTCGTCGAAGTCCATCAGCTTGGCGCCCTTGCCGGCCCGGGCCAGGGCGGCGTCCTGGACGTCCTTGACCTGGCCGACCTTGTCGATCAGCCGCATGGCCTGGGCCTCCTGGGCGCTGTAGGGGCCGGCCTCAATGGTCTTGGTCAGCACCGCCGGGTCCTGCTTGCGGTCCTGGGCGGCCGTGGTCAGGGCGGAGCTGTAGACCGAACCCATCCAGGACAGCGTCGATTCCCGGTGGGCAGGTGTGTAATCGCTGTAGAGATAGGGATTGACCGCGTTCTTGTACTCGTAGCGCTGCTCGTACTCGGCCTTGACCCCGTACTTGTCGAAGAAACGCTTGAAGAACATCTCCTCGCTGGCCGCCCCGACCGCCTGCAGGGAGCTGTCGGGCTGCATCCAGAACTCGTTGGCCGCCGCGCCGAGCATGTAGGTCGAGGTGACCATGCCGGAGGGATAGATCCCCTGGCTGTGGGCGAAGACCGGCTTCTTGCCGGTGGTCTCGAAGTGCCGCAGGGCCAGGCGCAGCTCGTCGGCCGCGGCCGGGGCCATGCCGCCCTCCGGCAGGCGCACCAGCACCGCCTTGACCTTGTCGTCGGTTTCGGCCCGGCGCAGCGTCTCGATGATCGACATCACCGACCGGCCGCCGCCGCCGCCGAACACCGCCAGCGGGTTCTGCGAGTCCTGGTCCGAAAGGCCGTCGCGCAGGTCGAGTTGCAGCACCGTATGGGCGGGAACCGGGGCGGGGCGCGCGGCGCTGGCCGCCATGACGATCAACAGGAAGGGGACGCCGACCAGGAACAACACCAGGCCGACGAAGACGCCGGCCACGGTCATGAGAAACTGCTTCATCGGACGCCCTGCTGCCAAGTGACGCGCAAGCTAGTAGCGACAGTTGCGTTGCGGTCAAATGAACAGCGCGCAACCCAGCGGTTCGGCGCCAGGCTTGACCGTCCCCGAAGGGACGGAAGCAATATTTGGGGAATTTTGCGGGAAGATGATGGTCGGAGTGGCAGGATTTGAACCTGCGACCCCTGCGTCCCGAACGCAGTGCTCTACCAGACTGAGCCACACTCCGACTTGGAGGGCGGCTTATAGAGGCGGGCCGGCGGTCTCGCAAGCGGCAAAAATCGCCGCCGAAAAAGAAGTTCAAAGCAGCGTTGCATCCGTCCGACTCCTGCGCTATCTCCACCGCCTCGCCGGGCCCGGAAGGGTCTCGCCGTTCCTGCTGGGGAATGGTGTAATGGTAACACTGCGGTTTTTGGTACCGTCATTCTAGGTTCGAGTCCTAGTTCCCCAGCCACTTTTCGATTTTGCCGGAATCCGGTTTGGAATTCGGGATCGCGCGTCGCCTCGGCGCCGAGAACGTCTCGCTCCTCCGATGCGGGCCTCGATTCGCCGAGCGCCTATTTCACCTTGATGACCACCTTGCCCTTGGCCCGTCCCGTTTCGATGTAGGCCATGGCCTCGTTGAGCGCCTGGAACGGGTAGACGCGGTCCACGACCGGCCGGATGGCCCCGGCCTCGATCAGGGCGGCGATCTGGCCCAGCTGTTGTCCGCTGGCGCGCATGAACAGGAAGGCGTAGCTGGCCCCTCGCGCCTTGGCCTTGTTGCGGATGCCGCGGCTCAGCAGGCCCATGACCAGCCGGAGGATCCCGTTGAGGCCCGCCTCCTTGCCGTACTGGGGATCGGGCGGGCCCGAGATCGAGATCAGCTGGCCGCCGGGCTTGAGGACGTCCAGCGACTTTTCGAGCGCCTGGCCGTCCAGGCTGTTGAGCACGACGTCGTAGTCCGACAGGACCTTTTCGAAGTCGGCCTTCCTGTAGTCGATGACCACGTCGGCCCCGAAGCTCCGGACAAGCTCGATGTTGGCGGTGCTGGTGGTGGTGGCGACCCGGGCGCCCAGATGCTTGGCCAGTTGGATGGCGAACGTGCCAACCCCGCCGGAGCCGGCCTGGATCAGCACTTTCTGGCCCTTCTGGAGCTTGGCGCGCTCGACCAGAGCCTGCCAGGCCGTCAGGCCGACCAGGGGAATGGAGGCGGCTTCCTCCATGCTGATATTCCTGGGCTTGTGCGCCGCGTCCGCCTCGTTGATGGCGATGAACTCGGCGAACGCGCCGATCCGGCCGTCGCGCGGGCGGGCGTAGATCTCGTCGCCCACCTTGAAGGCGGCGACCTTGGCCCCGACGCGGACGACCTTGCCGGCCACGTCATGGCCCAGGATGAAGGGCGGGCGGTAGGGCAGGATCGGCTTGAACTCGCCATTGCGGATCTTGACGTCCAGCAGATTGAGCGCGGCCGCATGGACCTCGACGAGGATGTCGTCGTCCTGCAGCTTCGGCTCGGGCGCCTCGCCCAGGCGAAGAGCGGCGGTCTTGCCATATCGATCGAGGATGAAGGCCTTCATGGTGGAGGTGCTCCAATCGCCCGCCGTCGCCGGCCGATGGCTTGATCAAGAGACTCGCGACGGCGAGTAGGGCGACGCCGCTCCGCCTAGAGCAAGCCGCGCGACGTCGGGATCGCCCGGCTTGCTCTAGATTTTGGTTTTCGCGTCGCTTTTGCGGAAAACCGGCGGCCACTTTTCCGCGCGATGCTTTAGGCCGGCAGTCGCATCTGCTTGCGTAGGCTCTTGTCGAAGGCCTTGGCCGGGGCGAACCGGCGCAGCAGCGAGATTTGCTTGGCCAGCTGGCCGGCGGGATAGCGCAGGCGCGGTTGCGGATCGACGGCGGCGGTGCGGACCACGGCGGCCACCACCTCCGGCAGGTCGGCGGTCGGCATGACCTCGTCGAGCAGGGCCCGGAAGCCGGCCCGCGCCTGGTCGTAGACGGCGATCGGCGAGTCGGCGGGCAGGGCGTTCTGGTCGAAGGCGCTGCGGATATAGCCCGGCTCGATCAGCGACACGCGGATGTTGAAGGCCCGGACCTCGTGGTCGAGGGACTCCGAATAGCCTTCCAGCGCGTGCTTGCTGGCCGCGTAATGGGCCGAATAGGGGGCGGGAATCAGGCCGAGCACGGAGCTGATGTTGAGGATGCGCCCCTGGCGGCGGGCCCGCATCGATGGCAGCACCGCATTGATCACGCGCATGACGCCGAACAGGTTGACGTCGAACAGGGCCTGGGCCTGGCGGATCGAGGTTTCTTCGGCCCCGCCCATCAGGCCGAGCCCGGCGTTGTTGACCAGCAGGTCGATCTGGCCGGCCTCGGCCAGCACCCTGGCGATCAGCGCCCGGACGGACTCGTCGTCGGTGACGTCGCAGGTCAGCATGCGCACGTCCTTGGGCGGATCGGCCAGTGGTCGGCGGCTTGTGCCATAGACGGTGAATCCGGCCGCGGCCAGGGCCTGGGCGATGGACCGGCCGATGCCGGCTGAAGCCCCCGTCACCAGGGCGATCTTGTTGCGTTGAGCGGTCATGGACCTTCCCTTGGGCGGAGGCGCCGGAGCGGCCTCGTCAGTTGCATTATGATCATAATCTGTCATTATGATCATAATGCAATAGGAAATCTTGGAGGCCGGACATGCGCTATGAAAAAGGTCGGCGGGACGCCTCGCGGCAGCGCATCCTGCAGGCCGCCTCGGAACGTTTCCGCGTCGACGGCATCGCCGCGTCCGGGCTCTCGCGGGTCATGCACGACGCCGGCCTGACCAATGGCGCCTTCTATCCGCACTTCGAGTCCAAGGCCGAGCTGGTGCGCGAGAGCCTGGCCGCGGCCCTGGAGGCCCAGGCCGAGCAGATGGCGGGGATACTCGCCGCCGGCGGCCTCGAAGGGCTCATCGCGACCTATCTGTCGCCCGAGCATCGCGACAATCCTCAGCTCGGCTGCGCGATGGCCGCGATCGGCGCCGAACTCGCCCGCGAGCCGTCGGAAACCCGGACCGTCCATTTCGAACGCGCCATGGCGCTGGTCCGCCTGGCCGCCGCCCATGCGCCGCCGCAGGCCCAGGATCCCGAGGGCATGGCGCTGGCGCTGTTCGCGACGCTGATCGGCACGCTGCAATTGGCCCGGGTCGCCGACCGCGCCGAGGTGTCCGATCGCATCCTGGCCACCGGACGGGCGGCGGCAAGGATGCTGGCGCAAGCGACGTCGCTGTCGGCGATCTAGAGCAAGCCGCGCGACGTCGGGATCGCCCGACTTGCTCTAGCCTTTTGTTGTCGCATCGCTTTTGCGGAAAACCGGCGGCCAGTTTTCCGCGCGATGCTTTAGGCGTCCGGCGCGATTCGCTTTCCGCGAAGTACAGCCACTTCCTTCCAATCTGTTGCGGCCAGGACGTCCGCCGGCGTCCCGGACGCGAACAGTCGCCGGGAACAAAGATCATCCCGCCTTGGCCGCAAAGATGCGCGCCTGACGCTGCGTTGCTGCGAATGGTGATTTCTCCGGTTCTTCTTGCCGGCCGAATCATTGCGACGCCGTAATCTTTGCCCGGACAACATCGATTTCCGGCGGGCTGCCGCAGTGGGGGAAACCGCGCTTCAAGCGCTGCTTCTGGTTTAAATCGTGGCCTTTCTCTGGGTTTATGTTCTCAAAATTCGTTTGGTTTACAGGGGCGGAAAGCACGATTGTCGAGATTGAGTACTTGTATTTCGGCGCGGCGGGTGTATTTCCAAGTCAAATACCCATCGGAGAGACAATCGTGGAAGACAAGGCTACCCTGATCGAGCTCACCGCCGAGATCGTCGCCAATTACGTCGCCAATAACAGCACGTCGGTGTCGGATCTGCCGGCGTTGATTCGGGCGACTCATGACGCCCTGGCCGGTATTGGCTCGCCGGAAGCGGCCCCCGTCGAGACGGTTACGAAGGCTACGCCGGCTCAAATCCGCCGCAGCATTACGCCGGACGCGCTGATCAGCTTCGAAGACGGCAAGCCCTACAAGACGCTCAAGCGCCACCTGACGACGCACGGCATGACCGTCGCCGAGTACAAGGCCAAGTGGGGCCTGCCCAACGACTACCCGACCACGGCGCCGGCCTATAGCGAAGCCCGCTCGGCCATGGCCAAGGCCCTGGGCCTGGGCCAGGGCGGCCGCAAGGCCAAGGCCCCGCGCGGCCGCAAGAGCTGATCCAGCCTCTGCAGGCCAAGACGGTTCAAAACCCCCGCCGGCGACGGCGGGGGTTTTTCTTTGTCAGGAATGTCAAGAAAGCGACCCCCGGGGTTCAGACGCCGCGCAGGTCCATCCCCGGCCCGTCGGGCGGCGTCGCGCCGCCGCCGTTCAGCGGGCGCTGCATCCAGACCAGATCGACCCAGCGGCCGAACTTGTAGCCCATGTCGGGAAACCGGCCCCTATGCTCGAAACCCAGCGCGGCATGCAGGCCGATCGAGGCGGCGTTGCCGCTGTCGCCGATCACCGCGCACATCTGGCGCAAGCCCAGGGCCTCGCAGGCCGTGATCAGGGCCGACAGCAGCGCCTTGCCGACGCCCTTGCCCACGGCGTCGGGCCCGACATAGACGCTGTCCTCGACCGTGTAGCGATAGGCCGCGCGCAGCCGGAACGGGCCGGCATAGGCATAGCCCAGCACCACCCCGTCCTGCTCGGCGACCAGATAGGGCAGGCCCCGGTCCAGGAAGGCGGCGCGCCGGCGGGTCATCTCGGCCAGGTCAGGCGGAACCTCCTCGAAGGTGCCCAGGCCGTTGAGGACGTTCCAGCCGTAGATGGCGGTGATCGCCGGCAGGTCGGCGTCGACGGAGGGGCGGATCGTCACGCCCGTCACGCCTTGGTCCAGCCCTTGTCCACCGCCCAGACCGCGAAGGCGTAGTCCAGGGCGATCTCCTTGAGGAAGTCGAACCGGCCCGAGGCCCCGCCGTGGCCGGCCTCCATGTTGATCTTCAGCAGGATCGGATCGCCGCTGGTGGTGTGCTCACGCAGCTTGGCGGTCCATTTTTCCGGTTCCCAGTAGGTGACGCGCGGGTCCGACAGGCCGCCGGTGGCCAGCACGGCCGGATAGGGCTTGGCGGCGACGTTGTCATACGGCGAGTAGCTGGCGATGTAGTCGTAGGCCGCCGCGTCCTCCAGCGGATTGCCCCATTCGGGCCATTCGGGCGGGGTCAGGGGCAGGGAGGTGTCGCTCATGGTGTTGAGCACGTCGACGAACGGCACCGCCCCGATGATTCCGGCCCACAGGTCTGGCCGCAGGTTGGTGATCGCCCCCATCAGCATGCCGCCGGCCGAGCCGCCATAGGCCACGGTGCGGCCCTTGGCCCCGTATCCGGCAGCGTGCAGGTGCTCGGCGCAGGCGATGAAGTCGGTGAACGTGTTCTTCTTCGTGAACTTGCGGCCGTCGAGGAACCAGCCATAGCCCTTTTCCGAACCGCCGCGGACGTGGGCGGTGGCCCAGATCCAGCCGCGGTCGACCAGGCTGAAATTGCGGATCGAGAACGACGGATCCATCGACAGGCCGTAGCTGCCATAGCCGTAGAGCAGCAGCGGCGCCTTGCCGTCGAGGGCCACGCCCTTCTTCATCAGCACGGTGATCGGCACTTCGGCCCCGTTCGGCGCCTTGGCGTAGAGCCGCTTGGTGACATAGGCGGCCGGATCGTGGCCGGACGGGATCTCCTGGGTCTTGCGCAGGGTCCGCTCGCCGGTGGCCATGTCGTAGTCGAACCACTGCCGGGGCGTGGTCGGCGACTGGTAGACATAGCGCATCAGCGGGGTGTCGAACTCGTAGCCGCCCTCCAGGCTCAGGACATAGGCTTCCTCGTCGATGACGATCGGCTTTTCGGCCCGGCTGGCGCGGTCGGTGATGACGATGCGGGTGTTGGCGTTGACCCGCTCGACCCGCACCAGGTGGTTCTTGTAGGCCGACAGGCCGGTGATGAAGTGGCCGGGCTTGTGGGGGACGAAGTCCTTCCAGTGGGCGCGACCGGGCGTCGCCGCCGGCGCCTCGACCAGCTTGAAGTCGATCGCCTCGTCGGCGTTGGTCAGGATGATGAAGCGCTCGTCCCAGTGCTCGACCGAATAGCGCAGGCCGACGGTGCGCGGCTCGACCACCCTGGGCGCGGCCGTCGGGTCGGAGGCCGGGATCAGCAGGGTCTCGGAGGTCTCGTGGTCGCCGGCGCTGATCGTGATGAAGGCGTCGGACGCCGTCACCCCGACGCTGACGAAGAAGCCGTCGTCGGGTTCGTCATAGACCAGCACGTCGTCGGCCCGTCCGCCGCGGGCCGGGCGGCGATAGATCTTGTCGGAACGGCCGTTGTCGTCGCGATGGGTCCAGAACAGCCACTGGCTGTCGGGCGACCAGGCGAAATCGCCGGTGCTGCTCTCGACCGGCTCCTTGAGGATCTCGCCGGTCGCCAGGTCCTTCACATAGATGTGGTGGACCTCCGAACCCTGGGCGTCCTCGGCATAGGCGAACAGCTTGTGGTCGGGACTGTGGTCGGCGGCGCTGACCTGGCTGTAGGCCTTGCCCTTTGCCAGGGCGTCGCTGTCGAGCAGGATCTCCTCGCCCGCCGTAGCGCCAGCGGCCTGACCGCGCGGTCGGCGGCAGAAGATCGGATGCTGGCCGCCGATGTTGAAGCGCGAATAATATTCGAACGGCCCGTCCGGGGCGGGCACGGTGGAGTCGTCCTCCTTGATGCGGCCCTTCATCTCCTCGAACATCGCCGCCTGCAGCGGCTCGGTCGCGGCGAGCATGGCCTTCAGATAGGCGTTCTCAGCGGTCAGGTGTTCCTTGACCTCCGGCTTGATCAGGGTCGGATCGCGCAGGACCTTCTGCCAGTTGTCGTCCTTCATCCAGGCGTAGTCGTCGACGCGGACGCGGCCCAACTGCTCGCTGCGCTTGGGGATCTTGCGGGCGACCGGCGGGACGGGCTGGGACGCTGGATTCTGGGGCGACTCGGACATGCGGCTCTCGGCTTGGGCGCTGACGGGATGAAACGCCGACACCGACGTAAGCGCCGCTGCCGCGCTCGTCATCATTTTGCGCCGGTTCATGATCAGATTTTCCCCTGCGATGCGTCAGAACGCCAACTTGTGCGGCTCGACGGCGCTGGTCAAACTAACCCTGGCGTAGAGTGATCCGGGGGCGCGAGGGTTTAGATGGCTTGGGACCTGTCGGTCGATCTGATCCAAGCGACCGTGCAGCTTGAGCAACCGCTCGGCGACGGGTCGCGAACGGTCGGCACGGGGTTCCTGATCGAGGATCCCACGCCGGACGGCCGGCCGCGCACCATCCTGGTCACCGCCGCCCATGTCTTCGACAAGATGCCCTCGGCCTCGGCCAAGATCGGCTATCGCATCCAGGGTTCCGACGGCGTCTGGCGCTATGATCCCCATACGCTGAAGATCCGCGACGGCGACCACCCGCTGTGGACCAAGCATCCCACGCGCGACGTCGCCGCGATCGTCGTCGAGGCCCCGCCGGAATTCGCCAAGGCGGCGATCCCGCTGGCCTGGCTGGCCCAGGACGACACCTTCAACAAGTACAGCCTGGGGCCGGGCGACGAGATGATGGCCCTGGGCTTCCCGCGCGGCCTGTCGGCCAATCCGGCCGGCTTTCCGATCCTGCGTTCGGGCCGGGTGGCCTCCTATCCCCTTGCCCCGGCCAGCGTGTTCCCGACCTTCCTGATGGACTTCTCGGTGTTCCCCGGCAATTCCGGCGGCCCGGTGTTCATGGCCGAGGGCGCCCGCCGCCGGCCGGGCGCGACCGAGAGCCAGGAGGTGCAGTTCGTGGCCGGCATCCTGACCCAGCAGGTCGAGCTGTCGGGCGAACGGCTGGAGATCGGCATCGTCACCCACGCCAAATATATCCGCGAGACGGTGGCGCTGATCGACCAGACCGCCGGCCCGCCGATCATCCAGGCCAAGCCCGCCAAGCCGGCCGAACCCTCGACCCAGGCGGCCGCCGCCCAGGCCGCGGCGGCGGTGTCGGCGACCACGGTGGCGGTGGCCCGCTAAAGCATCGCGCGGAAAAGTGGCCGCCGGTTTTCCGCAAAAGCGATGCGAAAACAAAAACCTAGAGCATTGCTCTAGGAACCTCGCTCCGCGGGGACCGTTTCTACGGGGTCCTCACCAAGGAGAAGGTCATGAGCACCAATCGTGTGGAAGGCGCCGTCGACAAGGGCGTGGGCGCGGCCAAGCAGGCCGCCGGCAAGGCGACGAAGAACGAGCGTCTCGAAGCCGAAGGCGCGGCCCAGAAGGCCAAGGGCGACGTCCAGAACAAGGTCGGCAAGGCCCAGGACAGGATCGGCGATGCGATCAAGCACTGAGCCGGCTGGACCAGGCGTCACAAAGGCCGCGGGCGCGATCCCGCGGCCTTTGTCGTGCTCGGGGGCCGCTCAGCCGTAGAGGATCGACAGGCACTCAGCCACGCAGGCCGGGCGGTCCTCGCCCTCGATCTCGAGGGTGCATTCGTTCTTCATCTGCAGGCCGCCCGACCGGGGCTCGACGCTCAGCAACTTCTGGCGCATGCGCACCCGCTTGCCGACCCGGACCATGCCGGTGAACCGCACCTTGTCGCAGCCATAGTTGATGCCGCGGGTCACGCCGGTGACCCGCAGGATATGGTCGCCCAGCATCGGGATCAGCGACAGCGTCAGGAAGCCGTGGGCGATCGGTCCGCCGATCTCGCGGGTGGCGCGCTCGACATCGACATGGATCCACTGGTGGTCGCCGGTCGCCTCGGCGAACTGGTTGACCCGCGCCTGGCTGATCTCGACCCAGTCGGAAACCCCGATCTCCTGGCCGACCAGGCCGGCGAGGTCGGCTAAGGCGACTTCCTTCATGGCGCTCCTCCGTTCAAACATTTGTTTTGAACTTGGTAGCCGTCCGGATCGAAACTGTCACGCCCCAAGCGCGTCGATGGCGGACGACGGCAGCAGGCTGACGGCCTCGTCCAACAATTGACGCCAGGCGGGCCCGCGATCCCGCGCCTCGCCATAAACGGCTCGCAGACCGTGCGGATCTTCCCGCGTTAGCGCCTCGATTAGGACCTGGGCCTGTTCGATGTCCTTGCGACGCTTGGGATGGGCGGGACCGCGACGCCGCGAGACCATCAACTTGTGAATCGCGTATCGGGCGGGATCCGGGACGCGAACAAGGACGCCGTCTTCGTGCAGCACGGCCGCGTCGACAGTTTCGCGCAGCAGGAAGTCGAGGAACCGCAGCGGTGTCGCGTCGGTGTTCAGAGCCTTGAGCCGGGAGGTCTCGGCGTCGCCGGCGTCACGGCTCGTGGTCAGGACATCCACGACGTACCCGTCTGGCAGCCGATAGCTGGCGCTCCGGCGCGGATCGAGTTTGGAGACCGGCGAAAAGGCCGGCTCGGCGCTCCGCAGAACGTCGAGAAAGCTCACCTCCAGTCCATCGTCGAGGGCGATCGACACGCCATAGTCCTGGGCGATGTCGAGGTCGCCGGTGCGCACCGCCCGAGACGGCAGGACGAAGCCCAACAGGCCGCCATAGGTTTGGAACGCCACTGTGCCGACCACGACCGCGCGTAGGCGAAAGACTCCGGCCAAGGCCAGGGCGCGTAGAATTCTTCCCGTGCGTTCATCGGGCGCATGGAGTCCGGCGCCCTTCAGGCCGCGAACGATCATGCGGCGACCTTCGCTGGCGCTCTGGGAGATTTTGGCGGCCTCGATGGTTGCGAGCAGCTTGGGCGTCTCCGCGCCCAGATATCGTTCTTCGCGCCGCCCAAGAACCTGGCGTGAACGAACATACCAATAGAACCGGCCGGCCCGTTCGCGGCGCAGAAAGGCCGCCCCTGGCCCGAAGGCCTCCACCTGGGCGACCCGGAGCTGATCGATCAGATCGGCGACATTGGTGTGAACCGCCAGGGGAATGCGCTGAACAGCCATGACCGCGCTCTTGCCACCACTTCGGCCATTGTGGTGGCAAATCCCTCAAATATCAAATTCAATGCCGGAGGCCGTCCGCGCCGGCCGGCCAGCCGTTGGCGGCCGAGATGATCGCGAGCACGCCACAGCCGTTTAAGATGGACAGCCTGGCTCAGGCGACCGCCGCCATGGCGTCCTGCAGGATCATCGCCGCGCCCTTTTCGCCGATCATGATGGCCGGGGCGTTGGTGTTGCCCGACACCAGGCGCGGCATGATCGAGGCGTCGACCACCCGCAGGCCGGCGACCCCGCGCACCCGCAGCCGCTCGTCGACCACGGCCTCGGGGCCCGGCCCCATCCGGCAGGTCCCGACCGGGTGGTAGATGGTGGTGCCGGCGGCGCGGGCGTAGGCCAGCAGCACTTGGTCGGTCTCGAAGCCGGGGCCGGGGTTCATCTCGTGGTCGATCAGCGGCGCGATGGCGGGCTGGGCGGCGATCCTGCGGGCCCAGCGCAGCCCGGCCACGGCGACCTCCCGGTCGAGCGGATCGGACAGGTAGTTGGCGAAGATCGCCGGGTGGGCCGCCGGATCGGCCGACCGGATGCGGATGTGGCCCCGGCTCTCGGGCCGCAGCTGGCACGGCGCGATGGTCAGGCCGGGCGCGTCCTCCAGCTCCATCTTCGGCTTGTTGTGCTTTTCGATGTCCATGGTGGCCGGCAGGATGTGGAACTGGATGTCCGGACTGGCCAGGTCGGGCCGCGACCGGCAGAAGGCGCCGATGTGGGCGGCCGACAGGGTCAGCAGGCCCTTGCGGGTGAACAGGTATTTCAGCGCCTCGCCGGCCAGCCGCGCGCCCTTGCTCTGCTCGTTGACCGAGATCGTCCCGGCCTTGAGGCGGTAGCGGGCGGCGGTGACATAGTGATCCTGCAGGTTCTCGCCGACCCCGGGCAGGTCGCGGACGACGTCGATCCCGTGCTCGCGCAGCAACGCGCCCGGACCGACGCCCGACAGCTGCAGCAACTGGGGCGAGTTGACCGCGCCGCCGGCCAGGATCACTTCGGCCCGCGCCCGGGCGGTGCGGGTCACGCCGTGCTGGGTGAATTCGACGCCGACGGCGCGCTGGTTCTCGAACAGCACCCGGCCGGCCAGGGCCTGGGTCTCGACTCGCAGGTTGGCCCGGCGCAGGGCCGGATGCAGATAGGCCACCGCCGCCGAGCAGCGGGCCCCGTTCTTCTGGGTGACCTGGAACCAGGTCGCACCCTCCTGGGTCTCGCCGTTCAAGTCGACGGTGCGGGGGATGCCGGCCTGGTGGCAGGCCTCGATCAGCCGCTCGGACACGGCGTGGCTGTCGCGCATGTCGGCGACGTTCAGCGGGCCGCCGACCGCGTGCAGGTCGCAGGCCCCGCGTTCCTGGTTCTGCGACTTGCGGAAGAACGGCAGGACGTCGTCCCAGCCCCAGCCGGCGTTGCCCATCTGCCGCCAGCCGTCATAGTCGGAGGGCTGGCCGCGAATGTAGAGCATGGCGTTGATCGACGACGAGCCGCCCAGCACCTTGCCGCGCGGCCACAGGTGCCGCCGCCCCCCGGTGCCCGGATCGGGCTCGGTGGCGTACAGCCAATTGACCTTGGGATCCTTCAGCGTCGTCGCATAGCCGACCGGCACGTGGATCATCAGATTGGAGAGGAACTGCGAGGGGTTCCTGGTCGGCCGGTCGTCGCCGCCGGCTTCGAGCAGCAGAACCTTGTGGCGGCCGTCTTCCGATAGGCGGGCGGCCAGGACGCAGCCGGCCGAGCCGGCCCCCACGACGATGTAGTCGGCCTCGATGATCGACGTCATGGAGTCTCCCTCGTCCCGTCCGCGTGTCTCCGCGTGATCGGTGTTCACCTACAATGACCGGCGCGGCGAAGATGGCAACCGTTCCGTCGACGGGGCGGGTTGCCGCCCGTTCATACGCGTGTTTGAGTGAGGCCAGCCCAGAGGGAATCTCCATGACCGCGCCCGCCTTCGAAACGCTGCTGTACGTCGTCGAGGACGGGATCGCCACCATCACCCTCAACCGGCCCGACAAGCTCAACGCCTTCACCGCCACGATGATGGCCGAGCTGATCAAGGTGTTCGACCTGACCGACGCCGACGACGCGGTGCGGGCGGTGATCGTCACCGGCGCGGGCCGGGCCTTCTGCGCCGGCGCCGACCTGTCGGCCGGCGGCGCCACCTTCGACCGCAACAGCCCGCAGGCGGTCGAGCGCGAGCAGGGCAAGGTCGGCGACGTCTATCGCGACGGCGGGGGCCGGGTGGTGCTGCGGATCTATGAAAGCCTCAAGCCGATCATCGCCGCGGTCAACGGCGCGGCGGTGGGGATCGGGGCGACCATGCAGTTGCCGATGGACATCCGCCTGGCCTCGGCCGAGGCCCGGTTCGGCTTTGTCTTCGCTCGTCGCGGCATCACGCCCGAGGCCTGCTCGTCCTGGTTCCTGCCACGGCTGGTCGGCATGCAGACGGCGCTGGAATGGTGCTTCACCGGCCGGGTGTTCGGCGCCCAGGAGGCCCATGAGCGCGGCCTGGTCCGCTCACTGCACGCCCCTGAAGACCTGCTGCCCGCCGCTCGCGCCCTGGCCCGCGAGATCGCCGACAACGCCGCCCCGGTCTCGGTGGCCCTGAGCCGGCAGTTGCTGTGGCGGATGGCCGGCGCCGACCACCCGATGGAGGCCCACAAGGTCGACAGCCGGGCCATCCAGGCCCGCGGCGCGGCCGCCGACGCCCGGGAAGGGGTCAGCGCCTTCCTCGAAAAGCGCCCGCCGACCTATCCCGACAAGGTCTCGACCGACCTGCCCGACATCTGGCCCGAATGGGGCGAGCATCCGTTCCGCTAGGGAGAGAGTCTACCCCTTTTCGCCCCCCAAGCCCGTCTCCCCGGCGAAGGCCGGGGCCCAGGTGAAACCCACGAGCCGTCCAGAATGAATCTGGATCCCGGCCTTCGCCGGGAAGCCGGCGGTGGGGGTTTGGAGGGCGACCTCCCCCGGCCCCTCTCGCATAAGCCGCCGGACGCGCTATATCCCGCCCATGGCTGAAGCTTTCAACGATAAGACCCTGACAACCGACAAGGCCGCCCGCTACGGCGAGGTGGCCGAGGAGATCGCCGCGGTGCTGGACGGCGAGGACAATCTCACCGCCCGCATGGCCACGGTGGCCTCGATGCTGGCCAGCAGCTTCGACCATTATTTCTGGACCGGCTTCTATGTGGTCGACCCGACCCGTGAGCGGGAGCTGGTGGTCGGGCCCTATCAGGGCACGCTCGGCTGCCTGCGCATCGCCTTCGGCCGCGGGGTCTGCGGAACGGCGGCGGCGACCGGCCAGACCCAGCTGGTCGAGGACGTCCACGCCTTTCCGGGCCACATCGCCTGCGACAGCCGATCGGCCAGCGAGATCGTCGTGCCGGTGTTCGACTCAAAGGGCGAACTGTTGGCGGTGTTCGACGTCGATTCGGACCGCCCCGCCGCCTTCGACGCCGTCGACCGGCAGGGCCTGGAGACGATCCTCAAGGCGACGTTCGCGTAACGGCCTGTTACGGCGCGGCTACGTCATGTGGCCTCTAGGTTGCAGTGTCGCCCTCATCATTCCCTAACCGGATCGGATTAGGACAGTTGGCGATGCTGGATGTCGAAACCCTTCACCCCCGCGACCTGGCGGCGGCCGATCTGCTGACCTGGGGCGAGATGGCGGCGGCCGAGCCGGCCTTCGCCAGTCCGCTGCTGGGTCCCGACTTCGCCCGCGCGGTCGGGGCCGTGCGCGACGACGCCCGCGTGGCGGTGATCCGCCGTCGCGGCGAGACCCTGGGCTTCCTGCCGCATCACCGCCGGCCCGGCGCCATGGCCCGGCCGATCGGCTCGCCCCTGTCGGATTTCCACGGCCTTGTTTCGCGGCCGGACGCCGGGCTGGAGGGGGCCGCGGTGCTGCGGGCCGCCGATCTCGCCTCGTTTCGCTACACCGGCCTGGTCGATCCCCATGGCGTGTTCCGCACCGCCGAACTCAAGTCGGCCCACGTGATCGACCTGGCCGGTGCGGATGCGGCGACCTATGCGGAGGCCGTCCGCGCCGCCAGCCCCAAGAAGATCAAGAACTGGCGGCGGCTGGACAGCAAGCTCGAGCGTGAGAGGGGGCCGGTGGTCCTGGTGGGCGATGATCGTTCCCGCGAGACCTTCGACCGGCTGATCGCCTGGAAGCGCGAGCAGCTGGAGCGCACGGGGGTCCACGACTTCCTGCGGCCGGCCTGGACCCGCGGCCTGCTGCTCGACCTGTTCCAGAAACAGGACGGTCCCTTCCAGGGGCTGATGATCAGCCTCTATGCCGGCGGCGAGCTGGTCAGCGGCCATTTCGGCGTGCGGCTGAACGGCGTCTACCATCCGTGGATCGCCTCGACCAATCCGGCCTATGGCGAGTGGTCGCCCGGCCAGGTCTTCTTGATGCGGGCCATTGCGGCCATGCCGCAGCTGGGCCTGAGCCGCTATGACCTCGGTCCCGGCCATGACCATTACAAGCGCGCCTATGCGCTGAGCCAGATCCAGATCGGCGACGGCGTGGCCACCGCGGCCAGCATGGCCGGCCGGGTCGCCAGTTCGGTCAATGGAGCCTGGGCCCTGGCGGGGGGCGCGGGCTCCGGGCCGGTCGGCCGGCTGCGGCGGCGCATGGACGCCATCGCCAGCGTCGAGCTGACCATGGGCGGCCGGGTGCGGGGCTTCGTCGAGGCCATCGCCAGCCAGGCGCACCGCCGCGCCGGCGCCCCCGTGGAGGCCTGATGCGCGTCACGGTGATGATCCCCACCCAGCGGCGCCCGGGCGGCCTGGCCGTCGCCGCCCGCTCGGTGCTGGCCCAGGCCGGCGTCGATCCCGCCCGGCTGGAGCTGGTGATCGTCGACAATGACCAGGCCCCGTCGGCCCAGGCGACCGCCGGCGCCCTGGCCGCCGAGGCGCCGTTTCCCGTCCACTATGTCCACGAACCGCGGCCCGGCGTCGCCAACGCCCGCAACGCCGGCATGGCCAAGGCGGCCGGCGAGCTGATCGCCTTCCTCGACGACGACGAAGAGGCCCCGGCCGGCTGGCTGGCGGCCCTGCTGGCGGCCCAGGCGCGCTATGACGCCGACGTGGTGTTCGGCCCGGTCAAGGCCCGGGCCCCGGCCGCGGTGGTCGAGCACCGCGACTATCTGGAGCGGTTCTTCTCGCGCGAGGGATCGGCGGAGGCCGGGGTGATCGACCATTATTACGGTTGCGGCGACAGCCTGCTGCGCCGCGCCGCCTTGCCCGATCCGGTCGCGCCGTTCGCCGTCGAGCGCAACCATATCGGCGGCGAGGACGACATGCTGTTCGGCCACATGCGGGCCGCGGGGGCGCGCTTCGCCTGGGAGCCGGCCGCCTTCGTCTGGGAAGACCCCGTGCCCGACCGCCTGACCCTGGACTACACCATCCGCCGCGCCTTCGCCTACGGCCAGGGCCCCAGCTCGCACTGCGCCGCCGCCAGTCCGCCCGACCGCCTGGGCGTGGCCCGCTGGATGGCGGTGGGCGTGGTGCAGGCGGCGCTGTTCGGGGCCGTGGCCGGCGCCAAGTGGCTGACCCGGGCCGGCGACCGGGCCCAATGGCTCGACCGCGCCGCCCGCGGCCTGGGCAAGACCCTGTGGTGGGGGCCGTTCAAGATCCAGTTCTATGGGAGGACCGCGTCGTGAGCATCATCACCGACTGGACCGCCGACAAGGCCGGGGCGTTCGGGCGCGAGAACCTGGTGTTCCGGCACGGCCTGCACCAGCGGCCGATGTTCGACGACGAAGGCCTGGCGCGGCTGCTCGACCTCTATCCCCGCGACCAACTGGGCGTCTTCACCATGGGCGAGGACCCCAAGGCCTGGACCACTTGGCGCAAGGGCGCAGCGGGAAACCTCAGCGGCGACCAGCTGCTGGAAGCCGCCCAGGCCGGCCGCATCTGGCTGAACCTGCGCCGCACCAACGACCACGTGCCGGACTACGCCGCGCTCTGCGACGAGATCTTCGCCGAGAAGGAGGCCCGCGTGCCGGGGCTGAAGACCTTCAAGCGCGACCTGGGCATGCTGATCAGCTCGGCCAACGCCCAGGTCTTCTATCACCTCGACGTGCCGCTGGTGTCGCTGTGGCAGATCCGCGGACGGAAGAAGGTCTGGGTCTATCCGGTCGCCGATCCCTATGTCGGCGAACCGGCGCTGGAAAAGATCGTGCTGAAGGAGACGGCCGAGCAGTTCGCCTTCGACCCCAGCTGGGATGCGGGCGCGGAGGCCTATGACCTGACGCCGGGAACCATGGTCACCTGGCGGCAGAACGCGCCGCACCGCATCGAGAACGGCCCGATGCTGAACGTCTCGATCTCGATCGAGTTCATGACCCCGCCGGCCCTGATGCGGGCCAATGTCATCTACGCCAACGGCGTGCTGCGCCGCCGGCTGGGCGCGCGACCGAAGGTCCAGAACGGTTTCGGTCCTACGGCCCTGGGCAAGCTGGCGGTGGCGCGCGGGGCCAAGGCCCTGAACCTGCAGACCCCGCATGTCCGCCACCTGCCGGTGACCTTCGGCCTGGACGCCAGCCGGCCGGGCGTTCTGGTCGAGCGGACGTAAACTCTTCAGATCAAGGCGGGCCGTCCCGGGCGGGGAGGGGACGAGCCGGCGGGGCGCCGGGCGAGGTCCTGGCCGCAGGCGGAGGCGGCCGGCGCTCGCGCGCCGTCTCCAGGGCCAGCGCCCAGCCGCTGCGGGGCAGCTTCACCGCGGCCGTCCCCTCGTCGCCAGCCAGCCGCCCAGCGCGCACAGCGGCAGGCCGCTGGCCGCCAGGGCGATCGCATACCAGCGCGGGCCCAGGTCCAGGTTCCAGGTCGCGACCACCCCGGCCGTCCCCGCCGCCAGGCCGAGGACGCCGAGGATCAAGGCATGCCGGAGCGGCGCGGCGGGCGCCAGCCGCGCGGCGATCCAGCCGCCGGCCACGGTGAACGCACTGCGGTAGGCCAGGGCCAGGAGAATCAGCAGCGGATCGTGCAGGCCCTGTTCGGTCGGCGGATAGATCTTCAGGGCGTGAAGGATGGCGTCGGTGGCGGTGGACAGCACCACCACGGTCGCGAAGCCGATGAGGATCGCGGCGACGCTGCGGCCGAGGCGGCCAGGGGACTTCGTGCTCAGAGCCAGGTCGCTCATGGGTTCGCTCCTATAGGGCGGTGATCACAGGACGCGCGAGGCGGTCCGGATCCGACAGGTGGTTTCGGTTTTTCGGAAGCGTGTCGTGACCCCGACCCGGCGGCCGCGCCGGGGTCGTGCGTCGGTCGGCGCTCAGACCTCGACCAGCAGGCCGTCGAGGCGGGCGTAGCCCATCTCCATGCCCTCAGCCATGCCGCTGACCAGGGCGCCCTGGCGGGCCGTCTCATTGGCGTAGGCCACCGTGGTGGTCAGGATCGTGCGGCCGCCCTCTTCGGAGAGTTCCGACTTGGCCAGGGTCTCGCCGCCGGTCCAGTCCTCGTCGAACAGCTCGGCCGAGACGATCCGCTCGGGAGCGGCGATCTCGCGATAGACGCCGCCCATGCCCATCTCCTGGCCCTCGGCGTTGCGCCAGACATAGCGGTAGCGCCCGCCGACCCGCAGGTCGATCTCGCAGACCGGCATGGTCCAGCCGGGCGGGCCCAGCATCCAGCGCTTCACCAGCTCGGGCTTGGTGATGCAGTCGAACACCAGCGCCCGCGGGGCGTTGAAGGCGCGGGTGAGCACCACCTCGCGGTCGCCTTGGGCGGCGACGGTCAGTTTTTCATGGGCCATGGGTCGTCTCCTTTACGATTGGGTTCGAGCGGGCGTCAGCGCCCCTTCAGTTCGTCCAGCAGGTCGTCGAGCCGCTGGAAATTGGCTTCCAGCGTCTTGCGATAGGCCTCCAGCCAGGCGTTCGCCTCGGCCAGAGGGGCGGCTTCCACGCGCACCGGCCGCCTCTGGGCGTCGCGGCCGCGTGACACCAGTCCGGCCTTCTCCAGCACCTTCAGGTGCTTGGAGATCGCCGGCTGGCTCATGGCGAACGGCGTGGCCAGTTCGCCCACCGACGCCTCGCCCGCGGCCAGCCGCGCCAGGATGGCGCGGCGGGTCGGGTCGGCCAGGGCCGCGAAGATCGCGTCGAGGCGTCCGGGTGTCGGGCTTACATAACTCATCGGTTCCATAACTTAATGGTTATATTCATGGGCGAGGCCTGTCAAGCGTCCGCCAGAACGTCGCAGCGACATCATGGTTAATGCGCCATTAGGAATCAGCCGCCATTGCTGGAGCATCCCTTGAGGGGCGGAGATTCGGGATGAACGGGTTCAATCGGCTGTCCTTGGGCTGGAAGCTGATCGTGGTGATGGGCGTGACGGCCGGGCTGGGCCAGATCGGCTGGGCGCTGGCGGCGCAGGCCGGTCTGGGCTCGCCGTTCGTCGCGGCCGGGCTGGCGACCCTGGTGGCGACCCTGGCCCTGCTGATCCTGGCCTGGAGCGCGGCCTCGGGCCGGGCCGTGGCCAGCCTGGCCCGGTCGGTCGAAGGACTCGGCGCCGGGCGCTACGATCAGGCAGTCGACGGACGCGACGATCGCGAGATCGGCCCCGTGGCCCGCGCCCTCGACGGTTTCCGCCATGACCTGGCGCGCGGCGAGCGCGAGCGGGCGCAGCACGACGCCGCCCGCGCCGCCGCCGAGGCCGAGCGCCAGCGCCAGGCTGAAGAGGTCGCCGCCTTCGCCCGGTCCCAGGCCGCCGCCGTGGCGACCCTCGGCGAGGGCATGGAGCGCCTGGCCGACGGCGACCTGATCTGGCGGATGCGCGAGGACGGCTTCGACGCCGAGGCCCGCAAGGCGCCGCGCGATTTCAACGCCGCGGTCGAAAGCCTGCAGCAGACCATGGCCGGCATGCTGAGCGCGGCCCGCAGCATCCGCTCGGGCTGCGGCGAGATGGCCACGGCCACGGACGACCTGTCGCGCCGCACCGAACGCCAGGCCGCCGGCCTGGAACAGACCGCCGCCGCCCTCGACCAGATCACCGCCACCGTCCGGCGCAGTTCCGACAACGCCGAGAAGGCCAAGGGCGTGACCCAGAGCGCCAAGACCAACGCCGAGCGCAGCGGCCAGGTGGTGCGCGAGGCGGTTGAGGCCATGGGCGGCATCGAAAAGTCCTCGCAATCGATCACCCAGATCATCGGCGTCATCGACGAGATCGCCTTCCAGACCAACCTGCTGGCCCTCAACGCCGGGGTCGAGGCGGCCCGGGCCGGCGACGCCGGCCGCGGCTTTGCGGTGGTGGCCCAGGAGGTGCGGGCCCTGGCCCAGCGCTCGGCCGACGCCGCCAAGGAGATCAAAGGCCTGATCCGCGCCTCCAGCGAGCAGGTCGGCAAGGGCGTCAAGCTGGTCGGTGAGACCGGCCAGACCCTCGACCAGATCCTGGTCCAGGTGGCCGAGATCAACGAGCTGGTCGGCGACATCGCCGCGTCGTCCAAGGAGCAGGCCGTGGGCCTGGCCGAGGTCAACGCCGCCGTCAACCAGATGGACCAGGTCACCCAGCAGAACGCGGCGATGGTCGAGCAGTCGACCGCCGCCAGCCACGCCCTGGCCGCCGAGGCCGCCGAGCTGGAGCACCTGATCGGCCGCTTCCGGGTCGGGGCCGAAATCCACGAATACCGCCCGCGTCCCGGTCGGGAGGCGCCGGCCGCCCCGCGCCGCGAAGCCTTCCGCGAACGCTATGTGCAGGGCGCCAACGCCCTGAAGATCGAGCCGCGCTCGCGTCCCGGTCAATGGCGCGATTAGGACCGTCTTTCGTCTGGCGAAGCTCGCCGATGCGGCCCACAATCCACCGATGGGCGACCGCTCACGCTCATCCGACGTTAAGGACGATCTGGTCTAGACTTGAGCACGGCGGGCTGCCGTCAGGACGACCATGAACGATCACCCCAAGCCCCTCGCCAGCGCCGAGCCCGCGACGGGCGCCACCCCCCGCGCCCGCGCCGCCCTGCTCAAGCGGCTGGCCGACGTGGTCTGCCTGCCGGCCAGCCGCATCAACGCCTTCGAACGGTCGATGACCGCCGATTTGCTGGTCGAGATGCTGCGCGATGCGGTGACCGCTGAGCGGGAAAAGGTCGCCCGGCGGCTGGCCAACCTGGCCGAAATGCCCGGCGTCCTGGTCCGCCTGCTGCTGCGGGACGAGTTGCCGGTCGCCCGGGCCCTGCTGGAGCACTCGCCAAACCTCAGCGACGCGGACCTGATCTCCTGCCTCTACAACGCCGGCCATGAGCATCGGCGGCTGATCGCCCAACGGCGCGGGGTCAGCGAGGTGGTCGCCGACGCCCTGGTCGACATGGGCGAGACCGTGGTCATCGAGATCCTGCTGAAGAACGATCTGGCGCGCTTCAGCCACCAGGGGCTGGAGAACATCGTCGCCGCCTCGCGCGACAATCCCCAGCTGATCCCGCTGTTGCTCAAACGCCCCGAACTGCGGCCCAGCCACGCCTATGTGATGTTCTGGTGGTCGGACGCCGAGGCCCGGCGCACGATCCTGCAGCGCTTCGCCGTCTCCCGCGAGATCCTGCAGGACGCTGTCGGCGACGTCTTTCCGATGGCCTCGGCCGAGGGCTGGCAGGATCCGCTGTCGCGCAAGGCGCTGCAGTTCATCGAACGGCGTCAGCGAAATCGCGCCGCCATCGCCAAGAGTCCCTATGACAGCCTGGAAGCCGCCGTCGCCGCCGCCCAGGACGGCATGAACCGCGAGACCGCCGAGGAGATCGCCTATCTGTCGGGTCTCAAGCCGATGACCGGGGCCAAGATCTTCACCGACCCGGGCGGCGAGCCGCTGGCGATCCTGTGCAAGGCGACGGGCCTGCCCCGCGCCGCCGTGCGAGCCCTGTGGCGCGGGCTGCGGCGGCCGGAGACCGACGCCAGCGGCGCGCCGACCGAGGCTCTCGATCGCGTGCTGACGGTGTTCGACACCGTCGCCGTCGATCGCGCCCAGACGGTGCTGCGCTACTGGAACTGGTCCCTGTCCTCGGCCATGACGCCTGCGCTGCTGAAGGCGATCCGCGAGGGCGACGAGGCCGCCGTCGACGAATATTCGGTGCCTCAGCGCGCCGCCATGCTGGCTCTTTCGAGGGATCTCCGGCGCTAGGCAAAAATGTCGATGAACGCATTCGACGAATTTTGCCGCGCCCCAAATACAATGCCGGTCAACTAAAGGCTGCGAACTGAAATCTTCGTCTTGCTTGCACGCCTATGGCAAGATGTCGCGGCGGCGTTGCCGGGCTTCCATAATCTGCTATTCCAAACTCAATTGGACCTGCTTGGACCAATTCAGACAAGTATGAGCCTGGGGGAGCATCAGCAACATGGACGACAAGTCCGAATTCATCGAAGTCACGGCGGCGGTGGTCGCCGCCTATGTCGGCAGCAACACCGTGGCTGTGGCCGGGGTGCCGGAACTGATCCGCAGCGTCCACAAGGCGCTGGCCGGCCTGGGGGCGGAGGGCGCGGCGGCGGGGGCGACCGACAAGGAGCCGGCGGTGCCGGTCAAGCGCTCGATCACCCCGGATTATCTGATCTGCCTGGAGGACGGCCAGAAGTTCAAGTCGCTGAAGCGGCACCTGCGGCTCAAGTACGAACTGAGCCCCGAACAGTACCGGGCCAAGTGGGATCTGCCGAAGGACTATCCGATGGTGGCGCCGAACTACGCCAAGGCGCGCTCGGAGCTGGCCAAGCAGATGGGCCTGGGGCAGGGCGGCCGCAAGCCGGCGCGCAAGCGCCGGGCGTGAGTCTGAGCGTTCATTAACCTTAGTTCAAACAATTGCTTGCGCCGTTCGCGCGCAAATTCAGCCGCGCCCGGCATCCCTCCTGGGGAGCCGGGCGTTTGCTTGCGGATTGACTCTTCTGGCGAATCTTTGCCGTAGCGCGCGTTTTCCGCTGGCGGCGATTCGGTCCTTAAGACATAGTGAATCGTCGTGATTCCAACGGCTTGTTAAGGAATCTGAAGATGAACGCGCAGCTGAGCGCATCCGCCACGGCGGCCCGCGCTCACCAGGAGATGTTCGCCTACTGGGCGTCCCTCCGCCGGGGGGCGAACCTGCCCTCGCGCGTTGACCTGCATCCCGCCGGCATCAAGCGCATGCTGCCGACCGTCAGCCTGATCGACGTCAGGCGCGACCCGGTCGGCGCCATCGACTACCGCCTGCGGCTGGCCGGGACCGGACTCTATTCGGTCTATGGCCGCGAGATCACCGGCAAGACCCTGAACGACGTCTACAACACCGCCGCCGTCGAATACTGGCGCCGGGAACTGGACAAGGTGGTCAACGAGCGCCGCCCCGGCGTCGGCGTGCACAGCCTGGCCTGGAAGGGCTCGCCGCACATGTCGATCCTGTGGCTGCGCCTGCCGCTGGCCTCCAACGGCCGAGACGTCGACATGATCCTCGGCTACGACGCCCTGGTCGGCGCCCAGATCGAAGGCTCGCACAGCGGCATCCGCGCGGCTTAGGGCGTCACCGCTCCAGGAACGCCTCGACCTCCCGCCGGCCGGGCATGGACGGCGCGGCGCCGGCCTTCTGGACCGACAGGGCGGCGGCGGCGTTGGCCTGCTCGACCGCCTCGCGCAGGTCCATGTTGGACGCCAGGCAGGCGGCCAGGGCCCCGCAGAAGCAGTCGCCGGCCCCGGTGGTGTCGATCGCCTTGACCTTACGCCCTTCGACCAGGAAGGCCTCGTCGCGGCGCACCGTGGCCACCCCGGCCGAGCCGAGGGTGACGATCACCGTCTGGTCGGGGCGCGACATCAGCTTGCGGGCCACGCGCGAGACCTCCTCCAGCCGCGACGGCTCGTGGCCGAGCCGGGCGTAGGTGGCCAGTTCGGTCTGGTTGAGGATCAGGATGTCGGTCAGCGGAAACAAGGCCGCGCCCTGCGGCAGGGCGGGGGCGGCGTTGAGGATGCGCAGGGCGCCCTTGCCGGCCCCGGCCCGGAACAGGGCCTCGATGGCGGGAGCCGGGGTCTCCAGCTGGCACAGCAGCACCCGCTGGCCCTCCAGCGGCGTGGCGGCCACGTGCTGCGGGCCGAGGGTGGCGTTGGCGCCGCCGGTGACGACGATCATGTTCTCCCCGCTCGACGACACCCAGACATGGGCCTGGCCGGTGGGAATCCCGGGCAGTTCCATGACATCGGAGACCTGCACGCCATAGCCGGCCAGCTTGGCCTTCAGGCTGGGACCGCTGTCCTCCTTGCCGACCGCCCCCATCAGCCGGGTCGGCGCGCCCATGCGGGCGGCGGCCACCGCCTGGTTGGCGCCCTTGCCGCCGGGGAACAGCTCCAGCGAAATGCCGGCCACGGTCTCGCCGGGCCGCGGCAGGTCGTCGACCCGCGCCACGGCGTCCAGATTGATCGAGCCGAGAACAAATACCCCCATCGTCTTCCTCTAATCGTCTCAGGGATCGATCCCGGAAACCTAATCTCTAACCGCCGCCCGACCCGCGCTGGAAGCTTTCGACCAGGCTGCCGGCGACGAGTCGCCAGCCGTCCACTAGCACGAAGAAGATCAGCTTGAACGGCAGGCTGACGGTGGCGGGCGGCAACATCATCATGCCCATGCTCATCAGCACGCTGGCCACCACCAGGTCGATGACCAGGAATGGGATGAACAGCAGGAAGCCGATCTCGAAGGCCCGCTTCAGTTCCGAGATCATGAAGGCCGGCGTGACCACCTTCAGCGGGGTCTCGGCGGCGGTCTTGGGCTTCTCGATCTTCGACAGCCGGATGAACAGGGCCAGGTCGTCCTGGTCCACCTGGCGCAGCATGAACACCTTGACCGGCTGGGCGGCGGCGTCGAAGGCCTCGGGCATCTCGATCTGCTTGTCGAGCAGCGGCTTGACGCCCTCGTCGTAGGACTTCTCGAAGGTCGGGCCCATGACGATGGCGGTCAGGAACAGGGCCAGGCTGATGATCACAGGGTTGGGCGGGCTCTGCTGCACGCCGATGGCGGTGCGCAGCAGGCCCAGGACCACGACGATGCGGACGAACGAGGTGGTCATGATGACGATCGACGGGGCCAGGCTGAGCACGGTCAGCAGGCCGACCATCTGCACCACCCGCTCGGACAGGCCTGCGCCGGTGCCCAGGTCGACATTGATCGTCGACTGGGCCATGGCCACGGCCGGTCCCAGCGCCGTGGCCAGGCCCGCCA
Organism: Caulobacter sp. LARHSG274; assembly: GCF_052871235.1. Taxonomy (NCBI): domain Bacteria; kingdom Pseudomonadati; phylum Pseudomonadota; class Alphaproteobacteria; order Caulobacterales; family Caulobacteraceae; genus Caulobacter; species Caulobacter sp. LARHSG274. The sequence goes on along the minus strand of NZ_JBIXJO010000009.1, from coordinate 150,789 downwards.
GCACCGAGATCACCACCGCCTGGCGCAGGTCCCTGGGGTCGGCGCCGGTGACGAGCTTGATCAGACCGCGCATCAGGCCACGGGCTCCGTCAAGGGCGAAGAGGGGGAGGGGGAGGAGGGGGCGGCGACCGGCGAGGCGGCCGGCCGGGGTCCCCATTCGAGCAGCTTGCCGTCGCCCAGCATCAGCAGCCGTTCCTCGCCGTCGAGGGTGAACAGCACCAGGCGGCGGGTCGGGTCGAGAGCCAGGGTCTCGACCACCTGCATCCGCCGTTCCTTGCGCAGGCTGGCCAGGCGCGACATCGCGTCGGGCCCGAACTTGCGCAGGGCGGCGGCGGCCAGCCCGACCAGGCCCAGGGTGATGGCCAGGGCGGCGACGGCGCGGATCAGTTCAACGAAGTCGAAGTTCATGGCGCCTGTCGGTGCAAGGGCGCGGCGCGGAGCCGCACCCCTGGTGTGCCGCAAGGTTCTTAAGGCTGGATTAACCCTGTTTCTTCACCATGACGGCATGGGTCCCGACGACATTCCCCTCTTCGCGATGCTCAAGAGCCGCCTGGGCTATCTGTCCCAGCGCCAGAAGGTCATCGCCCAGAACGTCGCCAACGCCGACACCCCCGACTACCAGCCGCGCGACCTGAAGGCCTACAGCTTCCAGGCCTCGCTGGCCTCGCAGGCTGCGGGCCAGGCCTATCGCGGCGGACCGGTCGGGCCGTCGGCCGTCCAGGGCGTGTCGATGATGGCCACCAGCGCCGCCCACCTGGCCCCCTCCAGGCCGGCCGGCATTTGGCGGGCGCCGGAGGCCGCCGACAGCGAGACCACCCTCGACGGCAACGCCGTGACGCTCGAGGACCAGATGCTGAAGATGACCGACGCGCGGATGAACTACGACGCGGCGGTCAGCTTCTACCAGAAATCCATGGCCATGCTGAAGACGTCCACGCGGCGGCCGGGCGGCTAAGGGGACATCTAGATGACCGAGATCCGCTCCCAGTCGATGGCGACCATGGCGATCGCCGCCAGCGCCCTGAAGGCCCAGCAGGGCCGGATGCGGGTGATCGCCGAGAACATCGCCAACGCCAATTCCACCGCCCGCACGGCCGGCGGCGACCCCTATCGCCGCCAGGTGCCGGTGTTCAAGCCGACCACCCTGGACGGCGGCGGCGAGGGCGTGGCCATGGCCCAGGTCGATCCGGACCGCTCCGACTTCCGCAGCGAATACGACCCCGGCAACCCGGCGGCCGACGCCAAGGGCTATGTGAAGCTGCCCAATGTCGATCCGCTGGTCGAGGCCCTGGACATGAAGGAGGCGCAGCGCGCCTACGAGGCCAATATGAACGTCATCGAGACCTCGCGCGCCATGGAATCGCGCACCCTCGACATCCTGCGCAAGTAAGGGGCTAGCCGATGATCACCGCGCTCGCCGCCGCCAAGGCCTACGCCGCCCAGGGCTCGATGGCCACGCCGTCGCTGGGCGGGACCGGCGAGGCCAAGAAGGCCATGGACTTCGGCGCCCTGCTGAAGTCGGCCATGACCGACACCCTGCACCAGACCCGGGCGGCCGAAACCAAGATGGCCCAGCAGGCCTCCGGCAAGGCCGAGCTGATCGACGTCGTCACCGCCATCTCCTCGGCCGAGGCCAGCCTCGACACCGTGATGGCCGTCCGCGATCAGGTGATCTCGGCCTACCAGGAAATCATGCGGATGCCGATCTAGCGGAACCCTAATCCGTCTCCCCGGCGAAGGCCGGGGTCCAGATACAGCCGTCGTATTGGACGATAATCCCCACGTGCACCGCCCTATGATCTGGGCCCCGGCCTTCGCCGGGGAGATGGACTGAAGAGCGATCCCGCCGCCAGTCGCCATGCCCTGGCGGACCTGCGGACTTCAGCTACCGCGCGATCAGGCGCAGGCCGAAGTGGTCGTCGAAGGCGATCAGGCCCTGGGCGACGGCGATCAGCCCGCCCCACATCACCAGGTTCAGCAGCACCATCACCACCACGGCCCCGCGCAGGCGGGCGTTGACGATCCGCGCGCGCTGGCGGGCGCTGAGGATCGGCCGGCCGGGGGTGGAGGGGTTGAGGGCGGCCATGGACATCTCCATCCAGCCAATATCCCCCAGCCGCTTCAGTTTCGCGCCGAAGCCGGACGTTTGGCAAGCGCTCTTCCCAGGCGTCCGGTTCTGTCCGACTGTGGCGCGACGCCGCATGTCCGCGCATGTCTGGGAGCGCCATGACCGACGCCATCGTTCTGGACCGGGTGAGCAAGGCCTATGACGGCGCGACGGTGCTGGAGGCGACCAGTCTGGCCGTGCCACGCGGCCAGTTCGTGGCCCTGGTCGGCGGCTCGGGGGCGGGCAAGACCACCCTGCTGAAGACCGTCAACGGCCTGGTCGTCCCCAGCGGCGGCCAGGTGCGGATCGACGGCGTGGCGACCGACGCGCGCGACGGCCCGACCCTGCGGCGCGGCATCGGCTACGTGTTCCAGGAGGTCGGCCTGTTCCCGCACCTGACCGTGGGCGAGAACATCGGGGTGGTCCCGAGCCTGCTGGGCTGGGACGCCGCTGCGATCGCCGCCCGCACCGCCGAGCTGCTCGATCTCGTCGCCCTGCCGCGCGACCTGGCGGCACGTCGCCCCGCCGCCCTGTCCGGCGGCCAGCGCCAGCGGGTCGGGGTGGCCCGGGCCCTGGCGGCGCGGCCGTCGATCCTGCTGATGGACGAGCCGTTCGGGGCGCTGGATTCGGTGATCCGCACCGCCCTGGCCGACGACGTCCGCCGCCTGCACGACCAGCTGTCCCTGACCACGGTGATGGTCACCCATGACATCGCCGAGGCCGTGGTGCTGGCCGACCGCATCGTGGTGATGGCGCGCGGCCAGGTGATCGCCGACGCCGCCCCGCGCGCCCTGCTGGCCGGCCATCCCGATCCGCGGGTCGAGGACCTGATGCAGGCCCCGCGCCGCCAGGCCGCGCGGATGCGGGAGGTCGCCGGTGAATAGCGGCCTGCTGTCGCTGTTGCCGGAACGCCTGGCCTGGCACGTGGCGTTGTCGGCGGCCGCCTTGGCGCTTGGCCTGCTGATCGCCCTGCCGCTCGGGGCGCTGGCCGCCCGCAGCCCGCGCCTGCGCTGGCCGTCCCTGGCCCTGGCCGGCCTGGTCCAGACCATTCCCAGCCTGGCCCTGCTGGCCCTGTTCTATCCGCTGCTGCTGCTGCTTTCGAACCTGGCCAGGGCCGCGTTCGGCCACGGCTTCTCGGCCCTGGGCTTCCTGCCGTCGCTGCTGGCCCTGACGCTCTATTCGATGCTGCCGATCCTGCGCAACACCGTGGCCGGCCTGACCGGAGTCGACCCGGCGGTGGTCGAGGCGGCGCGCGGGGTGGGCATGACCGACCGCCAGCGGCTGTGGCGGGTCGAGCTGCCGCTGGCGATCCCGGTGCTCATGGCCGGGGTGCGGACGGCGGCGGTGTGGACGATCGGCGCGGCCACCCTGTCGACCCCGGTCGGCCAGACCTCGCTGGGCGACTACATCTTCTCAGGGTTACAGACCGAGAACTGGGCGATGGTGCTGACCGGCTGCGTCGCGTCGGCGGTCCTGGCCCTGGTCGTCGACCAGCTGCTGGGCCTGGTCGAGCGCGGGGCCGAGCGCCGCGACCGGCGGATCTGGGGCGCGGGCCTGGCCGGCCTGGCGATCGGCCTGGCCGCCGCCCTCGCCCCCCTGGCCGCCGAGCTGGCGCCACGGCCGTCGACCTATGTGATCGGGGCCAAGAACTTCTCCGAGCAGTACATCCTGGCCGAGCTGATGGCCGACCGGCTGGAGGCGCGCGGCGCCCGCGTCACCCGCAAGATCAATCTCGGCTCGGCCGTCGCCTACCGCGCCCTGGCCGCCGGCGAGATCGACGCCTATGTCGACTATTCCGGCACCCTGTGGGCCAATGTCCTGGGGCGGAAGGACAATCCCGGCCGCACGGCCGTGCTCGCCGGCCTGCGGACCGAGCTGAAGCGCCGCGACGGCGTGGTGCTGCTGGCCCCGCTCGGCTTCGAGAACGCCTACGCCCTGGCCATGCGTCGCGACCGCGCCCAGACCCTGGGGATCGCGACCCTGGCCGACCTCGCCGCCAAGGCCCCGCAGCTGACCATGGGCGGCGACCTGGAGTTCTTCTCGCGCCCCGAATGGGCCAGCGTCGAGCGCGCCTACGGCCTGCGCTTCAAGGCCAAGCGCCAGTTCCAGCCGACCTTCATGTACCGCGCCCTGGCCTCGGGCGAGGCCGACGTGATCTCGGCCTTCTCCAGCGACGGCCGCATCGCCGCCGACGGCCTGGTGGTGCTGGCCGATCCCAGGGGCGCCCTGCCGCCCTATGACGCGGTGTTGCTGATCGCCCCGGGCCGGGCCGACGACCGCCGGCTGCGGGATGCGCTGGGCGGTCTCGACGGCGCGATCAGCGTCGAGGCCATGCGCGCCGCCAACCTCTCGGTCGACCGCGACGCCGACAAGCGCTCGCCAGCGGAGGCGGCCCGGGCGCTGGCGGCGGGGCTGGGGCGGTGAGGTGCGTGGACCAGCGACTCCTTCGAGACCTTCAAGTTGAATCGCGCAGCCCAAATTCCCGTCTCCCCGGCGAAGGCCGGGGCCCAGGTGAAACCCACGAGCCGCTCCGGATGAATCTGGGTCCCGGCCTTCGCCGGGAATACGGAGAAGGGGGAGAAAGCGTCGATCTGAGATCAATACGCTCTAGGTCGCGTGCGGTCGCCATTCGTCCATGGCCTCGACCTCCGCCTCGTCGAGCCTGGCTATGGTCACGGCGAGCTGCAGACCGGCGGCGAGGTCCTCGTAGCTCGTGTCCGGAAACATCTTCAGCATCGCGAACTGGACCTGAACCGCGTCGCACTTTCGCCCGGAGCTGAAGAGCTCGACCAGGCTGGCCGCGCCTTCCAACCCTAGCAACGACTCGGCGATCTGAACCGAATTCATCGGCTTCGCCTTGCACGGGTCCGCGCCTGATCGACGCCCGGACCGCCTTGAACGGATAGCAAAGGCCAGATTATACGAAATTTCAACGCCGCGAGATCGGCGGATGGTCGCAGGGCTCATGCGCGACGATCACACCCCGCCATCGCGGCGCGTCCATAGGTTTTCTCGATCAGCTCCATCGCAATAATCCGTTGTACATGGCCGCTGATTGAGCGCTGCATGCGCGCTGGAAGGGCCGACCTCTCTTCGGCCCACCCGACAATGATAAACTGACGGGAGGCGACTATGGACGCCAAGGTTGAAGACGGCGCAGCCGGCAAGTGCCCTGTGATTCACGGACCTCGCGGCCCGAGCAACCGGGATTGGTGGCAGGACGGTCTCCGTCTGGAGGGCCTTCGACAGCATTCGCCGCTGTCCAGCCCGATGGGCGAGGCGTTCGACTACGCCGCGGCGTTCAAGACCCTCGACCTGAACGCGGTCATCGCCGACCTCCGCGCCCTGATGACGGACTCTCAGGACTGGTGGCCCGCCGACTACGGTCACTATGGCGGCCTGTTCATCCGGCTGGCCTGGCACAGCGCCGGCACCTATCGGATCGCGGACGGCCGCGGCGGCGCCGGCGACGGCCAGCAGCGCTTCGCGCCGCTCAACAGCTGGCCGGACAATGCGAACCTGGACAAGGCGCGCAGGCTGCTGTGGCCGATCAAGCAGAAGTACGGCGACAAGATCTCCTGGGCCGACCTCTATGTTCTGGTGGGCAACGTCGCCCTGGAGTCGATGGGCTTCAAGACCTTCGGCTTCGCCGGCGGCCGGGCCGACACCTGGGAGCCGGAAGAGCTCTATTGGGGCCCCGAGGGCTCGTGGCTGGGCGACGAGCGCTACAGCGGCGAGCGCGAGCTGCAGGGCCCGCTCGGCGCCGTGCAGATGGGTCTCATCTACGTGAATCCGGAAGGTCCTAACGGCAACCCGGACCCCCTCGCGGCCGCCCGTGACATCCGCGAGACCTTCGCGCGCATGGCCATGGACGACGAGGAGACGGTCGCCCTGATCGCCGGCGGCCACACCTTCGGCAAGACCCACGGCGCGGGCGATCCCTCGTTCGTCGGTCCCGAGCCGGAGGGCGCCGTCATCGAGGACCAGGGCCTGGGTTGGCGCAGCGAGCACGGCACGGGAATCGGGGCGGACGCCATCACCGGCGGTCCGGAGGTCGTCTGGAGCCAGACCCCGACGATGTGGAGCAACCACTTCTTCGACAACCTCTTCAAGTTCGAGTGGGAGCTGACCAGGAGCCCGGCCGGCGCCCAGCAATGGCAAGCCAAGGGCGCGCCCGCCGACATCCCCGATCCGTTCGACAGCGCCAAGACGCGCGTCCCCACCATGCTGACGACGGACCTCTCCCTGCGGTTCGACCCCGCCTACGAAAAGATTTCGCGCCGTTTCCACGAGCATCCGGACCAGTTCGCCGACGCCTTCGCCCGCGCCTGGTTCAAGCTCACCCACCGCGACATGGGGCCGATCCAGCGCTACCTGGGCCCGCTCGTGCCGAAGGAGACGCTGATCTGGCAGGACCCGATCCCGGCCGTTGACCATCCGCTGGTCGACGCCCAGGACATCGCCGCCCTCAAGGCCAAGATCCTCGCCTCGGGGCTTTCGGTGTCGCAGCTGGTCTCCACCGCCTGGGCGTCGGCGTCGACGTTCCGCGGGTCCGACAAGCGCGGCGGCGCCAACGGCGCCCGCATCCGACTGGCGCCGCAGAAGGATTGGGAGGTCAATGATCCGCCCGCGCTGGCCGAGGTCCTGCAGAAGCTCGAGGCCGTCCAGGCGGAGTTCAACGCCTCCGCGGCCGGCGGAAAGAAGGTGTCGGCAGCCGACCTGATCGTTCTCGGGGGCGCCGCGGCGATCGAAAAGGCTGCGAGGGACGCCGGCTCCAGCGTGGAGGTTGCCTTCACGCCGGGCCGCATGGACGCGTCGCAGGAACAGACCGACGCGGCCTCGTTCGCGCCGCTGGAGCCGATCTCCGACGGCTTCCGCAACTATCGGCGAAATGCCAAGCAGTTCATGGCGCCGGAGGAGGCGCTGGTGGATCGCGCGCAGTTGCTGCGGCTGACCGCGCCGGAGATGACGGTGCTGGTGGGCGGCCTGCGCGTTCTGGGGGCCAACGCCCAGGGCTCGAAGGCCGGCGTCTTCACCGACCGGGTCGGAACCCTGTCCAACGACTTCTTCGTCAACCTGCTGGACATGCGCACCGAATGGCGTGCGACCGAGGCCGACAACACCTACGAAGGCCGCGATCGCAAGTCGGGGGACCTGCGATGGACGGGCACGCGCGTCGACCTGATCTTCGGCTCGCATTCCGAACTGCGCGCCCTGGCGGAAGCCTATGCCGGCTCCGACGCGCAGGAGAAGTTCGTCAAGGCCTTCGTGTCGGCCTGGAACAAGGTGATGAACGCCGATCGTTTCGACTTGGCCTGACATGGCTCGGGGCGGCGTGGAGTCGACGCCGCCCTATTCCGCTTCCTCCAGGGGCACGGGGATCGCCAGTCCGCACTTGACCACGCCCAGGGCGACATTGGTGGTGAACTTGCGGACATTGGGGTTTTCGGTCGCCAGGCGGGCCATCAGGGCGTCGTAGGTCTCGGTGTCGGGCGCGGTCACCACCAGCACGAAGTCGGCCTCGCCGGTGACGTAGAAGGCCTGCTGCACGTGCTCCTGCGCCGCCAGCCAGGTCCGCAGCGGGGCCAGCAGCTCGGGCCGGTCGCGCTCGATCTCCAGAGAGACGATGAAGAAGGTCGGCCGCCCGACCTTGCGCGGATCGAGCACGGCGGTCTGGCGCAGGATGACGCCGGCCTCCTTCAGCCGGCGCAGGCGGCGCTGCACGGCCGAGGGCGACAGGGCGACCTGGGCCGCCAGCTGCTCGGAGGTCCGCCCCGCGTCCTCCTGGACGAGGTTGAGGAGCTGGCGGTCGAAACGATCAAGCTTCATGCCGCAAGCTACCATCGGAAAACCGCCTGAGAACGCCGAATTTCCGCGTTGAACGGCCTGTCTTCGCGGCCAAAGGCCGCCGCGGCGCGGCTAAACCTCACGGCGCCGCTGACACCCATGCTGAAAGGTCGCCTCCCTTGCTCGATCACCTGGAAATCCGCACCCGCCGCCTGGCCGATTGCGTCGGCTTCTACCAGCAGGTCCTGGCCCCCGCCGGCTACCGGCTGGTGGTCGATGGACCCAAGAAGGGCTTCGGCTCCGACGGCCGCATCGACTTCTGGATCGGCGAGGGCGAGCCGTCGGTCGACGTCCATTACGCCTTCATCACCGCCAACCGCGCCGCCGTCGACCTCGCCTACAGCCGGTCCGCCGACCACGGCGGCGTCCAGGACCGCGCCCCGGCCGTGCTGCCGCAGATCCACCCGCACTACTATGCCGGCTTCGCCCACGACCCCGATGGCCGGCTGGTGGAGTTCGTCAGCCACGTCGCCGCCTGAGCGGTGGCGGGCGCCGGACCGGAAACCGCGGTCCGGCGGCAATTCCAGCTTGCGACGGTTTTGTGACAATGCATGGTGCGCGCCATGCGTAGCTTCACCCAAACCGTCGCCGGTCCGGCGCTGGCCGCCCTGTTCGTTCCTCTCCTCGTCGCCGGCGCCGCCCGGGCCGCCCCGGTCGAGGCCCCCGCCCCCAAGCTGGTGGTGGTGATCTCGATCGACCAGTTCAGCGCCAACCTGTTCGAGCAGTACCGGCCCAGCTTCAAGGGCGGCCTGGGCCGCCTGGCCCGTGAGGGCGTGGTCTATCCCAGCGGCTACCAGTCGCACGCCATGACCGAGACCTGCCCGGGCCACTCCACCCTGCTGACCGGCAAATATCCCAGCAAGACCGGGATCGTCGCCAACGACTGGTACGACCTGGCGACCGGCCAGAAGACCTACTGCCTGGCCGATCCGGCCGTGACCCTGGCCCACGATCCGGCCGCCAAGGGCGTCAGCCCCAAGCTGCTGATGGCCAGCACCTATGGCGAATGGCTGAAGGCGGTCTCGCCGGCCAGCCGGGTCTATGCGGTGTCGGGCAAGGACCGCGGGGCGATCAACATGGCCGGCCACGGCGCCGACGGGGTGTTCTGGCTGCAACCGGGCTTCGGCTTCACCACCTGGGTCGAGCCGGGCCAGGACGCCAAGACGCGGCTGGCGCCGGTGGCGGCCCTGAACCTGAAGCTGGCCGCCGACCTCAAGGCCCATCCGTTCACCTGGACCTATGCCGACAAGGCCTGCGCCGCCAAGGAGGCCGACTACGTCACCGGCGACCGCCGCTGGCGCGCGGCCCTGCCGCTGCCCCGGCCGGCCGACGAGGCCGCCGCCGCCAAGGACCTGTCGACCAGCCCTTATACCGACCGCGTCACCCTGGAGGCGGCCGAGGCCCTGCGGGAAGAGTTCCACCTCGGCGACGGTCCGGCGGTCGACGTGCTGGCTGTCAGCCTGTCGGCCACCGACTTCATCGGCCACCGGTTCGGCACGCGCGGGCCGGAGATGTGCGACCACCTGATGCGCCTGGACGCGCGGCTGGGCGCGTTCCTCGACAGCCTGGACAAGGTCAAGGGTCCGGTGCTGGTGGCCCTGACCGCCGACCACGGCGGCTCGGACTTCCCCGAGCGCCTGCGCCAGCAGGGCTATGACGCCGGCCGGGTGCCGCCGGTCGCCTGGCTGAAGGGCCTCAACGCCGCCGTCCGCGCGCGCCTGGACCTGGCCTACGATCCGCTGATCCAGGCCGGCGGCATCGAGTCGCTGTACGTGGACGGCCCCGACGGCAAGGCGCCGTCGGCCGTCGACCACGCCCGGATCACCGCCGCGGCCCTGGCCGTCCTGGCCCAGCGGCCGGAGGTCTTCGCGGCCTACGACGCCAACGCCCTGTTCACCGCCGCGCCGCCGCCCACGGGCACGCCGCCGGACGAGATCAGCGTCGCCGAGCGCATGCGCCGCAGCGCCTATCCCGGCCGGGTCGGCGACATCCTGGTCGCCTTCCAGCCCTACCTGACCCCGACCTCGCCCGGCTCCAGCTATGTGGCCAGCCACGGCAGTCCCTGGAACTACGACCGCCGGGTGCCGGTGCTGTTCTGGTGGAAGGGCGGCGAGGCGCGCGAGCGGGTGCTGCCGATCGAGACCGTCGACATCGCCCCGACCCTGGCCGCCGTCACCGGCGTCAAGCCGCCGGCCGACATCGACGGCCGCTGCCTGCCGCTGGGCGCCGGGCCGGCCTGCTGAGGTCGCCCGCCGCCCGCCCGGAACCGTGCGGATGATCAGGAAGTCACCGAACCGGCGCAGCGGGCGCCACGCAAAGGGGCGCCGCGCCCCTTGATCGCCATATTGCGATCGCCAGGCGGCCGACTCGGTTGCCGAAATTTCAGTGCTGTTGAACTGTAACGATCCGGAATATGGGCCCGATCATGCCCGTATTGGGTCAGTACAACAAAAACATGCGTAGAAGAGGGGAAGCATCCATGGAGGAGAGAACAATCATGCGTTGAAAGCGCTACGAGGGGGTTTTAGATGAAGTATTGCTCGCGGAAAGTTCTGCTCGCGGGAGCGTCGCTTATTTCTCTGTGCACGGCGGGCGTAGCCTTGGCCGCCGACGTCGATCCGGCGCCGGACGCGCCGGCCGCCACCGAAGTCGAAACGGTCATCGTCACCGGCACCCGCACCACCGGCATGAAGGCCGTCGACAGCCCGGCCCCGATCACCGTACTCGGCAACGACATTCTCAAGCGCACCGGCCAGCCGGACATGATCCAGGCCCTGGCCCAGAACGTGCCCTCGTTCAACGCCCAGGCCTTCGGCGGCGACACCGCCGCCCTGACCCTGTCGGCCAAGCTGCGCGGCATCAGCCCCAACCACACCCTGGTCCTGCTCAACGGCAAGCGCCGCCACGGCACGGCCAACCTGGCGGTTCTGGGCGGGGCCTATCAGGGCGGCGCGGCCGCCGACCTGAACTTCATCCCGCTGGCCTCGGTCGACCATGTCGAAGTGCTGCTGGAAGGCGCCGCCGCCCAGTACGGCACCGACGCCATCGCCGGCGTCATCAACATCATCCAGAAGAAGGCCACCTCGGGCGGCGAGGCGATCATCACCGGCGGCGGCTACCAGGACGGCGGCGGCACGACCGGCGACTTCACCGCCAATATCGGCATGGCGCCGACCGAGAAGTCGTACCTGAACCTGACCGGCGAGACCAAGTACCACGGCTACAGCTTCCGCGGCGCCTACGACCCGCGCGTGGTGGATTCGATCTACAACGCCGGCGCCACCAACAGCCCGGCCAAGAGCTATCCGCAGGTCATCAACGCCCCGAACTGGCCCTATGTGAACCGCATCGCCGGCGACGCCCAGTACCGCCAGACGGTGCTGTCCTACAACGCCGGCTACGAGATTACGCCCGATATCGAGGCCTACAGCTTCGGCACCATCGGCCGCAAGTGGAGCGCCGCCCACGAGAACTATCGCCTGCCCAACGTGGTCAAGGGCAAGATGGCGGGCGACATCGCCTTCCCGCTGGGCTTCGACCCCAAGGAATCGATCACCGAGACGGACTACGCCGTCAGCGGCGGCGTCGCCGGCAAGACCAATGACTGGAACTGGGACCTCAGCTCGACCTACGGCAAGGACGACGACTCGGTCAACGTGCTGAACACCGCCAACGCCTCGCTCTACGCCGACACCTCGACCACCACGACCAAGGGCTATTCGCCCAACAACATCCATGCGGGCGGCTTCATCAACACCCAGTGGAGCAACACGCTCGACATCAGCCACGACTTCGACGTCGGCATGGCCGGGCCCCTGACCTTCGCGACGGGCGTCGAGTACCGCAAGGAAACCTACGAGATCACGCCCGGCGAAAAGGCCACCTATTACGGCGGCGGTTCGCAGTCCTATTTCGGCTTCGCGCCGGTCAACGCCGGCAAGCACAAGCGCAACAACAAGGCCATCTACGCCGACCTGGCGCTGAGCCCGATCGAGCCGCTGAAGCTGGACGCCGCCGTTCGCTATGAGGACTTCAGCGACTTCGGCGACACCACGGTCGCCAAGCTGACCGGCCGCTATGACTTCTCGCCGGCCGTCGCCGTGCGCGGCACCGTCAGCACTGGCTTCCGCGCCCCGACCCTGGCCGAGGAGTACTATTCGGGGATCAACGTCTCGCCCAGCTCGATCAGCGGCCAACTGCCGCCGAACTCGCCCGGCGCGACGCTGCTGGGGATCAACGGCCTGAAGCCGGAGAAATCCAACAACTTCAGCATTGGCTTCGTGACCCACCTGGCGCCGAAACTGACGATGACGCTGGACGCCTACCAGATCACCATCAAGAACCGCATCGTCGGCTCGGGCACGCTGTACGGCGAGAACGTCGTCACTGTTAATGTCCTCAATCCTGACGGCAGCCAGGCCTTCAATCCCGACGGCAGCAAGAAGACGCAAAAGGTGACCAACGGCATCGTCTCGCCGGCGGTGATTGCGGCCCTGACGGCCAACGGCGTCAATATCGACCCGTCGATCCGCAGCAACGCCACCTACAGCGTCGGCGCCAGCATGTTCGTCAACGGCCTGGACACCCGCACCCGCGGCGTCGACTTCGTCTCGACCTACTACACCGACTTCGACGCCTGGGGCCGGATCGATTGGTCGCTGAGCGCCAGCTACAACAAGACCGAAGTGACCAAGATCGCGCCGAACCCGTCGGGCCTGGATTCCCGCCTGACCCTGTTCGACGCCATCGCGATCGCCAACCTGGAAACCACCTCGCCCAAGTTCAAGATCATCGCCGGCGGGTTGTGGACCATGGACAAGTGGGCGGTGAACCTGAAGGAAACCGTCTACGGCAAGGCCTCGGGCCTGAGCAGCGACAGCGGCTCGTCGGCCCTGATGAAGACCACCGTCAAGACGGCCCTGATCACCGACCTGGACGTTAGCTACACGGTCATTCCGGCGGTGAAGCTGTCGGTCGGGGCCAACAACCTGCTCAACCGCTATCCCAACCGGATCAACGGCCTGCTGCGCGAGCACTATCTGAAGAACAACAGCAACGGCTACGTGACCCAGTTCCCGTCGTTCTCGCCCTTCGGCATCAACGGCGGCTACTATTACGGGAAGATCACCTACAGCTTCTAAGGCTTCCGAGCCGGTCCCGGCGTCTGCGATCCAGGCGCCGGGACCGCAAAACCAGCCAGATCCTCGGGGCCGGACGTTCGCGTCCGGCTCGTCCCGTTTCTGGGGGCGCGATGCGCCTTTTCGGGCCTCGGGCGCCAAACCGATGATCAGAAGACGGCCAAAAGGCGCCATGGGCGCCGCGCAATGGGGCGCCGGGGCTGATCTGGCGCCGCGCCGACGTCCATTAACGGTTGCGGCTATTGCCGAACTTTACCCCCTGAGGAAGTCTTCGGTCGGCGGCGGTCGGCCGTCGCTTGTATATGTTATCAGCGCCTAAAATATTCTTCCTACGGTTGATAGCATTCAGAATCAAAAAAAGAAGAAATCTATCGGGGGATTCCACAGGCGGCGAAAACCACAGCGCGTTTGTAACGCCACCAGGGGATCTTAATGAATAAGTATTCGCGGAATATCCTGCTTGCCGGGATTTCAACTCTTTCGCTCAGCATGGCGAACGCCAGCCTGGCCTATGCCGCCGACGTGCCCGCCGAGCCGGCCGTCACCGAGGTCGAGACGGTCATCGTCACCGGCACCCGCGTCACGGGCCTGAAGGCCGTCGACAGCGCCGCGCCGATCCAGGTGGTCGACTCCGCGTCGCTGAAGCGGGCCGGCAAGCCGGACCTGATCGCGGCCCTGGCCCAGGCGATCCCGTCGTTCAACGCCCAATCCTTCGGCGGCGACACCGCCGCCCTGACCCTGTCGGCCCGGCTTCGCGGCCTGAGCGCCAACCACACCCTGGTGCTGATCAACGGCAAGCGCCGGCACGGCACTGCCAACCTGGCGGTCCTGGGCGGACCCTACCAGGGCGGCGCGGCGGCCGACCTCAACTTCATCCCGCTGTCGGCCATCGACCATATCGAAGTGCTGACCGACGGCGCCGCGGCCCAGTACGGCACCGACGCCATCGCCGGCGTGGTCAACATCATCCTGAAGAAGAACACCTCCGGCGGCTCGCTGGACGTCACGGCCGGCCGCTACTACGGCGGCGACGGCAAGACCGGCAACGTGGCGGGCAATATCGGCCTGTCGCCGTTCGCCAACTCCTACGTGAACCTCACCGCCGAGACCCGCTATCACGACTTCAGCGACTGGGGCGGCGACGACCAGCGCGTCGTGCGGGCCGTGGCGGGCGGCGCCAACTGGGCCACCAGCCTGGCCGGCTATCCGCACACCAACAAGATCTCCGGCGACGCGCGCTACCAGCTGACCACCCTGGCCTATAACAGCGGCGTCGAGATCGGCGACCTGGAGCTCTATTCGTTCGGCACCTACGGCCATAAGTACGCCGGCGCCTACGAGAACTTCCGCACGCCCACCCGTCTGCCGCAGCTCTATCCCCTGGGCTTCAACCCGATGGAGACCATCAAGGAAGAGGACTACGCCGTCACCGGCGGGGCCAAGGGCAAGGTGTTCGGCGACTGGGACTGGGACCTGAGCTCGACCTACGGCCGCGACTTCGACGCGATCAATGTCACCAACTCGGTCAACAAGGATCTCTATCTCGCCGCCGCGACCGTTCCCGGCCATGGCTCGACCCAGTCGGCCTTCCACGCCGGCGCCTTCCTCTCCACCCAGTGGACCACCACCCTGGACGTCAGCCGTCCCTTCGAGGTCGGCCTGGCCGGCCCGCTGAACGTCGCCTTCGGCGTCGAGCAGCGCCACGAGACCTACAAGATCAAGGCCGGCGAATACGCCTCGCGCTACAACGGCGGCTCGCAGTCCTATCCGGGCTTCTCGCTGACCGACGCCGGCAAGCATGAACGCGACAACGTCGCGGCCTATCTAGACTTGGCGGTCAAGCCGGTGGAGGCCCTGCAACTGGACGCCGCCGTCCGCTACGAGCACTTCAGCGACTTCGGCGACACCACGGTCGGCAAGTTGACCGGCCGTTACGACTTCTCGCCGGCCTTCGCTCTGCGCGGCACGGCCAGCACCGGTTTCCGCGCCCCGACCCTGGCCGAAGAATACTATTCGGCCACCAATGTCGGGCCGACCTCGGCCTTCGTGCAGCTGGCGCCCAACTCGGCCGGCGCCAAGCTGGTGGGCGTCAACGGCCTGAAGCCCGAAAAGTCGACCAACTACAGCATCGGCTTCGTGACCCATCCGGGCTCGGGACTGTCGGCGACCCTCGACGTCTATCAGATCGAGATCGAAGACCGCATCGCCGGCAGCGGCTCGCTGTACGGCGCGGGCGGGGCGGTGAACTACCCGGCGGTGGCCGCGGCGATCGCGGCCAATGGCAACTCGATTTCCGACGACGCCACCGACATCGGCATCAACATCTTCACCAACGGCCTGGACACCCGCACCCGCGGGGCCGAAGCGGTCGTCACCTATGCGACGAGCTTCGGCGACCTGGGCCGGGTCGACTGGAGCCTGGCGGCCAACTACGGCAAGACGGAGGTCACCAAGATCGCCGCCGCGCCGGCCCAGCTGTCCGGCGCCTCGCTGTACGACAAGTCGGCCATCTCGGACCTGGAAACCGCCTCGCCGCGGTACAAGGTCTCGGCCGGCGCGCTCTACAACCGTGGCCCGGTGACGGTCAACCTGCACGAGACGCTGTACGGAAAGTCCTCGGAGTACGCCACCTATGACGGCGGCACCTATTGGCTGGAGAAGATCAAGCCGGCCTTCATCACCGACCTCGAAATCGACTGGCAGGTGATGGAGCAGTTCAAGGTCTCGGTCGGCGCCAACAACCTGTTCGACAAGCAGCCGGACAGGAAGAGCGCCGCCGAGCTCAAGGACGAGGCCGACAACGGCAACGGCGCGCAGGACATCTATCCCAGCTTCTCGCCTTACGGCCTGAACGGCGGCTACTACTACGCCAAGTTCGCCTACAACTTCTGATCATAAGGCAAGCTGTCGAACCAGGAAGAGCCGGGCCCCGCGCCCGGCTCTTTTTGCGTTTTCGGACAATTTCATTTTCCGTCAGGGAAAACAGGCTTTTTCACCGTGAAATTTCACCTCGCCCGCTGTTCACACAGGCGGCGTTCCAGGCGCCCACGCGCACGGCATAAGTGGCTTTTCGAAACGATGTGGAGGGTTTCACATTGCCCTAAGACGGCGCAGGTTTCGTGATGCGGCAAGCTGAGGCGTCTGGCTCCCAGGCGACCGAAACACAAGAAAATCGAGGGTCGTATGGGTGATCAATCGGCGGCGGCGTCGGGTGGCGTGTTGACGCGGCGGCGGTTCTTCGAGGGGCTGGCCGCGTTCGGCGGCGTGTCGCTGGCCATGGCCGGCATGGACGCCCTGGGGTTCGGATTCTCCTCGGCCCAGGCCGCGCCGCCCAAGCTGGAAGGCGACGCCAAGGGAACCAAGGTCGTGGTGCTGGGCGCAGGCCTGGCCGGCATGACCGCGGCCTATGAGCTGACCAAGGCCGGCTACACGGTGCAGGTGATCGAGGCCCGGGGCTTCGCCGGCGGCCGCTGCCAGACCGCCCGCAAGGGCTTCCAGCACACCGACCTGAACGGCAACGACCAGACCTGCGACTTCGACGAGGGCCTCTACATCAACCACGGCCCGTGGCGGATCCCCTATCACCACCGCTCGACCCTGCACTACACCAAGCTGTTCGGCGTGCCGCTGGAGAGTTTCGTCAACGACAACGACGCCGCCTATGTCTATTTCGAGAAGGGCGAGGGCCCGCTGAAGGGCAAGCCGGTCCGCAAGGGCGAGATCGCCGCCGACGTCCGCGGCTACGCCGCCGAGATGATCGCCAAGGCCGCCTCCAAGGGCCAGCTGGACGCGCCGCTGACCGCGGCGGACCGCGACCTGTTCGTGGCCTACATGATCAATGAAGGGCGCCTTTCGCCGACCGACCTGGCCTATACCGGCACGGAAGGCCGCGGCTTCGCCGTGCATCCGGGCGCGGGGGTCGATCCGGGCCCTGGCAAGCCGTCGACGCCCTACAGCCTGGCCGACGTGCTGCACTCCAAGGCCTGGCAGGTGCTGAGCTCCGTCACCGGCTACGAGCAGCAGCGCACCATGCTGCAGCCGGTCGGCGGCATGGACCAGATCGCCAAGGGCTTCGAAAAGCGTGTCGGCGCCCTGATCCGCTATTCCTGCGTGGTCGAGAAGATCAAGCAGACCGACAAGGGCGTGAAGGTCACCTATGTCGACAAGTTCGGCGAGCAGGACACCATCGAGGCCGACTACTGCGTCTGCACCATCCCGCTCAGCGTGCTCAAGAACGTCGACGCCGACTTCTCCAAGCCATTCAAGGCGGCGATGTCGGGCGTGGCCTATGCGCCGGTCAACAAGATCGGCCTGCAGATGAAGACGCGGTTCTGGGAAGAGAACCACTTCATCTATGGCGGCCACATCTACAACGACATGCCGGGCGTCGGCACCATCACCCTGCCGTCCACCGGCTGGCAGGGCCAGAAGGGCGTGCTGCTGGGCTACTACGCCTTCGGCAACGAGGCGGTGAAGGTCAGCATGAAGAACCCCGCCGACCGCGCCGCCTTCGCCGTGGCCGCCGGCCAGAAGGTGTTCCCCGAATACGCCGACAATTTCGAGACCGCTTTCTCGTTCAGCTGGCACCTGGCGCAGTTCAATCTCGGCGGCTGGGCCGAGTGGAGCGAGGACGGGCGCAAGGACTCCTATCCGGTGCTGTGCCAGCCCGACGGCCGCATCTACCTGGCCGGCGAGCACCTCAGCTATCTGGGCGGCTGGCAGGCCGGGGCGATCGAGTCGGCCTGGCAGCAGATCGGCCGGATCCACGCCCGGGTGCAAGCCGCATGAGCCTGGGCTATGGGTTGAAGAAAAGCGTTTTGGGAGTTTGCATGAACCGCTCGACCGTCTTCGCCGCCGGCCTGCTGGCCGCCTCCGTTCTGGCGTCGGCCGCCCAGGCCGCCTCGCCGCAGTCCCTGTTCATGGACAACTGCTCGGCCTGCCACCAGGCCACCGGCAAGGGCGTCAAGGGCGCCTTTCCGGCCCTGGCCGGCGACCCCTTCGTGCAGGGCGACGCCGGCCCGGTGATGGCCACGGTGCTGGCCGGCCGGGCCGGCATGCCCTCGTTCAAGGACGACATCAACGACGCCGACCTGGCCTCGCTGCTGACCTATGTCCGCACCTCCTGGGGCAACAAGGGCAAGCCGGTGACCCCCGCCGACGTCGCCGGGGCCCGCCTCAAGCTCAAAGCCGTCAAGAAGCCCGCCAACCTGCAGGCCCACTGAGTTCGTAAGATATCCGCTCATCCCGGCGAATGCCGGGACCCAGGTGAAACCCACGAGCCGCTCAGGTTGAATCTGGGTCCCGGCATTCGCCGGGATGAGCGGGGAATTTCGTCAGGACTGAACCCGAAACCTTTCAAAGGAAGCGAACCATGAAGCGCCTGATCCTCGCCGCCGCCCTCGCCGCGCCCCTCGCCCTCGGCGCGGCCGCGGCCAACGCCCAGGAGGTCGTCCACGTCGCCGCGCCGACCTCGCCGATCGCCAGCGTGGTGGTGGTGCCGGCCGGCTATGAGACCATCTATGTCAGCGGCATGACCCCGCCGCCGCTCGACCCCAAGGGCGACCCGGCCCTGCCCGCCACCTTCGGCGACACCAAGACCCAGACCATGGGCGTGCTGACCCGCATCCAGGACGCGCTCAAGGCCCAGGGCGCCGACATGGGCGACGTGGTGATGATGCGCGTGCTGCTGGTCGGCGACCCGGCCAAGGGCGGCAAGATGGACTTCATGGGCATGATGGAGGCCTACAAGACCTTCTTCGGCACCGCCGCCCAGCCCAACAAGCCCTCGCGCATCACCAGCCAGATCACCTCGCTGGTGCAGCCGGGCATGCTGGTCGAGATCGAGGTCCAGGCGGTGAAGAAGCCGAAGTAGGGCGGGGCGGTCGACCCTGAAAAATCGTTAAGTTGAAAAGGCCCCCGCCGGGGGCGACGGTGCGTCGCGTCTTCGGCGGGGGTTTTCATGCGACGTCTGCTCCTGCCTGCGGCGGCGATTCTGGCCCTCGCCACGCCGGCCCTGGCCGGTGACTACGCCGGGATCGTCCGGCGTTTCGACCAGGAGCAGGGCTTCAATGGCGTGACCCTGGTCGGACGAGGCGATCGGGTCGAGGCGATCGGCGTCGCCGGCCTGGCCGACGCCGAGGCCGCCAGGCCGATGACCGCGACCACCCGCTTCGAAGTCGGCTCGGTCTCCAAGTGGATCGCCGCCATCGTCGTGCTGCGCCTGGTCGACCAGGGCAAGCTGTCGCTGGACGCGCCGATCTCGACCTGGCTGCCCGACTATCGGCCCGACAATGGCAAGGTCCTGACCTTGCGCCGCCTGATGAGCCATTCCAGCGGGCTGCCCAATCAGATCGACGCCGCCCGCAAGGCCGATCCCGCCATCAAGGCCGTGGAACTGGACCAGATGGAGGCCGTGCGCCGCTACGCCAGCGGCGACTTGGCCTTCGCGCCCGGCTCGGCCTGGGACTATTCCCATTCCAACTGGATCCTGGTGAAGGCAGTCGCCGAGCGGGCTTCGGGCAGGCCCTATGTCCAGCTGGTGCGCGACGAGATCGTCCGTCCCCTGGGCCTGAAGGACAGCGGAATCTTCCGGGGCGATTCGGCTCGGGACGCAGGCGCGGCGCGGGGCTATGCGGCCCTGAAACCGGCGCCCCAGCCCAAGCCTTCGCCCATGCCCGACTACATGGCCATGGTCGGCGGCTACTACACGACCGCGCCCGACCTGCTGAAGCTGATGGACGGGGTTCTGGACGGGCGGTTGCTGCGGCCCGCCTCGCGCCAGGCGCTGCTGACGGTGCTGATGCCCGACCAGCACTATGCGCTAGGCGGTCGCGTGAAGATCCCGACGATCGCCGGCCAGCCGCGCGAGGCGGCCTGGGAGGACGGCTCCAACGGCGGCTTCCGGGTGCTGGCCCGCCGGGTGCTGGCCGACGGTCACACCGTGATCGTGCTCAGCAACGCCAGCTTCGACTACTACAAGCTGGGCGACCTGGGCGACGCCTTGATGGAAGAGAGCTATCGTTGAGCGGGCTCCGCCCCATACCGGGAAGAGCCGCTGCCCCCGGCGACCTTTCGCCACGCCTTCCCGCCGCTTCCATTAACCCTCCCTAACCCGCTGTTAACCATGACGGGCGATGGTGCGAGCCGTCAGTTCCCACTCGCGTGCGCGCGTCATGAGAGGCTCTCCGATGACCGGAGCCGAAGTCCTGGATGTCGGCCGCGACGCCATCTGGCTGACCCTGCAGCTGTGCGCGCCGATCCTGATCGTCGGCCTGGTGGTCGGGGTGGCCATCGGCCTGTTCCAGGCCCTGACCCAGATCCAGGAAGCCACCCTGGTCTACGCCCCCAAGATCGTGGCGATCTTCGTCTCGCTGCTGCTGTTCCTGCCGCTGATGGGCGCGCTGATGTCGGGCTTCATGCGCGAGATCGCCGCCAAGATCGCCGGCATGTAGGGCAGGGGACTTGGACAGCTACGCCACGGTCCTGCAGGTCTATGTCGGCGGCCTGGTCTTCGCCCGGGTCGGGGCGATGGTCATGCTGATGCCCGGCATCGGCGAGACCGTGGTGCCGCCGCGCATCCGCCTGTCGTTCGCTGTGCTGATGGCCCTGCTGCTGGCGCCGCTGGTCTCCAAGTCGATCACCGCCGTGCCCAGTTCGGTCGGGGCCCTGGGCGGGGCGGTGCTGCATGAGGTGCTGATCGGGCTGATGATCGGGGCCGTGCTGAAGCTGTTCGTCAGCTCGCTGACCACGGCCGGCGAGATCATCTCGATCCAGACCACCCTGTCCTTCGCCCAGACCGCCAACCCGGCCGGCGCGCCCAGCAGCACGGCGGTGGCCACGTTCCTGTCGATGCTGGGCCTGGTGCTGATCATGGTCACCGACCTGCACCACCTGTTCATCGGGGCGATCGTCAAGTCGTACGACATCTTTCCGTTCACCCGCGCCGTGCCGGTCAACGACGCCGCCACGCTGGCCGTGCGCACGGTCGCCGACAGCTTCAAGCTCGGCGTGCAGCTTGCCGCCCCGGTGCTGGTGTTCTCGATCGTCTTCAACCTGGCCACCGGCCTGGTCGGCCGGGTGATGCCCAGCTTCCAGATCTTCTTCGTCACCTCGCCGCTCAGCGTGATCCTGGGCCTGTCGCTGCTGGGCCTGTCGCTCGGCGGCATCGCCATGGTCTGGAGCGATCGCTACCGCGAGCTCCTGGCCGTCTTCAACTAGGGGCGGGTCGGCATGGCCGAAGAGACCGACGACGCCTCCAAGACAGAAGAACCGACAGCCAAGAAGCTGTCGGACGCCCGCGCCAAGGGCGAGGTTCCCAAGAGTCCCGACATCTCGCAGCTGGCCTCGCTGTCGGGGGCGTTCGGGGTGGTGGTGATCGCCGGCGGCTGGCTGACCCGCGACCTGGTCAACAGCCTGACCCCGTTCCTGGCCCATGCCGGCACCATGGACGTCGAGGGCGGCATCCAGGCCATCGCCAAGACCGCGGTCCTGGCCGCCCTGCCGGCTATCGTGCTGGTGATGCTGGTCTCGGGCCTGCTGGGCGCGGCCGCCAATGTCAGCCAGTCCGGCTTCATCCTGTCGGCCGACAAGATCAAGCCCGACCTGAAGAAGCTGGACATCGTCAAGGGCCTGGGCCGGATCTTCGGTCCCGACGGCCTGATGCAGTTCGCCAAGTCGGCCCTGAAGTTCCTGGTCACCGGCCTGATCGCCTGGTTCGTGGTCAAGCCGCACGCCTCGGAGATCCCCAACCTGGTCGGCATGGACGTGGCGGCGATCATCCCGATGTCGCTGAAGCTGTGCGTCAAGCTGTTCTGGATGGTGCTGATCTTCCTGGCCGCCACCGCCGGCTTCGACTGGTTCTGGCAGCGCCTGCGCTTCAACAAGCGCATGATGATGAGCCTCCAGGAGATCAAGGACGAGCACAAGCAGTCCGAAGGCGACCCGCACATCAAGGGCAAGCAGAAGCAGATCCGCATGCAGCGCTCGCGCCAGCGGATGATGCAGGCCGTGCCCAAAGCGACGGTGGTGGTCATGAACCCGACCCACTACGCCGTGGCCCTGAAATACGAGCAGGGCGAGACCGCCGCTCCGATCTGCGTGGCCAAGGGCGTCGACGCCCTGGCCCTGAAGATCCGCGCCGTGGCCGAGGAGGCCGGCGTCCACATCCTCGAGGACCCGCCCCTGGCCCGGGCCCTCTACGCCGCCGTCGACGTCGACGAACAGATCCCGGCCGAGCACTTCGAGGCGGTGGCCAAGGTCATCGGCTTCGTGATGAACAACAAGCAGGCCAAGAAGCGCAGCTGGGCGGACTGAGGGCAGGATGGGGCCAGATAGAAACGCCCCTCCATCCCGTCTCCCCGGCGAAGGCCGGGGCCCAGATTCAGCCGAGGTATTGGACGCTCATCCGAAACACACAGCCCTATGATCTGGGGCCCCGGCCTTCGCCGGGAAGACGGGGTGAAAGGTGATTCAGCCTTCAATCACCGTTGTCCAGGCTGCGGCCCTCACCCGAAGGTTGACTGTAGTCGCCCGACCATGCGCCATGGAGCCTGGTGTCGGGGCGAGGCGTGATGGCGCGGTGGGCGTGGTTCGTGGTCGGGCTGGCGATCGGCGTGGCGCTGGTCGCAGGACCGGCGGCCTGGCTGCACGATCCGGTCGACACCCCCGGCCACTTCGCCCGCGAATGCCGTCTGGTCGCCGACCTGGAGCGCGAGCGCCTAGCCGAGCACGTCGAGCGAGCACGTGACACGCCCTTGCCCTATCTGGTTCTCCGAGCCGAACGCGTGAGCGGCGCACCAAGGCCTTTCGAGCCGAAGGCTTGGCGCTGGAAGATCGTCGATCGGATTCTCGCGATGCGGGGACGCAGGGCCGGCGCTCCGATCGCCTGCGCGGCCACGATGGACAAGGCCAAGGCGCCGAAAGCCGTTCGCTACCTGCCCGGCCAGCCTGTCGAGACGTCCCAGCGCTCGATCTATTCGCGCGCCGTATTCTGGCCAGGCGACCGCTACGCCCTGGTCACCCGGATCAGTTGCGACCTGCTTCCACGCTCCTGGAGCCAGTCCCGACACGTCATGCTTCTGCGCCACGAGGGTGCGCATTGGCGGTCGGTGGAACAGAAGAATATGACCTTGTTGCTCGAAGAGCGACCCTATCGCAGGGGGCGGGCGGAGTGCTTTGTTCATGATGCCGCCGCACCCCATCTCGGTCATGGAATCCGGAATCGATGACGGATCGCGCCTGCCGAGCGCGTTAAGGGTATCCTGTGTCGCGAATCGTCGGGATGGCATCCCGTAAAGGCTGAAGAAGGATATCGGTCCCCATGACCGAGACGTCCATGAAAGACGCCGGCAAGCGTCGCCCGGACCTGCTGATCTGGGGCGCGGCGGTGTTCCTGGTCCTGGCCGCGGTGTTCGCCGCCGCGCCCGCCCTGCAGGCCGGACCCACGACGCTGGCGGGCCTGCTGCTGCTGGGCGGGGTCGCCGGGGTGGCGATCCTGGGCCTGGTGGCCATCCGCGCCTCGACCTCGGTCCAGGACCAGGACCTTGAGAACGGCGAGGCCCTGATCGAGGCCCTGTCGGAACCGGCCGCCCTGACCGCCGCCGACGGCCGCGTGCTGGCCGCCAACAGCGCCTGGACCGAAGCGGTCGGCGACAGCCCGCGCCTGCCGCGCGGCGCCGCGGGGGCCGGCCTGTTCGCCGCCCTGGTCAAGGCCCGCAAGGGCGAGCGGGCCGCCGGCGTGCTGCTGGTCGACGGCCGCGAGCACCGGGCCGAGGCCTCGCGCCTGCGCGGCGGCCGGCTGCTGGTGCGCCTGCCGGCGACGATCGAGGCGCCGGTCCTGCCGCTGGTCGCCGCCCCGGCTCCGACCCTGGCCGAGGCCGCCCCGGCTCCGCGCACCCTGGACGCCTTCTCCGGCGCCTCGCCGTTCGGCGCGGCCCTGCTGGAGGGGCTGGACCCGTTCAACTCCCGCATTCTCGAGGCCAATCCCGCCCTGGCGGCGATGGCCGGCCCGGTGCCGACCGGGACGCCGTTCGGGGCGCTGATCGACCCGCCGTCGCGGGCCGAGGCCGAAACCCGGCTGGCCGAGGGCAAGGCCGGCCCGTTCGAGGTGCGCCTGGCCCGCGACCCGACCCGCATCGCCCACCTCTATCTCTACCGCGCCGAAGGGCGCCTGGTGGCCTATCTGATCGACGTCTCCGAACAGAAGCAGATGGAGCTGCAGCTGGCCCAGGCCCAGAAGATGCAGGCCATCGGCCAGCTGGCCGGCGGCGTCGCCCACGACTTCAACAACCTCTTGACCGCCATCCAGCTGCGCCTGGACGAGCTGCTGCACCGCCATCCGGTCGGCGACCCGTCCTACGAAGGCCTCAACGAGATCCGCCAGACCGGGGTGCGGGCCGCCGACCTGGTGCGCAAGCTGCTGGCCTTCAGCCGCAAGCAGACCGTGCAGCGCGAGGTGCTGGAGCTGGGCGAGCTGATCAGCGAGTTCGAGGTGCTGCTGCGCCGGCTGCTGCGCGAGGACGTCAAGCTGGTCACCGACTACGGCCGCGACCTGCCGCAGGTGCGGGCCGACAAGAGCCAGCTGGAGACCGCGGTGATGAACCTGGCCGTCAACGCCCGCGACGCGGTGCGGGCGGCCAAGGGCGGCGGCGTGGTCCGCATCCGCACCGCCCGCCTCAGCGAGGACGAGGCCCGCGGCCTGGGCTTCCCCGGCGCGGTCGGCGACCAGGCCTTCATCGAGGTCAGCGACGACGGCCCCGGCATCCCGCCCGAAGTGATGGGCAAGATCTTCGACCCGTTCTTCACCACCAAGCCGGTGGGCGAGGGCACGGGCCTGGGCCTGGCCACGGTCTACGGCATCGTCAAGCAGAGCGACGGCTGGATCCACGTCCACAGCCGGCCGGGCGAGGGCGCGGCCTTCCGCATCTTCCTGCCGGTCTATGAGGCCACCCCGGCCCAGCAGGCCGCCGCTGCGGCGGCCGCCGCCAACGCCGAACCGGCCAAGCCGCGCCCGCCGCGCGACCTGTCCGGCGCCGGCCGCATCCTGTTCGTCGAGGACGAGGACGCCGTGCGCGGCGTCGCCGCCCGCCTGCTTCGCGCCCGGGGCTACGAGGTGCTGGAGGCCAGCGACGGCGAGGAGGCCCTGCTGATCGCCGAGGCGCACGCCGGCACCATCGACCTGTTGATCAGCGACGTGATCATGCCCGGCATCGACGGCCCGACCCTGCTGAAGAAGGCCCGCGGCTATCTCGGCAACGCCCCGGTGATGTTCATCAGCGGCTATGCCGAGGCCGAGTTCAGCGACCTGCTGGAGGGCGAGACCGGCGTGACCTTCCTGCCCAAGCCGATCGACATCAAGACCCTGGCCGAGCGGGTCAAGCAGCAGATGGCGGCGGCTTAGGGAGGGCCCCTTAAACCCCCGCCCGCGAGGCCATCAGCGGCTGGATCTTGGTCCCGAAATTCTCCACCCCGGCCACGAAGTCGTCGAACACCAGCAGCACGCCGGCCGTGCCCTCGACGGCGGCGACCTCGTCCAGCATCCGCGCCACGCTCTCATACGAGCCCACCAGGGTGCCCATGTTGAGATTGACCGCCGATTCCGGTGCCGCCAGCTGGGCGGTGTTGGTGGTCGCGCCCGCCGCGGCGTTCGGCGCGGCCTGGTTGGTCAGCCAGGCCAGGGCCTCCTGGTCGGCGCCGGCCCGGTAGGCCTGCCACTTGACCATCGCCTTCTCGTCGGTGTCGTCGGCGATGATCATGAACAGGATGTAGGAGGCCACGTCGCGGCCGGTCTTGTCGGCGGCGGCCTTGAGCCGGTCATTGACCCCGCCGAACGCGGCCGGGGTGTTGGTCCCCTTGCCCAGGGCGAAGCTGTAGTCGGCATATCGCGCCGTGAAGGCCAGGCCCTCGTTGGACGAGCCGGCGCAGATCAGCTTGGTCTCCTTTGGGTGCGGACTGACCCGGCAATCGGTCATCTCGAAATACTTGCCCTTGAAGTCGCTGACCCCGGTGTCGAGCAGCTCGCGCAGCACGGTGGCGTATTCGGCCAGGTAGTTGTAGCGGTCGGTATAGTGGCCCTCGCCCGGCCACAGGCCCATCTGGTCGTACTCGGCCTTCTGCCAGCCGGTGACCAGGTTGATGCCGAACCGGCCGGGGGCGATGGAGTCGATGGTCGAGGCCATCCGCGCGACGATGGCCGGCGGGATGGTCAGGGTGGCGGCGGTGGCGAAGATCTTGATCTTCTCGGTCACGGCCGCCAGGCCGGCCATTAGGGTGAAGCTCTCGAGATTGTGCTCCCAGAACTGGGTCTTGCCGCCGAACCCGCGCAGCTTGATCATCGAGAGGGCGAAGTCGAAGCCGTACTTTTCGGCCTTCTGGACGATCGTCTTGTTGAGCTCGAACGACGGCATGTACTGCGGGGCCGCCTCGGAGATCAGCCAGCCGTTGTTGCCGATCGGAATGAAGACGCCGATTTCCATGGAATTAGTCCCTCCGACTATGTCTGATGATGTCCAGCGCGCGACCGCTCGTCTTCAACCGTCTCCCCGGCGAAGGCCGGGGCCCAGGTGAAGCCCACGAGAGGCTCAGGATGAATCTGGATCCCGGCCTTCGCCGGGAAGACGGCGATGGGAGGGTTCGCTTCGACAAGGAACGAACGCGATCCAAGTTTTGCAGGCGCGTGAAACGGGTCATGCGCCTCCCAGGAAATCTACGACCATCGCGTTGAAGGCCTCGGGCGCGGTGACGGTGAAGCCGTGGCCGCCCCAGGGCGCGATGTCGAGCACGGCGTTGGGCAGGCGCGCGGCCAGGCGGCGCGAGCAGGAGAGCGGCACCAGCATGTCGTCGGCGCTGGCGCTGACCAGCACCGGGCAGCGGATGCTTTCCAGGTCGGCGTCGATGTCGAAGTCGAGCAGGGCCCGGATGCGGGCCCGCATGACGTCGGGCGGCGGGAAGCCGGCGACATGATGCGGCTCCTCGGCCTCTAGCCGGGCGTGATGGGCGCTCAGCCAGTCGGCCGGATAGAGGAACAGGGGCTGGGCGTGCACATAGGCCGCCACGCCGCTGTCGTTCAGCAGGGCCAGGCGGGTGTCGAAACAGCGCCTGATGTGCGGATCGGGCCGCGACCAGCCGTTGACCACCACCAGCTTGCCGATGCGGTCGGGATGGGCCAGGGCCAAGGCCAGGCCGGCGTTGCCGCCGGCCGCATGGCCGACGACGTGGGCGCGCTCCAGGCCCAGGGCGTCCATGACCTTGACCATGTCCTCGGCCATGGCGGCGACGCTGTAGGGGCCGGCAGGCAGTTCCCGCACGCTGCGGCCCGTGCCGCGATGGTCGTAGAGCACCACCGGCCAGCGGTCGGTCAGGGCCTGCATCTGCGGGCCCCAGAACGCGCCCGAGCCGCCCAGGCCGGACGACATCAACACGACCTCGCGGCCGGCTATGGGGCCGCCGTGCAGCTCGTAGTGAAGGCCGTCGACCGTCCCGCCCTGCATCTACTTCTTGCCGATGTGGGCGACGCTGGCGATCTCGACCACGAAGCCGGGCTTCACCAGGCCGCACTGGATGCAGTAGCGGGCCGGCTTGTCGCCCGGGAAGTACTCGGCATAGACCTTGTTGATGGTCTGGTAGTTGGACCAGTCGGTCAGGAAGATGTGGTTCATGGTCACGTCGTCCATGGTCCCGCCGGCGGTCTCGATCACCGACTTGATGGTCTCCAGCACCTGGCGAGTCTGGGCCTCGGCGTCGTCGGGGAAGGCGACGTTGTTGTCCTTGTCGAAGGCCAGGGTGCCCGAGACATAGACCACGCCGTCGGCCAGCGTGCCGGGCGAGAACGGGGCGATCGGCGTGCCGGCGCCGGGCGGAATGATGACGGTCTTGGGCATTTCGTTTTCCTCTGGTTCTGTTTTTCTTCCATCTCCCCGGCGAAGGCCGGGGCCCAGGTGAAGCCCACGAGAGGCTCCGGATGAATCTGGGTCCCGGCCGTCGCCGGGAAGACGGAGGATGATTAGGATGCGGGCGCGATCTGCCCCACGGCCCCCTTGAAGTCGGCCGTGGTCGACACCCAGCCGAAGAAGGTCTCGATGTTGTAGAGCGCGGCCTTCTGCACGAAGTCGGGGCCGGCCTGGTGGGTGGCGTCCTCCAGCACCGTGCCGAAATATTCCAGGAAGAAGCCGTCGCGCAGGGTCGACTCCACGCAGACATTGGTGGCGATGCCGACGAACACCAGGTGGCGGATCCCGCGCGAACGCAGCACGCTGTCGAGCTGGGAATTGAAGAAGCCGCTGTAGCGGGTCTTGTGCAGCTGGATGTCGCCCGGCTGCGGCTTCAGCGCGTCGACCAGCTCGTAGTCCCAGCCGCCGCGGGCCAGCAGCTTGCCCTGCAGCTCGGGCCGGGCGCGCATGGTCTTCAGGGCGTTGGACTTGTGCCAGTTGGGCGAGCCGGGGCCGCCGGCCTCGACATAGTCGCTGTCCCAGCCGTTCTGGAAATAGATCACCGGCATGCCGGCCCCGCGCGCCACCTCCAGCACGCCCTTGATCTTGTCGATCACCGCCGCCGCGCCGCTGATGTCGAAGCCGGCCAGGTCCAGATAGCCGCCGGGCGAGGCGTAGGCGTTCTGCATGTCGATGACGATCACCGCGGTCCTGTCGACCGGCAGGGCGATCGGCTCGGGGCGGGCGGGCAGCATCAGGGCGTCGGATGTCGTCATGCGCGGGCTCCCGCAGGTTGAGCCGGCCAGCAAAGACCAAGCCGGGGCCGGGCGCAATCGATCGATGCGCAGCCGGGCGCAATTGCCCAGGTCTTGGGCTAATTCAGAAACGGCTTACTCACCGCCCGCGTCCTGATCGTCACGGTGGAGCGAAGGGGCGGCATGGCGCGTTGAACGCTCATGACCCGCAAGCCCCGCCCGCCCCGCCGCCGACAGGCCACGCCGCTTGACGCCTTCTCCCTGGCCACGGCCGGAACAGAGCTGGCCCTGGCCTCGCTGCAGGTGGTCAACGCCCGCACGCCGATGATCGTCCAGGCCTGGCGCGAGCCGCTGAGCGGGAACTATGCGGAGCTGTCGCGCATGGTCTCGGAAAAGCCGCTGGCCTTCGCCCGCGGCGCGGTGGCCGGCGGGCCTGGCCTGCTGGCCATGGCGGCGGAGTCCAACCGCTATCTGACGAACGCCTGGACGGCCCCGGTCGGGGCCGCCGCCGGCCTGACCGCCGCCTGGGGCCTGGTGCAGTTCTGGGGGCGGATGGCGACCCTGGGCCTGGCCTGGCAGTCCGCCGCCCTGGCCCCGGTCCACGCCGTGGCCACGGCCAACGCCCGCCGCCTGGCGCCGAAGCGCTAAAAAGGCCCTAGGCGCCCGCCGGAAACCGCGTCCATCCTGCCGTCGTGACCCGGCGAGCGCGACATGCATAGCGGCGGCCTCCTGGCCAAATGGGTCAAGGACCTGATCCAGCCCGACGACGCGCCGGGCGTCGACTTCGGCGTTCCGGCCGGCGAACCGGCCCTGGCGGCGCCGGACTCGGTGTCCTGGCGGGTGTTCAAGAACCCGGTGGCGCTGTTCGTCGGCGGGGTGGCGGCGGTGATCCTGGAACTGGCCGAGCCGCGGGTGCGCACCGGGGTCTGGGAGCACAGCAGCTTCCGTCGCGATCCGCTGCCGCGCCTCAAGCGCACCGGCCTGGCGGCGATGGTCACGGTCTATGGCCCGCGCTCGGCCGCCGAGGCGATGATCGCCGGCGTGCGGCGGATGCATGACCGGGTGGCGGGCGCCACTCCGGCCGGGGCGGCCTACCGGGCCAATGACGTCGACCTCTTGGACTGGGTGCAGGCCACGGCCAGCTTCGGCTTTCTGGAGGCCTATCACGCCTATGTCGCGCCGCTCGACGCCGCGGACCGCGACCGCTTCTACGCCGAGGCGGCGCCGGCCGCGGCGCTCTACGGCGCGACGGGCGCCCCGCTGTCGGTCGCCCAATGGGAGGCCCAGCTGGCCGACCGGCTGCCGACCCTGGAGCGCTCGGACATCGTGTTCGAATTCCTCGACCTGATGGGCCGCACGGCCCTGCTGCCGGTCCCGACCCGAAGTCTGCAGCGCGGCCTGGTCCGGGCGGCCGTGGCCATCGTCCCGCCGGAGGTGCGGGCCGTGCTCGACCTGGACCGGGCCTGGGACCTGGGGCCCGTCGAGGGCCGGCTGGCCCGCTGGGCCGGGCGGGCGGCCGACCGCCTGGTGATCGCGGGAACCCCGGCCGTGGAGGCCTGCCGGCGCATGGGCCTGCCCGCGGACTATCTGTATCGGCGGTAGAAACGGCCGCCTCAGTCCGTATGCCCGAGGTGCTCGACATGGCCGTCGCGCACTTCGGTGCGGGAGAACACCTCCTCCTGGCCGTCCTGCAGCAGCTCCTCGGCGTCGTCCCGGTCGCGCTCGGCCTGGGCCAGCACCTGGCGCAGGGCGTCGACCTCGGTGTCGGCCTCGACGACGACGCTGCGCAGCGGGGCCTCGACGGGCGCGTCGCCCAGCCGGACATCGATACGCCATAAGGTGGTCATCTGGCTTCTCCACGACTGCTGGGCCATCAACGCGAGCCCCGGCCGGAGGTTCGCGCCGCGCACGGCCCACCATTGCACCGCGCGGCGTTTCTGGCGAGGTTGCGCCCGCGAACTGAGTTGGGAGATTCCATGACCGGCGGTGACGGGCGAAGCCTGCGGCGGCGCGAACTGATGACCGGGGCCGCCGGCCTGGCGGGCCTGGCCCTGGCCCTGCGGACAAGCCCGGCGCGGGCGGCCTCCAAGCGGGTCGAGAGCCTGCTCGACCAGATGACCATCGACGAGAAGGCCGGCCAGCTGTCCTGCTACGCCGACATGATCCGCCCGCCGGTCGGCGACATCAATCCGGTGGTCAACCAGCGCAACACCGAGCAGCTGCTGGCCGAAATCCGCGCCAGCCGGATCGGCACGCTGTTCAACGGCGAGGGCGTCGAGGGCGCCCTGCTGGCCCAGACCACCGCCGTCCAGCAGTCGCGGCTGGGGATTCCGCTGCTGTTCGCCGCCGACGTCATCCACGGCTTCAAGACCGTGTTCCCGATCCCGCTGGCCGAGGCGGCCAGCTTCGATCCGGGCCTGGCCGAGCGGACCGCGCGGGCGGCGGCGGTCGAGGCCACGTCCTACGGCCTGCACTGGACCTTCGCCCCGATGGTCGACGTGGCCCGCGACCAGCGCTGGGGCCGGGGGGCCGAGGGCTCGGGCGAGGACGTGTTCCTGGGCGAGGCCATGGCCCAGGCGCGGGTGCGCGGCTTCCAGGGCCGCGACCTGGCCGCGCCCGACAGCCTGCTGGCCACCGCCAAGCACTTCGCCGCCTATGGCGCGGTGACCGCGGGCCTGGACTACAACACCGTCGAGCTGTCGGAAGAGACCCTGCGCGAGGTGCACCTGCCGCCGTTCAAGGCCGCCTTCGACGCCGGCTGCCTGGCGGTGATGTCGGCCTTCAACGACATCAACGGCGTGCCGGCCACCGCCAACAAGCACCTGCTGACCGACATCCTGCGCAACGAGTGGGACTTCCGCGGGGTGGTGATCTCCGACTACACCGCCGACCAGGAGCTGGTGGCCCACGGCTTCGCCGCCGACGACCGCGACGCCGCCCGGCTGGCGATCCTGGCCGGGGTCGACATCTCCATGCAGAGCGGGCTCTACAGCCGTTACCTGCCCGAGCTGGTGTCGTCGGGCCTGGTGCCGATGGCGGTGGTCGACAGCGCCGTGCGCCGGGTGCTGAGCCTGAAGGAGCGGATGGGGCTGTTCGACCAGCCCTACCGCTCGCTCGACGCCAAGGCCCAGGCGGCCAACACCGCGACCCCGGCGGCGCGGGCCCTGTCGCGCGAGGCCGGGGCGCGCTCGATCGTGCTGCTGCGCAACGACGCCGGCCTGCTGCCCCTGCCGACCCAGGGCCAGCGCATCGCCCTGATCGGCCCCTTCGCCGAGGACCGCGACAACATCCTCGGGCCCTGGGCCTTCTACGGCGACCGCAGCCTGGGCGTCGACCTGGCGACGGGAATCCGCGCCGCCCTGGCCGATCCCTCGAAGCTGACCATCGCCCGCGGCTGCGACGTCGAGAACACCCTGCTGGGCGGCTACGACCAGGCCGTGGCCGCCGCCGCCGCCGCCGACGTGGTGCTGCTGGCGGTGGGCGAGGGCCAGAACATGTCCGGCGAGGCCCAGTCGCGTACCGAGATCGGCCTGCCGCGCGTCCAGCAGCGCCTGGCCGAACTGGTCGCCCAGACCGGCAAGCCGATGGTGGTGCTGCTGCGCCACGGCCGCGCCCTGACTCTGGACGGGGCGGTCAAGGCCGCGCCGGCCATCCTGGCTACCTGGTTCCTGGGCGCCGAGACCGGCAACGCCGTCGCCGACGTGCTGTTCGGCAAGGTCAATCCTTCCGCCCGTCTGCCGGTCAGCTTTCCGCACGAGAGCGGCCAGGAGCCCTACGCCTACAACCACCGCACCACCGGCCGCCCCGCGCCCCAGGCCGACGACAGCCAGGAATACAAGGCCCGCTGGCGCACCACCCGCAACGAGGCGCTCTATCCGTTCGGCTACGGCCTGGGCTACACGACCTTCGTGCTCAGCAACATCCGGCTGTCGACCGCCCGCCTGGCCTGGAACGACAAGCTCTATGTCACCGCCCAGGTCGCCAACACCGGCAAGGTGGCGGGCGAGCACGTGGTCCAGCTCTATGTCCGCGACCGGGTGGCCAGCCGCACCCGCCCGGTCCGCGAGCTCAAGCGCTTCATCCGCGTGGCCCTCAAGCCGGGCGAGAAGCGCGACGTGCGCTTCACCCTGGAGCGAGGCTCGCTGATGTTCGTCGGCGACGGCGACCGCTGGCTGGCCGAGCCGGGGATGTTCGACCTGTGGGTGGCCAACAACGCCGTCGACGGCCTGGCGGCGAGTTTTGAGCTGCTGGGGGCGTGAGGGGGGCGCGGATTACGGGATTACGGTGACAGTGCACTAATTAACCCGGATCAGGCCGATCGCTCAGTCGCGTGACCCCTGCAGGCGCAAGTCGAAGCGCGAATTGAATGTACTGTCACTGTAATTCACCGTAATTCAGGTTTAGGTTATGAATGAAACTCAGGTGGCCCGAGGCTACATAGTCGATGTTCATTTTGACCGGACATCATTTCCCGAAGCGCCGTCACTGGCGCTGACGCTTCGGCACTCGCCAGAGCTCGGAGACAGCGAACGCAGCGTCATTTTCAGGGGGGTTAGCGATCTGCGTCTCGCCGACCTCAATGCTCTGAACGACTGCATTCTGTTGGCTGAGGACGTGGGTCATTGCAGCACGACAAGGTCAGGTACTCCGTTCGCGACAGCGAAGATGAAGTTATCTCGTTCAAATGCCTACAATGGAACGTTGCCAGTTAAAGGTCCGACCAGGGTCGTTCATCGCCTCTGAGGTGCTGGGTTGAGCTTCCCGGTTCTGGAGCGGTGCTCGCATCGGGTTATGGCGCGACCCGATCGGCTATGCAGCCCTCCGGATCGGCAGGGAAGGGTGGATTTTGGACCTTTGCAGGGGAACGTCACCGCCCATGGCCGAACTACGGGAAGTGGCGAGCAACGTCGTAGTTCGAGATGCTATGCGCTAGCGAACGGGGGCTAACGCCATGCGCATTCTCAGCATCCTCGTCGGCGCCCGCAGACCTCAGCGCTTCAATCACGGCGCCGTCTCCCCGGTAGCTGAACACGGCTCTCCAGAGGGGCGTGTTTCCGTGTTCATCGCGAGGATCGATACATGCGCCGGCGCCAAGCAATAGCTTAACCGTAGCACTGTCGCTGCTTTGGGCGGCAAAATGCAACGGAGTCCATCCTGTTCGGTCAGGAAGCGAAGCGTCGGCACCGGACGCGAGCAGCGCGGCGGCAGATTGAGAGTTTCCTTCGCTGGCCGCGTAGTGAAGAAGCGAGCGTCCGACCCTATCGAGAGATTGTCCGGTCATTGGGTCACTAAAGCATCACCGGCCAAGGTTCGGCCACGGTGGATTGAGGAAATGAGACGCGGCATAGTTCGCGAATGAAGATCGTGGACACCTTCGAGATCATTGGTCGCGGTTTGGTGGTCGCGACCGACGAGATTACGAGCCTGCCTGTTGCCACTGAGCTGCTGGCGACGATCACGCGTCCAGACGGCGCCACATTTGCCGCCGCCGCTTACAAGGAGTGGCTGTTCTGGCGTCAGCCTGTCGCTCGGGAATCGGAGGCGTTCCTGCTGCGCGGA
This sequence comes from Caulobacter sp. LARHSG274, assembly GCF_052871235.1. Classification (NCBI taxonomy): domain Bacteria; kingdom Pseudomonadati; phylum Pseudomonadota; class Alphaproteobacteria; order Caulobacterales; family Caulobacteraceae; genus Caulobacter; species Caulobacter sp. LARHSG274. The sequence goes on along the minus strand of NZ_JBIXJO010000009.1, from coordinate 116,459 downwards.
TTATCAAAGCCGGAAGTGCCAATTGACAGCGAGATCGAAATCACGACGCTTTGCTAGGGCGTAAGCGGCCCGCAACTGTCCGCCACGGGTCGTTCATCGCCTCTGAGGTGCTGGGCTGAACGTCCTGTTTCTGGAGCGGCGCTCGCGTCGGGGTTATGGCGCGACCTGGTCGGCTATGCAGACCTCCGGATCGGCACGCGAACCCACCCCCGCCCTCACTCCCCGTTTGACATCCGCCGCCCCGCCGATCATTTATCCTACAAATAAAATCTCCAGAGTCGCGAGGCCGCATGTCCCGAGCCACCCCCATTCGCGTGGCCCTGATCGGCCTGGGCAAGATCGCCCGCGACCAGCACCTGCCGGCCATGGCCGCCGATCCGCGCTTTGAACTGGCGGCGGTGGTCAGCCGCCACGCCCAGCAGGACGGCCTGCCCAATTTCCATGACCTGGACGGCCTGCTGGCCAGCGGCGTCGCCTTCGACGCCGTCGCCCTCTGCACCCCGCCGCAGGTCCGCCACGCCCTGGCCCGCCAGGCGCTGGAGGCCGGCAAGCACGTGATGCTGGAAAAACCGCCGGGGGCGACGCTCAGCGAGGTCGAGGATCTGCGCCAGGTCGCCCTGGCCCGGGGCCTGACCCTGCAGGCCACCTGGCATTCGCGCTACGCCCCCGCTGTCGCCCCGGCGCGCGACTGGCTGGCCGGCAAGGCGATCACCGCCGCCCGCATCCTGTGGAAGGAGGACGTCCGCGTCTGGCATCCGGGCCAGGACTGGATTTGGGAGCCGGGCGGGCTGGGGGTGTTCGATCCGGGGATCAACGCCCTGTCGATCGCCACCGCCCTGCTGCCGCGGCCGTTCTTTTTGACCCAGGCGACGCTGCAGGTGCCTGAAAACCGCCAGTCGCCGATCGCCGCCGACCTCCGCTTCGTCGACACCGTCGGGACGCCGATCGCCGCGGAATTCGACTTCCTGCAGACCGGCCCGCAGAGCTGGGACATCGAGGTCGACACCGACGGCGGCGCCCTGCGGCTGTCGCACGGCGGCTCACGGCTATGGATCGACGGCGCCCTGGTCCACGAGCAGCCCGAGGCGGAATATCCGTCGCTCTACGCCCGCTTCGCCGAGCTGGTCGCGGCCGGCCAGTCCGACGTCGACGTCAGCCCGCTGCGCCACGTGGCCGACGCCTTCCTGCTGGGCCGCCGGGTGGTCGCCCCGGCCTTCGTGGAGTAGGAGCTGCGGACAAGTCAGGCGTTTGGCGGTCGTGAGCCGCCCTCGTCCTTCGACAGGCTCAGGATGAGGGCTACGGGTAGGGCGGTTCGGTAGAATTCCTCATCCTGAGCCTGTCGAAGGACGAGGAATTCGGCCCAAGGACCACGGCGCCTGGCGCGGGCGCAAAAAAGGCGGGCCTCCCCCAAGGCCCGCCTTCAGTTGGTCCCCCTCGGGGCCAGGGCGACGCTGGACGAACGGCCGGTCGCGGCCTGTTCGGTGCGTCGTTCTCCGAACTCGTGGGGCGCGCGGTCGCGGCGCCGGGCCCAAGCTCGTCTCGCAGGCGGCTGGATTCAGCGCTCCGGCGGGGTCGACAGCTGTAAGGCCTAAAACGCCGCGATCATCGCCTCCTGGTTCCATTTTCTTGATCGGCTGTCTCAAAGCGGGACCATTCCCTCGCGCCCTGCGACGAACGCCCGCATTGGGCGAGCTGCGACAATGGGGGATTGTGCCTTGGGGGGAAGGCGACATGACTGAGACTGCAAAACCGGGCGCGCCGCCGCTTCTGCTGGCGCGATCGAATTTCAGCACCCGGAGCGTTCCGCCGGAGGAGCGGCACGACCTCTACCGCCGCGAAGTGCTCAGGGCGCTGGACGCCCGCGACCCCGAGCCGGGCTTTTCCGCCACCATCACCTCCCTGCGTCTGGGCCCCCACGCCTTCTATGTCAGCGAGACCGGCGGCCAGACCCTGTTCCGCACCCGCGAGATGGTCGCCGCCGACGGGCTGGACGCCTACATCGTCCAGTTCAACATCGCCGGCTCGCACACCGGCGACTTCGACGGCGCGCCCTTCTCGGCCGGGCCGGGCGAGATCGGCATCTGCGACCTGTCGCGGCCGATGCTGCTGCAGAGCACGGCGGTCAAGGTGCTGACCACGTTCCTGCCGCGCGCCCAGGTCGAGGCGGTGGCCCCTGGCGTCGACCTGCACGGCATGGTGCTGGACGCCAACCGCGCCGGCCTGCTGGTCGAGCACCTGACGGCGGTGACCCGCTGGTTCCCGCAGCTGCTGCCCCAGACCCTGCCGGGCATCACCCGCGCCACGGTCGAGCTGCTGGGCGCCTGCCTGGCGATGGAGGCCGGCCGGGCCGAGCTGGCCATGCGCGAGTCGCCGCTGCTGATGCGGGCCCGAAGCTATATCGAGCACAACCTGCTGGAACCCAGCCTCAACCCGGCCAAGGTCAGCGAGATGCTGGGGGTGTCGCGCTCGACCCTCTACCGGCTGTTCGAGCCGCTCGGCGGGGTCACGGCCTATGTCTGGGACCGGCGGCTGCACCTGGCCCGCGCCGCCCTGCTGGACCCCAAGCGGGCGCGGCGGATCTCGGAGATCGCCTTCCAGTGCGGCTTCAGCAGCGAGGCCCATTTCAGCCGCAGCTTCCGCCGGGCCTTCAACATCCGCCCCAGCGACCTGCGCTCGCTGCAGCCCAGCCTGGCCGAGGAGGCCGACAGTCCCTTCCGCCGCTGGACCGAAGCGGCCAAGTGCGCCTGAGGGCGCCTGCACCGAACCTGCATCCAAATCCGGCCTGAGCGGCGCCGTAGCGCCGGGGCGGTCTCGATCCGGGGCGGGCATTCCAGGGCTTCCCGAAGCCTGGAACCCGCCATGCCCGCCTCCGCCCCCCGCCGCGCGCGACCTTCGTTCCGCGACCTGTCGTTCGCGGCCAAGGCCAGCGTCGCCCTGCTGCTGGTCGTCGTCGCCGACCTGCTGTTTCATGGCCACCCCGTCGGCGCGACGCTCGGCGCCTTCGCCCTGCTGCTGACCCTGGCGACGGCGGCGCTGCGTCCGGACCTGCGCGGCGACCGCAAGGCCGGCGGGGCCCTGCTGGCGGCGGCCGTCCTGGCGCTGGTCCTGGTCGAGGCCCCGAGCCTGCTGGCCTGGATGCTGTTCTGGGCGGCGCTCAGCCTGGCGGCGCTGCTGCCGCGCGCCCACCGTTTCGACGACGCCTGGCGGTGGTCGCAGCGCCTGCTCGGCCAGGCCGTGGTCGGGCTGGTCGGACCGTGGGTCGACCTGCGCCGCGCCCGGCGCCTGGGACAGGCGACCCGCCGCCGGCGCTGGGGCGAGGTCGCGGCGCTGCTGGCCCTGCCGGCGGTCGGCGGGGCGGTGTTCCTGGGCCTGTTCGCCATGGCCAATCCGGTGATCGCCCAGGCGCTGGGCGCGCTGCGGCTGCCGGCCTTCAGCCCGGACCTCGGCGGGCGGATGGTGCTGTGGCTGGCGGTGCTGACCCTGGCTTGGGGCGTGCTGCGGCCGCGCCGCCGTCGGGTCCTGCCGGTCGCCAGCCCGCGGTCGGGGGTCGCCTGGGCCGGGATCTCCGTCGCCTCGGTGACCCTGTCGCTGGTGGTGTTCAACGCCCTGTTCGCCGTGCAGAACGGCCTGGACGCGGTGATCCTGTGGGGCGGGGCCGGACCGCCGGCCGGCCTGACCCTGGCCCAGTACGCCCATCGCGGCGCCTATCCGCTGATCGCCACGGCGTTGCTGGCGGGCCTGTTCGTGCTGGTCGCGCTCGACCCGCGCTCGCCGACCGCCAAGGTTCCGCTGATCCGACTGCTGGTGGTGCTGTGGGTGGGGCAGAACCTGTTCCTGGTCGCCTCCAGCATCCTGCGCACGGTCGACTATGTGCAGGCCTATTCCCTGACCCGCCTGCGGATCGCCGCCCTGGTCTGGATGGGCCTGGTCGGGCTGGGCCTGGTCCTGACCTGCTGGCGGATGCTGCGCGGCAAGAGCGGCGCCTGGCTGATCAACGCCAACGCCGCTGCGGCCCTGCTGGTGCTGGCCGCCAGCTGCGTCGTCGACCTGGGCGCGGTCGCCGCCGCCTGGAACGTCCGCCACGCCCGCGAGGTCGGCGGGCGGGGGCCTGAGCTGGATGTCTGCTACCTCAACGCCCTGGGCCCCTCGGCCCTGGTCTCGCTGGTGGACCTGGAGCGCCGGACCCCGCCGCCGGAGCTGGTCGACCGCGTCGCCTGGGTGCGACAGATCAACTTGATCGCCTTGCGCGAACGGCAATCGGCATGGCGCGCCTGGACCTGGCGCGGCGCCCGGCGGCTGGCGCGGGTTGAGGCGCTGCAACGCGAACGGCCCCTGGCCAACAGCGCCCCGGCCTACCAACGCGAATGCGACGGCCGCCCGGTCGCGCCGCCGGCCCCGCCCGAACCCCCGCCGCCGTCGGTCGTCTACGAGCCCGCCGCGCCGCCGGCCGCCGCTCCATCCCCGTTGACCCCGGGCGCGGAGCACTGAACATGGGCCGCATGCAGCGCACGATCCTGGTCGTCGACGACGATCCCCACATCCGCCAGCTCCTGGTCTTCGCCCTGGCCAAGGCCGGGCTGGAGACCCGCGAGGCGGCCGACGGCGAGGCGGCCCTGGCCATGGTCGAGGAGCGCGCCCCCGACCTGGTGGTGCTGGACATCAACATGCCGCGGCTGGACGGGCTGGAGGTCTGCCGCCGGCTGCGGGCCCGGGGCGACCTGCCGATCCTGTTCCTCAGCTCGCGCGACGACGAGATCGACCGAGTGCTGGGCATCGAGCTGGGGGCCGACGACTATGTGGTCAAGCCGTTCAGCCCGCGCGAGGTGGTGGCCCGCGTCCAGGCCATCCTGCGGCGGACCGGGACCCGGACCGAGGCGGCGGCGACGCCGGACGGCCTGATCGTCCGCGGCCTGCTGAGCCTCGACCCCGAGGCCTGGAGCGCCCGCTGGGCGGGGGCCGAGGTGGCGCTGACCGTCACCGAGTTCAGCATCCTGCGCACCCTGGCGGCCACCCCGACCAAGGTGTTCAGCCGCGACGCCATCATCGACCGCCTGCGCGGCCCGGGCTTCGCCGTCACCGACCGCACCATCGACAGCCACGTGCGCAACCTGCGCGGCAAGTTCACCGCGGTCGGCGGCCAGGACGTGATCGAGACCCGGGCCGGGATCGGCTATCGCCTGGGGGCCTGCAGCGGCGGCGCGGCGGCATGATCGAGCGGCTGCGCGGCTGGATGCGGAGCTGGTGGCCGCCGCTGCGGCTGCGGGTCATCCTGCTGACCGTGCTGCTGTTCGCCGCCGCCATGCCGGCCATCGGGGCGGTGTTCCTGCGCACCTACGAGAACACCCTGGTGCGCCAGACCGAGGCCGAGCTGGCCGCCCAGGGGGCGGCCCTGGCGGCGGCGGCCGGGGCCCTGTGGCCGGGGGCGATCCGCGACGCCACCCCGGCCGATCCCGACGCCCGCGACGATCCCGGCTATTACCGCCCCGAGAGCACCAGCATCGACCTGCGCAGCTCGCCGGTGCTGCCCGAGCGGCCGGACGCCGCGCCGGGGCCGGCGGCCGATCCCCAGGCCCTGGCCGCCGCCGACGCGCTGGAGCCGATCCTCGACCAGACCAGCCGCAGCACCCTGGCCTCGATCCTGATCGTCGACCGCCACGGCGTGGTGGTGCGGGGCCTGGGCCAGGGCGGGAGTCTCTCGGCCCTGCCGGAGATCCAGGCGGCGCTGAAGGGCCGCTCGCGCACGGTGCTGCGCCGCAACGGCGCCTATCACCCGCGCTATTCGTTCGAGTGGCTGAGCCGGGCCTCGGCCGTGCGCCTGCACCACGCCCGGCCGGTGCGGGTCAACGGCCGGGTGGTCGGGGCGCTGCTGCTGTCGCGCTCGCCGCGGGCGCTGTTCCGCGGCGTCTACCAGGACCGCGGCAAGATCGCGATCGGGGCGGGGGCGACGATCCTGCTGCTGGTGCTGCTGTCGGGCCTGGTGTCGCGCGGGGTGACCCGGCCGATCGAGGCGCTGAGCGCCGCCACTCGCGGCGTGGCCAGCGGCCAGGGCGCCGTGCCGGAGACCCCGGTCACCGCCGCGGTCGAGATCCGCGACCTCTACGAGGACTTCCGGGTGATGGCCGACGCCATCGCCGTGCGCTCGCGCTACCTGCGCGACTTCGCCGCCGCCGTCAGCCACGAGTTCAAGACCCCGCTGGCTGGCATCACCGGGGCGGTCGAGCTGCTCGACGACCATTTCGACACCATGAGCCCGGAGGAGCGCCGCCGCTTCCTCGGCAACATCTCGGCCGACAGCGCCCGGCTGTCGCACCTGGTCGGCCGGCTGATGGACCTGGCCCGGGCCGACATGGCCATGCCGCAGGCCGGGGTGGTCGCCGACCTGGCCTCGCCGGCCCGCCGGGTCGCCGACGCCCAGGGCGGCCGCGGCCTGACCCTGGTCCTGGACCTGCCCGCCGGCCTGCCGCCGGTCGCCGCGCCCGAGACGACGATCGAGGCGGTGCTGACCGCCCTACTTGAGAACAGCCGCCAGGCCGGGGCCTCGACGGTGACGATCCGCGCTGCGGCGCGGGGCGGGGAGGTGGTGCTGCGCATCGCCGACGACGGCCCCGGCGTCCCCCCCGCCGACCGCGCCCGGCTGTTCGAGCCGTTCTTCACCAGCCGGCGTGAAGCGGGCGGTACGGGGCTGGGGCTGTCGATCGCAAGGTCACTGTTGGCGGCGAGTTCCGGGCGGATCGGGCTTGTCGAGGGCGAGGCGGGGGCGGTGTTTGAGGTGGGGTTGGTGCGGGGGGTGAGGGGGCTCTACGAAAAAATGGCCGAAAGGATGCTTTGAATCCCTCGCGGGCGCTGAATCGCTGAAGAGGCCGATCTGGCGCAGGTCAGATTCAATGCCTAGCTGATCGCCGAAATCGTGCGATGCTTATGCTTATGCGGCTGGGAAATTGGATCATTGGCGTGTGCTGTGCGCTATTCGTTGGAGTGGTGTTGGCTCCAACCGGTCTCTACGTTGGCATCTGGAAGCTATCGTCGAGCGACCATGCAGCAGATTGGGCGCAGTTCTTCGCCGCATTCGTAGCATTAGGGATCGCCGTTGGGGCGCCGATGCTGCAACATCGGGCCCATAGCCAGCGTGAGCAGGCCGATCTATGGGATAAGCGGCGCTCAGCGTTTGGACTGCTCGAGCAAATCGTCGGCTTAATCAGCCAACGCCAGAATTTCAGGATCGGTGAAATCGAAGAAATGGCGCGAATGCTCGATCGAATCGACTTTGCAATACTTCCACCTGCTGCCATACCGCTACTAGTTGACCTGATGAGCAGAGTCACTACTGCAGCGAAGGAGGTAGAAAGAAGATTCATTGGAAATACGGCGTCAGGCCTCTATGATTCGGATTTCAACATTAATGAAGCTGTGGTTCTGTTGGGAAAATTCAAAGAGGTATTGTTCGAACATCACTAGATATAGGCTTGTAATTTCACTAATTAATGCGCATCCGAACGATCTATAGCGGACGTTCAGTCGCCAGCCTATTGAAACACCTTACTTACTCTCCAAAAGGACACGGCCAGACGAGCAAGCTCGCCATCAAGGTTTCAAGGCGCGGCCTCGCCGTGGCGGGCGTCTTCTCCTCACCCGTGCAACGGGGGAGGTGGCTCGGCGCGCAGCGGCGAGACGGAGGGGGCGTCCGGCGGCGGCCGAGGGGCGCCCCCCCCCCCGGGGAGTGTGGAAGGGCCGCCCCGCCCCCCCCGCGGGGGGGGGG
>NZ_JBIXJO010000009.1:0-108693 GCF_052871235.1 Caulobacter sp. LARHSG274 | reverse complement strand
CCTGTCCCGGGGGTGGGGCGGCGCCCGCCCCCCCCCCCCCCGGCGGGGGCCGCCCGGCGGCGGCCGACGCCCCCTCCGTCACGATGCGTATTCGCATCGCGCCACCTCCCCCGCGATGCGGGGGAGGAGAAGACCGCGGCGCGCATGAATTGACCACCCGCGCGACCGAACCGCCCCGTCCGGCATTGAACCTTCGCGCGTCCGATGGAGGCCTCGATGACCGGACTGTTGGCGATCGACCTGTTGGCCGTCGTGATCTTCGCCCTGGGGTTCCTGCTGGCCTTCAGGCCCGGCGTCTTCCGGGCGCTCAGGCGGCGCGGCGCGGACCGGGAGCGGGGCGTGTCCGAGGAGGTGGCCTCGGCGCTTCGCATCGCCGGCGTGATGGTCATGGCGTTCAGCCTGACGATCTGCGTGTTCGCCAACCTGATCGTCCGCTACTCGGCGGCGAGCGCGGCGGCGGGCTCGTGAACCCTACAATCGCCCGCGTCGCCCGCCCTTGAGCTTGTCCAGCGCGCGGCGGGCGTGTTCCACCTGCGCCGCCACGGGCGCCGCGACCGGGCCCGCCGCAGGGGCGGTTTCCAGAGGGGCCGGGCGTCGGACATTCGCCAGCATCGCGCTCACATCGGCCACGCTTTGGGTGGCGTGCAGACGCGCGGCGGCGGCGTCGGTCATCGTCGGGCCGGACGGCTTGGCGCGGTCACGCGGCGTGATCAGCGCCACCTTGCGGGCCATGGCGGCCATCTCGCCGATCGCCTTGGCCTTGTCGCGGGCCTGGCGGATGGCGGCCGGATCGGTGGTGGTGTCCAGGATCGCCCAGGTCGCGTCGAGGGCGGCCATCAGCTTGAGCTGGAAGTTCAGGCACCAGGTGGGGATGTCTTGGGCTTGGGTCATGCTCCAAGAATGCGGCCATCCTGGAGGGTGAGGATCGGAAACCTGCGTTTTCGTGTAAGCCGTTGATTAGCTTGAAGTTCGTTTCGGCGGGAGCGGGGATAGAGCGCCTATCAAGTCCGTCTCCCCGGCGAAGGCCGGGGTCCAGATCGAGCCCGGGGCGGCCGGGGATCAGGCGCCGTCGACGGGCGCGTCATCCCAGGCGCTCGAGCTGAATCTGGACCCCGGCCTTCGCCGGGGAAACGGAAGGGAGGGCGAACCCCTGTGGATAACTTTTGCGACTGCAGGACGCCCCCTCCGTCACGTCGCTGCTAGCGACGCGCCACCTCCCCCGCTTCCGCGAGGGAGGAGAGAGGGCGGCTTCTCCTCCCCCGTGCAACGGGGGAGGTGGCGGGCGCAGCCCGACGGAGGGGGCGTCCCGGCGTGTCCGGCGTTCGCCCTACGACGTCCACCCCCCGCCCAGCGCCTTGTAGATCGCCACGACGTTGGTGTTGACCCCGGTCTCGGCGACGGTCAGGGCGTCCTCCGCCGCCAGCAGGGTGCGTTCGGCGTCGAGCAGGACCAGGAAGTCGATGCCGCCTTCCTTGTACTGGATGCGGGCCAGTTCGGCGGCGCGGCGCGAGGCGGCGGCCTGGCTGGTCAGGCTGACCAGCTGGGCCTGCTGCTGGCGATAACCGACCAGGGCGTTCTCCAGGTCCTCCAGGGCGGCCAGCACGGTCTGGTCGTAATTGGCCAGGGCCGCGTCGTTGCGGGCCTCCTGGGCCTTCAGCCGCTGGTGGGCGCCGCCGAGGTCCAGGGCCGGCCAGGTGACCGACGGGGCCACCGACCAGGCCTGGCTGGCGCTGTCGCCGAAGCCCGAGGCGCTGCCCGACAGGAAGCCGATGAAGCCGGTCACCCGCACGCGCGGGAACAGGTCGGCGGTGGCCACCCCGACCTTGGCGGTCTGGGCCGCCAGGCGGCGCTCGGCGGCCTGGACGTCGGGACGGCGGCGCAGCAGGTCGGCGGCGTCGCCGATCGGCAGGGCGGCGATCAGCGGCGTGACCTCGGCGTCCTTGACGGCCAGGACCGCGTCCAGCTCGCCCGGCCGTTTGCCCGCCAGCACGCACAGCCGATAGTTGGCCCGCTTCTCGGCGGTGATCAGGGCCGGGATCGCCGCCTCGGTGGCGTTGAGCCGGGCCTGGGCGCTGGCGACGTCGATCGGGTTGCCGGCCCCGGCGTCATAGCGCACCTTGGTCAGGCGCAGGGTCTCGCGCTGGGTGTCGAGGTTGCGGTTGGCCACGGCCAGCCGGGCCTGGGCCCCGCGCAGTTCCAGATAGTTCCGCGCCACCTCGGCGGCGATGGTCACCTGGGCGTCGCGCAGGTCGGCCTGGGCGGCCCCGGCCTCGGCCCGGGCCGATTCGACGCCGCGGCGGACGCGACCGAACAGGTCGATCTCCCAGCCGGCGTCGAAGCCGGCCTGGTAGGTCTGGCTCTCGACCCGCTGGCCGTTGGAGCCGGGCTGCTGCTGGTCGCTCTTGACGTAGGACCCGTCGGCGGTGACCCGCGGCAGCTGGTCCAGGCGGGCGTCCTTGAACAGGGCGCGGGCCTCGTCGACCCGGGCGACGGCGATGCGGATGTCGAGGTTGCCGGCCAGGGCCTGGCTGATCAGGCCGTCCAGCACCGGGTCGTTGAACGCCTTCCACCACTGGGCCTCGGGATTGGCGGTCGAGAAGGCGCCGGCCGGGGCGTTCTGCAGCACCACCGGCGCCTGGACGGGGGTCTTGTAGTCGGGACCGACGGCGCAGGCGGCGAGAAGGAGCGCCGACGCGCCGATGGTCAGGGTAAGTTTCAAGGCAGTCATGGGTGACCTCGGAGGTCTCCCTTCCCGTCGGCGGATGGGGGAAGGGTCGGGGATGGGGGTGAAAGCGGTTCCGGAGATGGCGAGGTCGGCGTGTCGTCCACCGCCGTAGTCACCCCCACCCCCGGCCCCTCCCCCATCCGCCAACGGGAGGGGAGAAGAAACGGCGTTCATCAGTGCGCCTCCACGGCCGGAGTCGCCCGGGCCGCTTTCAGGGCCGCCCGGCGGGCGGTGTTGCGGCGGATGACGAAGTAGAAGATCGGGGTCAGGACCAGGCCGAACACCGTCACGCCGAGCATGCCGGAGAACACCGCCACGCCCATGGCCCGGCGCATCTCCGCGCCCGCCCCGTGGGAGACGACCAGCGGCCACACGCCCATGATGAAGGCGATCGAGGTCATCAGGATCGGCCGCAGCCGCAGGCGGCAGGCCTCCAGCACCGCCTGCATCGGGGTGTCGCCGTGCTCCTCGCGTTCCTTGGCGAACTCGACGATCAGGATGGCGTTCTTACACGCCAGCCCCACCAGCACGATCAGCCCGATCTGGGTGAAGATGTTGTTGTCGCCATGGGTCAGCAGCACGCCGGCCAGGGCCGACAGCAGGGTCATCGGCACGATCAGGATGACCACCAGCGGCAGGCTCCAGCTCTCGTACTGGGCGACCAGCACCAGGAAGGCCAGCAGCACGCACAGCGGGAAGATGTAGACCGCCGTGTTGCCGGCCAGGATCTGCTGGTAGGTCAGCTCGGTCCACTCGTAGCCCATGCCGTTGGGCAGCTCCTGCTTGGCCAGGTCCTCCAGGGCTTTCTGCGCCTGGCCGGTCGAATAGCCGGGGGCCGGGCCGCCGTTGATCTCGGCCGTGAGCACGCCGTTGTAGTGGCTCTCGCGGTCGGGGCCGGTGGCCTCCTTGAAGCTGACGAAGGCGCCCAGCGGGATCATCTGGCCGGCGGCGTTGCGGGTCTGCAGGCGCAGCATCTGTTCCGGTTGCAGGCGGAATTTCTGGTCGGCCTGGACATTGACCTCGTAGGTGCGGCCAAAGCGGTTGAAGTCGTTGACGTACAGCGAGCCCAGATAGACCTGCATGGTCTCGAAGAGGTCGGTCAGCGACACGCCGGAGGCGCGGGCCTTCTGGCGGTCGATATTGGCCTCGATCTTCGGCACCCCGACCTGGTAGGTCGAGAACACCCCGGCCAGGGCCGGATTCTTGCGGGCCTTGTCGATCAGGTTCTGGGTCTGCTTGTTCAGCTCCTCGGGGCCGAGGCCGGCGCGGTCGACGATCTGCATGCGGAAGCCGCCGATCGTGCCCAGGCCCTGCACCGAGGGCGGCGGGAACACCGCGATCTGGGCGTCGGGAATGGCCCCGAACTTCTGGTTCAGCTGGCCGACGATGGCGTTGGCCGACATCGACTTGTCCTTACGGTCCTTGAAGTCGGACAGCGGGAAGAACACTGCGCCGGAGTTGGGGCTGTTGATGAAGCCGTTGGCCGACAGGCCGGGGAAGGCCACCGAGTGCTTGATGCCCGGCACCTTCATGGCGATGTCGCTCATCTGGCGGATGACCGCTTCGGTGCGGTCCAGCGAGGCCGCGTCGGGCAGCTGCACGACGGCGACCACATAGGCCTTGTCCTGTTGCGGCACGAAGCCGCCCGGGGTCTTCATGAAGGCGCCGATGGTCAGGGCCAGCAGCACCCCATAGATCACCAGCCCCGCCGTCGATCGTCCCAGGGTGCGCCCGACATTGCGGACGTAACCGTTGGAGGCCTTGGCGAAGAAGCGGTTGAACGGGTTGAACAGCCAGCCCAGGGCCGCGTCGATGATCTTCTGGAAGCGGTCCTTGGGCGCGTCGTGGCTCTTGAGCAGCACCGCGGCCAGGGCCGGCGACAGGGTCAGGGAGTTGAAGGCCGAGATCACCGTCGAGATGGCGATGGTCAGGGCGAACTGGCGGTAGAACTGGCCCGACAGGCCGCTGATGAAGGCGGTGGGGATGAACACCGCGCACAGCACCAGGGCCGTGGAGATGATCGGCCCGGTGACCTCGCTCATCGCCTTGCGGGTGGCCGCCGCCGGTTCGAGGCCGTTGGATATGTTGCGCTCGACGTTCTCGACCACGACGATGGCGTCGTCGACGACGATGCCGATGGCCAGCACCAGGCCGAACAGGGTCAGGGCGTTGAGGCCGAAGCCCAGCATCAGCAGCACCGCGAAGGTGCCGATCAGCGAGACGGGCACGGCGATCAGCGGGATGATCGAGGCCCGCCAGCCCTGCAGGAACAGCACCACCACCAGCACGACCAGGATGATCGCCTCGACCAGGGTGTGGATGACCGAGTTGATGCTCTCCTGCACGAAGGCGGTGGTGTCGTAGATGATCTCGTAGTCGACGCCCTCGGGGAACTCCTTCTTCAGCTCCTTCATCGTCTTCTTGATGTCGGCGGCCATGGCCAAGGCGTTGGAGCCCGGGCGCTGGAAGATCGGCATGGCCACGGCCGACTTGTTGTCGAGCAGGCTGCGCAGGGCGTAGTTGTTGGCCCCCATCTCGACCCGGGCCACGTCGCCCAGGTGGGTGATCTCGCCGTTGTCGCCCGAGCGGATGATGACGTCGCGGAACTGCTCCTCGTCGGTCAGGCGGCCGGGGGCGTTGATCGACAGCTGGAAGTCCGAGCCCATGTCGGTCGGCGGCGCGCCCAGCTGACCGGCGGCGACCTGGACGTTCTGCTCGCGCAGGGCCTTGACCACGTCGCCGGCGGTCATGTTCAGCGAGGCCAGCTTCTCAGGGTCCAGCCAGACCCGCATGGAGTAGGCGCCGGCCCCGAAGATCTGCACGTCGCCCACGCCGTCGACGCGCTTGAGGCGGTCACGGACGTTCAGCTGCGCGTAGTTGCTCAGATAGAGCATGTCGTAGCGGTTGTTGGGCGAGATCATGTGCACGACCAGGGTCAGGTCGGGCGAGGCCTTGTCGGTGGTCACGCCGATGCGCTGCACCTCCTGGGGCAGTTTCGGCAGGGCCTGGGCGACGCGGTTCTGGACCTGCACCTGGGCCTTGTCGAGGTCGGTGCCCAGGGCGAAGGTGACGGTCAGGATCATCGCCCCGTCCGACGCCGACTGCGACGACTGGTAGATCATGCCCTCGACGCCGTTGATCGCCTGCTCCAGCGGGGCGGCGACGGTCTGGCCGATGACGGCGGGGTTGGCGCCCGGATAGGCGGCGCGCACGACCACGGTCGGCGGCACCACCTCGGGATATTCCGAGATCGGCAGGCGCGGCAGCGCCACCAGCCCGGCGATGAAGATGACGATCGACAGCACGGCGGCGAACCGCGGCCGGCTGACGAAGAATTTGGAGAAGTTCATGGGCGGCGTCCGGGGAGGAGGCAAGGAGGGGGCGTCAGGAGCTTTTTGGGCTCCTCAATTCCGTCTTCCCGGCGAAGGCCGGGACCCAGATTCATCCTGAGACTTGGCAGGGTTTCACCTGGGCCCCGGCCTTCGCCGGGGAAACGGGTCAAGTCAGTTCTGGCCGACGCTGTTGATCATCGCGACGCGCTGGGGCGCGGTCTCGAACTGGCTGAGGTCGCTGGACAGGTCGGTCTTGACCACCACCGGGTTGACGGCGTCGCCCGGCTTGACCTTCTGCAGGCCGCCGACCACCACCCGGTCGCCGGGCTTCAGGCCCGTGCGGATGATGCGCAGGTTGCCGGCCAGCGGGCCGATCTCGACCGGGCGGTACTGGGCCTTGTTGTCGCGCCCGACCACCACGACGTAGCGCTTGCCCAGGTCGGTGGCCACGGCGCGGTCGGGGGCCAGGGCCACCGTCTGCGACTGGTCGCTGACCAGGCGGATGCGGGCGAACAGCCCCGGCGTGAAGCGGCCGTCCTGGTTGTCGAAGATCGCCCGGCCGTTGATGGTGCCGCTCTTGGCGTCCATGGCGTTGTCGATGAACTTCAGCTTGCCGACGTGCGGATAGCCGTCCTCGGTCATCAGGCCCAGATAGACCGGGCTGGCCTTGCCGCGCTCGGCCGAGGCGTATTTCAGGAAGGTCTGCTCGTCGGCGTTGAAGGTGGCGTAGATCGGGGTGTCGGAGACCACCGTGGTCAGCAGGTCGGACGGGGTGACCAGGTTGCCGCGGGTGATCACCGCCTTGGAGACCCGACCGTCGATCGGCGAGACCACCCGGGTCCATTCCAGGTTCAGCCGGGCGGTCTGGTAGGCGGCGTTGGCGGCGCCGAGATTGGCCTGCGCGGCCTTCTCCTCGGCTGAAAGCCGGTCGAACTCGCTCTGGGCCAGGGCGTTTTGCTCGATCAGCCGGCGGCCGCGCTCGCGGTTGACGGTGGCCAGGTTCAGCTGGGCCTTGGCGCGATCGACCTCGGCGGCGGCGCGGTTGACCTCGGCCTGGTAGGGGCGCGGGTCGATCTGGAACAGCACCTGGCCCTTGCGGACCCGGGCGCCTTCCTCGAACCGCGCGCCGTCGATGTAGCCGCTGACCCGCGGGCGGATGTCGACGGTGTCGACGGCTTCCAGGCGGCCGGTGAAGTCGTCCCACTGGCGCAGGTCCTTGAAGGCCACGTCGGTGACGGTGACCTGGGCGGGCGGCGGGGCGGCTTCCGGCTTGGCCTGGGCGGTGCAGGCGGCCAGCACGGCGGCGGCGGCCAGGACGGCGAAGGACTTGAGGACGGGGGCGGGATGCTTACGCATGGGAAAACCTGAAAACGGGCGTTGGAGAGGGGAGGAACAGACGGATCGGAAGGTCATTCGAGGACGGGGCGCTTGGCCGACCGGGGCGATCGGCGGCGGGGCCCGGCGGCCCGGTCGATCCAGGTCTTGGCCGCGGCCAACCACGGACGGGCGGCGGTGGCGGGACGGGCGGCATCTTGGCTCGCGCTCGGGGGCATGGCTCGCGCTCCTGTTCGGGGTTGATCTTGGGTTGAGGATGAAATGTCGCAGTTGCTGTTGCTTGACGTAGCGTCCATCTGGAACGATGTAGGTGATGTGACGATACCGTTCGGTATCATCTACGCGGTGAGAGATACTGATCGGTAACTCTCACGTCAAGGTGAGGTGCTGTGAAAATGGCTGAGAGAAATTCTGGTGGGGGCAAGATGGACGACCTGGAGGCGCCGGTTTGCGTCCCGTTGTCCAAGCGTCCGGCCCGTGACCGGATCTTCGAAACGGCCCGCGAGCTGTTCTACCAGCATGGCATTCGCGCCGTCGGCGTCGAGGCGATCGCCCACGAGGCCGACGCCACCAAGATGACGCTGTACCGCAACTTCCCGTCCAAGGACGAGCTGGTGGCCGAGGTGCTGCGCGAGCAGGAACGCGACTACTGGATCTGGTGGGACGAGATCACCGGCTGCACCTGCGGCGACCCGCGGGCCCAGCTGGAGGCGATCTTCGACGCCTTCGAGACCAAGGCCTGCGACGCCGACATCCATGGCTGCCCGCTGTCCAACGCCGCGATCGAGCTGCACGAGGTCGACCACCCGGCCCAGAAGGTGTCGGTGGCCTTCAAGCAGCAGCTCCACGCGCGGCTGCTGGACCTCTGCCGCCGGGCCGGGGCCCCCGACGACGACCTCGCCGACGGCCTGATGCTGCTGATGGAGGGGTCCTGCACCGCCCGGGTCACCCTGGGCCCGGGCGGCCCGGTCCGCGCCGTGGCCCGCGCCGGCCGGAAGCTGATCAAGGCCTATCTCGACCAGTAGGCGACGGAGGCTGCAGCGCGTCGCGCGAACCCGCCGTTGGATCCGCGCGACGCGCGCCGGCGCCGCCAAAGGGGAGGGAAAAGGCGTCGCCGCTGAAAACCTATCAAGTGAGTAGGAATTCAGTCGCGCCAGTTTTTCTGGCCCCCCGTTCAGATCATTCCACGATCCGAGAAACTGAAAACGCGCTCAGGAGTTCTGGGTCGCGACAGTTGCGTTTCTCGCCTACCAGTGTCTTATAGTTGTGAAGAAGCGAGCCTATAATCCGATGTGTCGACCCTGCCTCATGGGGCGAATGCCGGTCTGACCTCGATGTTTTCGGGGGCGACCGCCGCCCGAAATCCCGCTCGTTCGCGCCGCCGGAAGGCCGCGCCCGTTATCGTTTTTGCGTAAAAGGAGCTCCTCATGGCTCTGCTGATTTCCGTCGCCCCCGCCGAGCAAGGCTGGGCCGTGCGTTCCGAGGCCCTGGAGGCCGATCTCACCTTCGAACGCGGCGGCCGCGCCGAAGCCGCCGCCCGCGACCTGGCCAGCCGCCTGGCTGCGTCCGGACGCAGCGTCGAGGTGCGGGTGTTCCTGCGCGACGGCGCCGAGGCCGGGCGGTTCCTGCATCCCGCCGGCGGCTGGGCGAGCTGACGGTGACGCTGAGGCCTCCATCGCTTCGCGACTGCCTCGATCCCCTTCTCCCCTTGCGGGAGAAGGTGTCGGCGTAGCCGACGGATGAGGGGTCGACGGGCGGTTGCCGATTGAGTTCTAAGCTTGCCGGACAGGGCGGCGCGACCCCTCATCCGACCTCGCTCCGCGAGGCCACCTTCTCCTGCAAGGGGAGAAGGAAGGCTATTTTCGTCCGTCCCCCCTACAGCCAGCCGTTCTTCCGGAACCGCGTCCACAGCACGCCGCAGATCGCGGCGATCACCGCCATCGCCGCGGGATAGCCGTAGGTCCAGCGCAACTCCGGCATGTGCTCGAAGTTCATGCCGTAGACCCCGGCCACGGCGGTCGGCACCGCCAGGATCGCGGCCCAGGCGGCCAGCTTGCGGGTGATCTCGCCCTGGCGCTGCTGCTCGAGCAGGGAGGCGGCCTCGAACACCGAGGTGATCACCTCGCGCAGGGCGTCGACCCGGCTCTCGACCCGCTGCACATGGTCGTGGACATCGCGGAAATAGGGCTTCACGTCCTCGTCCAGGCAGGGGGTGTCCAGGTGCTCCAGCCGACCGCACATCTCGGCCATCGGGCTCAGCACCCGCTTGAAGCGGATCAGGTCGCGGCGCAGCTGGAACAGGCGCTTGACCTCGGCATGGCTGAGGAAGGCCTCCAGCGCCCGCCGCTCGATCTCCAGCACCTCCTCCTCCAGCGCCTCGACGATCGGCACGTAGCCATCGACCACGAAGTCGAGGACGGCGTGCAGCACATAGTCGGCGCCCTTGGCCAGCAGGCCGGGCGAGGCTTCCAGCTGCTCGCGCAGCTCGGTGTGGGCGCGGGCCGAGCCGTGGCGCACGGTGATCACATGGCCCGACCCGACGAAGATCGCCGTTTCGCCATAGACGATCGCCCCCTCGACCAGCTGGGCCGTGCGGGTGACCACGAACAGCTCGCGGCCATAGACCTCGACCTTGGGGCTCTGGTGGGCGTTGAGGGCGTCCTCGATCGCCAGGGGGTGCAGCCGGAAGCGGCCCTGCAGCCGCTGCAGCTCGTCGGGACTGGGCTCGAACAGGCCGATCCAGACGAACTCCTCGGGCGCGGTGGCCAGGGCTTGGGGGTCGTCGAGCGAGACGCTGCGGGTCCGCACGCCGTCCCGATAGATGTAGGCCGCGACGACGCTCATGCTGTTTTCCTGCGCAATGCCTTTGGTCGATTGACGCGAGGCTTCCCCTTCGTCAACCCTAGGGCCGAACGGGCTGCGCCGCATGGGCGCCCCGCGCGCAACACCCGAGGCGGAGCTGGGCTCCATCCAACAGGGCGAACGCCGCGACAGCGGCGCATGGGAGAGAAGACGTATGGGGGAAGCGGCAATTCCCGTCGCCGGCGCCAAGGGCGGCCGCGCGGTGGGGCGCAAGGACGCGCTGGTGATCGGGGCGTCGTCGGTCGGCACGGTGTTCGAGTGGTATGACTTCTACCTCTACGGCTCGCTGGCGACCTACATCACCAAGCACTTCTTCTCTGGGGTGAACGAGACCACCGGCTACATCTTCGCCCTGCTGGCCTTCGCGGCCGGCTTTGCGGTGCGGCCGTTCGGGGCCCTGGTGTTCGGCCGGCTGGGCGACCTGTGGGGGCGCAAGAACACCTTCCTGGTCACCATGCTGCTGATGGGGCTGTCGACCTTCGTGGTCGGCCTGCTGCCCAGCTACGCCCAGATCGGCATCGCCGCGCCGATCGCCCTGGTGGTGATGCGTCTGGTCCAGGGCCTGGCCCTGGGCGGCGAATACGGCGGGGCGGCGACCTATGTGGCCGAGCACGCGCCCCCCGGACGCCGCGGCCTCTACACCAGCTTCATCCAGGTGACCGCCACCTTCGGCCTGTTCCTCAGCCTGATCGTCATCCTGCTGACCCGCCAGGCGACCGGCGACGACGCCTTCCAGGCGTTCGGCTGGCGCATCCCGTTCCTGATCTCGGTGCTGCTGCTGGGCGTGTCGCTGTGGATCCGCCTGCAGCTGTCGGAAAGTCCGTCGTTCCAGCGCATGGTCGACGAGGGCAAGGGCAGCAAGCAGCCGCTGACCGATTCGTTCGCCAAGTGGGGCAATCTGAAGATCGTCATCCTGGCCCTGGTCGGCCTGACCGCCGGTCAGGCGGTGGTCTGGTACACCGGCCAGTTCTACGCCCTGTTCTTCCTGGAGAAGATGCTCAAGGTCGACGGCGGCGTGACCAACGGCCTGGTCGCCATCGCCCTGCTGATCG
Source organism: Caulobacter sp. LARHSG274 (assembly GCF_052871235.1). Taxonomy (NCBI): domain Bacteria; kingdom Pseudomonadati; phylum Pseudomonadota; class Alphaproteobacteria; order Caulobacterales; family Caulobacteraceae; genus Caulobacter; species Caulobacter sp. LARHSG274. Next base: position 97,387 of record NZ_JBIXJO010000009.1, on the reverse strand, counting down.
GCACGCCGTTCTTCGTGGTCTTCGGCTGGCTGTCGGACCGCATCGGCCGCAAGCCGATCATCATGCTCGGCTGCCTGCTGGCGGCCCTGACCTATTTCCCGCTGTTCAAGACCCTGACTGTGGCGGCCAATCCGCGCCTGGCCGCCGCCGCGGCCAGCGCCCCGGTGACGGTGGTCGCCGACCCGGCCGACTGCTCGTTCCAGTTCGACCCGATCGGCAAGACGGTGTTCAACCGCTCGTGCGACCTGGCCAAGTCCTACCTCGCCAAGGCCGGCGTCACCTACACCAACCAGGCCGCGCCGGCCGGCAGCGTCGCCCAGGTGCGGATCGGCGCGACGGTGATCGCCTCGTTCCCGGGCCAGACCCTCGACAAGGCCGCGTTCAAGACCCGCAAGACCGCCTGGGACAAGCAGGTGGGCGCGGCCCTGGCCAGCGCCGGCTATCCGGCCAAGGCCGACGAGGCCCTGATCAATAAGCCGCTGGTGGTGGCGATCCTGGCCATCCTGGTGCTCTATGTGACCATGGTCTACGGCCCGATCGCCGCCATGCTGGTCGAGCTGTTCCCGACCAATATCCGCTACACCTCGATGAGCCTGCCCTACCATATCGGCAACGGCTGGTTCGGCGGCTTCCTGCCGACCACCGCCTTCGCCATGGTCGCGGCCACCGGCAACATCTATTACGGCCTGTGGTACCCGATCGTGGTCGCCGGGGTGACGGCGGTGGTCGGCATCCTGTTCCTGAAGGAAACCAAGGACGTCGACATCGAGGCCTGAAGGCCGTCCGGCCCGCCGGCCCGCGCTTGGAGCGCGTTGGGCGAAAGTGTGAGCGGTTTCGCCCGCCAAACGCGCTCTAAATGTTTGAATCTAGAGCCTGTTCATCGGGGTCAGATGATTCCATCTGATCCCGGCAGGCTCTAGGCGCGGGTCAGCAGGCCGTGGGCGTCGGGGCCCGACTCGCCGCGGGCGTCGAGATAGGCGGTCACCTGGTCGAGCATCCGCTCAGCCTGGTTCAGGCCGCCCAGGGCCCAGTCGATTTCGCTGACCGTGCGCGGATCGCCGTGCAGCCGCTCGCGCGAGGCGGTCAGCGCCCGGGCGGCGACCGCATGCAGGGCGGTCATGTCGCGGCAGGCCTCGGCCGCCATCCAGCCGACGGCGGCCATCCGCCGGGCCCGGCGCAGCGCCGCCTCGGCCTCGCGCCGGCGCTGCTCGGCTTCGCGCAGCACGGCCTGGGCGCGGGTCAACTGGCGCGCGCCGCTCTCGGCGATCTGCCGCCTCTGGCGGCGCTCGCCGTCGCGGGCGGCCTTCATCTCGCGCAGGGCCTGGGCCCAGTCGTTCTCCTCGCCGGCCGCCTGGGGCCGATTCCGCTTCCCAAAGATGCCGGTTCCTTTCCAGTGTCCAAGAACCATAGAGTCCTCCATGAACCCCAGCCCGCTCTTATGGTTTCTCGACCCCGTCCGTTAATGCTATGCGCCGAGTGCCAAATTTAACCCTATAGCTGACATTTTGAGTATATATGGATAATGGCGCGTTAACTATGCGAACACAGAAACGGTGAAGCTATCCTATAGATTCAATGTAGGTTTTGTTGGCGATTTAAAGATTTGTAACAATTCAAACCTACTCGTATTTGGCATTGGTTTCCGAATTCAGGTCCGATTGCGGGCGTGGCGAGCGGCGTCAGCTGACAGGCCGCCCGCCGCCGGACCGTTTCTCGCCAGGAGAGGCCCATGGACGATCACAGGCTCGCGGATTCCTGGCCCGTCGGCGATGGTCGTCGCCCCCAGCGTGATCTCGGCGCCGGCCCGGTCCGCGAGGAACGGTCCTTCGTCGCTCCGGCGCCGAAATCGCCCGTCCGCGCCGCGGTGGCGGTGCGCGCCACCCAGGGACCGCATGAGGTCTGGGCGCGCGTCCCCGGACGCGACCTGACCGTCACCCAGCTGACCCCCGGCGCCTGCCCTGGCCGGCAATTGCGGGCAGAGCTCGGCGACGTCGCCCTCGACGCCGGCGGCTTCGACGGCGACCTGCGCGTGCGCGGCGCCCTGGCCAAGGACGCCTTCAGCCTCGTCTGCGTGCTCGAGCAGGACGGGACCGCAAATCAGTGGGGACACGCGGTCGAGGCAGGCGACATCCTGATCGTCCCCCCGGGCGGCGAGCTCGACGGCCGCTTCCTGGGCCGCACGGCCTATGCCGTGGTCACCGCCCCTTGGGCGCTGATCTCGCGTCGCGCCGCGCTGTGGCAAGGGCGGATCGATCCGCGCCTGTGGGCCGAGGCCGGCGTGCATTCGCCGCCGCCGGCGGCGCGAACGGCCTGCCGCGACGCGCTGCGGCGATGCTCGGAAATGCTGCGGTCCCTGGACGGCCGGGCGCCCGACGGCCTGGTCAGCCTGGTGCGCCAGGCGCTGCTGGACGGCGTACTGACCGCCCTGGCCCAGGTCGAGGACGACGGCCCGCTGCGGCAGGGCTTCCTCAACGCCGCCCGCATCGTCCGGCTCAGCGAGGACTATCTCGACGCCGCCGCCGGGCCGGGGGTGCAGATCGACGAGCTGTGCGGCGCCCTGGGCATTTCGCGCCGCACCCTCTATCGCGCTTTTCATGACCTGCTCGACGTCAGCCCCAAGGCCCATCTGCGCCTGAAGAACCTGTCGGCGGCCCGCGGCCGGCTGCTGGCGGCGGCCGAGCGGCCGACCACGGTGACCCAGGTGGCGCTGGACCACGGCTTCTGGGAGCTGGGCCGCTTCTCCGGCGCCTATCGCACGATGTTCGGCGAGACCCCGTCGGAGACGCTGCGGCGCGTCCAGGGCGGCCTTCGGCGTTGACAGCGACGGCCGACGCCGTCGAGGTTGAGGCGAGCGCGCGGGGCGCCCCGATTTGAGGTTGCAGTCATGGTCCCACGGTTCGCACGGCGGCTGGACCGCTAGACATGCGCAACCGCCCGACCGCCGTGGTCCTCTACAACTGGCGCGGGCAGTGGCCGATGCGGCGCTGGGAGCGGCAGCGGATCTTCGCCTGGAAGAGCCATTTCCCCGGGCGGGTGGTGTTCTTCAACATCGGCTTTCCCTTCGACCCGGCCTGGATCGCCGCCCTGGATCCCGAGCTGGTGCTGATCGACGCCACCGCCCTGGCGACCCGCCATGCGCCCAAGGGCTGGGGCGCCCTGGCCCGGGCCGTCGCCGCCGTCCCGCCGCGTGCGCGCCGGGTGGCCGCGCCGCTCGACGAGTTCCTCAGCCTCCAGCGCCTGCGCGACTTCCTCGTCGAGGCTCGGATCGACCTGCTGCTGACCGCCGTCGAGCCGGCCCTGTGGGACAGCCTCTACCCCGCCGCCGACCGGCCCTACGCCATCCGCCGCATCCTGACGGCCTATATCGACGCGCCGCTGGTCCGGCTGGCGCGGCGGGTGTCGCCGGACCTGGCGCGGCGGCCGATCGCGGTCAGCTACCGGGCCTGGCAGGCGCCGGCCTGGCTGGGCGAGATGGGCGTCCTGAAGCGCGAGGTCGGCCTGCGGGCCGCCGCCTGGGCCGACCGGGAGGGCCACCGCGCCGACGTGGCGGTCGACGGCGAACGGCGGCTGGCCGGCGACGCCTGGATCCGCCTGCTCGGCGCCAGCCGCGCCGTGGCCGGGGTCGAGGGCGGCTCGTCCCTGCTCGACCCGGCCGGCGACCTGCCGATGGACGAGGTCGCCCCGTTGGTCGCGGGCTCCGGCTGGACCCCGCCGGCCTCGACCGTCGTCCTGACCGGATCGGGCGAGGTGCGGGCCCTGTCGCCGCGCCACCTGGAGGCCGCCGTCACCCGCACCTTCCAGGTGCTGGTCGAGGGCGACTACAGCGGCGTGCTGGAGGCCGGGATCCACTACCAGCCGGTCCGGCGCGACCTGTCGGACATCGAGGCGGCCCTCGACCGCAGCCGCGACCTGGTCCACGCCCAGGCCATGGCCGACCGCGCCTATGGCGAGATCGTCGCCTCGGGCCGCTACAGCTGGCGGACGGCGGTCACCGAAATCACCCGCCAGGTGCTGGCGTGAGCGCGCCGTCCCGCCGCCTGCTGCTGGGCCTGCGGCTGCGCGAATGGGCCGGCTGGGCGCTGATCGTCGTCGAGGCCCGCTGGCGGACCATGCCGCCGCCGCTGCGGGCGCTGCTGCGCGGCGTCGCGCGGTTCGGGCCGATCCGGCGGCGGATCCGGATCGATTAGAGCGTATTGGCTTAGATCGACGCGCGCGCCCTTCCTCCGTCTTCCCGGCGAAGGCCGGGACCCAGATTCATCCGGAGCGGCTCGTGGGTTTCACCTGGGCCCCGGCCTTCGCCGGGGAGACGGGGTTTGAGAAGCGCGATTCAACTTGAAGAAAACGTGCTCCAGGAACCCTAACGCAGCAGTCGCCGCAGCCGCCGCCAGGCCCTCAGCGGCCTCAGCAGCCGGCTCGCCATCCGCCGCAGCAGGCCGGGCCGGCGCAAGGCGTGGGGATTGCTGACCAGCGACACCGGAAAGGCCTTGCGGAAGGCCGGTCCGACGCAGCGGTCCAGCGACGCGGCCGGCCGCTCGGCCGCCAGATCGGCGACCAGGGCGTCGAAGCGGTCGATCATCGCCGCATAGCCATTGGCGGGATTGAGCGCCACCTCGGCATAGGCGTTGGTGATGATCTCGGCCACCTGCTCGACCTCGCGCAGGACGGCGGCGACCTGGGCCATGTTGCCGTGGTCCTTGTCCAGCGGCAGATAGTGCCGCCAGGGCTGGATGACGCCCGAATAGCGGCCGGGATAGGCGATGACCAGGGTGCGCAAGGCGATGGCCTCGAACACCCGCGGCGAGATCTGGGCGATGTCGATCTCGTCCTCGCGACCGGCGAAGAACCGGTCGCGCAGGGTCTCGTACGAGGCCTTGCGGCCCAGGCCGGGGATCGGGTGCGGGCGCTCGACCAGGGCCGCGAAGCTTTCGGTGCGGGCCGCCACCGCCCCGTCGAAGTCGAAGACGCTGGCCCCGCTCTCGACCGCCAGCACCGCCTGGCAGTTGCGGATGAAGTCCAGCCAATCGCGGCCGTACAGCCGACTGCGCTCCGACCAGGCGATGTCGGTGGTCAGGCCGAAGCGCCGGGCGTCGCGCTTGAACAGCTTGCCGATCCGGATCTTCTCGCGGCCCTGCTCGCCGTGCCAGGCCGGATAGGTGCGGCCGCGATAACCGACCATGGTCCGCCGCGCCGCCAGCGGGATCGGCGGATAGTCGAGCAGGGGATGGGGCACGTAGCCGGTCAGCACCTGCTCGGTGCGCAGCGGGCCATAGACCCGGGCGGCCTCGGCGGGACCCAGGCAGGTGAAGACCAGGTCGACGCCGCAGGCCTGCAGGGCGGCGAGGGTGGCGTTCACGAAGCGGTATTCGTCCTGGATGAACACCGCCTTGGCCCCGGGGAAGGCGGCCAGGGCCCGGCGCGAGCGCGGCCCGACATAGGTCTCCAGCGCCAGGGCCAGGGAGTAGTGGACGACCACGGCGTCGAAGTTGGCCAGGTCCAGGCCCTCGAAAATCTCGCCGACCTTGGACAGCACATGGACCTCGTGCCGGGAATAGCGCGGGAAGGCGTTGATATGGTCGCAGACGGTGGCGGCGTTGGCCGGGTCGTAGTTGCAGGCCAGCAGGATGCGCAGCGGCCGGTCTTCCGGAGCCGGATCGCCCCGGGTCCGGCTGCGTGGGGCCAGGGCGTCGTGGCCGGGCAGGGGCGGCGGGGGCTCGTTATTGTCCTTCATGCCTCGGCTCCGGTCAGGACCCGCGGCGCGGCGTCGACGGCCAGGAACCGCGCGATCGCCTGGACGATCCGCTCGGCCGCGTCGCCCGTGCCGTAGTCGGAGATCTCTCGGCGCGGGCGGTAGTCGGCCACGGTCCACAGGCGGTTCCAGCCGGCCTCGATCGTCTCGGTCCATTCGGTGCTGTCGCGCAGCGTCACGCAGGGCTTGCGGTGGAAATAGGCCTCCTTCTGCAGGCCGCCGGAATCGGTGAACACCGCCGTGCAGCCGGCCAGCAGGCGCTGCATGTCGAGCGGGCCCAGGGGCTCGATCATCATCAGTCCCGACAGGTCGACGCCGAAGCGGGCCGCCGCGGCCCGGGTGCGGGGGTGGAGCGGCAGCACCACCGGCAGCGCGGCTGCACGGGCGCGCAGGTAGCCGATGGCGGCGGCCAGGTTGGCGGCGTCGTCGGTGGTCGCGGCCCGGTGCAGGGTGGCCACCGCATAGGTGTCCGGGACTAGGCTCAGGCGTTGCAGCACGCCCGGCTCCGACTGCGGCATGGCGGCCATGGCCAGCACCGCGTCCTGCATGACGTCGCCGACCTGCAGCACGCCCTCGACCAGGCCCTCGCGCGCCAGGTTGGCGACGGCGGTCCGGGTCGGCGCGAACAGCAGCCGGCTCAGATGGTCGACGACGACGCGGTTGGTCTCCTCCGGCATCGAACGATCGAAGACCCGCAGCCCGGCCTCGACATGGGCCACCGGCACGCCGGCCTTGGCGGCGGCCAGGGCCCCGGCCAGGGTCGAGTTGGTGTCGCCATAGACGATGACCAGGTCGGGGGCGTGACGGGCGATGACGCCGTCCAGGGCCGCCAGCATCCGGCCGGTCATCTCGCCGTGCGAGCCGCCGTGGATCCCCAGGTTCTCGGCGGGAGCCGGCAGGTCCAGGGCCGCGAAGAACGCCGCCGACAGGGCCGAGTCATGATGCTGGCCGGTATGGACCATCACCTCGTCCAGGCCGGGCATGCGGCGGATGGCGCGGCTGACCGGCATGGCCTTGACGAACTGAGGCCGGGCCCCGACCACGGTCAGCAGGCGGGCGGTCATGCGGGGGCCCGGGTCTGGGACTCCGCCTGGACCTGGGCCAGCCGGGCCCGCACCCGCGCCACGACCCGGTCGAGGCCCTCGTCCAGAGATACCTCCGGCGTCACGCCCAGCAGGTCGCGCATCCGCTCCAGGCTGGGCCGCTTGGCGGCGGTCATCCGGGCCGGCAGGTCGTGCAGGGTAACCAGGCTGGGCGAGGCGTCGAGCCGGGCCCGCAGGCCCTCGGCCAGGGCCTCGATCGGCGCGACGTCGGGGTGGCCGATATTGATCACCGCGTGGTCCTCGAGCCCGGCGGCGGCCTCGATCGCCCGCACGGCGTCGGAGACGTGCAGCCAGCCGCGGGCGCTTCCCCGATGCACCTCGATCGGCCGGCCGCGGGCCAGGTCATGGGCGAAGCGGATCATCGCCGAGCGGTGGTCGCCGAAGTCCTCGTTCTCGTCATAGATCATGAACGGCCGCAGGGTCACGGCCCGCAGGCCGTGCTGGGCCGCCTCGTAGTCGACCAGCTGCTCGCCCAGCAGCTTGGTCAGGCCGTAGCGGTTGTTGGGCCGCGGAACCGTCGCCGCCTCGTCCATCGGCCCGTCGGCCGGGCCATAGACCTCCGAGGTCGAAAAATAGACCAGCCGGGCGTCGGCGGCCTGGGCCAGCAGGATGACGTTGTTCAGCCCGCCGAGATTGGTGGCGACCGCCAGGCTGGAGGCCTGCTCGCAGGTCACCCGGCTGACCACGGCGGCCAGGGCGAAGATCACGTCCGGCTTCCAGCGCAGGGTCGGGATCAGGTCGGCCGGCTGGTTGATGTCGACCTGCAGATAGCCCTTGCGCCAGCCGGGCTTGATGTCGGCGCACAGCACCGCCCAGCCGTCGGCCCGCAGGTGGGCCGCCAGGGGCCTGCCGATATTGCCTTCCGATCCGATCACCAGGGCTCGTTTCATCCGACGCTCGCCGACGGTTGTTCGGAAAGGTCCTCGTCGCCGAAGCCCGACAGGTTGATCACCCGCCGCAGGCCGACTTCAGCGCCCATGGGCCGCTCGGCGTAGCGATCGCCGGTGCGCGGGCAGACCAGGTCCGCGCCCAGCACCTCGCCGGCGTGGCTGACCCAGCCGACCCGGCGAGCCGGCACGCCGGCCATCAGAGCGAAGGCGGGAACGTCGCGGGTGACCACCGCCCCGGCCGCGACCAGGCACCAGGGGCCCAGCATGTGGCCACAGACGATGGTGGCGTTGGCCCCGATCGTCGCGCCGCGGCCGACCCGGGTGGGCCGGAACTCGGCCCTGCGGTCGATCTCGGCCCGCGGCGTCGTCACATTGGTGAACACGCAGCTGGGGCCGCAGAACACCCCGTCCTCCAGCACCACCCCGGCATAGAGGCTGACATTGTTCTGCACCTTGCAGCGGTCGCCGACCACGGCGCCGGGGCCGATGGCGACGTTCTGGCCGATCACGCAGTCGGCGCCGACCCGGGCCCCGGCCGCCACGTGGCTGAAGCGCCAGACCTTGGTGCCCGGGCCCAGCGCCGCGCCGGGCTCGACCTCGGCCAGGGGGTGGACCCAGGCCGGTTCGCGCGGGGGATCGCGGGCGTCCATCTCAGGCCCTGACGATCTTGCCGGCCAGGGCCGGATCGACCCGGGCGGTGGCGTTGCGGGTGTCGATCACCAGCGGCGTCTCGCGGACCAGCCGCTCATAGTCGACGCCGTCGTGGTCGGTGACGATGATGGCGCAGTCGAAGCCGGCCAGGGCGTCGCGCCCCAGGGCGATCGAGGCCATCAGGGTGTCGCCGACCAGCAGCTCGGGGGCCAGGGGGTCGTGATAGCTGACCCGGGCGCCGTGGCTGCGCAGGATCTCGATGATGTCGCGGGCCGGGGTTTCGCGGGTGTCGTCGACATTGCGCTTGTAGGCGGCGCCGACCACCAGGACGTGGGCCCCGACCGGCGAGCGGCCGCGTTCGGCCAGGGCCTGCAGGGTGCGCTCGACCACCCGGCCGGGCATGGCCCGCGCGATCTCGCCGGCCAGTTCGACCATCCGCAGGCTGGCCCCCTCGGCCTTGGCCCGCCAGGCCAGGTAGAACGGGTCGATCGGGATGCAGTGGCCGCCGATCCCGGGGCCGGGGAAGAACGGCATGTAGCCGAACGGCTTGGTCTGGGCGGCCTGGATCACCTCCCAGATGTCGACGCCCAGGGCGTCGAACGACACCTTCAGCTCGTTGACCAGGGCGATGTTGACGAAGCGGAAGACGTTCTCGGTCAACTTGACCGCCTCGGCGGTGCGGGTGTCGCGGACCGGCACCGTGGTGGTGATGGCGTCGTAGAGGGCGCAGGCGGCCCGGCGCTCGGGCTCGCTGTCGGCGCCGACGATCTTGGGGATCGAGGCGGTGGTGAAGGCGCGGTTGCCGGGGTCCTCGCGCTCGGGCGAATAGGCCAGGGCGAAGTCGCAACCGGCCCTCAGGCCGCCGCGCTCGAGGATCGGCTTGAGCACCTCGGCGGTGGCGCCGGGAAAGGTCGTCGATTCCAGCACCACCAATTGGCCGGGGCGCAGCACGCCGGCCAGGGTCTCGGCGGCCTCGACCACGTGGCTGAGGTCGGGCGCGCGGTGCGAGGTGATCGGGGTCGGCACGCAGATCAGGATGGCGTCGGCCCGGGCCAGCCCCTCGGGCGCGGCGGTGGCGGCGAAGCCCCGGGCCCGCATCGCCGCCACCCGCGCATCGGCGAAATGGCCCAGATAGGAGATCCCGCGCCGCAGGGCCGACAGCCGGGCGGCGTCGAGGTCGAAGCCCAGCACCGGAAAGCCGGCCGTGGCGAAGGCCTCCGACAGCGGCAGGCCGACATAGCCCATGCCGACCACGCCGATCACCGCCTCGCGCGCCTGGATCCTGCGGATCAGGCCTTGAAAGCTCGGCGCCTCGGATTCGGGGCTGACCAGTGGAGACAGCGGCGCGTGGACGTTCATTGATCCGTTTCGCTCCGGTCGCTCTTGGTGGCGGTGGATCTGTCGGTCGACCTCATGGAAGCCTACTCTTCGAAAAGGTTTAGGCAAGCGGCGTCTATTTGAAGATGATTTCGAATTGCCAGGACTTGTCTTCGATATGTAAAATATTGGATGATGTGACATCTTGAAAATGGGCAATATAAGAATGCTGTCGTGGACTGCCCGAAAGGTCGAGGCGCACCGTCATGGCACAGCTGATGGTTTAGGTTGTCGATCTCTGAAGTATAGATTGCGCTCGCTCCAGAACCCCCTGGACGCGAAGTGCTTCATCGATACCCGTCAAAGGCGTGGTCCTGTTGCGGCAACACTCGACGAAGTGGCGGATTTCTCGGGTCAGGGGCGGTTCGACGGCCAAGTCGAGGAAACGCGGTTCGCCGCCGGCGGCGATCGGCCCAGCGGCGGTCGTCGTCACGGCGTGGTCGCGCCGCATCAGCTTCTCGGGCCAGGGGCGGACGTCGTCGAACACCAGGGCCCCGGTCTCGCCCACCACCACCAGCCTCTGCTCCTTGAACGGGCTGAGCCAACTGGCCGCCAGGTGGGCGTGGAGGCCGGAGGCGAAGCCCAGATCGACCTGGGCCTCGTCGACCACGCCGGGGGTGATGAAGGCCCGGCCGACGGCGTCCACCCGGTCGGGCGCCGCGCCGGCCAGGGCCAGGATCATCGAGACGTCGTGCGGCGACAGGCTGAGGAAGGCGTTCTCATGGACCCGGACCCGACCCAGGCTCAGGCGCGAGGCGGTGACAAGGCGCAGGGCCCCGATCTCGCCGCCGGCGACGATGGCCGCCAGCGCCTCGAAGGCCGGGTGATAGCGCAGCAGGTGGCCGACCATGACCACCCGGTCCGAGCGCCGGACGGCGGCGGCCAGGACCTGGGCTTCGGCCAGGTCGAGGGCCAGGGGCTTTTCGACGAAGACGTCCTTGCCGTGGTCCAGGGCCTGGCGGCAGATGGCGGCGTGGGTCGTGGCCGGGGTGGCGACGATCACCGCGTCGAGGCGCGCCTCCTCCAGCGCCTGCTGCAGGGAGAGGGCGGGGACCGCCCAGGCGGCGGCCTGGCGCTGGGCGGCGGCCGGGTCGGCGTCGACCACGGCTCCCAGCACGCCCAGTTCGGCGCAGGTCCGGACCAGGTTCAGGCCCCAGGCCCCGCAGCCGACGACGGCGACGTGCATCAGGCCGGCTCCGGCGGCGCCGGGCGCCAGCGCATGGTCAGGTGGGTGGCGTCGGCCGTGGTCGGCTCCAGGCCCAGGCGCCGGTAGAGCCGCTGGGCCCTGAGATTGTCGCACGCCACCTGCAGGGTCAGCGGCAGGCCCCGGGCCTCGGCCTCGCCGATCAGCCGTCGCAGGATCGCCCCGCCCAGGCCGCGGCCGCGCCAGTCCGGGACCAGGGCGATGTCGACCAGGTGCAGGGCGTCGGCGCCAAGGTCCGTCGCCAGCCGCCCGACCGGCTTGTCGTCGCCGACCGTGACGATCTCGAGCCGGGCGGCGGGATAGGCCGCGCGGTAGCCCTGGGTCTGGGCGTGGAACTGCTGTTCCATGATCCGCGCCAGCAGGTCGGGCGGCAGCCGGAGCTGGTCCCAGCCGGGGCCGCGCGAGGTCCGAAACAGCGCCAGGCGGAAGGCCGCGTCGGCGGGGGCCTCGGGACGCAGGGCGAAACCGGGAAGCGGCAGGTCGGCGCTTGCCGCCTGCAGCTGCATCGTGGGAAGGTCTTCGCGTTCAAGTGGCGAAACCGTCATGACGGCCAAGCCCCGATGGAATCCCGAGGATCGCCATGACCCTGACCGCCGAACCCGCCGCCCTGACCGCCGACCTCTTCGCCCGACATGTCGGCCAGGCGTTCCGGATTCAGGGCGGCTGGCACGTGCTGACCCTGAACCAGGTCGATCGGCCGCCGCCGCAGCCCTGGCACCAGGACATGGGCTTGACCCCGTTCACCCTGCTGTTCAGCGGTCCGCCCGGCGACGTCCTCGCCGAGGGCCTGCACACGATCGTCCCGGAGGACGGAACCGCCTATGGGCTGTACCTGATCCCGGTCCACACGCCGGCCGCGGGACGCCAGGACTACCAGGCGGTGTTCAACTAGCACCACGCCCACCCGCTCCAGCCTAGTTCCGGGACGGGAAGACGCCCTGCAGGGCGATGCAGATGTTCAGGGTCAGGAACGGCTGGGTGTTCTGGTGCGGCTGGCCGCCGCCGGCGTTGGCCAGGGCGGCCGGCGCCTCGGCGGTCAGGTTGCTGATGGTGTTGCTGTACATGTTGTAGGTGAAGTTGGCGCCTTGGCTGGGTTTGCCGATGGTCTGGCCGAAGCTGGCCCCGGCGGTCGGCGTGGCGCTGTTGCTGGTCGCCGCCGTGGTGGCGTCGGCCAGCAGGAAGTGCAGGTGCTGCGGCATTTCCGAGTTGACGAGGGTGTGATTGTACTCGCCCAGCACCTCGCCCTGGACCCAGCCCTGGCCGACATGGGCCGGAACGCGGGTGCGCAGGTCGGGCAGGGCGAAGGTGGTCTGGCCGTTGCCGCCGTACATGGTGCCCAGCAGCGAGAACAGCGCCTGGTTCTGGTTGATCGGCAGGAGCTGGCCATTGCATTGCGCCCAGTATTTCGGCGCGAAGTTGAAGGACATGATCCGCAACTCGCCCATAAAGGGGGTGCCCATGGGTAATGCTCCTTTTTGATCGACGGGATAGGGCTCAGTTGCGGGCGGGGAAGACGCCCTGCAGCGCGATGCAGTAGTTCAGCACCAGCGTCGGCATGACGTTGTTGTGGGGCAGGCCGCCGCCCTGGGGGCCGATGGCCTGGGGGGCCATCATCGTGTTGGGCGGGGCGGCGCTGTAGAACAGGCCCGAGCTGGACGACTGGAGATTGCCCTTGAAGGCCCTGGCCATCTGGTTGCCCGACGAGGCGGTGACGGTCGCGACCGTTGAGGCCGCCATCGGCGTGTGGGTGTGCGCGGGCATCTCGGTCTGCAGCAGGGTCACGTTCTGGGCGCCGGACATCTGTCCCAGGTCGTAGACCGACAGCCCGGGACCCGGCTGGTTGCGGCCGACATGCAGGGGGACGTTGCCCATCAGGTCCGGCAGGGCGAAGGTCGACCTGCCGTCGCCGCCATAGGTGGTGCCCAGCAGCGAGAACAGCGCCGTGTTCTGCGAGATCGGCAGCAGCTGGCCATTGCACTGCGCCCACCCCGTCGGCGCGAAGTTGAAGCCGAAGACCCGGATCTCGGCGACGAATTGATCAGTCATCTCTTTGATGCTCCTGAAGATCTTCGGGGCGCCGAGCGCCAGGTCCCTGCTTTCGCATCGCCAGCCGGCCGCCGCTTTTCCGCGCGATGCTCTAGTTCTGCGACGGGTAAATCCCGAAGAGCGAGATGATGAAGTTGAGGCCCAGATAGGGCTGGATGTTCTCATGCGGCTGGTTGCCGCCGGTGATGCTGACCGAGGCGGCCGCCAGCGCCACCTGGTTGGTCCCGTCGTAGGGGACGAAGGCGTTGAGATTGACGCCGGCGGGACCCATGTCGGCGAAGATCGACTGGCCGCTGGGCTTGTCCACGGAAGCCGGCGTCGCCGTCGAGATCAGGGCGTGGGTGTGGATCGGCATCTGGTTGCTGGTCAGGGTCACGGTCTCGACCCCGGCGCTCTCGCCGATGACATAGGTCACCCCGGCGCTCGTGCCCTGGTGGACCGGAACCCGGCCGCGCAGGTCGGGGATGCCGAAGGTCTCCTGGCCGTCGCCGCCATAGGTGGTGCCGATCAGGTTGAACAGGGTGTCGTTCTCGGAAATGGGCATCAGCTGCCCGTCGCAGAACGCCCATCCGGCCGGCGGGAAGTTGCCCGCGAAGATCCGGATCTCACCGATATAGGGCTGACTCATGTTCGGCTCCTCGCTCCCCAAGACAACGGCGCCGCAAGCCAGGGTATTAGATCGAGACCGACGAAACCCCAGATTGCGATCAATTCTTAAGCTGACTGAGAGTTGTCGACCCCGCCCAGCGATTGATTCTTTCGTAACCCACTATCCAAAGCTGCACAACAGAAACGAGAGCATCGTTCAATGACCCTCGATCTCTCTACTTGTGCGCGTCCAGCCTCACCGTTAAGGTTGCGTCAATCGGACAACTAGAGCGATGGGGGAGTGGAGTGCGTAAAATTTACGCGACCTTGCACATCCGCTCGTCAGCGCGCCCCAACGCGATCCGCGCCGCCCGCGACCCTGCATCCCTTCCATTCGACGCCGGAGCTCCGCCTTGCGGCCCCATCGGCGCCCATCGGCCGGACCCCGGGTCGGCCGAGGCAAAGGACTGATCCATGTCGATTCTGTTCACCAACGGCGACAACGAAACCGACGCCGGGGCCCTGGAGCTGGACGGCGCGTCCTTCATCACCTCGGCGGATGTGGGCGGCGCGACCTATGTCTTCGTGGCCGGCGGGGTCGACAACGGGATCAGCGTGTTCTCCCTGGCCCTGGACGGCACGCTGACCAATGTCGCCAATATCACCGACAGCGGGCTGCTGAACCTGGTCGGGGTCAGCGGCCTGTCGACGATCACCTCGGACGGCAACACCTATCTGATCGCCGCTGGGGCCGGGGACAACGGCCTGAGCGTGTTCCGGGTCGGCGTCAACGGCGCCCCGACCAGCGTGGACAACGTCGCCGACGCCGGGGCCCTGAACCTGGGCGGCGTGTCGCGGGTGGCTACGGCGACCGTGGGCGGGACGGCCTATGTGTTCGCGGCCGGGACCAACGACGACGGGATCAGCGTCTTCAGCGTGGCCGGCGACGGCAAGCTGACCTCGCTCAGCAATCTCGCCGACAACGGGACCTACGAGCTGGACGGGGTCAAGGGCCTGACCACGGCGGTGATCGGCGGGACCACCTACCTGTTCGCGGCGGGCGGCGTCGACGACGGCGTCAGCGTCTTCTCGGTCAGTGCGGCCGGGGCCCTGACCCATACCAGCTCGGTCACCGACAATGGCACCTTGAAGCTCGACGGCGCCAGCGACGTGGCCACGGCGGTGGTCGGCGGGATCACCTACCTGTTCGTCACCGGAGCGGTCGACAACGGCCTCAGCGTGTTCTCGGTCAACGCCTCGGGCGTGCTGGCCAATGTCGCCAACGTCTCCGACACCGCCAGCCTGCGGCTGGCCGGCGCGACGGGGATCACCGTCAACACCTTCGGCGCGACCACCTATCTGACGGTCGGGGGGACAGAGAACGGCCTCAGCACCTTCCGCGTCAATGCCGGGGGCACGCTGACGGCGATGGAGAACATCGACGACGGCGGTTCCAAGGAGCTGGCGGGAACGACCCAGGTCCATTCAGCCAGCGTCGGCGGCACGAACTACCTCCTCGGGGCGGGCTCGACCGATGACGGCGTCAGCGTCTTCGGCCTCAAGCCCAGCGGCCAGCTGTGGTTCACCACCGAGGGCGGCGACGCCGACACCCGCATCGTGCGGATCAACAACGACGGCTCCAGCCAGACCATCAATATCGACAACACCCCGGGCACGGACCCGCTGCCGAGTTCGTTCCAGGCCGACGTCGGGCTGGACACCGCGGCGGGCTTCTATTTCGGCCTGACCAACAGCGGTCCCGGCGGCGACAACGCGATCCTGGTGCGCGGCGCGATCGGCAGCAGCGCCACCCCGACCACTGTCGTCGACTTTCCCGACACCGTGATCATCAACGGCATGCAGGTCGATGCGATCAACCACAAGATCTATGTCGGCTACCAGGACGGCAGCGGCACGGCGCCCGCCAACACCGGCATCCGGGTCTATGGCTACAACCCCCTGACCGGGGCGATCTCCGACCAGGGCTTCCTGGTCACCTCGGCCACTGACAGCCGCGGCCAGGAAAGCGGCTTCGACGTCCTCGACCCGCGGGACTTCGCGCTGGATTCCACCGTCGGCCGGCTGTTCTACACCGAGCTGCTGACCGGCGGCGTGGCCGTGACCGGCCTGTTCCGCCTCGACCTGGCCAGCCCCAACACCACCACCCAGCTGGTCAGCCAGACCCAGTTCCCGGACGACGGCTCCAACGGCTACATCTACGACGTCGAGGTCGATACCTCGACCGACCTCGTCTACTTCACCACCGAGTCGAACGCCCCGTCGCCGTTCGCCGGCTACAACGCCGCCCAGAACGCCATCTGGTACATCAGCGAGAACGCCTCGAGCGGAACCGCCGTCAAGGTGACCCTGGTCGGCGCGGTCGCCGCGACCTTCTATCCTGGCGACATGACCTTCGACCAGGTCAACCGCCAGCTCTATGTCGAGTCCGAAGACGACGGCTCGGGCAGCACCGACGACGTGATCTACGTCTTCCAACTGGACGCGCTCGGCACGACGGCCACCCTGATCAACACCTTCTTCCCCAGTCCGACCTTCGTCAGCGCCGGCGGCAACATCCAGGGCATGGTGTTTTCGCAACTGCCGACCCTGGGCAACCTGAACGGCACGGCCAGCCAGCCGGTGGAGCAGGCCGGGGCCGCCACGGTGCTGCTGACCGGCGCGCCGACCATCACCGACACCGACGGCGACCACCTGTCCGGCTCCACCGTGCAGATCACCGGCGGCAAGTTCGCGTCCAACGAGGCCAGCACCTCGGACGACCATCTGGGCTACGGGGCGGGGATGCAGGCCAGCGGCCTGATCGCCGGCACCAACATCACGGTCAGCTGGAACGCCGCGACCGAGACCCTGACCCTGGACGGCTACGACACCCTGGCCAACTACCAGGCGGTGCTGGCGGCGATCCGCTTCCAGTCCACCGGCGACAACCCGACCAATTACGGGCTCAATCTCACCCGCACCGTCACCTGGACGCTCGACGACGGCACGCCCGACATTCCGGCCGGCGGCGTCAACAGCGGCACGACCACGATCACGCTGGCGGCGGTCAACGACGCCCCGATCAACGGCACGGTGACCAGCGCCAGCGGCCTCGAGGACGCCGCCAGCATCGCCGTCACCGGCCTCCAGATCGACGACCCCGACGCCAATCCGGCCCTGCAGGCCGTCACCGTCACCCTGTCGGTGAACAAGGGCGTGCTGACCCTGCTGACCAATGTCTCCGCCGGCCTGACTTCGGGCGAGGTCAGCGGCAACGGCACGGGCACGGTAACGATCACCGCCACGCTCAACGCGATCAACGCCACCCTGGCGGCGGCCAGCGGCCTGCTGTTCACCGGCGCCGCCAACGACAACGGGACCGCCACCCTGACAGTGGTCACCAATGACGGCGGCGGCAGCGGCTCGGGCGGGGCCCAGTCCGACACCGACGGCTACACCATCACCATCACCGCGGTGAACGACGCGCCGCTGGTCGGCGGCGACGGCACGGAAAGCCTGGCCGCCACGAACGAAGACGTCGCCAACGCCGGCCTGACCAACACGGTCTCGACCCTGTTCGCCGGCCAGTACGACGACAGCGCCGACCAGGTGTCGGGCGGTTCGTCGGCCAACGCCTTCGCCGGCGTCGCCATCACCGCCAACGGCTCCAGCGGTTCGACCGGCCAGTGGCAGTACTATAACGGCTCGACCTGGGTGAATGTCGGCGCGGCCTCGACGGCGGCGGCGGTGCTGCTGGCGGCCACCACGCCGCTGCGCTTCCTGCCGGCCGCCGACTTCAACGGCCCGGGCCCGACCCTGACCGCTCACCTGGTCGACGCTTCCGGCGGGGCCCTGACCAATGGTGCGGTCGTCAACGTCACCACCAGCGGCGGCTCGACCCGCTATTCCGTCGGCACGGTGGTGCTCGACCATACGGTCACCGCGGTCAACGACGCGCCGGTCACGGTGGGCGGCGCGGCCGTCGCCCTGACGACGATCCTGGAGGACGCCGCCAACCCCGCCGGCCAGACCGTCTCGGCCCTGTTCGCCAGCCATTTCTCCGACAGCAAGGACCAGGTGTCGGGCGGCTCGTCGGCCGACGCCCTGACCGGCGTGGCGATCACCGCCAACACCGCCACCGCCGCCGAAGGGACCTGGCAGTACTTCTCGGGCGCCTGGCAGGACATCCCGGCGGTCGCGACCAACAACGCCTTCATCCTCGACGCCGCGACCCTGGTGCGCTTCCTGCCGGCGGCCGACTTCAACGGCCCGGCCCCGGCCCTGGTCGTCTACATGATCGACGACTCGGCCGGCGCGGCGACCACCGGCCAGACCGCCGATCTGACGACGACCGGCGGCGCGACGCCCTACGGCACGGCCCTGACGCTGTCGGAGACGGTCACCGCCGTGAACGACCCGCACACCGGCGGGGTGTCGATCACCGGCGCGGCGACCGAGGACCAGGTGCTGACCGCCGACACCTCGACCCTGGCCGACGTCGACGGCCTGGGGACGTTACACTACGACTGGCAGCGCGACGCCGGCTCAGGATTCGCCAGCATCGGGGCCGCCGACCAGGCGACCTACGCGCTGGGCGACGCCGATGTCGGCGCCACGGTGCGGGTGGTGGTCAGCTACACCGACAACGGCGGAACCGCCGAGAGCGCCACCAGCGCCGCCACCGCGGCCGTCGCCAACGTCAACGACAACCCGACGGGCGGGGTGTCGATCACGGGCGCGGCGACCGAGGACCAGGTGCTGACCGCGGTCTCGACCCTGGCCGACGCCGACGGCCTGGGAACCCTGCACTATCAGTGGCAGCACGACGTCGGCTCGGGCTTCGTCAATGTCGGTTCCGACCAGGCGACCTATACCCTGGGCGACGCCGACGTCGGCGGCGTGGTGCGGGTGGTGATCAGCTACACCGACCTGCATGGCACGGCGGAGTCGGCGACCAGCGCCGCCACCGCCGCCGTCGCCAACATCAACGACCCCCACACCGGCGGAGCCAGCGTCACCGGCACGGCGACCGAGGACCAGGTGCTGACCGCGGGCTCGACCCTGGCCGACGCCGACGGCCTGGGGATGCTGCACTACCAGTGGCAGCACGATGTCGGCTCGGGCTTCGTCAATGTCGGTTCCGACCAGGCCACCTACACCCTGGGCGACGCCGATGTCGGCGGCGTCGTGCGGGTGGTGATCAGCTACACCGACCTGCATGGCACGGCGGAGTCGGCCACCAGCGCCGCCACCGCCGCCATCGCCAACATCAACGACGCCCCGACCGGCGGCGTGTCGATCACCGGCACGACCATGGAGACCCAGGTCCTCACGGCCGACACCTCGGTTCTGGCCGACCCCGACGGCCTGGGGACGCTGCACTATGACTGGCAGCGCGACACCGGCTCGGGCTTCGCCAGCATCGGGGCCGCCGATCAGTCGACCTACACCCTGGACGGCGCGGACGTCGGGGCCACGGTGCGGGTGGTGGTCAGCTATACTGACCTGCACGGCACGGCGGAAACCGCGACCAGCGCCGCCACCGCCGCCATCGCCAATTTCAACAATCCGCCGACCGGCGGCGTGTCGATCACCGGCGCGGCGACCGAGGACCAGGTGCTGACCGCCGACACCTCCACCCTGGCCGACGGCGACGGCCTGGGGACGCTGCACTATGACTGGCAGCACAATGTCGGGTCGGGCTTCGTCAGCATCGGGGCCGCCGACCAGGCGACCTATGCCCTGGGCGACGCCGACGTCGGCGGCACGGTGCGGGTGCGGGTCAGCTATACCGACCTGCAGGGTGCGGCGGAATCGGTGACCAGCGCCGCGACCGCAGCCATCGCCAATATCAACGATCCCCATACCGGCGGGGTGTCGATCACCGGCTCGGCGACCGAGGACCAGGTGCTGACCGCGGTCTCAACCCTGGCCGACGCCGACGGCCTGGGAACGCTGCACTATGACTGGCAGCACGATGTCGGGTCGGGCTTCGTCAGCATCGGAGCCGTCGACCAGGCGACCTACGCGCCGGTCGACGCCGACGTCGGCGGGCTGGTGCGGGTGGTGGTCAGCTATACCGACGCCCATGGCACGGCGGAAACGGCGACCAGCGCGGCGACCGCCGTCGTCGCCGGGGCCAATGACCCGCACACCGGTGGCGCGTCGATCACCGGCACGCCGACCGAGGACCAGGTGCTGACCGCGGTCTCGACCCTGGCCGACGTCGATGGGCTGGGAACGCTGCACTATCAGTGGCAGCGCAATGTCGGGTCGGGCTACGCCAATGTCGTCGGCGCGACGGCCTCGACCTACACCCTGAGCGACGCCGACGTCGGTGGCATGGTGCGGGTGGTGGTCAGCTATACCGACGGCCAGGGCTTCGCCGAGAGCGCCACCAGCGCCGGGACCGCGGCGATCGCCAATATCAACGATCCGCACACCGGCGGCGTCAGCATCACCGGCGCGGCGACCGAGGATCAAGTGCTGACCGCGATCTCGACCCTGGCCGACGCCGACGGCCTGGGGACGCTGCACTACCAGTGGCAGCACAATGTCGGGTCCGGCTATGTCGACATCGTCGGGGCCGCCGACCAGGCGACCTATACCTTGGGCGACGCCGATGTCGGCGGCACGGTGCGCGTGCGGGTCAGCTATACCGACGCCCACGGCACGGCGGAGACGGCGACCAGCGCGGGCACGGCCGCCATCGCCAATGTCAACGACGCCCCGACCGGCGGCGTGGCGATCACCGGAACGACCACCGAGAACCAGATCCTGACCGCCGACACGACGGCCCTGGCCGACGCCGACGGTCTGGGAACCCTGCACTACCAATGGCAGCGCAACAGCGGCTCGGGCTTCGTCAACGTCGGGTCCGACCAGGCGACCTACACCCTGGGTGACGCTGATGTCGGCGGCACGGTGCGGGTCAGGGTCAGCTATGTCGACGGCCAGGCCACGGCGGAAACCGTGACCAGCGCCGCCTCCGCCGCCATCGCCGGGGTCAACGACCCGCACACCGGCGGCGTCAGCGTCACCGGCGCGGCGACCGAGGACCAGGTGCTGACCGCAGTCTCGACCCTGGCCGACGTCGATGGGCTGGGGACGCTGCACTATCAGTGGCAGCGCAATGTCGGGTCGGGCTACGCCGACGTCGTCGGGGCCACCGCCGCGACCTACACGCTGGGCGACGCCGATGTCGGCGGCACGGTGCGGGTGGTGGTCGGCTATACCGACGGCCAGGGCTTCGCCGAGAGCGCCACCAGTTCGTCGTTGCCGGCGATCGCCAATGTCAACGACGCCCCGACCGGCGCGGTGGCCATCACTGGCACGGCGGCCGAGAATCAGGTCCTGACCGCCGACACCTCGACCCTGGCCGACGCCGACGGGCTGGGCGCGCTGCACTACCAATGGCAGCGCGACGGCGGCTCGGGCTTCGTCAATGTCGGGTCCGACCAGGCGACCTACGCCCTGGACGATCCGGACGTCGGGGCGACGATCCGGGTGGTGGTCAGCTATGTCGACGGCCAGGGCGCGGCGGAGAGCAAGACCAGCGCCGCCACCGCCGCAGTGACCAACGGCAACGACCCGCACACCGGCGGCGTCAGCCTCACCGGTACGGCCACCGAGGACCAGGTGCTGACCGCGGTTTCGACCCTGGCCGACGCCGACGGCCTGGGAACCCTGCACTATGACTGGCAACGCGACACCGGCTCGGGCTTCGCCAGCCTCGGGGCCGCCGACCAGGCGACCTACGCCCTGGGCGACGCCGACGTCGGCGGTCTGGTGCGGGTGGTGGTCAGTTATACCGACGGCGGCGGCTTTGCCGAGACGGCGACCAGCGCCGCCACCGCCGCGGTGGCCAATGTCAACGACGCCCCGACCGGGGCGGTGACGATCTCCGGCTCGGTCACCGAGGACCAGGTGCTGACCGCGGTCTCGACCCTGGCCGACGTCGATGGGCTGGGAACCCTGCACTACCAGTGGCAGCGCGACAGCGGCTCGGGCTTCGCCAACGTCGGTTCCGACCAGGCGACCTATGCGCTCGGCGACGCCGACGTCGGCGCGGCGATCCGGGTCGTGGCCAGCTACACCGACGGCCGTGGGGCGGCCGAAGCCGTCGCCAGCGCCGCCACCGCCGCGGTCGCCAACGTCAATGACGCCCCGGTCGCGGCGAACGACGCCGCCTCGGTGACCCAGCGCCTGTCGACCACCGGCTCGGTGCGGGCCAACGACACAGACATCGACAACGCCGCCGCGACCCTGACGGTGACCAGCGTCGCCTTCAACCTGACCCATGCCGACCAGGCGGTGGTCGGCGGCGGCACGGTGGTCAACGGCGGCTATGGCCAGCTGACCATCAATCCGGACGGGACCTACAGCTACCTGGCCAACCAGGAGGGCCTGATCGTCGGCCAAGTGGTGACCGACAGGTTCGACTACACGGTCAGCGATCCCAGCGGCGCCACCGCGACGGCGCAACTGACCGTCACCGTCACCGGTTCGGCGACCGGCGACGCCAACGCCAACATCCTGATCAGCGACGGCCTGGGCCACACCCTGACCGGCCGCGGCGGGGCCGACATCCTGACTGGCGCCGGCGGGGCCGACATCTTCGCCTATGAAGCCGTCGGCGACAGCCCGGTGGCGACCTACGACACCATCACCGACTTCGCCCATGGCGTCGACAGCCTGCGGCTGACCCCGCTGATGACCGCCTCGACCAAGCTGACCCTGGTCACCGACGGAACCAACAAGGTCCTGGAAATCGACCAGAACGGCGACGGGACCGCGGAGGACAAGATCCTGGTCCAGGGCCAGGGACTGCAGGTCACCGACGTCGTCACCGGCGTCGCCGACTTCGGCTTCAGCATCCAGGGATCGAGCGGCGCGGACGTCCTCACCGGCGGGACGGGGGCCGACCTGATGACCGGCGGCGGCGGGGCCGACACCTTCGCCTATGCGGCCGGCGACTCGACCTTCGCCCATTGGGACATGATCACCGACTTCACGCCCGGCGTGGACAAGATCGACGTCTCGGCCGCCGACGGCGGCGTGGTCGCCATCGCCCGGCTGGGCGCCAGCAGCTTCATCTATTTCGGCAATCCCGGCACGGGCCTCAGCGTGGTCCAGGTCAATGGCGACGTGCAGGCCGACGACCTGATCGTCAGCGGCGCGGTCACCGGCGTCACCCTTTATGGCGGCACCGATGTGGAGACCCTGCGCGGCGGGGCGGGCATGGACGTGCTGGTCGGGGGCACGGCCAACACCACCCTGATCGGCGGCGGCGGCACCGACATCCTCTATGGCGGCCCGGCGACGGACACCTTCCTCTATACGTCGATCGCCGACTCCAACTTCACCGCCTACGACCTGATCCTCGGCTTCAACTATGGGACCGACAAGGTCGACATCTCGGCGATCGACGGCGGCAAGGTCACCCTGGCCCGCTACGAGGGCAACACCTTCATCTATTCGGCCCCCGACGCCGGCGGGGCCTTGCAGTCGGCCATCGTGGTCCAGGGCACGACGCTGAAGAGCACCGACCTGATCACCAGCGGCGGCCCCAGCCAAGCCTTCGTGCTGGTCGGCGACGGGGCCAGCCACAATGTCGCGGACGTGCTGGTGGCGGCCGGCGGCAACGACATCCTCTACGGCCTGGACGGGGCCGACACCCTGACCGGCGGCGGCGGGGCCGACTTCCTGGTCGGCGGGACCGGAGCCGACACCTTCGTGTTCGCGGCCACCACCGACAGCTCGGCCATCGCCTCGGACCTGGTGTGGAGCTTCAGCACCGCCGAGGGCGACCGCATCGACCTGACCGGCATCGACGCCAATTCCGCCACCGCCGCCAACGACGCCTTCACCGTGGTGTCGGCCTTCAGCAGCGTGGCCGGACAGCTGGTGATCTCAGCCGCCGACAGTTCGGGCTATTCCCACCTGTCGGCCGACGTCAACGGCGATGGAATTGCCGACTTCGTCCTGGCCCTGACCGTGGCGACGACGCTGACCGCGTCGGACATCCTGCTGTAGGAGCGGACCGACGCCTGTTCGATTATCCCGGCCTTTGCGCCGGGAAGGCGGACTTCACGCCTTCACGCCATACCGCGCCAGGAAGGTCTCCACCGCGTCATGGCAAAGATCGGGCAGCGGCCGGGCGGGTTGGACCTCGTCGCCGGCGGCCAGGCCGAGCACCAGGGTGGGGTGGTCGATCATGCCCAGCAGTTGGCCGGCGGCCCAGGAGGGCTTGTCGACGGCCAGTTCGCCGGTCTTGACCAGGTCGTTGACCACCGAGATCGCCGCCCCGCCCACCTCGCTGCGGGCGCTGTGCAGGAAATGGTCGGCCAGGTCGGCGAAGCGCCGGCGTTCGGCCGTCACCAGTCGGAACATGGCCCGGGTGATCGGGCGCGACTGGAAGGCCGCATAGGCGTGGGACAGGGCCATCAGCCGCGTCCGGGCGTCGCCCTTGGCGCGGGCCCCTTCGCGCACCGGGGCGGTGATGTCGCGCACCGTCTCGTGCACCACCACCTCGAACAACTTCGCCTTGCTGGGGAAGTAGGCATAGAGCGTGGCGGTGGAGACGCCGGCCATGCGCGCCACCACCTCCATGCCGGTGTCGGGATAGCCCTGGCGCAGGAAGACGCCCCGGGCGGCCGTGAGGATTTCGGTCTTCTTGCGTTCGGGTTTCAGCCCAGCGCCCATCAGCATGTGGTCAGCTCGATCCAGGGTGAGCTTTACCATAGATGCTCAACCCACACGGAAGCAAGCCGGTGTGTGAGACGGGAACGGAAGTTTCGGCTATGGGGACGCCGGCGCCGGGCCGGCCGGCGCGAAGGACGGGGTCTGGGCGTGATCAAGGACGCGGAAACGGTTCGCGAGCAGGAAGTGGCCGCCTGGTTCGGCGGACGGGCCGACCGGGTGATCGAGACCTCCTGCGCCCGGGTGTTCCTGGTCGGCGAGGCGGCCTGGAAGGTCAAGCGGCCGGTCAATTTCGGCTTTCTCGACTATTCCACCCTGGAGCTGCGCCGCTGGTCGCTGGAGCGCGAGCTGAGCTTCAACCGCGCCGCCGCGCCCGACATCTATCGCGCCGTGCGCCGCCTGACCCGCACCGACGGCGGCGGGGTCGAGATCGACGGGGCCGGCGAGACCGTCGAATACGTGCTGGAGATGCGCCGCTTCGACGAACAGGGCGTGCTGGCGGTGCAGCCCTGGGCCATCGACGACGCGCTGGAGGAGGCCCTGGGCCGGACCATCGCCCAGTTCCACGCCGGGGCGGCGCTGCGGCCGCAGGGCGGCGGGGTGGGGGCCCTGGGCTACACCATCGCCTCCAACGCCAAGCTGCTGCGCGGCCTGGCCCCGCGCCTGGGCGCGCTGGCCGTCGAGCGGTTGATCGCCGAGACCGACCTGGCGCTGGAGCGGCTGGGGCCGCTGCTCGACGCCCGGGCCGGCGAGGGCTTCGCCCGCCACTGCCACGGCGACCTGCACCTGGGCAACATCCTGATCGAGGAGGGCAAGCCGATCCTGTTCGACTGCATCGAGTTCAATGACTCGCTGTCGGACATCGACATCCAGTACGACCTGGCCTTCCTGCTGATGGACCTGGACTTCCGCCGTCGCCGCGACGCCGCCGGGCGCGTGCTGAACGCCTATCTCGACGAGGCCGCCCGCGCCTTCGGCCCCGGTCTGTGGAGCGGCCTGGCCGCCCTGCCGCTGATGCTCAGCGTGCGGGCCGCCGTGCGCACCCACGTCTGGGCCTACAGCAATGACGACGAGGCGGCGCGGGCCTATCTGGCCACCGCCCTGGAGCACCTGGCGCCCAAGCCGGTCAGCCTGGTGGCGACCGGCGGCCTGTCGGGCTCGGGCAAGTCGACCTTCGCCCGGGTCTGCGCCCCCGGCCTGGGCAGCGCCCCCGGCGCGGTGGTGCTGCGCACCGATGAGATCCGCAAGCGCCTGTGCGGCGTGCCCTCGCTGCAGCGCCTGCCCCAGGAGGCCTACACGGCGGAGATGAGCGAGCGGGTCTATGGCGAGCTGTTCCGCGACGCCGCCCTGACCCTGGCCGCCGGCCGTTCGGTGGTGGTCGACGCGGTGTTCCTCAAGCCCGAGCAGCGGGCCCGCGCCGAGGCCCTCGCCCGCGAGGCCGACGTGGCCTTCCAGGGCGTCTGGCTGGAGGCCCCGCCCGAAGTGCTGCGGGCCCGGGTCGCCGCCCGCGTCAATGACGCCTCCGACGCCGATGTCGGGGTGCTGGAAAGCCAACTGGCCCGCGACACCGGCGACATCGGCTGGCGACGGGTCGACACGGTCAGCGCCTTCGAGGACGAGGCCCGGGCTTTGGCGGAGACGATGGGCTAAGACCGCGCCAGTTCGGCCCTGGCCGGCTCGCCCCGGACCGCGCTGTCGATCGCCGCCAGCAGGTCCCGCGGCCGGATCGGCTTGCCCAGGTGGTCGTCGAAGCCCAGGGCCAGGAAGCGCTCGCGGTCGCCGGACATGGCCGAGGCGGTCAGGGCGATCACCGGCGTCGACGGGTCGCCGGCCGCGCCGGCCCGGATCGCCGCCAGGGCGGTGATGCCGTCCATCACCGGCATGTTGATGTCCATCAGCACCGCGTCGAAGGCCCCGCCCTTCAGGGCCTCCAGGGCCGCGCAGCCGTCGTCGACGATGGTCAGGGCCACGCCGGTCGCCTCGAGCATGGCCCGCACGACGATCTGGTTGATGGCGTTGTCCTCGGCCACCAGCACCCGCAGGGCGTCGAGGCCTGCGCCGGCCTCGTCAGGTTCCGGTTCGGCCAAGACCGGCGGCGCGGCGATCGGCGCGGCGGCCAGGGTGAACAGGAAGGCGGCGCCGGCCGTCGGCTCCAGCACCACGTCGCCGCCCATCTGGCGGGCCAGGGCGCGCGAGATGGTCAGGCCCAGCCCGGTGCCGCCATGGCTGCGCGAGACGGCGTTGTCGGCCTGGGTGAAGCTGTCGAAGATGCGCTCGTGAAAGGCGGCCGGCACCCCGGCGCCGGTGTCGACCACGCGCAGGTGAAGGTCGCGCAGCCCGTCGGAGCGCGCGGTCGCGGCGTTGGTCAATTGCAGGGTGACGCCGCCCGTGCAGGTGAACTTCAGGCCGTTCGAGATCAGGTTCATCAGCACCTGGCGGATGCGCAGCGGGTCGGCCAGCATCCAGGCCGGGGTTTCGGGGGCGATCTCGACCCTCAGCCACAGGCCCTTCTCGGCGGCCGCGTCGCGCCAGGCGTCGCCGGCCGCCCGGACCAGGTCGTGCAGGTTGATGGCGACCAGCTCCAGGTCGACCCGGCCGGCCTCGATCTTCGACAGGTCGAGCACGTCGTTGAGCACCTGCATCAGGTTATCGCCGGACTTGATCATCAGCCGCACATGCTCGCGCTGGGCCGCGTCGAGGGGGGAGCGGTCCAGGGCGTGGGCCATGCCCAGCAGGCCGTTCATCGGGGTGCGCAGCTCGTGGCTGGTGACGGCGACGAAGGTCGACTTGGCGCGGTTGGCGTCCTCAGCCCGCTCGCGCTCCTCGCGCAGGCCGCGGGTCAGTTCGTCCATCCGCCGGGCCGCGGCGCGGTTGGACAGCATGACGCTGACGGTGGTCAGCACCACCAGCAGCAGGCTCCAGCGCGCGGTTTCCGGCCCGATGCCGCGCAGGTCGAAGAAGGCCAGCGGAAACAGGATCAGGCTGGCCAGGGGCGCGGCGGCGCTGACCGCCAGCAGGGCCGCCGGCTGGTGGCGGAAATTCTGGGTATAAATGATCTGGCCGGCCCAGACGCCGACCGCCGCCAGCTTGAAGTCGGTCTCCTGCGACAGCCATAGCACCGCGCCCAGGCCCGCCCAGGTCAGGTTGATCGGCAAGGCGGCCAGCACGAAACCGGCCCGCAGGCTGCGCGGCGCGGAGACGCCCGGCCTGAACCGCCCGGTCACCAGCCGCGCCAGGCCTTCGCCCAGCAGCAGGAGCGCCAGCCACGACAGGGCTAGGCCCGGGTTCAGGGCGTGGGCGACCCCCGCCGTCACCAGGGCGGCCGGGATCAGGCGCGAAGGCAGCAGCCGATGGGTGTCGAGCGCCACCTCGTCCAGCCGGTCGTCGGCCCACGGGGACCAGGAGGAAGCAAACCTTCTCACTTGATACAGTCCCGTTCGTCGATCGACGTTTTCTGATCCGCAGACTAACCGATCGCCGCTCCCAGGACTTGAACGCGCGCTGCGGCTGATCAGCGCGGCCAGACTCGTCCTAGGGTTCGCCCGCGGCGGGCGCCGCGTTGCCAGGCGGCGGCGGCCCCGCTAGCGTCGCCTGAACAACGATAATGATCCGGGAGAGCGACCGATGCAGGGCTTGATGCAACACGGGGCCCTGACGGTCGACAAGATCATCGACCACGCCGCCCAGTGGCATGGCGGACGCGAGGTGGTCAGTCGCTCGGTCGAGGGACCGATCGTCCGCACCACCTACGCCGCGATCCGCGACCGGGCCAAGCGGGTGTCCAACGCCCTGCTGGCCCTGGGCGTCAAGCCGGGCGACCGGGTCGGCACCCTGGCCTGGAACACCGGCCGCCACATGGAGGCCTGGTACGGGATCATGGGCATCGGGGCGGTGTGCCACACCCTGAACCCGCGGCTGTTTCCCGAGCAGATCGCCTGGATCGCCCACCACGCCGGCGACCGGGTGATCTTCACCGACCTGACCTTCATGCCGATCCTCGCCGGCGTCCTGCAGCACCTGCCCGGCGTCGAGCACGTGGTGCTGTTCACCGATCGCGACCACATGCCGGCCGACTTCCGACCGGCCGGCGAGGCGCCGAACTTCAAGGGCCTGCTGTGCTTCGAGGACCTGGTCGAGCAGCATCACGCCGACTGCGCCTGGGGCGGCTTCGACGAGGGGACGGCCGCGGGGCTCTGCTACACCTCCGGCACGACGGGCGATCCCAAGGGGGTGCTGTATTCGCACCGCTCCAACATGCTGCACACCCTGATCACCCTGCAGCCGGACGTGATGGGCCTGTCGCAGCGCGACGTGATCCTGCCGGTGGTGCCGATGTTCCACGCCAACGCCTGGGGCGTGGCGTTCTCGGCCCCGAGCGCCGGGGCCAAGATGGTGATGCCGGGCTGCCGGATGGACGGGGCCTCGATCTACGAGCTGCTCGACAGCGAAGGCGTCACCTTCTCGGCCGCCGTGCCCACCGTCTGGCAGATGCTGTTGCAGCACCTGCGCGAGACCGGGCTGAAGCTGCCGCTCCTGAGAAAGGTGGTGATCGGCGGGGCGGCCTGTCCCGAGCACATCATCCGCGCCTTCCACGACGACTACGGCGTCGAGGTGGTCCATGCCTGGGGCATGACCGAGACCTCGCCGCTGGGCACCCTGTCGGTGATGACCGAGGATCTGGCCGCGCTGCCGTTCGAGCAGCAGATGCCCTACCGCCTCAAGCAGGGCCGGCCGCCGATGGGGGTCGAGCTGAAGCTGACCGACGACGCCGGCCAGCGTCTGCCGCACGACGGCAAGAGCTTCGGCAACCTGAAGATCCGCGGCCCGATCATCGCCTCGGAATATTTCCGCGGGGCCGGCGGCCGGATCCTCGACGACGAGGGCTTCTTCGACACCGGCGACGTGGCCACCATCGACGGCCACGGCTTCATGCAGATCACCGACCGGGCCAAGGACGTGGTCAAGTCGGGCGGCGAGTGGATCAGCACCATCGACATCGAGAACATCGCCCTGGGCCATCCCAAGGCGGCGATGACGGCGGTGATCGGCGTGCCCCACCCCAAGTGGGACGAGCGGCCGATCCTGCTGGTCAAGCTGAAGGACGGCGAGACCGCGACCAAGCAAGAGTTCCTCGACTTCCTGCACGGCAAGATCGCCAAGTGGTGGACGCCGGACGACGTGATCTTCGTCGACGAGATTCCGCTGGGGGCCACCGGCAAGGTCGACAAGAAGCTGATCCGTCAGCGCATGGCCGGCTATGTGCTGCCGACCGCCGAGGCCGCGCCGCCGGCCGCCGTTCCCCTGGCCGCCCCCTTGGCCGCCGCCGACGGCGCCCAGGCCGCGCGGCTCTATGCGCCGGAACCGGAGGAACCGCTGTCGGAGCCGCCGCCGCTGCTGGAGCCGCAGGTGACCGAGGCCCTGGCCGAGCCTGCGGCTGACGAGGCCTTTCCCCTGGACCCGCTGACCACGGCCCCCGCCGCCGAGCTGGCCCCTGTGCCTGAGGAGGCCTTCCATGCCGAGCCGGTGTTCGTGGCCGAGGCGCCGCCTGAGGCCGTGGCGGCGCTGCCGCGGGCCGACGGAAAGGACAAGCCCGCGGCCAAGGCCGGTTCAGGGGCATGGAAGAAGGTCCTGCTGGTCCTGGCGATCGTCATCGCCGTTCTGGGGGTCATGATCGCCACCAATGTCCTGGGCGGCGGCTAGGGAGGTCCGTCACCGCTGTCCGCCCGCGCAGCCGGCGTCACGGCGCCGGAACCTATCGCGGGGGTGATGAGGGGCGAGTGGTGGTTAAGGATGAGCCGCCCACCCTGTCGCGCCGGCGGGTAGGTTGACCCAAAAACCTCGGCGGATCCGCCGAATCCATGGAGGTCGCGTCTGGAATCCCGGCCTTTTTAACCCTAACGCCTTAAAGTTGCCCGCGGATTCACCATTGGTCCTCTTGGCCCGGCTCGTGCAGTGTGCAATGCAGCACGATGTTGCCGTGCAGCATTGAAACAGCTGTCACGCGGCCGCTGTACGTTAGACGCTAAGAACCAGACCGAGGAGTTTCCCATGGCCTACGAACACAACTACTTCGTACGACCCGTCTCCGGCGTCTGGCACGTCACCTGGAACGACGCGCCCGAGCTGATCGGCTCCTATCCCTGCCAGCCCGAAGCCGTCGCGGTCGCCGAGATACTGGCCAAGCACATGCGCACCCAGGGCAAGACCGCCAAGGTTCATGTTTCCGAGCCGGAAGCCCGCCGCGCCACCTGGGGCCGCAGCCTCGTCAACGCAGCCCAGGCGGCCGCCTAGGGTTCCGAAGCCCTCCTCCCTGCAAAGGGAAGGGGACCCAGCATCTGGCGCCGATGGTGGGGGGCGAGATCACCGCCCCGCCACGCTGAGCTTCACCGCCGTGGCGAAGTCGCGATCGCGCAGGATTTCCCGCGCCGCGTTGCGCCCGGGGTTGCCCGAGACCCCACCGCCCGGGTGACAGCCTGCACCGCACATATAGAGCCCCTTGATCGGCGCGCGGTGGCTGGCGTGGCCGAGCAGCGGCCGGGCCGCCCACAGCTGGTCCAGCGACATGTGGCCGTGCATGATGTCGCCGTGGGTCAGGCCGAACTTCCGCTCCAGATCCAGCGGGGACAGGATCATCCGGCCCAGGACCGAGGCCTTAAAGTTGGGCGCCCAGGCGTCGACCGTGTCGATGATCAGGTCGGCGGCCGCCTCGCGCTCCTGGTCCCAGGACCGGCCGTCCGGCAGGTCCCAGGCGAACTGCTGGCAGAACAGGCTGGCCACGTGCTGGCCGGGCGGGGCCAGGCTCTCGTCCAGGGTCGAGGGGATCAGGATTTCGACGATCGGCCGCTTGCTGATCCCGGTCGCCTTGGCGTCGCGATAGGCCGCGTCCATGTAGTCGAGGCTGGGAGAAAGAACGACGCCGCACTGGTGGTGCTCGGCCACGGCCTTGCCCGGCAGGCAGGTGAAGTCCGGGAGCTCCGACAGCGCCACGTTCATCCGGAAGGTGCCCGAGCCGTTCTTGTAGCCCTTGATCGCCTTCCTGAACGGCGCGGGCAGGGCCGAGGGGGCGACCAGCGACCCGTAGAGCAGGGCGGGGTTCAGGTTCGACGAGACGATCGGGGCCATGATCTGGCGGCCGTCGACCAGTTGCACCCCGACCGCCGCCTTGCCGCCGCCCTTGGCCGGCGGTCGGTCCTCGACATGCACCGCCTCGACCGGGGCGTTGAGCAGGATCTCCACGCCGCGGGCGTGGCAGGCCTTGGCCATGGCCTGGGTGATCGCCCCCATGCCGCCGACCGCGTGGCCCCAGGCGCCCTTCTTGCCGTTCACCTCGCCGAAGGTGTGGTGCAGCAGCACATAGGCCGAGCCGGGGGTGTCGGGACTGGCGAAGTTGCCGACCACGGCGTCGAAGCCGAAGCTGGCCTTGACCGCGTCGCTCTCGAACCAACCGTCCAGGAAGTCGCGGGCGCTCTTGGTGAACAGGTCCAGCAGGTCGCGCTTGCGTTCGAGCGACAGGCCCGCCAGCCGCGAGCCCTGGCGCAGGCCGCGCAACAGGCCCGGCAGGCCGTCGGTCAGGTTCGGCGGGGTCTCGCCGGCGAGATCCCGCAGCACGTCGCCGATCTCGTCGAGCATGGCGTAATAGCCCGGAAGGCGCTCGGCGTCCCGAGCCGAGAACTTGCGGAACTCCGCCTGCGTGCGCTCCAGTCCCCCGCCCAGCTTGAGGTAGGTCGCATCGTCGAGGGGCAGGAAGTTGGAGATCGGCCGCTCCAGGATCCGCAGGCCGTGGCCGTGCAGGTCCATGTCGGCGATGACCTTGGGACTGAGCAGGCTGACCGTGTAGCTGGCGACCGAGTTGCGGAAGCCGGGATGGAATTCCTCGGTCACCGCCGCCCCGCCGACCACGCCCCGCGCCTCGCAGACCGTGACCCTCAGGCCCGCCCCGGCCAGGTAAAAGGCGCAGACCAGGCCGTTGTGGCCGCCGCCGATGACGATCGCATCGCGGTGATGGGCGGCGGTCATGAGGTCTTCCCGGAGTAAGGCGGGAAGGTTGATACGCGAGCAGATAATAGACAATGGGGCGAGTGGGCTTGGGCCCGAACGCCATGGCGAAAACCGGCGACGGCGCCTATATCGGCGGTTGTCCTTCCCGCGCATCCCGGATTCTCGACATGGCCAAGCTGCAGTCCCTCGAAACCTTCAGCCTGCATGAGACCGAAAACGGCTACCGCCTGCTGGTCTCGGCCGTCGGCGGCGACGCCCTCTATGTCGAGATCACCCCGGCCCAGATGGACGACATCATCGAAAGCCTCGAAGCGGCCATGGGCGGCGAGGACGAGGAGGCCGCGGAGGACGACGACGAGGGATTCTGAGACCGGAAGAGGGCGCCCTATCCCTGAAATCCGTGTCGCCAGCCGGCCCTATCCATTCGCCAAGGCGTCGGCCATGCGTTGCAGGGCGTCCTGCAGCAAAGGCCGCGCGCAGCCGATATTCAGGCGAATGAATCCTTCGCCGCCCGGTCCGTAGACCCGGCCGCTGTACAGGTTGACCTTCGCTTCGTTCAGGAAGAACGCCTTCACGTCGCCGACCCGGTCGTCGACCGGCCTGGCGTCGATCCACACCAGGAACGAGGCGTCCGGCCGCATCGGACGCAGGCCCGGCAGGGACGCTGCGACGAACCCGGTCACGAGCTCAAGATTGCCGCGGAGATAGTCCGTGAGCGCGTCCAGCCAGGGCCCGCCCTCCCGATAGGCGACCTCGAGGCCCAGCCGGGAGAAGAAGTTCGGGTTGGTCATGAACGAGAAGCGCAGGGTGTCGAACAACTGGGCCCGCCACTGCGGATTGGCCACCGAGACGACGGCGCACTGCAGGCCGGCGAGGTTGAAGGTCTTGGTGGGGGCCAGGCAGATGAACGACCGCTGTCGCGCGCTCTCGCTGATCGAGGCGAACACGACGTGCGGCGCGGCGTTCAGCCGGATATCGCAGTGGATCTCGTCCGAAATCACGATGAGACCGTAGCGCTCGCAGATGGCGTTGAGCGCCGTCAGCTCCTCAAAAGTCCAGGCGTGGCCGGACGGATTGTGCGGATTGCACAGGATGAACGCCTTCGCCCCGGATCGCGCCAGCGCCTCGAAATTCTCCAGGTCGAGGCGGTAGCGGCCGTCCTCAAGCCGGAGCTGATTGACCAGTAGACGCCGCTGGTTGCCGCTGATGACTTCGAAATAGGGGGAATAGACCGGCGTCTGCACGATCACGCCGTCGCCGGGCTGGGTGAAGGTGCGAAGGATCGCTGCGACGCAGGGCATGACGCCTGGACCGGGCAGCAGGGTCTCCAGCTCGGGCGTCCAGCCATGGCGTTCCGCGAACCAGGCCTGCACGACCTCGAAATGGCCGGGATCGCGCAAGGTGTAGCCATAGACGCCGTGCTGGGCCGCGTCGACCATCCAGTCGATCACCGGCTGCGGGGCGCGAAAGTCCATGTCGGCGGTCCACAGCGACAGGATGCCCTCGCCCTCGATCGCCGGGGAGTACTCATCCCACTGGTTGGCCCACTTCGCCGACCCGTACGCCTTTCGGTCGTGGATGGCGTCGAACTCGGACGCGACGATGGTCATGCGAGGCTGTTCCTGAGGCGCGGTCTGACCGGGCGTCGATGAAGCCGACAGGTTCGGCGCCCAATCGCGTGGCGCCCGGTCCCGTC
Organism: Caulobacter sp. LARHSG274; assembly: GCF_052871235.1. NCBI lineage: Bacteria > Pseudomonadati > Pseudomonadota > Alphaproteobacteria > Caulobacterales > Caulobacteraceae > Caulobacter > Caulobacter sp. LARHSG274. The sequence goes on along the minus strand of NZ_JBIXJO010000009.1, from coordinate 63,387 downwards.
ACCTTGTCCGCGCAGGCGGAGACGATTGCGGCCGCCCTCGAACCCTGGCTTCAACCGGCCATGGAAGCTCGCCGCCGCCTGCTGATCGTCAATCCCAACACCTCGACGCCGATCACCGAGACGATCGAGGCGCGGGTCCGCGCCCAGCTGGGGGACCGCTTCACCCTGCGAACCGTGACCGCGGCGTTCGGCTTTCGCTACATCGCCTCGCGCGCAGGGATCGCCGTGGCGGGACATGCGGTCCTGGACGCCGTGGCCAGGGCGCTTGCGGATAGCGACCGGCCCGATGCGATCCTGCTGGCCTGCTTCGGCGATCCGGGGTTCGATGCCGTTTCGGAAGTCTGCGACATCCCTGTGGTGGGTTTCGCCGAGGCGGGACTGCACGCCGTCGCGGCGTTGCCCGGGCCCTTCATCGCCGCCACCCGCGGCGAGGTCTGGCGCGAGGTCATACTGGAACTGGCGCAAAAGTTGGGGGTCGCGGGCCAACTGGCCGGCGTCGAAACGATCGATCACCTGCCCGACGATCCGACGCAGATCGCCGTGTTTCTGGAGACGCGGGCGCGGGAGGCCGGCGCCAGCCGGGTGCTGGTCGGCGGGGCCGGGCTGATCCCCAGGCTGGGCGCCATCGCCGCCGCCAGCCGCGTTCCGGTGCTGGACGCTCACCACGCGGCCATCGACAAGGTCGCCCGCTGCGCCGAGAGCGGGGAAAGGCCCGGCCGCCGCCATCCCGTTGCGGCGCAGGTCGCGGGCCTGTCCGGCGCGCTGGAGCAGTTGCTGGCCGGGAGCGGGCTTGCTTCGCCGGCCGCCGGCGACTGAGCGGCGATGGATCTCATGGATCCACCGGATCGGCCGCCGCGGGCGTCCAGGCGGACGGCTGTTTTGCGCGGAACCGGAAGTAGGCCCAGCTGCCGACGAACAGGGCGGCGACCAGCAGCAGGGCCGGTCGGCCCGCCGTTCGATCCATCAGGGCCGAGTAGATCATGCCGCCGGCCGCGACCAGGGTGACCAGCGGCACCAGCGGATGCAGCGGCGCCTTGAACGGTCCGTTGCTGCGGCCGGTCCGCCGCCCGACCAGGACCGCGGTGGCCAGCAACAGATATTCCGGGATGTTCTGCATCGCGGTGAAGATCAGCAGCGTCCGCTGTCCCGCCAGCATGAGGACGGCTGAGGCGAGACAAAGCACGAAGGTCGCGGCCATCGGGGCGTGCGAACCGGCATGGACATGGGCCAGCAGCCGGTTGACCGGTCCGGGCCAGATGCCGTCACGGCCCGTGGAATAGTAGAGCCGGCCAAAGCCCATGACCCCGACGACCAGGGCGTTGAAGATGGCGATCACCAGCACCGCGCTGATCACCGCGGTCAATTTCGGCCCCGCGACCAGGATCATGTAGGACACCACCGGAGTGTCGGAGCCCAGGATCCGCCCCAGGTCGGGCGCGCTCAGCACCACCAGGATCAGGGGCACGGCGATGATCAAAGCCGCCAGGACGCCGATCCAGGTGACCAGCGCTCCGATCCGGCGCGGCGCGTCGGTGAGCTCCTCGCCGAAATAGAGGGCCCAGTGGGCGCCCGAGCAGGTGAAGATGGCGGAGACCACGGCCAGGCCCAGCGTCGCGATCGGCAGCGGCTGGGCGACCGCGTGGTTCAGCCAGACCGGATGCGCCAGGGCGCTCAACAGCGACCGGGACGGATGGGCCAGGGCGATCGCCGTCAGCAGCGCCAGCGCCCCGACCTCCATCAGCAGGAAGACGCCGGTGATGACGGCGCCGGTGCGCACGCGCAGCACCGCCACGCCGCAGGCCAGGGTCAGGCAAGCCAGCGCCACCGGAAGCTGCGGCAGGCCCGGGAGCAGGACGCGCACATAGTCAGCGAAGCCCAGCAGGCCGAAGGCCATGACGGTCGGCGCCGCCACCATCATCATGGTGATGTAGGGAAAGGCCCAGAACGGTCCCAGAACGCCGACCAGGCTCGGATAGACGCCGCCGGCCCGGGGAAACGCCGCGCCGAGTTCGGCATAGAGATAGGCCGCCACCGCCGCGATCACGCCGCCGGCCATGACCGCCGCCACGGCCCCCGTGCCGGCCATGCGCAGCACGCCGTCCCCGTAAATGAACACCGACATCGCCGGCGACAGGGCGGAAAAGACCAGGAATACGATCTCCAGCGGCCCGAGCGTACGATGGAGCGTTTGAGGCGTCTGCACGGCTGGCTCGCTGGGCGGCTGGTGAAGGCCTCCCGTGACACGCCATGCCTGCGGCGCCCAAGCTAGACATTGGGATCCAGCCGACCGCGACCGGGTTTGTGCAGATTATAGGCGCCAATTCCCGCCCGATGCGGCCGGCATTGCGGAGCGAGGCGTCCCGCCGCCGGCGATCCGGGCCTAGCGTATCCATCACGTCGATTTCTACCTCATCCATCAGGCGAGTATGACGGCATTTGACACGCATGCCTTGAGAGGCCAGTCTTTCCGAAAATAGATTCGGGGGGATCCAAGTGATTTGGCGTTTTGCAGCAATATTCATGTCCGCTATGTTCCTGCAAGCATGCGCACCGGAGGTCTCACGCCTCGTCGTGCACGGAGACAGCACAGCGATCGCGTCGCGCATTCCATTGATAGAGAAGGTTTGGAACATTGCGCCTCGCCTGGATAAATCGCGATGGTTCAACATTATTTCAAGCCGTTCCGGGATGCGCGTCTACAACGACGGCGAACCTGGGCAGAGCATGGTGTCGATGCGTGATCGTCTGGCCAAGGATGTTGCCCATCGGCAAGTGACGACAATATTCTACGACCGGCGGAACACGGGCGAGCGTCCGGAGGACTATGTGAAAACCCTCGCCGGGGCGATAAGTTTGCTCTCTACTGATAAGTTCCTCATTGTTCCGCAGGTGCCGGATCCCAAAGATCGCACGTCGGAGGAATACTTTGCAATGTGCAGAATAGATAAGCTCGTCTCACAGCGGTGGCCGGCGAACACATTCAACGAAGTCGAACGCCGAGCCTTTGTGACCGCGCTGGACGAGCCGCGCACGCGTATCGACGGCCTGCATCGTAACGCCCTGGGGCAGAAAATCGAAGCCGAAGCGATCGGTCGTTGGCTGGCCCATAAACGCTGGTTGGACTCTGGCGGAGAAAGCGACGTTCGCTCCTGAAAGGAAGGTAGGAACACCCCCGCGTCCGTTGGGATCGGTTTGGGACGGGGTGTGTGTTCCTTCTCAGCCCGCCAGCGGCGCGCGCTGGGGATCGAAGCGGACGACCTCGCGCAGGGCGACCAGGGTCTGGAAACTGCGCACCTCGTGTTCGTCGCTCATCACCTCGCGGATGAAGGCGTCATAGGCGGCCATCGACGGCACGGCCAGGGTCAGCAGGAAGTCGGTGCGGCCGGTCACCTGCCAGGCCCCCAGCACCTCGGGCCGTCCGTGCAGCGCCTCGGCGAAGGCGGTCGCGGCCCGTTCGCGCTCCATCTCCACCAGCACATGCAGGGTGATCACCGCGCCCAGACGAGCGGGATCGACCACCGCGACATCGGCGACGATCACCCCCTCGGCCCGCAGCCGCCGCAACCGGCGCAGCACCGCCGATTCCGACAGGCCCACGGCCTGGGCCAGCAGCCGCGCCGGCTGCAGGGTGTCGCGCCGCACCAGGTCCAGCAGGTGGCGGTCGAACGCATCGAGCGTGACGGTTTCCGTCGCCAAGCGATCCTCCGTGACGAAAACAGTTTCCCGGGCGGTTGAAATCGCCGCCTCCCGTCGCATCCTTTTCGCTAGCTTGCGGCCATGTCCAGCGTTTCCGCGCCCGCCCGCGCCGCCCAGCTTCGCGCCCTGGCGCCCTATGCCGCCCTGCTGGGGGCGATCGTCTCGATGTGCGCGGGCACCTCCCTGGCCAAGGCGCTGTTTCCGCTGGTCGGGGCCCAGGGGGCGAGCGCCTACCGCGTCGGCTTCTCGGCCCTGGCGCTGTGCCTGGTCTGGCGACCTTGGCGAGCGCCGCCCGTCGGGCGCGACCTGGTGGCTGTGGTGGTCTATGGCGCCGTCATGGGGGCGATGAACCTGTGCTTCTACATGGCGCTGCGAACCATCCCCCTGGGGCTGGCGATCGCCATCGAGTTCAGCGGACCGCTGGGCCTGGCCCTGCTGCACGCCCGCCGGCCCAGCCACTTCGCCTGGATCGGCCTGGCGGTCGTGGGCCTGCTCCTGCTGCTGCCGCTCGGAAATCCCAGCCTCGACCTCGACCCCGCGGGCGTGGCCTTTGCGGCCACGGCGGCGGTGTTCTGGGCGCTGTACATCATGGCCGGACAGCGGACCGGCCACCTGCACGGCGGCCGGTCGGTGGCCCTGGGCATGACCACGGCGGCCCTGCTGGTCGCCCCCTTCGGGATCGTCGCGGCCGGGGCCCGCCTGCTCGACCCCGCCGCCCTGGGCCTGGGCCTGGTCGTGGCCCTGGTCTCCAGCGCCTTGCCCTATTCGTTGGAGATGGTCGCCCTGCGCGGCATCCCCAAGCGCAGCTTCGGGGTGATGGCTAGCCTGGAGCCGGCGGTCGGGGCCCTGGCGGGCCTGCTGTTCCTCGGCGAGCGCCTGGTCGGCCGCCAATGGCTGGCCATCGCCCTGGTGGTCGCCGCCTCGATCGGCGCAACCCTGTCGGACCAGGCCGGCCGGCGAGCGGAAGCGCCGCTGCATAATTGAGGGGCTTTTGCGGCGTTTTTTTCAGATGCGACGTCGTTCCCGCTCTGAAATGACGGGATTGACCGCTACCGACAATGTCCGCCGCCGGTGTCGGCAACGGACATGCCAATCATCAGTTCGGGTAGTTCTCAGACCGTATGTGTTCCGATCCGCCGACAGGTGGGGTCCCCCGCACCACCCAGTTGAACCGGAGCGGCTCACCACTCAACTAGGGTGTCGCCGGCGCCGCGTCTGGGGCGGGTGACTTGTCGCGCTTGGCGTAGTAGCCGCCGCAGATCCGTTGCGTCCCGAACGCATCGCGCCCAGTGTTGAAATGGGTCGGCGTCGCCTGGACCGCCACGACCGGCGCCTTGATGTCGGGCTGCTGCGTCTTCAGCCATTCCTCGAAGGCAGGACGCCATTCTCCCAACTGATCGGGCGGCGTCAGGGCCAGGCGCGACGAGTCGAACAGATAGTAGATGTCCGTGTTGCGTGCCTACGACGGAAACTGACCCGAACTCACGGCCTGGCCGAGTTCGACAAGGCTGTCGCGGGGATCATAGCGACCGATGAAGGTGACTTCGCCCGCCTTGACGTCGAAGGTCTGACTGTCGGCGTTATAGCAGACGCCCCAGTTCTTCACCGACATGCTCAGGAACGCGTAGGCGCCGGGCTTGGCCTTGGCCAGGTAGTAGGCGCGGGGGCCGCCGGTCTTTCCGACCTTGTTGAGCGAGGCCCATCCGCTGAAGGGCGTCGTCGTGAAGGCGTGCTCCTGCGGCGAGAAGGTTCCCATGTTCAGGGTGTAGCCGCCATTGGCGGCGACCATCGGCCCGCCCGGCTCGATCTCCAGAGCGATCAGGCCGTAGTTCGAACTTGCGTCGAGCTTGGGCGCGCCGGCCTGAGCGGCGCCCGATATCAGCAACGCCGCAGCGATTCCGAGAATATGCCGCAAAAGTCTCTCCCCATCCCAGCTACAACCCAGGATACGGATTTGTGAGGCGTCTTCAAGTCAAGCTTGGCGGGGGCGGGGCGGTGGTCCGCGCTGGCCCTCTACCCCGCCATCGCCTCGCGCTTTTCCTCCAGGGCCAGCCAGTCCTCCTCGGCCTGGGCCAGGTCGGCGCGAGCCTTGTCGAGGGCCTTCATGATCTTGGCGAAGCCGGTCGGATCCTTGGCGTAGAAGCCCGGGTCGGCCAGCTTGGCCTCGAGGTCGGCGATGATCTGCGGCGACGCGGCCACCAGGGCCTCGCACTCCTCAAGCCGGCGCTGGTCCTTGTAGGACAGCTTGACGGTCTTCCTCGGGGCCGGGGCGGGCGGCGGGGCGGCCTTGTTCGAGCCCGTGCCGGTGGCGAAGTCGTCGGCCGCCCCGCGCGCGCCTTTAAAGAAGTCCGGGCTCTGGTCGATCAGGTCGGTCCAGCCGCCGGGGGTCTCCAGCACCTTGCCGTGGCCGTTCATGGCGATGGTCGAGGTCGCCAGCCGGTCGATGAAGTCGCGGTCGTGGCTGACCAGGATGAGGGTTCCCTCGAAATCGGCCAGAACCTCTTCCAGCAGGTCGAGGGTGTCCATGTCCAAGTCGTTGGTCGGCTCGTCGAGCACCATCAGGTTGGTCGGGCTGGCCAGGGCCCGGGCCAGCAGCAGGCGGTTGCGCTCGCCGCCCGACAGGCTGGTGACCGGCTGGCGCAGCTGGGCCTCGGTGAACAGGAACTCCTTGGCGTAGCCGGCCACGTGCTTGGGAATGCCGCGGACCAGGATCGAGTCGCCGCCGCCGGGCGTGAGAAAGTCCCACAGCGTCATCTTCTCCGACAGCGCCATGCGGTTCTGGTCGACATAGGAGATTTCGAGATTGGTCCCCAGCTTGATGTCGCCGGCGTCGATCGGGATCTCGCCCAGCAGCATCCGCACCAGGGTGGTCTTGCCCGCGCCGTTGGGGCCGACCAGGGCCACGCGGTCGCCGCGCAGGATGCGGGTCGAGAAGTCCTCGACGATCACCCGCTCGCCGAACTTCTTGGTGACGTGCTTGGCCTCGACGACCCGCTTGCCCGACGTGCCCGAGCTCTCGACGGCCAGGGTCATGCTGCCGCGCTTGTCCGACTGCAGGGCCTTCTTCTGGCCGCGCAGCTCCATCAGGGCGCGGCGACGGCCCTCGTTGCGGGCCCGGCGGCCCTGGACGCCGCGGGCCAGCCAGGCGTTTTCCTTCTCCAGCTGCTTGTTGAGCCGGCGCTCCTCGTCGGCCTCGGCGGCCAGCACCTGCTCGCTCCAGATTTCGAACTCGGCGAAGCCCTTGTCCAGGCGGCGCACCTTGCGGTGCTCCAGCCAGAAGATGCGCTGGGTGACGCGGTTGAGGAAGGCGCGGTCGTGGCTGACGATCAGGGCCGCGCACTTGGAGGCCGCCAGCTCCTCCTCCAGGGTCTGGATGGCGAAGATGTCCAGGTGGTTGGTCGGCTCGTCCAGCAGCAGCACGTCCGGCTGCTCGGCGAAGGCCCGGGCCAGGGCGGCGCGGCGGCGTTCGCCGCCCGACAGGCCTTGGGTGCTCTTGGCGTAGTCGAGGCCGAAGTCGGCCAGGGTGGCGTGGGCTTCGTAGTCCTCGGCCCCGCCGGCCGTGCAGTAGTCGAGCAGGGTCTCGCCGGCGATGTCCGGCTCCTGGCTGACATAGACGATCTTGGCTCCCGGCTGGGCGGCGCGCTCGCCGCTGTCGGGCTCGGCCCCCTGGGCGGCGAGGATCTTCAGCAGGGTCGACTTGCCCGCCCCGTTGCGGCCGACCAGGCAGGCGCGGACCCGCGGCTCCAGGGCCAGGTCGACGCCGTCGAACAGCGGCTTGGCGCCGTCGGCCAGACGGACGTCCTTGAGGGCCAGGACGGGGGCGCGAGTCGGGGAAGCCATGATCGGGAGCGTCTACTGTCGGCGAGAAGGGAGGAGATGGGGGCCTATAGCAGGCGCGGCCAGGGGACGGGGTAAAATCTCCGCCCGCGGCCGTTCGCCGCCCCTATTCGCTCCACCAGTCGTGGAAGCCCTGGGTGGCCAGGGCGCCGATCGTGAAGGCGAAGCGCACTTCCTCGGCGGTGCGGGGCAGGTGGCCGAGCATGTTCTGCACCACCCAGGCCCCGACCGTATAGGGCAGGGCGTCCTGCTCCTGGCCCAGGGCCGCCATCAGCGAGGAATAGCCGCCATAGGTGCGGTCGAAGAATTGGCCGCATTCCTTGGAGGTTTCGAGGGCCGTGGCGTTCCAGCGCTCGAATTCCCGCGTCACCACGCTGGTCAGCCGCCGCTCGCGATCGCCGCCGACCCGCAGGTTCATCAGATAGGTCGAGGAAATGAACACGATGGCGATCGTGACGAAGTAGATCCAGTCGGCGTGGAACTCCCGATGCTCGGCGTCGTCGGCGCCCTCGAACTCCGCAAGCTCGAAGTTCTCGAAGAATTCGCTCTGCTCGCAATCGGTGGCGATGGCGTTGGCCATCGCCACCAGATTTCTCGCCCTATAGTATAGTGGGTCTATCGGATAGATTTGGCCCAAGGCTATTCGCCTGTCAGGAGAGTTTGCGAGGTCCTGATTTTGTGGCTTTAAAGACTTGTTGTCTATAACGCCGCATTATTAATAGATTTGATCGGTGAAGCGGTGGCCGCGCACGAGCCAAGAAAAAGGGGCCGTCCCTGCGGGCGGCCCCTTCTCACCTCATCGGGATCGCACCGTTGATCCCGTACGCGAGATCCTAGTACTTCACGCGGACGCCGACCCGGAAGTAGCGGCCGACGATGCCCGACTGCGAATAGGTCGGGTTCCAGTTCACGCCGGCGTAGTTGGCCGGGTTGAACATCGGGCCGGTGTCGAACAGGTTCATCACGTCGGCATAGACCGTGGCCTTGTCGGTGACGTCATAGGCGCCGGTCAGGTCGACGGTCGTGAACGACTTGATGCGGCAGTTGAAGCCAGGGTCGCCATAGAGGCAGACGCTGTCGTAGCTGTCGTCGATTTCGCGCATGCCGCTGACATAGCTCATCACGCCCGTCACGTGGATCGGACCGCGCTCGAAGGTGTTGGTCCACGACAGGCGGTTCTTCGGGGTGCCGGCGCCGGACGACAGCACGTAGGGCGCTTCCTTGCCGACATAGTTATACGTCGTGCCGTCCTGAGTGTACTTGAAGTCGAACAGGGTCGTGGCGTCGAGGTTGCTGGTCCACTTCACGTCGGCCGGCAGGTCGAACCTGGCCTGGACGTTCAGGTCCAGGCCGCTGGTCACCAGCGAGTCGGCGTTGATGTAGGGCGAGGCCACCGACAGCACGCGGGGCAGGGCGCCCGGATGCTGCGGATCGGCCGCGTCGGCGGTGACGATGTAGCCGGCCGGAATGGCTTCGCCGGCATAGTAGGCGGCGAGGGCCGTGCCGGCGCTGGCCTGGGCGATCACGTCCTTCTTTTTGATATGGTAGTAGTCCAGCGAGACGCTGAAGGTGCGGGTCGGGGCCCAGACCGCGCCGAAGGTGTAGCTGGTCGACTTTTCCGGATCCAGGTCCGGGTTGGCCGTGGTGATCAGCGAGAGCGAATAGGCCTTGGTGTACTCGTTGTTGCCGTGGGCCGCGAGGAAGGCCGCATACTTGTCGGGGTCGAACGAGAAGGTCGTGAAGCCCTGGCTGGCCGAGTTGCCGGCTTCTGAAAAGCTCGGGGCGCGGAAGCCCTTCGAGATCGTGCCGCGCAGGGCGATCGTTTTGACCGGGGTGAACTTGACGCCGATCTTCGGCGAGAAGTTGCCGCCGAAGTCCGAATAGTGGTCGTAGCGGCCCGAGACGTTGACCTCGATCTGCTCGGTGATCGGCATCCCCAGTTCGGCGAAGGCCGAGGCGACGGTGCGGTTGCCCTCGGTGCGGGCGTTGCCCAGGCCCTGGGCGTCGTTGACCGGGTTCAGGGCCGGATCGTTGGTCGCCTCGTAGCGGAACTCGCCGCCCAGGCCCAGCTGGGCGTCGCCGCCCGGCAGGCTGAAGACCGGACGCGAGGCCTGGACGTTGATCGAGTCCAGGTCGGTGGTTGAGGTCTTGGCCAGGTCAGGCGACAGGGCCTTGCGGACGGCGGCGCTGTTCTGCGACGGGTCGATGAAGTTGTAGGCGCCCGTCTGGATGTCGCTCATCAGCTGCTTGTAGCTGAGGAAGCCGGTCTGCACGCTTTCCAGCGAGCCGTGGGCGATCACCAGGTTGGCCTGGTAATCCCAGTCCATGGCCGAGCCCTTCACCCCGCCGACCATGCGCAGCATGCGGTTGTTGTAGCGGGCCGAGGCCGGCAGGTCGCTGAAGCGGTACTTGATCAGGGCGTAGTCGCCGTCGGCCGCGAACGGATTGTTCGGGTTCAGCCTGCGGCCGACCGCGGTCGTATCGGTGGCGCAGTTGACGCCGGTGTCGCAGATCCAGACCGGCAGGACCAGGTTGGACAGGTTGTTGGGCGTGCTCGACGAGACGGTCACCGGCGTGCCGCGGACCGAGGTCTTGCTCTGGACGAAGCTGCCGCTCAGATAGGCTTCCAGATTGTCGTTCGGCTTGATCGTGAAGCGGCCATAGACCGCCGCGCGCGACTGCTTGGGCTGGATGTCGCCGAAATCGGCGACGTTCTGGGCGCAGTAGGAGCCGATCGACTGGTTGAACACCTCGTCGGTGCGCTCGTCGATGGTCAGGGGAGCGTCCGCGCCGCAGGCGCGCAGCGGTTGCCACTGGTTGGGATGGTCCAGATAGGTCCGCGCGACGCCGGTGGTCAGGTCGCCGGGCGTGGTCAGGCCCGCCCGCAGGACGTTGCCATAGAAGGTGCTGCCGCCGGCCTGCGGATTGTTGTTCTGGCCGCCCGGAATCGAGCTGAGGTCGTTGGTGTTGTAGGGAAAGCCGCGCTGGTTGCCGCGGATGGCCTTGTCCAGCTGGTATTCCAGGTCGAGGTACAGGTTGTACTTGTCGGTATCGAGGTCGCCGTAGCCGATCTCGCCGTTGAAGCGGTACTGGTTGCCGCCGCCGTGCTCGCTGTCGCCGTACGACACGTCGGCGCCCATGCCCTGGTAGTTCGACTTCATGATGATGTTGACCACGCCGCCGATGGCGTCGGCGCCGTACAGCGACGAGGCGCCGTCCTTCAGGGTCTCGATCCGCTCGACCGCATTGAACGGGATCGAGTTGAGGTCGACGAAAGCCTTCTGGCCGTCGTCGGCCAGCGGATAGTTGGCGTTGCGCAGGCCGTCGATCATCACCAGGGTCGAGTTGACCGACAGGCCGCGCAGCGACACGCCGGTCGAGCCGGCGGCGAAGCCGTTGCCGAAGGCGGCGGGGATCGAGCCGGAGTTGTCGGCCGAAAGGCTGCGGATGGCGTCGGCGATTGTGGTGATGCCCTGAGCCTTCAGTTGTTCGGTGGTTTGCACCGTGATCGGCGAGGGGGTCTCGGTGTTGGTCCGGCGCAGCAGCGAGCCGGTGACGACCACGGCCTCGACTTCATTGTTCTCGGGCGCCGTCTGGGCGGGCTGAGCCGCCTGGGTCGAGGCGGTCTGGGCGTTGGCGGTCCAGCCCGCAAGAGTGGCGACCCCCACGATCATCGTCGTGGCCAGCAGCCGCCCGCGTATCATCTGAGTTTTCATGTCCGGTCCCTCCGAGCGCGCAGGACACGGTCGAACGACGCGTCAGGTCCGCGGCTCTGTCAGCTTCAGGTTTCCCGAGGACCTCGGGGCCCCGGTTACCGTCGGGATAGGAGTCCGTGGCGGCGGCAGTCAATCGCCACAACTTGACTGTAAAGATTTCACACCGGACCTGTCACACTTAAGCAACGCCGTGGCTCGATTGGGGCGAGACTAAGGCAAAATGACATCCGGCCTGCAATGTTGGACGGAATATCGGCGTTCATGTGGCGAGATGTGGTGATCATGTCGCCGTTCGCGAAGCATCGAAACTCATATGGTCAAGCTTACAAGAATCATTACTTGTCTGTAATTATAGAGCTCCAGCGTCGATCTGCTCTCCGCTGTCGCCTTCCGCTTCTCCCTTGCGGAGAGTCATCGGCCAGGAGGGGGGCCGTCTGCGCCGCTGGAAGGTGGCGTGGACCATGGCGGGAAGGTGTTTTCCTCTAAACCGCGTCGTCCTCTTCGTCGTCGTCCTCGTCGGCGCCGAACACCTCGTCGATCGCTTCGATGATCTCCTCCAGATCGTCGAGCGTGACCCGCAGTTTCAGGGTCTTTTCGTCGTCGCCGGTGACGGTGAGAAAGATGCCGTCGGCGGTCTCTTCGAGAATGAATTCGTCCAGGTTGGCGATCGCGGTCATCGGAGGCTCCTCGCCTTGGGCCAAGCGGTCGGGGCGGGGCTTGGTTCCCGCCTCAGGTCCTGGCTTTCAACGGATAGATAGTCTCGCCGTGCGCCAGCATCGTGACGAACTTTTCGATCCGCGCGGCGCGGGTCTTTTCGGTCTTGGCGTCGTTCACGCGGTACAGCACGGCGAAGCGGTTGGTCGCGTCCAGCCGTTCGAACAGCGCCTTGGCGGCGGGCGAGGCGTCCAGCGCCCGGGCCAGGTCGTCGGGGACCTGGGCCCGGCTCTGCGGCGCATAGGCGGCGTCCCAGCGCCCGTCGGCCCGGGCGGCCTCGACCTGGGCCAGCCCGGCGGGGGCCATGCGGCCGGCCTCGATCAGCTTCAGGGCCGTGGCGCGGTTGATCGCCGACCATTTGCTCCGGGCCTTGCGCGGCGTGAAGCGGATCAGCCAGAAGCGGTCGTCGTACTTGTCGAGCTGGCCGTCGATCCAGCCGTGGACCAGGGCCCCTTCGATGGCCTGGGCCTTGGAGACGCTGGCGACGCCAGCCCCCTGCTTGGCCAGCTTCAGCCACAGGCCCGGACTGTCCGCCGGCTGGGCGGCCAGGAAGGCCTCCCAGTCGGCGGCGGTGGCGAAGGCCAGGATCGGCAGGCCGGACTTGGCTTCGCTCATCGGGTCTCGTCGTCAGGCGGGTTCGCCCACCTTATAGCGCTCGGCCGAGCGGTTGCGCGAGAGGTTCGGCAGCAGCTTGAGCCGCGCGGCGTCATAGGCGGCGAAGTCGGCCGGGTCGGGCAGGGACGGGATGGTGACCACTTCGCCCTGGTCGAAGCCGGCGATGGCCGCGTCCACCAGGTCGTCGACCTCCATCAGCGTGCTGGGATCGAGCACCTCAGCCCCGCCGCTGCCCGAGCGGTCCCAGATCTCGGTGCGGGTCGCGCCCGGCAGCACGGCCTGGACGTGGATGTTCGGGCTCAGCTGCAGGCGCAGGGTCTGGGTGAAGAAGGTGACATAGGCCTTGGTCGCGCCATAGACCGCCATCTGGAACTCCGGAACCAGGCCGACCACCGAGGAGAGGTTGACGATCGCGCCGCGGTCGCGGGCTGCGAAGGCCTTGGCAGCGGCGTGGGCCAGGCGGGTCACCGAGACGACGTTGAGCTGGATCATGCTCTCGACCCGCTCCAGGTCCTGCTCGACGAAGGCGCCGGCCAGGGCGACGCCGGCGTTGTTGATCAGGATGTCGATGCTGGCGTCGTCGCGCAGACGGGCCTCGACCCGGGCCAGGTCGGCCTTGTCGGTCAGGTCGGCGGTGAGGATGTCGACCTTGACGCCGGTGGCGGCCTTCAGCTTGGCGGCCAGGGCCTCGAGGCGAGCAGTGTCGCGGGCGACCAGCACCAGGTCGTGGCCGCGGCGGGCCAGGCGGTCGGCATAGGTCGCGCCGATGCCGGTGGAGGCGCCGGTGATCAGGGCCGCGCCGGGAAGGTTGTGCTTGCTCATGGTTTTCAGTCCTTGCTGGCGGGCCCCGTGGTCCGTCGTGGAGCTGAAATGGGATGTCACTTTCAAAGTGCAAGTGACCAGCTTCCGATTTGCTAGCTGCTCCCCTATATCAAGGGCATGACCCGTCGCGCCTTCGATCCCGGACAATGCCCCGTCGGCCGCACGCTGGAGCGGGTGGGCGACGTCTGGAGCCTGATGATCCTGCGCGACGCCTTCCAGGGCCTGACCCGGTTCGACCAGTTCGAGCAGAGCCTGGGCGTGGCGCCCAACATCCTCAGCAAGCGCCTGGCGGCCCTGGTCGAAGCCAGGTTTCTGGAGCGGCGGCCCTACCAGCAGCGGCCGGTGCGCCACGAATACGTGCTGACCGAAGTGGGTCGTGATTTCGTCCCGGTGCTGATGGCGCTGATGGCGTTCGGCAACCGGCACTACGCGGCTGAAGGGATCGCCAGTCAGATGGTCGAAGCCGCCACGGGCCTGCCGGCCGAGCCCATGCTGGTGGATCGCCGCACCGGCAAGCCGATGGATGGCCCGGACTTCGTCTATGCCGCCGGCCCGGCGGCGGAGGAGGCGACGCGGGCCCGCGTCGCCTTGATCTCAAGCCGGCGGGCCGGGGACTAGCGGGCGCCAGCGCCCCGACCCGCCCAGTGGGCCCGCCCTCGGATCAGCGCCAGGCGCCGGCCGCGGCCTCGACCTGGGCCGGAACATCGTCGCCATCGGTGGTGACCGACAGATCGCTCCAGGCGTCGAGTTCGGCTCGCAGGCTGGCGATCTTGCCGCTGATCATCGCCACGGCGTCCGATCCGGCGGCGAAGCGCAGCGGCGGGTCGGCGCGGTTGGCCAGATCGACCAGCACGCGGCCCAGCTTGGCCGGGTCGCCCGCCTGGGCATGGTTGCGGGCGTCCCAGAAGGCCTTCATCTGGGCCGAGACCTCGGCGTAGTCCTCGATCTGGCGCGAGCCGTAGCGGACCGAGTTTTCGTCGAGGAAATCGGTGCGGAAGAAACCGGGCTCGACGATGGTCACGTGGATCCCGAACGGCGCGACCTCCCTGGCGATCGACTCCGAGAAGCCCTCGACGGCGAACTTGGTGGCGCAGTAAAGCGACCCGCTTTCGCCGCCCACCAGGCCGCCCACCGACGAGATGTTGAAGATCCGGCCGAAGCGCTGGCCGCGCATGGCGGGCAGGACGGCGCGGGTGACGTTGTAGAGGCCGAAGACGTTGGTGTCGTACTGGGCCCGGGCCTCGGCGTCGGTCGTCTCCTCGAACAGGCCCAGATTGCCGTAGCCGGCGTTGTTGACCAGCACGTCGATGCGCCCGAAGCGAGCCAGGGCCGCCTCCACGGCGGCCTGGGCGTCAGCCTCGCGGGTGACGTCGAGCGAGAGCGACAACAGGGCGTCGCCGTCGGGGCCGAACGTGGCTTCCAGCGCCTCGCGGCGGCGGCCGGTGACCACGACGCGGTCGCCGGCAGCGAGGGCCGCCTTGGCAATTTCGGCGCCGAGGCCGCGGGCCGCGCCGGTGACGAACCAGATCTTGCTCATGGAAATCTCCTTGTTGGTGGAGACATTGAAGGCCCCGGGAGCCTCGGTGGGTTAGGGCGTTGCTCGCAGCGTCTTGCACAATCCGATCAATCCGGGCGCCGCGCGCTTGATGCCGGCCGCCGGCTCGAGGCATGTGGCGCCATGGATCCGTTGATCGAAATCCGCGCGCTGCTCGATCGCCACGCGCGCGAGGGAGCCTGGCCGGCGCCGGTGCCGGGCCTGACGCTGTTCCTGACCAGCGCCCCGACCGAACCCATGCCGGTCGTCTATCAGCCCCTGCTGTGTCTGATCGTGACCGGCGCTAAGCACACGGTGCTTGGTGATCGGATCTTCCGCTATGACGCGGGCAAGTTCCTGACCGTGTCGGTCGATCTACCGGTCAGCGGCCAGGTCGTCGAGGGACCCTATGCGGCGCTGAGCGTCGCCCTCGATCCGGCCAAGATCGCCAGGCTGATCCTCGAGGCGCCCGCACTGGCGGCTCCGGTCGCATCGACGGCCCTGCAGGTGAACGAGGCCGGGCCCGAGCTGCTGGACGCGATCCTGCGGCTGTTGCGCTTGCTGGATCGGCCCGCCGACATCCCTGTGCTGGCGCCGATGCTGGAGCGGGAAGTCCTGTGGCGGCTGCTTCAGGGGCCCAGCGGCGCGATGGTGCGGCAGATCGGCTTGGCTGAGAGCCGCCTGTCGCAGGTGAACCGCGCGATCCAGTGGCTGCAGGCCAACTTCGCCGCCCCAATGCAGGTGGAAGACCTGGCGCGGCTGGCGGGAATGAGCCCGGCCTCGTTCCACCGCCACTTCAAGGCGGTCACGGCCATGAGCCCGCTGCAATACCAGAAGCAGTTGCGGCTGCAGGCCGCCCGCACGCTGTTGCTGAGCCAGCCAGGCGACGTGGCGGGGGCGGGGTTCAGCGTCGGCTACGACAGCGCCAGCCAGTTCAGCCGCGAATACGCCCGCCTATTCGGCGCGCCGCCGGGCCGCGACGCCGCCCGTCTGCGCGCGTCGCCGCAGGGATTGGTGATGGTTTAGAGCGTGTTGCTCCAAACTTTTCTCCGCTCATCCCGGCATTCGCCGGGATGAGCGGATCTAAAACTGGCGATTCAGGCGAGACCAGTCTTCAGTCGACGCAGATCGCCGCCGTCGCCTTGCCGTCCACGATCCGGGCATAGCAGCCGAACTGGACATTGGTCTTCTGGCACTGGCCGGTTGTGGCGCCCTGGGCTTGCAGATTGCCCTCGGCGATGCAGGCGCCCTGGCAGTCGGCCTTGTCCGAGCAGGTCTTGCCGGCGTCGGCGAACGGCACGACGCAGGTGGGGCGCTGGAGGCGGCCGACCGGCTGCAGCGTTCCGCCGCGCGTGGCGCAGGTGGCGGCTTCGCTCTGGGCGGAGGGGGCGGGGGCTGGCGCCGTGGGCGCGCAGGCCGCCAGCAGCGACAGGGCAAGACTCGCCGCGGCGAGGATCGCGTTCGTACGCATGCCGAGGATCCCTACGCCGCCGCGCCCATGAAGCCCGGCAGCCAGGCCTCATGGGCCGCGCGCAGGGTCTCAAGCGGCACGCTGAACAGGCCCAGCGAGGCGAAGGCGTCGCCGCCCGCCACCCCGGCCAGGTTGGCGTGGACGCCGGCCTCCTTGGCCGCGGCCAGCACGGCGTCGGGATCGGGCGTGGCGACCAGGTAGCGGGCCTGGTCCTCGCCGAACAGATAGGGGTGGGCGTGGGCGTGGCTGTTGGCGTTGAGGGTGATCCCCACCTTCGACGCCAGGGCGACGTCGGCCGCGGCGATCAGCAGGCCGCCGTCCGACAGGTCGTGCAGGCCGGCGACTAGGCCGGTCGGGATCAGGCCGCGCACGAAGTCGCCGTTCTTGCGTTCGGCGGCCAAGTCGACCGGCGGCGGGGCGCCGTCCTCGCGGCCAAGGATCTCGCGCAGATAGATCGAGGCCCCCAGTTCGCCGTGGGTCTCGCCGATCACCACCAGCGAGTCGCCCTCGGCCACGTTGCCGAAGCCCATGCGCAGATCGTAGTCGGTGATCAGGCCGACGGCCCCGACCGTCGGGGTCGGCGGAATGGCGACGCCGTTGGTCTCGTTGTAGAGGCTGACATTGCCGCTGACGACAGGGAAATCCAGGGCCCGGCAGGCCTCGGCCATGCCGTCGGTGGCGCGGACGATCTGGCCCATGGTTTCCGGCTTTTCGGGATTGCCGAAGTTGAGGTTGTCGGTGATGGCGATCGGCGTCGCGCCGGCGGCCGTCAGGTTGCGCCAGGCCTCGGCGACGGCCTGCTTGCCGCCCTCGTAGGGATCGTTCTGGACGTAGCGCGGGGTGACGTCGCTGGTCACGGCGATCGCCTTGCCCTTGCCGTGGATGCGCACGATGCCGGCGTCGCAGCCGGTGGCGCTGTCTTCCAGGGTGTCGGCCATGACGTGGCGGTCGTACTGCTCCCACAGCCAGCGCTTGGAGGCCATGTCCGGGCAGCCGACCGCCTTCAGCACCGCGGCGTTCCAATCGGCCGGGCCGGGGATCTTGCCCGGGTCGAGGCGCGGCTGCAGGGCCGGTTGCACCCACGGGCGGTCATAGAGCGGGGCGTCGTCGAACAGCGGGGCCAGGGGTACGTCGCAGACCACCTCGCCATGGTGCCTGAGCACCAGGCGGCCGGTGTCGGTGGTGACGCCGATGATCGCCGCGTCCAGGCCCCATTTCTCGAAGATGGCGTGGCCGTCGCGCTCGCGGCCGGGCTTGAGCACCGCCAGCATCCGCTCCTGGCTTTCCGATAGCATCATCTCGTAGGCGCTCATGCCCTCTTCGCGCTGGGGCACGGCGTCCATGTTCAGCTCGATGCCGACCCCGCCCTTGCCGGCCATCTCGACCGACGAAGAAGTCAGGCCGGCCGCGCCCATGTCCTGGATGGCGGCGACGGCGCCGGTGGCCATCAGCTCCAGGGTGGCCTCGATCAGCAGCTTCTCGGCGAAGGGGTCGCCGACCTGGACGGTGGGACGCTTCTCGTCGCTGACCTCGTCGAACTCGGCGCTGGCCATGGTCGCGCCATGGATGCCGTCGCGGCCGGTCTTGGAGCCGAAATAGACCACGGTCAGGCCGGGGCCAGGGGCGGCCGAGTAGAAGATCTTGTCGGCGTCGGCCAGGCCAACGCACATGGCGTTGACCAGGATGTTGCCGTTGTAGCCCTTGTGGAAGTTGGTCTCGCCGGCGACCGTGGGCACGCCCACGCAGTTGCCGTAGCCGGCGATGCCGGCGACC
Source organism: Caulobacter sp. LARHSG274 (assembly GCF_052871235.1). Classification (NCBI taxonomy): domain Bacteria; kingdom Pseudomonadati; phylum Pseudomonadota; class Alphaproteobacteria; order Caulobacterales; family Caulobacteraceae; genus Caulobacter; species Caulobacter sp. LARHSG274. The sequence goes on along the minus strand of NZ_JBIXJO010000009.1, from coordinate 45,209 downwards.
ACGCCGTCGACCAGCCGCTTGGTCTTGGGATGGTCGGGCTCGCCGAAGCGCAGGGCGTTGAGCAGGGCGATCGGCCGCGCGCCCATGGTGAAGACGTCGCGCATGATGCCGCCCACGCCGGTCGCCGCCCCCTGGTAGGGCTCGATATAGGAGGGGTGGTTGTGGCTCTCCATCTTGAAGATGATGGCGTCGCCGTCATCGATGTCGATGACGCCGGCGTTCTCGCCCGGGCCGCAGATCACCCGCGGGCCGGTGATCGGGAACTTCTTCAGCTGGTTCTTCGACGACTTGTACGAGCAGTGCTCGGACCACATCACCGAGAACACCCCCAGCTCGACCAGGTTGGGCTCGCGGCCCAGGCGGTCGAGCACGACGGCGTACTCCTGCGCGTTGAGGCCAAATTCGCGGGCCGTATCGGCCATGGACTTGGCGGGGGACGTCGTGGGGGCGGGCGAGGTGCTCATGGGCGGGCGTTCTAGCGCGCGTCGGGGGATTCCGCTATATTCTAGAAACGGGATTGGAGTTCTAGAATGGGCCTCAGCATCAAGCGGGCGGAGACGGAGCAGTTGGCGCGGCAGGTCGCCGGAGCCACAGGGCTGAGCCTGACCGACGCCATTCACAACGCCCTGTCCGAGAAGCTCCGGGCGCTTGGCCTGAAGCCGGAGACGCCGTCCCAGCGCAAGGCCGACATCCAGGCGTGGTTGCGTGAACTGGACGCCCGACCCAGGCTGTCCAACAAGACGCTCGCCGAGATCGAGGCGGAAATCTACGACGAGCAAGGCATGTTGCGGTGATCGTCGTCGATACGTCGGCCCTGATGGCTGTCGTCCTTCGCGAAAGCGATCGCGACGTCTTCCTGGACTTCATGATCGCCGAGCCGCGCAAGCTGATGTCCGCGGCGACGGTCGTCGAAGCCGCCCAGGTTTATGCGACCGCCTTCGGCCCTGAGGTCGCGGCCGAAAAGCTCTACGAAGATCTCGACATGCTTCGGATCGAAATCATCAACTTCACCGACGAGCATGCGCGTCTCGCCGTCGAGGCGGCCATGCGGTTCGGCCGGGGCCGGCATCGCGCCAAGCTGAACTTTGGTGACTGCTTCTCGTACGCCTTGGCCAAGGTTTCCGGCCTTCCGCTGCTCTTCAAGGGCAATGACTTCACCCACACAGACATCGAAAGTGCGCTGGCATGATCTCCCGCCGCCATCTGCTGGCGCTCGCCGCCGCCCTGCCGCTGACCGCCGCGGCGGCCGCGCCCGTTCGGGTGCGGATGGTCACCGACCTGGGGCCGATCGTCATCGAACTCTATCCGGACAAGGCGCCGGTCACCGTGGCCAACTTCCTGGCCTATGCCGACCGGCATCTGCTGGACGGCGGGACCTTCTACCGGACGGTCAGTCCGAAGAACGACAACAACCCCGCGACCATCAGCGTCATCCAGGGCGGGCTGAACCGCGACGACAGCCCGTTGCCGGCCATCGCCCACGAGACCACGGCGGTCACGGGCATCCGCCACACCGACGGGGTGATCTCGATGGCGCGCGGCGCGCCGGGCACGGCGGGGTCGGAGTTCTTCATCTGCCTGGGCGACAACCCGGCCCTCGACTTCGGCGGGATCCGCAACAAGGACGGCCAGGGCTTCGCGGCCTTCGGCAAGGTGGTCGAGGGCATGGACGTGGTCCGCGCCATCCACGACGCCCCCACCGTCAGCAAGGCCGACGATCCTTACATGAAGGGCCAGATCATCGAAAAGCCCGTGAAGATCCAAAAGCTTAGCCGGGATTAAGGCGGGCCGGTTGGGAACGGCGCGCGAGGCTCGCCCGTTGATTGGCTGGTGCGCGAAACGCGATCGCTGAAGACCTTCGCTCCGTCTTCAAGCGAAAGGGCCGGGGAGAAATCTCCGGCCCTTTTTCGTGAAGATCCGCCTTGGCCGGAACGGTCGGGCCCCCCACGGAGGATCGTTCCGGGCCGCTTGGCGGGGATCCAGCCGACTCGATACTCGGCGTCGGCGAGATAAAAGTTCGTTAAATCAACGGCTTGAAATTATCTCAGCCTTTTTGGGCCGCGGCGCCCGCTGCTCCCGTATCTTTGTGTCATGGCCGGAAGAAGCGAAGCGGGCCCGACGGGTTCTTCTGAGACGCTTCGCCCAGCCCATCCCACGACATCGCTCCTGATCCGTTCTCATTCCCGAGGCGCCCCATGCCCCTGTTCCGTCCTCGCCGGCCGCCGGAGACCAAGGACTCCCGCGCCGCGCGGCTGATCGCCATCACCACGGCCGGACGGCCGCGCTGGACGCCGCGCGACTATGCGGCCCTGGCCTCCGAGGGGTTCGGCAAGAACCCGATCGCCTATCGCTGCGTGCGGATGATCGCCGAGGCCGCCGCCGCCGTGCCGCTGGCGGTGTTCGCCGGCGGCGTGCGGGCCGACGACCACCCGCTGGGCCGGCTGCTGCGGTCGCCCAATCCCGAACAGGGCGGGCCCGACCTGATGGAGGCGTTCTTCGGCCACCTGCAGGTGGCGGGCAACGGCTATCTGGAGGCGGCCCAGGACGGCGCGGCAGCTCCCACCGAGCTCTACGCCCTGCGCCCCGACCGCATGGCCGTGGTGCCGGGACCGCGCGGCTGGCCGCTGGCCTATGACTACCAGGCCGCCGGCCGCACGGCCCGGCTCGGCCGCGACGCCGCCGGCTGGCTGCCGGTGCTGCATCTGAAACTGTTCAATCCCAGCGACGACCACTATGGCTTCTCGCCCCTGGAGGCCGCCGCCTTCGCCATCGACGTCCACAACGCCTCGGGGGCCTGGAACAAGGCCCTGCTCGACAACAGCGCCCGGCCGTCCGGGGCCCTGGTCTACGCTAATCGCGAAGCGGGCGACCGGCTCTCGGCCGAGCAGTTCGAGCGGCTGAAGGCCGAGCTCGGCGACGCCCACGCCGGGACGGCCAACGCCGGCCGGCCGCTGCTGCTGGAGGGCGGGCTGGACTGGCGGCCGATGTCGCTGAGCCCGGCCGACATGGACTTCATCGCCGGCAAGCACGCCGCCGCCCGCGAGATCGCCCTGGCCTTCGGGGTGCCGCCGCAACTGCTGGGCGTTCCCGGCGACGCGACCTACGCCAACTATCGCGAGGCCAACGGCGCGTTCTGGCGCCACACCGTCGTGCCGCTGGCCGAGCGGGCGGCGCGGGCCCTGTCGGCTTGGCTGGCCCCCAAGTTCCCCGACGCCCGCATCGCCTGCGACCTCGACGCCGTCCCGGCCCTGTCGGCCGAACGCGACGCCCTGTGGTCGCGGCTGGAGGCGGCCAGCTTCCTGACCGACGCCGAGCGGCGGCGATTGGCGGGGCTGGAGATCTGAGCCCTTCCCCCATCCGCCGACGGGAAGGAGGCAAGAGACACCCATGACATCACCCACCCGCTGGCGACTGGACCGCCAGATCTCGGTCGCCGTGCTGGTGGCCGTGGCCCTGCAGGCCGCCGCCGCCCTGATGGGAGCCGGGCGAGCCAGCGCCCGGATCGACGACCTGCGCCAGCGCCTCGACGCCCAGGCCCCGGTCGCCGAACGCCTGGCCCGGCTGGAGGCCCAGGCCGACGCCACCCGCGCCTCGCTGGCCCGGATCGAGAGCAAGCTGGACGGAGACCGCCGTGACTGAAGACCTGCCCATCGAAGGCCGCGCCTCGCTGTTCTGGACCCGCGACCTCAATGACGATGTCGCCGCCGCCGGAGCCTTCGTCGCCAGCCTGGCCCGCACCGGCCCGGCCGGCGTCAAGATGCTGCACCAGCACGACGACGCCGAGCCGGTCGGGGTCTGGGACGAGATCAAGGAAGACGCCACGGGCCTCTACGTCCGGGGCCGCATCCTGCGCACGACCCCGCGCGGCCGCCTGGTCGCCGCCCTGGTCGAGGCCGGCGCGCTGGACGGCCTGTCGATCGGTTTCCGCGCGGTCAAGGCGCGCCCCGATGAGACCGGGCGTCTGCGGGTGCTGACCGAGGTCGAACTGTGGGAGGTGTCGATCGTCACCTTTCCGATGCTGCCGGGAGCGCGGTTGCAGCAAGCGAAAACACGCGACTGAACGTCAGATTTCCTTGGCCAGCTTGGTCAAGATCGCCGCCAGCTCAAGTGCGTCGTCCTGGGTCATTTCAACGGGATCGCCATGCGGTTCACGCGTCTTGATGTGAATTGCGCCATCGGCGAACCAAAGCGTGACGTCGTCGGCCACGGTGAACACTGGTCCAGTCATAGCCCGAGCATGGTCCGCGTCCTGCGAACCGGCAAGCGCGAAAGCATGAATCTCGCTGCGTATTCTCTCGGAAAGATCGTCACCCTCCTGATGCTGCCCGGGGGCGGCTGACGGTTTCTTGAAAATGCCTGACTGATTTGTGCATCTCGCCAAGTCTAGGGTCGACGTTGATCCGCTCAGAGCGCTTTCGCATGCAAGATTTCAGCGCTCAGCCCGGCTTCGCAGCCGTCCTCGGCCTTGTGCCCCTGGCGCTGCTTGGAGTGGTGTTTGTCTTCGGCCTGGCCGGGACGAGAGCGACGCATCGGGTGATCCGGGTGACGTTCAAGCTGCTGGCCTGGGGCGCGGGTCTGGCGTTCGGTGTTGGCTTGATCCTCTCGATCGGCCTGGCGCGTCCCTAGGCCCACGATTTTCAGCACAACTGGACCGTCTGAACGGCCGCGCCCGCGCGCCGTCGCGATGACGCCTGGCTGAACTGTTCCTCCCTTGGGGAGGCGGCCCGGAGGGCCGGAGAGGGGATTCGTCCGCCTCTCGAAAACTCCCCCGCCGATCGCTTAGCGATCGCTCTTCAAAACTGGAGAACTGTCGACATGAAGGAAACCAAACAGGCCGCGGCCTCGCCGGAGGCCCGCGCCGCCTTGCACGAGGTGCTGGCGGCGTTCGAGGGCTTCAAGGCCGCCAACGACCAGCGCCTCGCCGCGCTGGAGACCAAGCGCGCCGACGTGCTGCTGGAGGAGAAGGTCGCCCGCATCGACGACGCCGTCTCCCAGGCCCAGGCGCGGCTGGATCGCGTGCTGGCCGACGCCCGGCGTCCCACGATCGGCGGCGAGGGCAGGCTGGTCGTCCCTGACGAGCGCAAGGCCGCCTTCGACCGCTACATCAAGACCGGCGAGACCCCGTCTCTGCTGCTCGAGGCCAAGGGCCTGTCGGAAGGAACGGCCACGGCCGGCGGCTATGTCGCCCCGGCCGAGTTGGAGCGGCAGATCCTGCGCCGCCTGGCCGCCGCCAGCCCGATGCGCGACATCTGCCAGGTGCGCACCATCGGCGCCGGCACGTTCCGCAAGCCGGTCTCGACCGCGGGCCTGGCCGCCGCCTGGGTGGCCGAGACCGCGGTTCGGCCGGAGACCGCCGCCCCGACCCTGGACGTCATCGACTTCCCGGCCGGCGAACTCTACGCCAGCCCGGCCGCGACCCAGGCCCTGCTCGACGACGCCTATGTCAATATCGACGAGTGGCTGGCCGAGGAGGTGCAGGACGCCTTCGCGGCCCAGGAGACCGCCGCCTTCATCGCCGGCGACGGGGTCAACAAGCCCAAGGGCCTGCTGGCCTACGCCGCCGCGCCCGACGCCACGGCGACCTGGGGCCAACTCGGCTACCTGGCGACCGGCGTGGCCGGCGCCTGGCCGGCGGCCAATCCGACCGACAAGCTGATCGATCTCGTCTATGCGGCCAAGACCCAGTACCGCCAGAACGGCCGCTTCGTGATGAACCGCCGCACGGTCAGCGCCGTGCGCAAGTTCAAGGACGCCCAGGGCAACTACATCTGGAACGCGGCCCTGCAGCCGGGCCAGTCGGCCACGCTGCTGGGCTTCCCGGTCAGCGAGATCGAGGCCATGCCCGATGTGGCGGCCAACGCCGCGGCCATCGCGTTCGGCGACTTCGAGAAGGGCTATCTGATCGTCGACCGGGCCGGCGTGCGGGTGCTGCGCGACCCCTATTCGGCCAAGCCGCACGTGCTGTTCTACACCACCAAGCGGGTCGGCGGCGGGGTGCAGAACTTCGACGCCATCAAGCTGCTGAAGTTCGCGGCCAGCTAGCCGCCGCGACGCCCCCTCCGTCACGCTGCGTATTCGCAGCGCGCCACCTCCCCCGTTTTACGGGGGAGGAGACCGCCCCTTCTCCTCACCCGCATCGCGGGGGAGGTGGCGCGTCGCCGCCTGGCGACGTGACGGAGGGGGCGTCCTTTTTCACGGACAACCTATCATGCCCCTCTCCACCACCCTGGCCGAGGCCAAGGGCTTCCTGCGCGTGGCTGACGCCACGGAGGACGCCCTGGTCACCCTGCTGATCGACGCCGCTGAGGCCAAGGTCGCCGCCGCCACGGGCGCGACCCTGACCCTGGCCAGTCCCGCCCCGCTGCGGCTGGCGGTGCTGATCCTCGTCGCCCACGCCTACGAGCACCGCGACGGCGCCCCGCCGCCGCCCGGTCTGGTCGAGGCCTGGCTGGCCCCCTATCGGGAGGCGCGGCTGTGAGCGGCCCCGGGAATTTGGGTCCCGACGCCGCCCTGGCCGCCGCCGTGGTCGGCGCCCTGCAGGCCGCACCGGCCGTGGCCGCCCTGGTCGCCCAGCGCGTCCACGCCGATCCGCCGCGCAACCCGACCTATCCCTGCGTGATCGTCAGCCGCCAGGAAAGCCGGCCGTTCGGTCCCGACGACGTCGCGGCCGGCGGGGGGCTGGAGCATCTGCTCACCCTGACCTGCGCCTCGCGGTTCGGCGGGCCGGAAGAGGCGCGGGCCGTGACCGCCGCCGTCCGCGCCGCCCTGCACAACGCCTGCCCGCCGGTGGCCGGCCGCCGGCTGGTCACCCTGCGCGTCACCTATGCGGACGTGTTCCGCGCCGCCGATCGCGAGCTGTCGCTCGGCGTGCTGCGGGTGCGGGCGGTGACGGAGGCGGCCTGAGGCCGCGAACCCTCTTATAAAAGGAATATCGCCATGGCCGCCCAAGCCGGCAAAGACATCCTCCTGAAGATCGGCGACGGCGGGTCGCCGCAGGCCTTCGTCACCGTGGCCGGCCTGCGGGCCCGGACCATCAGCCTCAACGCCCAGACCATCGACGCCACCGACGGCGACAGCGCCGGCCGCTGGCGCGAGCTGCTAGTCGGGGCCGGGGTGCGCTCGGTCGCCGTCTCCGGCTCGGGGGTGTTCCGCGACGCGGCCTCCGACGCGGCGGTGCGCGACAGCTTCTTCGCCCAGACCGCCCGCACCTGGCGGCTGGTGATCCCCGACTTCGTGCAGCTGGAGGGGCCGTTCCTGGTGGCGGCCCTGGAATATGCCGGCGAGCACGACGGCGAGGCCGCCTTCGCCCTGTCCCTGGCCTCGGCCGGGGCGGTGACGTTCACGGCGATCTGACCGTGCCCAGTCCCAACCCCGCCCGCGGCGAGGTCGTCGCCGTCCTGGCCGGAACCCCGCGCCGGCTGTGCCTGACCTTGGGGGCCCTGGCCCGCATCGAGGCGGCGCTCGACCTCGACGACTGGAGCGCTCTGCCCGAGCGCTTCGGCCGACTGTCGGCGCGCGAGCTGACGACGGTACTGGCCGCCCTGCTGGAGGGCGGCGGCGAGGATCCGGACGTGCTGGCCGGCCAGCCGGTCTCGATCCCCGAAGCGGTGGCGGCGGTCGCCGCCGCCTTGGCGGCCTGCGCGTGAACGCCGGCTGGCGCGCCGCCCTGCAGCTGGCGGCCCTGCGGCTAGCGATCCCGCCCGAGGCGTTCTGGCGGTTGTCCCTGGCCGAGTGGCGGGCCCTGACCGAGGCCCCGGCCGCGCCGGTGCTGAGCCGCCGGGCCCTCGACGCCCTGATCGCCCGCTTTCCCGACGACCAGACCCCCTAGGGAGACCCCATGAGCAACTTCGACAGCGACGGCCTCGACGCCGTCCCGGCCCGCGCCACCGAGGCCGCCGCCGCCCTGGCGGCCCTCAAGGCTCCGGCCGAACAGGCGGCGCGGTCGATCGACGAGGCCTTCGCCAAGGCCGGAACCGGTCTGGCCCGCTCGCTGGCCCACGCCGCCGCCGACGGCAAGGTCAGCCTGGCCGAACTGGCGGGCGCGGTGCTGCAGGCGGTGTCGGCCGGCGCCGGCGGGAGCGGCGGCGGCCTGGTCCAGGCCCTGGCCGGGGCGGTGGGCAAGGTGTTCTCAGGAGCGCGGGCCGATGGCGGCCCGGTGACCGCGGGCGGCGCCTATCTGGTCGGCGAGCGCGGCCCCGAACTATTCCGCCCGGCCGCCGGCGGCGTCATCGAGCCGGCCGGCGGCGGTGGGGTCAGCGTCACGGTCAATGTTCAGGGCGGCGACACCGCCGGCCTGGCTCGCTCCGACGCCCAACTGGCCCAGGCCCTGGCCCGGGCGGTGAGCCTGGGTGCGCGGCGGCTGTGACTATTGAACGGGCAAGGGCGCCAGCGGCGGTTCGCCATAGCGGTTCTCGCCGGGCTGACCCTCGGCGAAGCCGAGCCAAATCATGAAGCCAAGCCAGACCGCCAAGCTTCCATAGACCACCAGCGGGTCGTTCGAGAGGTTCAGAATGGTGCGATGACCTTCGGGCAGGTAGCCGTTCATGCTCCACATCGGCGCCACGATCATCGCCAGCCAAGCCAGGATGACGATGACGACCTAACCGCCGGCCAGGCCCAGGTCGTGCAGGCGCTTGATATGCAAGCAGGTCGAGCAGTAGGCGAGAAACAGGATCACGACCTGGCCCAGCAGAGGCAAGAACTGGGCGAAGTGGCCGACGCCCGTGAGGGCCAGCCACCCTAGCCAGAACGCCGCTCGTCCCAAGCGTCCTCGCGGTGACAGGAACAGCGTCCTCAAATCCATCAGGCGGTTCACTCGCTTGTGAACCGCCTGAATACTCAAGTTACAGCAGCTAGACCAGCACCGCGTTCAGCGGCGGTTCGCCATAACGGTTCTCGCCGGGCTGGCCGTCGCTGATCCCCACCCATAGGGTGAAGGCGATCGCCACCACGAAGGCCAGGGCCACCGCGCCGAGCAGGCCGCCGACCCCGGCCAGTGCCACCCATTCGGTCGGGCCGTTGGCCAGGTCCGAGAAGATCGCGCCCAGGCCCAACGAGAGGGCGGCTGAGATCACCAGCACCGGGCCGAAGACGATCGGCAGCAGCTGCCACCAGCCGCTGCGGCCCATGTCGTGCAGGCGCTTGGTATAGAGGCAGACCGAGGCGAACAGCGCCGCCAGGCCCACGGCCCAGCCGATCAGCGGGATCCAGCCGGCGACGACGTGGGCGCCCAGCAGCATCAGCCAGCCGATCCAGAACGCCTGCCGGCCGATCCGGCCCTCGGCGGTGAAGAACAGCGATTTCCAGTCCATTTCCAGCTCCCAATCCTGAGACGGAGATTAGGGCCGGCAGCATCGCGGCTGAAGTGAATTGCAAGTCATGACGCGGGTTTAACCCTTGGTGACGGAGGCCTCTTCCGTCTTGGGTCGCGCCAGGCCGACCCATAGGCTGTAGAATGGCCAAGCCAGCAGCGCCCACGCGCCGAGCGCCATCGCCGCGAACATCATCGCGTCACCGCCCTCCGGACCTGCGTCATGGCCGTACGCCAGCCGCAGGCTGGGCAGCGCCAGCGCTAGCGGCGTTCCCACCAGGGTGAGCAGGGTCAGGGACATCAGACTTCCCGGCCCGCGGCCTGCGTCCCGCAGCCGCTTCAAATGCAGACACAGACCGACATAGGGCGCAAGAACCACGAGGCCGAGCAGGGCGCAGGACAGCGCGAGGGAAACCAGACCTCCGCCAGTTGCCCCAAGCAGCACGTTCGTGACGGCCACCGCCGGAAGCAGGCCGTAGAGGCCTAGCGCGGACCAAGCGAAGGCCCGGCGGCCGATCCGTCCTGCCGGACTCAGCAATAGTTTCAGCCCGCCCATGCGCTCCCCCTCGGCCCGATCTCGCTGATCAACCATGTCGCGCAGCCTCGGTAAAGCTCCACAATCTTCGGAGGTTCCATGTCATTCCACGAAACGCGCCTGCCCGCGCGCCTGGCCTTCGGCTGCACCGGGGGCGTCGAGCGGCGGACCCAGGTGACGACCTTGGGCTCGGGGTTCGAGCGGCGGTCCAGCCCCTGGGCCCAGGGCCGCCGGCGCTACCTGATCGGCACCGCGGTGCGGCCGCTGGACGACGCCGCCGCCCTGGTCGCTTTCTTCGAGGCGCGGCGCGGGCGGCTGTACGGCTTTCGCTTCCGCGACCCGGCCGACTGCAAGTCGTGCCCGCCGTCGATGACGCCGGCCGCGACCGACCAGGCGATCGGGACGGGCGACGGGGTCCGCAGGACCTTCGCCCTCGGCAAGGCCTATGGCGACGGCGAGGCGGCGGTGATCCGGCCGATCGCCAAGCCGGCGGCCGGCACGGTCAAGGTCGCGGTCGCCGGCGTCGTGCTAGGTCCAGCGGCCTTCGGCGTCGATGCGGCCACGGGCCTGGTGACGATCAACACCGCCCCGGCGGCCGGGGCGGCGGTCACCGCCGGCTTCGAGTTCGACACCCCGGTGCGCTTCGACGGCGACCGCATCGACGTCACCCTGGAAAGCTTCAACGCCGCGCGGGTCGGAGCCGTGGCCCTGGTCGAGGTGCGGGTCTGATGCGCGCCGTTCCGCCCGAACTGGCCGCCCGCCTCGAGAGCGGCGCGGCCTGCCTGTGCCACGCCTGGATCCTGACCCGGCCGGATGGCGTTCGCCTGGGTTTCACCGACCACGACCAGGACCTGGCGGTGGACGGGGTCGCCTGCCGGGCGGCCAGCGGCTGGACCGCCGGCGCGGCCGAGACGGCGGCCGGCTTCGCGCCCGGCCTGGCGACGGCGGTCGGCGGCTTCGACGACGAGGGCCTGTCGGAAAGCGACCTGGCGGCGGGGCTCTATGACGGGGCGGCGGTGGAATGCCGCCTGGTCGACTGGTCGGCCCCGGGCCTGCACCTGCTGCTGTGGCGAGCCGGCGTGGCTGCGGTCAAGACCGAGGGCGGAACTTTCACCCTGCAACTGGAGGGGCCTCTGGCGGCGCTGGACCGGGTGGCGGGCCGCACCTTCGGCCGCTCCTGCGACGCGGCGTTCGGCGACGCCCGCTGCGGCCTCGACCTGGCCGACTTTCCCGGCGCGACTTGCGACAAGCGCTGGGCGACCTGCCGCGAGGCGTTCGGCAACTGCCTGAACTTCCGGGGCTTTCCCAGCGCCCCGGGCGAGGACTTCCTGACGCTGTACCCGTCGGAGGGCGAGCGCAACGACGGCGGGCGGCGGTGACGCGCGCGCCGTCTATCCCTTCCAGTGAGGCCGACAGCCCGGCCGGCCGCGCCGCCGCCCTGGCCGAGGCCCGCCTGTGGCTGGGCACGCCCTATCAGCACCGGGCCAGCCTGCGCGGCGTCGGCTGCGACTGCCTGGGCCTGGCGCGCGGCGTTTGGCGGGCGCTGCACGGCGTAGAGCCGGAGCTTCCGCCACCCTATCGCCCCGACTGGGCCGAACTGGGCGGCCGCGAGCTGCTGCTCGACGCCCTGGGCCGCCGGCTGATCCCCCTCGACGCCAACGCCGCCTTGCCCGGCGACGTCCTGGCCTTCCGCATGGCCCCCGGCGCGCCGGCCAAGCACTGCGCGATCCTCTCGGCCCCCGACCGGATGATCCACGCCTATTGGGGCCGGGCCTGCGTCGAAAGCTGGCTGGGCCGCTGGTGGCGCGAGCGGCTGGTCGCGGCCTTTCGATTCCCCACGCCTCAAGGAGCGCCGCCATGGCCCAAGTGATCCTCACCGCCGTCGGCCAGACCCTGGGCGGGCCGATCGGCGCGGCGGTCGGCGCGACCCTCGGCCATGCGATCGATAGCGCTGCGATCAACGCCCTGACGCCCGCCCGGCGGGTCGGGCCGCGCATCCCGGAGCTGCGCCTGTCGGGGGCGGCCGAGGGCGCGCCGATGGCGGCGGTGTTCGGCCGCGCCAGGGCGGCCGGCCAGGTGATCTGGGCGGCGCGGTTCAAGGAGCGCTGGGTCGAGGGCCGCTCGGGCGGAAGCAAGGGTGCACGCACCACCAGCGCCGCCTACAGCCTGTCGTTCGCCGTCGCCGTCTGCGAGGGACCGATCGACGGGATCGGCCGGGTCTGGGCCGACGGCAAGCCGATGGACATGAGCGGCGTGGTCATGCGCGTCCACCTGGGGACCGAGGACCAGGCGCCCGACGCCCTGATCGCCGCGGTCGAGGGCGCGGCCCCGGCCTATCGCGGCACGGCCTATGTGGTGTTCGAGGACCTGCCGCTGGGCGCCTACGGCAATCGTCCGCCGCAGCTGTCGTTCGAGGTGTTCCGCCGCCCGCGCGCCAGCGGCGCGCCGCCCGGCCTGGAGGAGCGCCTGAAGGGCGTCTGCCTGATCCCCGGAGCCGGCGAGTTCGTCTATGCGACCGACCTGGTCCTGCGCCGCGACGGCCTGACCCGGACCACGGCCGAGACCCTGAACAACACCGAGGGCCGCGCCGACCTGCTGGTGTCGCTCGACCAACTGCAGGCCCAGTTGCCGAATGTCGAGGAGGTGACCCTGGTGGTCGCCTGGTTCGGCGACGACCTGCGCTGCGGCTCGTGCGCCATCCGGCCCAAGGTCGAACAGGCGGCCAAGACGACGATCCCGTTCGACTGGCGGGTGAACGGGATCGACCGCCAGCACGCGGCGCTGGTCTCGCTCAACGCCGGCGGCCCGGCCTATGGCGGCACGCCGGCCGACCGGGCGGTGCTGCAGGCCATTGCCGAGCTCAAGCGGCGCGGCCTGAGGGTGACGCTGTATCCGTTCGTGCTGATGGACGTGCCGGCCAGAAACGGCCGGGCCGACCCCTATGGCGGGGCCGAGCAGGGTGCCTACCCCTGGCGCGGCCGGATCAGCTGCCATCCGGCCGTCGGACGACCTGGCTCGCCCGACAGAACCGCCGCCGCCGGCGCCCAGGTCGCCGCCTTCTTCGGCGCGGCTCAGGCCGGCCACTTCGGCGTCGAGGACGGCCTGCCGACCTATGGCGGCCCGGCCGGCGACTGGGGCCTGCGGCGGATGCTGCTGCACTACGCCAAGCTGGCCCAACTGGCCGGCGGGGTGGACGGCTTCATCCTCGGCTCGGAGCTGCGCGGCCTGACGACGGTGCGCGACGGCCCGTCGTCCTATCCCGCCGTGGCGGCGCTGAAGGCCCTGGCGGGGCAGGTCCGCAGCCTGGTTGGGCCGTCGACCCGGCTGGGCTACGCCGCCGACTGGAGCGAATATTTCGGCCACCAGCCGGCCGACGGCTCGGGCGACGTCCATTTCCACCTCGATCCGCTGTGGAGCGACGCCAATATCGATTTCGTCGGGATCGACTTCTATCCGCCGATGGCCGACTGGCGCGACGGCGAGGACCATCTCGACGCCGCGGCCGGCTTCGCGGGACTGCACGACCTCGATTATCTGCGCCACGGCCTCGCTGGCGGCGAGGGCTTCGACTGGTTCTACGCTAGCCAGGCCGACCGCCTGGCCCAGGTCCGCACGCCGATCACCGACGGCGCCCATGGCGAGCCCTGGGTGTTCCGGCCCAAGGACCTGCTGGCCTGGTGGAGCAACCCGCACTTCAACCGTCCCGGCGGCGTGCGCTCGGCCAGCCCGACCGCCTGGGTCCCGCGCTCCAAGCCGCTGCGGCTGGTCGAGTTCGGCTGCGGGGCGGTCGACAAGGGCGCCAACGCGCCCAACCTGTTCGTCGACAAAAAGAGCATGGAAAGCGCGCTGCCGCCGTTCTCGGACGGAACGCGTGACGAGGTCGGCCAGAGACGGGCGTTGGAAGCCGTGCTGGCCCACCTGGCCGATCCGGCCGCCAATCCGCTGTCGCCGCTCTATGGCCGGCCGATGATCGAGGGCGCGGCGGCCTGGTGCTGGGACGCCCGGCCGTTCCCCGACTTTCCGGCGCGCGAGGCGATCTGGGCGGATGGGCCCAACTGGACCCTCGGCCATTGGCTGAACGGCCGGGCCGGAATCGCCCCATTGCCCGAACTGATCGCTGCCCTGGCCGAGCGGGCCGGCGTCGCCCTGGACCCGGGCGAGGCCGGCGGCTCGGTCGTCGGCTATGTGGTCGACCGGCCGATGCGGCTGCGCGACGCCCTGGCGCCGCTGCTGGAGGCCTTCGCCCTCGACGCCGTCGAGCGCCAGGATGGCATCAGCCTGGCCGCCCGCGGTGGCAAGCCCGCCCTGACGCTGGGCGGGGACGACCTGGCCTGGCCCGACGATCGCGAGGCGCCCGGCGCCGCGACCCGCACCCTCGCCGCGCCGGTCGCCACCCTGCGCCTGCGCTTCATCAATGCGGCCCGCGACTACCAGACCGGCGCAGTGATCGTCCGCCGCGAGGACGAGACGGGGGAGGGGAGCGCCGACCTCGACGCGCCGATGGTCCTGTCCGCCGCCGAGGCGCGGGCGGCGGCCCGCCGGCTGCTGGCGACCGGCGAGGGCCGGGAGTCCACGATCCACCTGTCGCCGCTGGCCGCCTTGCGGCTCGAGCCCGGCGATCGTCTCGCCCTGGAGGGCGAGGCCTGGCGGGTGACCCGGATCGACCTCGACGAGCGGCCACGCGCCCAACTGGCGCCGCTGGTGGTTCCGGTCGCGACTGACGCCGACCTCGACTGGACGCCGGCCCCGCCACGTGAAACCTCCGGCCCGCCGGTGCTGCATGTGCTCGACCTGCCCGTGTTGATGGGCGTCGGCCAGGAGGACGGCCGGCCGCTGGTCGCCGTGTCGGCCTCGCCGTGGCGGGCCTTCGACGTCCAGGCCGGCGTCGGGCTGGAGGCCCTGCGGCTGCGGGCGACCGCCGCCGCCCCGGCCACGATTGGGGTCACCCTGTCGGACCTGGCGGCCGGACCCCTGCACCGTTTCGACTGGGCGAGCCGCCTGACCGTGCGGCTGGAGGGCGCGGCGCCGCGCGGCCGCGAACGCTCGGCGGTGCTGGCCGGGGCCAACGCCCTGGCGGTGCGGGGACCGGGCGGCGCCTGGGAGATCCTGCAGTTCCTGGAAGCCGAGGCGGTCGGCCAGGACGCCTGGACCCTGTCGGGCCTGCTGCGCGGCCAGGCCGGCAGCGACGCCGACATGGCCGCCCTGGTCCCGGCCGGGGCGGAGGTCGTGGTGCTGGACGAGACCCTGGCGCGGGCCGAGGTGGCGCTGGCCGAGCGCGGCCTGCCGCTGGTCTGGCGCGCCGCTCCGGCCGGCGGTCCGGCGGCGGGACCGGCGATGAGCGAGGTCGTGGCCACCTGGCGCAACCTCTCGGCCCGGCCGTGGTCGCCGGTCCATCTGCGGGCGCGGGTCCAAGGCGGCGACGTCGCCGTCAGCTGGATCCGCCGCACCCGCCTGGCCGGCGACGGCTGGGACGCCGAGGTTCCGCTCGGCGAGGAGCGCGAGGTCTGGCGGGTCGAGATCCTCGACGGCGAGACCGTGGTCCGGACGGCCGAGACCACGACGCCGGCCTTCATCTATACGGCCGCCCAGCGCGCCGCCGATTTCGCCGCTGGACCAACCGGGGCCTTGGCTGTCAGGGTCGCCCAAGGCTCGGCCCTGTTCGGCTGGGGCGCCACGCGAACCCTGTTGCTGTGATAATAATGCAACATAACGCTTGCGCGCCGCCGCGAACGGCCTAATTGAGGGCCGTAAGTTTCGTTCTTTCCGATGCGAGGAGCCTCCTTGGCGCGCGACCCCTATCTGGAACTTGGCGTTTCCCGCACCGCCACTGCGGCCGAGATCCGCAAGGCGTTCCACAAGCTCGCCAAGCAGCACCACCCCGACGCCAACAAGGGCGACAAGAAGGCCGAGGAGCGGTTCAAGCAGGCCAGCGCCGCCTTCGACATCATCGGCGATCCCGAAAAGCGCAAGAAGTTCGACGCCGGCGAGATCGACGCCGACGGCCGCGAGACCATGCGCGGCTTCGGCGGCGCGGGCGGCAACCCGTTCGGCGGCGGTTTCAACCGCGCCGGCGGCGGCTTCTCGCGCGGCGGCGCAGAGGGTCCGGAGATCGACCTCAACGACCTGTTCGGCGACATTCTCGGCCGCAACCGCGGGGCCGGGGCGGGCGGCGGCTTTAGCGGCGGCGGTTTCTCGCCGCGCGGCGTCGACGTGCGGGCCCGCCTCGACATCGATCTGGAAGAGGCGATCAAGGGCGGCAAGAAGCGCGTGGCCTTCTCCGATGGGCGCACCATCGACGTCACCATCCCGATCGGCGCCCAGGAAGGCCAGACCCTGCGCCTGAAGGGGCAGGGCGGTCCTGGCCGCGGCGGGGCGGGCGACGCCCTGATCGAGCTGGCGATCAAGCCGCACCGGATCTACCAGCGCGACAACGACACCCTAATCATGGACCTGCCGATCTCGGTGCCCGACGCGGTGCTCGGCGGCAAGGTCGAGGCCCCGACGCCCGACGGTCCGGTGACCCTGTCGATCCCCAAGGGCTCCAACACCGGGGCCAAGCTGCGGCTCAAGGGCCGCGGCCTTGCGGACGCCAAGGGTAAGCGCGGCGACCTGTTCGCGCGGCTGGTGGTGACCCTGCCGGAAGCGCCGGACGCCGAGCTGGAAAAGTTCGCCGAGCAGTGGCGCGAGAAGCGGCCCTATACGCCCAAGCGGCGGTAGATTTTTAGCGCCGAGCGGCCTGCGCTCAAGGAAACGCGATCCAACGTCAGGATTTGTTCGGGCCTGCCTCGGGGGAGGAGCGCCTGAAACATGCGCTCAGCCGGCCGCCAGCGAAGCAGGCTGGCGATCGCGAGTTCACGCGCCCACCCAGCCCGTGACAGAATGACCCACCCCGTCCATAAACCCTACGTTCAGTCTCCATTCAGCCGCGATGTTCTAAACCCGAACTCATGAAGCCGATCCACATCCTCTTCGCCGCCGCCCTGGCCGCCGCCGCCCTCCCGGGCGCGGCCCTGGCGCAGCGCGGGCCGGACTCGCTGGGCGCCGACTGGCGGGCCCGGCAGGACCAGGCGCGGGGCGGGGTGCAGTCGGGCCAGCTGGTGCCGCTGGGCCGGGTGATCGAGCAGATCAGCCGCCGCACGCCGGGCCGGGTGCTGGACGCCGGCCTCGAAGGTCCCAACTATCGCGTACGCTGGGCCACGACCGACGGCCGCCGCATCGACTTCATCGTCGACGCCCGGACCGGCCAGATCCTCAGCGCCGACTAGCGGCAACAAAGGCCACCCATGCGCATCCTGCTTGTCGAAGACGATCCCGACCTGTCGCGCCAGCTGAAGCTGGCCCTCGGCGATGCGGGCTACGCCGTCGACCACGCCGCCGACGGCGAGGAGGCCCAGTTCCTGGGCGAGACCGAGCCTTACGACGCCGTGGTGCTGGACCTGGGCCTGCCCAAGGTCGACGGGGTGTCGGTGCTGGAGCGCTGGCGACGCGGCAGCGTCGCCACGCCGGTGCTGATCCTCACGGCCCGCGGGTCGTGGAACGAGAAGGTCGCCGGCGTTGACGCCGGCGCCGACGACTATCTGACCAAGCCGTTCCACACCGAGGAGCTGCTGGCCCGCCTGCGCGCTCTGCTGCGCCGCTCGGCCGGCCACGCCTCGCCCAGCCTCAGCTGCGGCGGTCTGCGGCTGGACCCCCGCGCCGCCCGGGCCAGCGTCAACGGCGAGCCCCTGCGCCTGACCTCGCTGGAATACCGCCTGCTGCACTACATGATGATGCACCAGGGCCGAGTGATCGGCCGCACCGAGCTCGTCGAGCACCTGTACGACCAGGACTTCGACCGCGACAGCAACACCATCGAGGTGTTCATCGGCCGCCTGCGCAAGAAGCTGGGCAGCGACCGCATTGAGACGGTGCGCGGCCTAGGCTACCGCCTGACCCCGTTGGAAGGCGAGACCACCGAGTGACGCCCCACAGGAGCGCCTAGCCGTGTGGGACCTCAGCAAGCGTTCGCTGGTCCGCCGGCTGGTGCTGCTGGCGGCCGGCTGGAACCTGGTGGTGCTGCTGATCGCCGGCCTATTCCTGACCGCCCAGTTCCGCGATTCGGCCATCCGCCGCTTCGACGCGGCCCTGACGGTGCTGACCGACGACCTCTATGCCAGCTCCAGCGTCGAGGACGGCGTGGTCAAGGCCCCGTTCCTCACCGACATCCGCGCCACCCGGGTCTATTCCGGCCGCTACTGGCAGATCCTGGACATGACGCCCGCGCGGACCCTGCGGATGATCGACCAGTCGCGTTCGCTGTTCGACAGCTCATTGACCATCCCCGCGATCCAGACCGAGCGCCTGGCCGCCGACCCCGGCAAGACCCAGTTCTTCGACCTGCCCGGTCCGCAGAACTCCCGCCTGCGGGCGGCGGCGATCCTGACCCGCCTGCCGGGCTATCCGCGGCCGGTGGTGTTCATCGCCGCCGAGGACCGCTCGCCGATCGACCGCGACGCCGACATCTTCGCCCGCAACACCGCCATTGCCCTGATCCTGCTGGGGGCGGGCCTGGTCTCAGCGGTGGTGGTGCAGGTGCGCGTCGGCCTCCTGCCCCTGTTCCGCCTGCGGCGGGAGTTGGGCTCGGTGCGCCGCGGCAAGGCCGAGAAGCTGGAAGGACGCTATCCCGAGGAACTGGAGCCGCTGGCCGTCGAGCTCAACGCCCTGCTGACCCACAACCAGGAAGTCGTCGAGCGCCAGCGCACTCACGTCGGAAACCTGGCCCACGCCCTGAAGACTCCGCTGTCGGTGATGCTGACCGAGGCCAACCAGCAGCCCAGCCCCTTGGCCGAGGTGGTCAGCCGCCAGGCCGACGTGATGCGCGAGCAGGTCGACCACCACCTGCGCCGGGCCCGCGCCGCCGCCCGGTCCCAGACCTCGGGCGAGCGCACGCCGGTCGAGCCGATCCTCGACGAACTGGCCGTGACCCTGGAGCGGATCTTCCAGGACAAGGGCGTCGAGATCGACTGGCGCTGTCCCGAGGACCTCTGCTTCCAGGGCGAGCGCCAGGACTTTATGGAGCTGGCCGGCAACGTCATGGAAAACGCCGGCAAGTGGTGCCGCGGCAAGATTCGAGTCGAGGCCGAGGCCAGCTCGCCCGAGCGCATGACCCTGACGGTCGACGACGACGGTCCGGGCCTGCCGCCCGACCGCTGGATCGACGCCCTCAAGCGGGGGCAGCGGATGGACGAGCACACGCCGGGCTCGGGCCTGGGCCTGTCGATCGTCGACGAACTGGCCCGCGCCTATGGCGGCTCGGTGACCCTCGGCGCCTCACCGCTGGGCGGCCTGCGCGTGATCCTGGTGCTGCCGCGGTCCGAGGGATAGGGGCCGCGCGCGACCCTGTCGCAACCTGTCGATGCGCGTCCGCCGCCCGAAGGTTGTTTTTCACCCCCAGCGACCTTTCGACGCTGCCGTTCGTACGGCAAAAACATATGGTTTCGGAAAGTCTTAACCTCGTTGGCAACATGGTTGACGCGGCCCGGTGTGGGCTGATCCAGCGGGGGGGCATGGCCGGGATCGCCGCCAACAAGTTGCTGATGGTTCGGATGCTGGTGGAAACCGCGCCCGACGCAGCCTTGCGCAGCCTGGAGCTGGCCCTGTCGGGACCGGCGGGAGGGCAGGGCGCCCTTGCGGCCGTGCGCCGCCTGGTCGAGGACGAGACCGCCGCCCGCTATATCCGCAACTGCGTTCTGGCGCCGATCGTTCCCCTGTTCGCCGCCCGCGACGCCGACCAGACCTCGTTCCCGCCGCGCGCGCTCGGCCTGCTGTGGGCGGCCCTGAAGGCCGAGGCCCCGCGCCAGGTCGAGGAGGCCGCGGCCCGCTGCAACCCGTGGGACCTGGAGCAGGGGCCGCCGGATGTCTTCAACGCGCTTTGCAAGATCGCCGCCGAGGGCCTGCGCGCCCAGGCGACGCCGGGCTTTACGGCCCTGGCCCCGATCTGCGACACCGACACCCTGGCCTCGTGCCTGGAACTGTCGGCCATCGTCCGCGCGGCCCTGCCCAAGCTGTCGGAATGGGTTAGTCGGATGAGCGAGGAGCGGGCCTCGTCGGCCCGCCTGGCCTACAAGGACGCCTGCGCGATCCGCCCCGACGCCGGGCCGCTGCTGTTCGAGATGCTGGCCGCCCACCTGCCCGACGACTGGCGCATCCTGCGGGTGATCTCGGCGGTCATGGACCGGCCGGGCGACCGCTTCTGGGCCGCCTCCGAGGTCGGTCTGTTCGGCGAGCGGGTGCTGGCCGACATCGAGAAGAACATCGATTTCGTCCGCGGCTTCGACGCCGACAAGGGCGAGGCCGAAGGGCGCAAGGCCGCCCTGGCCGCCCAGAAGGTCGCCCAGCAGATCACCGAATTGGAACAGTCGGTCGACCTGGCCAAGGACGGGCCCTGGGGCCGCCGGCTGGCCAAGCACAAGCAGGCCGTCGCCCAGGCCGCCGAGGCGCGGATGAACGCGGCCGAGAAGGAGCTGCTGGCCGCCCTGCCGTTGCGGCCGATCTCGATGCTGGGCGGCAAGGGCGGCAAGGGCGTGCCGCTGCTGACGGCCGAGCCCGACGAGCGGCTGAACCGCAGGATGACCGCGGTCCTGGCCTTTCTGGCCGACACCCGCCCCTGCGCCGCCCAGAGCGGCTATGGTTCGAGCCGGGCCAAGGTGCTGGAAAAGCTCAATGCCCGCCTGGATCACTATATCGAGGACATCCTGCACGTGGTCCGCACCGGCGAGGGCGGCGACCAGGTGATCGCCCAGCGCTATGTCGACCTGGCCGCCAGCTACATCGGCTACAGTCGCGACGACAAGACCGCCGAGATCGTCCGCCGCCGCGCCGCGGCGGCCATGGCGGCGGCCGCCTAGGGCTTCGGCCGCGCAGGCGAGCAA
Organism: Caulobacter sp. LARHSG274; assembly: GCF_052871235.1. Taxonomy (NCBI): domain Bacteria; kingdom Pseudomonadati; phylum Pseudomonadota; class Alphaproteobacteria; order Caulobacterales; family Caulobacteraceae; genus Caulobacter; species Caulobacter sp. LARHSG274. The sequence goes on along the minus strand of NZ_JBIXJO010000009.1, from coordinate 24,454 downwards.
GGCTCGATTCGGCCGCCCTTAAGCGATTTTTTCGCTAACGGCCGAAGCCATTCCCCGCTAACACGCGCGCATGATCGCTTTCTGGATCGCTGCGGCGGGATTGTCGGCCGTCGTCGCCGCCCTGGTGCTGCGCGGCGCGGCAGGCGCGTCGCTGTCGGCGGGCGATGACGCCAGCCTGGCCGTGCACCGGCGGCAGCTGTCGGAGATCGACGATCTGGCCGAGCGCGGCCTGCTGGCCGACGGCGAGCTGAAGGCGGCCCGCGCCGAAGCCGGCCGCCGCCTGATCGCCGCCGCCGATCACCAGACGCCCTGGGCCCCCGCTTCCCCCAAGACCCGGCCGCTGGTCCTGGCCGTCGCCGCCCTGGCCCCGCTGGTGGCCCTGGCGGTCTACATGCAGGTCGGCGTTCCCGGCCTGGCCGACCAGCCGTTCCTGAAGCGGGTGGCGCAATGGCGCGCCAGCGATCCGGGCCAGCTGGAGCCCGAGAAGATCGCCGCCGTGCTGGAGCAGGTGGCGGCCCAGCGGCCCCGCGATCCCGAACCCCTCAAGCACCTGGCCCTGGCTCGTATGGCCGGCGGCGATGCGACCGGCGCGGCCCAGGCCCTGCGCCGCGCCGTGGCCCTGGCTCCTGACCGGGTCGATCTGTGGGCCGGGCTCGGCGAGACCTTCGTCGCCGAGGGCGACGGCGAGATCGGGACCGACGCCCGCCGCGCCTTCGGCGAGGCCCTCAGGCGCGACCCCAAGAACATCAGCGCCCGCTATCACCTGGCCAAGGCCCGGATCGCCGACGGCGACCTGGCCGGCGGCCTCGCGGACTGGCGGGCCCTGCTGGCTGACCTGCCCGCCGACGATCCGCGCCGCGCCGGCTTCGGCCAGGAGATCGCGCAGGTCGCGGCCCTGGGCCGCCTGCCCGACGCCGCCCCCGCCGATGGCCAGCCTGCCCAGGGCGCCGACGCCGGCGTCCAGGGTATGATCGAGGGCATGGTCGCCAGCCTCGCCGCCAAGCTCGAAGCCAATCCCGACGACTCCGACGGCTGGATCCGGCTGGTGCGGGCCTATGCCGTGCTCGGCGACACGGCCAGGCGCGACGCCGCCCTCGCCAAGGCGCAGGGCCGCTTCGGCGACCAGCCCAAGGTGCTGGCCGCCCTGCGCCAGGCCGCCCAGACCCCCAAAGCCCCGACGCCATGAGTTTCCTGCCCAAGTCCCGCAAGGCGCGCCGCCGCCTGACCGTCCTGCTGGCCGTCGCGCCGGTCGTCGCCCTGGCGGTGGGCCTGGCCCTGTGGGGCATGCGCGACGCCATCTCGCTGTTCTACACCCCGTCCCAGGCCGCCGCCGCCCACGTGCCGGCCGGGCGCAAGGCGCAGCTGGGCGGCCTCGTCCAGAAGGGCAGCGTGGTCAAGCATCCGGACGGGCTGGTCGAGTTCGTGGTCGCCGACCAGCGCTCGACCGCCCTGGTGCGCTATCGCGGCGATCTGCCCGACCTGTTCCGCGAGGGCCAAGGCGTCGTCGCGTCCGGCGCCTTCGACGCCTCCGGCGCCTTCGTCGCCAACCAGGTGCTGGCCAAGCACGACGAGCGCTACATGCCGCGCGAGGTCGCCAAGGCCCTGAAGGAACAGGGCGAGTGGCGCGGGGACGGCGCCAAGCCGGCCTATGATGGCTACAGGTCGGGGAAGCCCACGACGTGACCGGCCGCCTTTCCATTCCTTCTCCCCTTGCGGGAGAAGGTGGCGGCCGAAGGCCGACGGATGAGGGGTCGCGCCGTCCTGTCCGTGCGCGGCTGATCACGCCTTCGACCCCTCATCCGTCGCTTCGCGACACCTTCTCCCGCAAGGGGAGAAGGGGAGTGCTGTCATGATCACCGAATTCGGGGCCTACGCCCTGGTCCTGGCCCTGGTGCTGTCGGTCCTGCAACTGCTGCTGTCGGCGGTCGGCGGGGCGCGGCGGATGTCGATCCTGGCCGGGGCGGGGCGGGGCGCGGCGATCGGGGCCTTCCTGTGCACGGCCCTGACCTTCCTGGCCCTGGTCCACGCCTTCGTGGTCTCGGACTTCTCGGTGGCCAATGTCGCGGCCAACTCCCACACCGCCAAGCCGATGCTCTACAAGGTGGCCGGCGCCTGGGGCAGCCACGAGGGCTCGATGCTGCTGTGGTGCCTGGTCCTGACCGGCTACGGCGCGGCCATGGCGACCTATGGCAAGGCCCTGCCGCCGCGCCTGCGGGCCTATGCGGTGGCCACCCAGGGCGCGCTGGGCGTGCTGTTCCTGGCCTACACGGTCTTCGCCTCCAACCCGATGGCCCGGCTGCTCGACGTCCCGGTCGAGGGCCGTTCGCTCAATCCGCTGCTGCAGGACCCGGCCCTGGCCTTCCATCCGCCGTTTCTCTACTGCGGCTATGTCGGCTTTTCGGTGGTGTTCTCCCTGGCCATGGCCGCCCTGGTCGAGGGCCGGGTCGACGCGGCCTGGGCCCGCTGGGTTCGGCCCTGGACCCTGGCGGCCTGGAGCTTCCTGACCGTCGGCATCACCCTGGGGGCGTTCTGGGCCTATTACGAGCTGGGCTGGGGCGGCTGGTGGTTCTGGGATCCGGTCGAGAACGCCAGCTTCATGCCCTGGCTGATCGGCACGGCCCTGCTGCATTCGGCCGTGGTGCTGGAAAAGCGCGGGGCCCTGCCGGGCTGGACGGTGTTCCTGGGCCTGGCCGCCTTCACCTTCTCGATGCTGGGCGCCTTCCTGGTGCGCTCGGGCGTGCTGACCAGCGTCCACGCCTTCGCCGTCGACCCGACCCGCGGGATCCTGCTGCTGAGCATCATGGGGATCGCCGCCGGGGCCGGCTTCGTGCTGTTCGCCCTGCGCGCCCGCAGCCTGAACGCCGGCGGCCTGTTCGCGCCAGTCAGCCGCGAGAGCGCCATCGTCCTCAACAACATCATCCTGTCGACGGCCACGGCCGTGGTGCTGGTCGGCACCCTGTTCCCGCTGATCCGCGAGGCCATGGATGGCGAGGCGGTGTCGGTGGGCCCGCCGTTCTTCAACATGACCTTCGTGCCGCTGCTGGTCCTGGCCATGGCGGTGCTGCCGGCCGGACCCCTGCTGGCCTGGAAGCGCGGCGACGCGCGGCTGGTGGTCCGCCGGCTGTGGCTGGCCCTGGCCTGCGCGGCGATCCTGGGCCTGGTGGCCTTCGCCGTCGTCGCCCCGCGCAACGCCCTGGCCAGCGGCGGCCTGGCGGTCGGGGCCTGGCTGGTCGGCGGGGCGGTGATGGAGCTGGCCGAGCGGGTGCGGGCCTTCCGCGCCCCCTGGGCCGAGGTCCGCCGCCGGGCCACCGGCCTGCCGCGCGGGGCCTGGGGCACGACCCTGGCCCATGCGGGCCTGGGCCTGTTCGTGCTGGGCGCGTCGTTCGAGACCACCTGGCGGGTCGAGGCGGCCGAGGCGATGAGCGTCGGCGGCCGGCTGAAACTGGGCGCCTATGAGCTGGTCCTGACCGAGGTCGGGGCGGTCGAGGGCGCCAACTACATCGCCGAGCGCGGGATCGTGAAGATCACCCGGAACGGCGGCGAGATCTGCACCGCCACCCCCGAGCGCCGCTTCTATCCGACCGGCCGCCAGACCACCTCGGAGGTGGCGATCTGCCCGCGGGGGCTGGACGACCTCTATGTGGTGCTCGGCGAGCGGCGGGCGGGCGCCGACGGCCAGCCGGCCTGGCTGGTGCGGGCCTTCGTCAATCCCTGGGTGCGGCTGATCTTCCTGGGGCCGCTGGTCATGGCGCTGGGCGGGCTGATCTCGCTGTCGGACCGGCGGCTGCGGTTCGGGGTGGCCAAGCGCGCGGAGAAGGCGGCGTGAGGCGGCTCCTGGCGATCCTGGCCGCCGTCGCCTGCATGGCCGGGGCCGCCGCCGACCCGGCCGAGCGCCTGCCCGATCCGGCCCAGGAGGCCCGGGCGCGGGCGATCTTCCGCGAGGTGCGGTGCCTGGTCTGCCAGAACGAGTCGATCGACGATTCCGAGGCCGCCCTGGCCGGCGACCTGCGCGGCATCGTGCGCGACCAAGTGAAGCAGGGACGCAGCGACCAGCAGATCCGCGCCTTCCTGGTCGACCGCTATGGTGAGTTCGTGCTGCTCAAGCCGCCGTTCTCGCTCGGCAACGCCCTGCTCTGGGCGACGCCTTGGGTTGCGCTGTTTTTGGGCGTCGGGCTGATGATCCTGCTCCTGCGCCGCCGGACCGCCCCGACGCCGCTCGGCCAGGACCCGGAGGGGCTTTCTTCCGAGGAAGAAGCCCGTCTTCAGCTGTTGTTGAAGGACGAATGACACGATTGCGCCGCGAAGACGCCGCAAGACCATCTTGGGCGTAGCGGAAACATCGTTCGAAGACCATTGCGCCTTTCGCCAGCGCAACTAGGTTCTGAACGCGAAAGACCCGGCGCCGAGCCGCCGTGGGTGAGGAAAGACGGAAGATGACTGCTAGGAAGTCTGGTTTCATGATCGGTGCGGTGGCCGGCGCGGGCGTGGCCTGCGCGGCGCTGGCCGGGGTCGGCATGCGCATGGGTCCGGCGGGCGCCGCCGAGCCGCAGGTGATCCGCACCTCAGGGGCCCCGGCCCCGATGTTCGCGCCGCCGCCCGGCGCGCCGCTGTCGTTCGCCGACATCTTCGAACAGGTCTCGCCCGCCGTGGTGCAGATCGACGTGACCTCCAAGGCCGCCGCCGCGCCGAAGCTGCGCATCCCCGGCCTGGAGGGCTTCGACATCGTGCCGCGCGGCCAGAAGCCGGGCGACGACGGCGAGGAGGCCCCCGGCCCGAAGCAGCAGTCCTCGGGCTCGGGCTTCTTCATCTCGGCCGACGGCTACCTGGTCACCAACAACCACGTGGTCGCCGACGCCGACGACGACGGCATCAATGTCGTGCTCAAGGACGGTCGCGAGCTGAAGGCGACGATCGTCGGCCGCGACGAGGGCACCGACCTGGCCGTGCTCAAGGTGGTCGACCCCAAGGCCAAGGGCGCGGCCTTCCCGTTCGTCAATTTCGAGAACCAGGCCAAGCCGCGGGTCGGCGACTGGGTGATCACCATCGGCAACCCGTTCGGCCTGGGCGGCACCGCCACGGCGGGCATCATCTCGGCCTATAACCGCGACCTGGGCGACAGCTCCTCGACCTTCGTCGACTACATCCAGATCGACGCGCCGATCAACCGTGGCAACTCCGGCGGCCCGTCGTTCGACATCTACGGCCGGGTGATCGGGGTCAACACCGCGATCTTCTCGCCGACCGGCGGCTCGGTGGGCATCGGCTTCGCCATCCCCGCCGACGTGGCCGAGGCCACCGCCAAGCAGCTGATCAGCGGCGGCAAGGTGGTGCGCGGCTATATCGGCGCCCAGATCCAGCCCTTCACCAAGGAGATGGCCGAGGCGCAGGGCCTGGGCGACGTCAAGGGCGCGATCGTCGCCGACCTAGTGGCCGGCGGTCCGGCCCAGAAGGGCGGCCTGCTGCCCGAGGACGTGATCACCGCCGTCAACGGCGTGGAGATCAAGAACGGCTCGGAACTGACCCGCGAAGTGGCCAAGGGCCGTCCGGGCGACACCCTGAAGCTGTCGGTGCTGCGCGGCGGCAAGCCGCGCACGATCGAAATCCGCTCGGGCGTGCGTCCGGCCGAAAAGGAACTGGCGCTCAACGACGACGACAACCAGGACGACGGCGCCGAGGCTCCGGCCAAGCCGCAGGTCCAGACGTCGATCGCCCTGGGCATGACCCTGTCGCCGATCGACGACACGGCCCGTCGCACCTACAGCATCGATCCGGCCGTGCGCGGCGTGCTGATCGACAGCGTCAAAGCCAATTCCGACGCCGGCGAGAAGGGCCTGCGCAAGGGCGACGTCCTGACCAGCATCAATGGCGAGCCGGTCACCAACGCCGCCCAGGTCGCCACGGCGGTCGAGGCGGCCAAGAAGCTGCAGCGGCCCAGCGTCAACCTGCGGATCGTCCGCGGCGGCCGGCCGACCATCGTGCCGCTGAAGATCGCGCCGTAAGCATCGCGCGGAAAAGTGGCCACCGGTTTTCCGCAAAAGCGATGCGAAAGCAAAAAACTAGAGCAAGCTGGGCGTTTCAAACATCGCGCGGCTTGCTCTAGGGCGACGATCACGGAGGCCTTCGCAAGGGGGCTTTCGCCAGAGCGCGGATCGCGCCACCATGGGTGGACGTGACGACAACACGACTGGGGCGTCATCGATTCGTGCGATGACGCCCCTTCCTGCTTTGGGGGCTGGTGATGCGTATCCTGATCATCGAGGACGATCTCGAGGCGGCCGGGGCGATGAGCCACGGCCTGACCGAGGCGGGCTACCAGTGCGTCCACGCCCCCGACGGCGAGGCGGGCCTGACCGAGGCCGGCAAGGGCGGCTTCGACGTGCTGATCGTCGACCGGATGATGCCCAAGAAGAACGGCGTCGAGGTGGTCGAGACCCTGCGCCGCGAGGGCGACCAGACGCCGGTGCTGTTCCTGTCGGCCCTGGGCGAGATCAACGACCGCGTCACCGGCCTGCGGGCCGGGGCCGACGACTATCTGGTCAAGCCCTACGCCTTCGCCGAGCTGATGGCCCGGGTCGACGCCCTGTCCCGCCGCCGCGAGACCGGGGCCGTCGCGACCACCCTCAAGGTGGGCGAGCTTGAGATGAACCTGATCAACCGCACCGTCCATCGCCAGGGCAAGGAGATCGATCTCCAGCCGCGCGAGTTCCAACTGCTGGAATTCATGATGCGCCACGCCGGCCAGTCGGTGACCCGCACCATGCTGCTGGAGAAGGTGTGGGAATACCACTTCGATCCGCAGACCAACGTCATCGACGTCCACATCTCGCGCCTGCGCTCGAAGATCGACAAGGGCTTCGACCGACCCATGCTGCAGACCGTGCGCGGGGCCGGCTACCGGCTCGATCCGTAGGCGGCGTTCGGAGCCTGTGATAGGCTAGCGGCATGAACAAGCTGACCCAGCCCGTTCCTGATGACGACCACTTCGGCCCGGAGCTTTCCGAGGCCGAGATGGACGCCTGGATCGTGCGCAATCGCGATGCGATCAACGAGTCGCTCGATCAGGCTCGGCGCGAACATGCCGCGGGGCTTTCCGAGCCCTGGGATTTTGAGAAGATGCTCGCGGAGGCGAAACGGGAGTTCAGAAAGAACCGCCAGGACTGAATGAGCGCGCCCAAGGTCGTAAAGTCCCGCGAAGCCCAGGCGGACTTCAACCGTATATACGCGTGGATTGCTCAGGACAGCGGCGAGGCTCGCGCGGACACGGTTCTCGTCCGCCTTGACATGGCCATGCTGCGTTTGGCGAAACGCCCGCGTCTTGGTCCTCGTCGTCGAGACCTACGGGGCGATCCCCATAGTTTCAGTGTTGCGCCGTGGCTGATTATCTACGAGCCGCTTTCGGATGGCGACGGCATTCTCGTCCTCCGCATCCTCGACAGCCGCCGAGACATCGCCGCCCTGATGGGCAAGAAGAGCTAGCCCATGCGCCTGCCGCGCCTGATCCGATCGACGCCGTTCCGGCTGACCCTGCTGTTCCTGGCCCTGTTCGCGGCCGCCGCCAGCGCGTTCCTCGGCTACATCTACATCGCCACCGCCGGCGAGGTGAACCGCCGGGCCGACGCCGAGATCACCCGCGAGATGGAGAGCCTGGAGGCCGCCTACCGGGTGGGCGGGGTCAACGCCCTGAACCAGACCATCGTCGAGCGGGCCACCGGCGAGCGGCCTTTCCTCTACCTGCTGCTCGACAAGAACGGCAAGCGGATCTCCGGCTCGATCGAGGAGTCGCCGATCGACGACTTCGAAGGCCAGGGGCCGACCTGGGAGACCTTCAAGCTCACCGAGACCGACATCGACGGGGCCGAGGTCAAACGCTCTGCCCGCGGCGTGCAGGAGCGCCTGGCCGGCGGCGAGGCGCTGTTCGTCGGGGCCGACGTCCAGGAGTCCGAAGCCTATGTGCTGAAGATCGTCAGCGCCATGTGGGGCGCGGCGGTGCTGGTGATCATTCTCGGTTTGGCCGGGGGGCTGCTGATCAGCCGCAACGTCTCGCGCAGCATGCAGGGCCTGGTCGACCTGGTGAACGCGGTGCGGGCCGGCGACCTGCACGCCCGCGCCCAGGTGCGCGGAGCCCGCGACGAATATGACGAGCTGGCCGTCGGCCTCAACGACATGCTCGACCGCCTGGAGCGGCTGATGGGCGGCCTGCGCCACGCCGGCGACGCCATCGCCCACGACCTGCGCTCGCCGCTGACCCGGCTGCGGGCCCGCATGGAGGTGGCGCTGATCGACGCCGAGAACGGCAAGGGCGACCCGACCGCCGCCCTGGAGACGGCGCTGATCGACGCCGACGGCGTGCTCAAGACCTTCAACGCCGTGCTGGCCATCGCCCGCCTGCAGGCGGCCGGCGAGGCGCCCGACCAGAAGGTCTTCGACTCCAGCGAGTTGGCCTCCGACATGGCCGAGCTCTACGAGGCCGGCTGCGAGGACAAGGGCCTGGACTTCAAGGCCGAGATCACCCCCGCCCTGAACATCCGCGGCAACCGCGAGTTCATCGCCCAGGCCCTGGCCAACATCCTCGACAACGCGATCAAATATACCCCCAGCGGCGGGGCGGTGATGCTGCGGGCTCGGCGGCGCTCGTCCGGCGAACTGGAATTCTCGGTCACCGACACCGGGCCCGGCGTGCCCGACGAGGACCGCGCCCGGGTGATCCAGCGTTTCGTGCGGCTGGAGAACAGCCGCAGCGAGCCCGGCGCGGGCCTGGGCCTGTCGCTGGTCCAGGCCGTGGCCGCCTCGCACGGCGGCCGGCTGGAACTGGCCGAGGGGCCGGGCGAATACAACGGCTCCGGCCCCGGCCTGCGCGTGGCCCTGGTCCTGCCGCGGGTCGAATGACTTGTCAAAGATCGCCAACTGTCGATAATTTCGGAGGTTGGAGAACGCTGCCTTGGTGACAAAGAACGTCGTCCGCGAAGGCTTGCCGCTCGTGGTGCAGCGCCGGCGTGAGGACGATCTGAAGATCGAGCGCTTGCGTCAGGTCGTCGAGGCGGGACGCCCGGCGGGGCCGGGTTGCGGCCGTTGCGGTCGACGAGGTCGGTGCGTTTCTAGCCGGTCTGGGTCGGACGGGACGCGCCGCCAAGCGCCCTTGAGTTCGGCCTGTCGTTTCCCCCTTTTCCGTCATCCCGGGCCTCGTGCCCGGGACCCATTTGTCCGCCGCAGGTGCAGGAGGGTGGCGCGCTGGCGCGCCATTGCGCTTCGCTGTCAGCTGAACCATGGGTCCCGGGCACGAGGCCCGGGATGACGGCGTTGGGGATGAAAACGGTCGAAATCGAAGGCCGTGGGTCTAATAGGTCCGTGCGCCGACGATCACCGTGTAGCAGCGCTCTTGCCCCAGCTTGGTGGCGCAGAAGCCGGTCTCCTCGGAGCCCTCGCGGATGATCACATAGTGGTCGCGCTTGCACTGCCACCATTGGTAGTCGAAGTCGCCGCCGCCGTCCTGCTTGAACACCGGTTCGTCGCCGACCGTGTAGAAGCGGGTCATGGCGGTCAGGCCGCCGAAGCTGCCCCAACCGTGGACCAGGCCGCAGACCCGGCCCTCGCGGGTGGCCCAGACCCGGCCCAGCTCCAGGGCGTGCGGCTGCTTCAGCCGGGCGACCAGGCGCGGCTCGACCATGGCCCAGCGCACCCGGCCCATCACTTTGGCCTTGGCCAGCGCCGCGCCCTGGGCCGGCCGCTTGGGCTCCACCTTCAGCTCGTACTGCACGACATAGACCACCGTCAGGGCGGCGCCGAGGGCGATCAGGGCCATGACCATCAGGTCGAACAGGCGGACCGCGACGGCCTTGCGCCGGGTCCTGCGGCCGCTTGAGAACGGCAACTGGAGGACGAAGGTCATGCGCGGTCCCTGTGTAAATTACATCTGTAGTCTATGAAAGTTACAGATGTAATCTCAAGCGTCAAGCCATGGGCTTCGACGGCGGAACGTCGCGAAAGTCAGCGGCGGTGGATGGTGGGCAGGTTGATGCCGTCGACCGGGGCCTCGGCGATCGGGCGGCCGGGCCAGGAGACGTCATGCGGCGGCAGCGGGCCGCGCGGGGTGACGGTCCAGACGCCGCCGGCGGTGACCAGGGCCAGCAGCACGATGGCGGCCGCGCCGACCGCCTGGCGCCGCGGGCTGGGTTCGGGCCGGGCTAGCAGCTTGACCCGAAGCAGCAGCGGATGGGCGGCCCAGAAGCAGGCCAGGGGCGAGCCCTGGCGCAGGGTATGGGCCTCGACCAACGCCAGGGCGTAGGTGCGGCGCAACTCGGGCCGCAGGCCCAGCACCGTGGCGTCGCAGGCCATCTCCTGGTCCAGCCGGGCGCACAGGGCCCCCAGGTGGATCAGCGGATTGCACCAGCCCAGCACCTGGACGCCGGCGATGGCCAGGTTGGCGATCGGGTCGCCGCGCTTGATGTGGGTGCGCTCGTGCAGGTCGATCATCCGCCGCGCCTCGGCGTCGAAGCGGGTGGCGAAGTCGGCGGGCAGCACGATCCGCGGCCAGAAAACGCCCATCACCGCCGGGCCGGCCCGTCTGGCCTCGGCCCGGGCCCGGAAGGCCCGCTCCTGCAGCAGGATGGCCGTAGCCAGGGCGACCGCGCCGACCAGCCAGGCGGCCAGCAGGGCGACGGCGTGCTCCTCGCCCATCAGGGTCGGCGGTTGGCCCGAACCCAGGGTCTCGGACAGGCTGGGAAAGACCGTGGCGATCGCCGCGACCGGCGTCAGGGCCCACAGGCGATAGGCCAGGCGCGGTCCGATCAGCCGCCGGGCCGGTCCGCGCAGCAGCAGCACCAGCAGAACCGCCGCCGCCGCGGCGGCCTGGGCCCGCAGCAGAGTCATGGCCAGGAGTTCAGCCACCATCGTCGAGGTCCGCGATCAGGGTCTTCAGTTGCTTGATTTCGTCGGCCGACAGCGCCCGGTGCTGGGCGAAATGGGCCACCAGCGGCGTCAGCTGGCCGTCGAACAGGCGGTTCAGCAGGCTCTGGCTCTCGGCCTGCACATAGTCGGCGCGCTGGATGATCGGCGCGTAGCGGGCCCGGCCCTCGATGCGGTCCGAGCGGATCGCCTTGCGCTTCAGCAGCCGGTTGATCAGCGTCTTGACCGTGGCCTCGCCCCAGCCTTGCGACGGGGCGACCTCGGCCATGATCTCGTCCACCGTCAGCGGGTGGCGCGACCAGAGCGCGTCCATGATGCGGCTCTCGGCCTGGGTGATGTTCATGCGCTTCGCCTCGTCGAACCGTAACGATTACGCCTGTAACATCGGCTGTCAAGCGGTCGAAGACGAGCAAGCTTCAGCGGGCTTGGTCCGGCGGTCGGTCGGCTAGAGCATCGCGCGGAAAAGTGGCCGGCGGTTTTCCGCAAAAGCGATGCGAAAACAAAAATCTAGAGCAAGCTAAGCGATTCCAACATCGCGCGGCTTGCTCTAGGACTTGCCGTCCGCGGCCAGGGCCGCCAGTCGGGCCCGGGCCTCGGCGACCAGGGCCTGGTCGCTGGCCGGCGCCTGGCGGGCGGCGGCCTTGTCGCGCAGCACCTGGGCGGCGGCGACATTGAGGTTCAGGTGCGGGGATTGGGCCAGGGGCGCGATCAGGGCGCCGGCGGTGTCGTACTCGCCCTTGCGCAGCAGGGCGATCACCGCGTCGATGCGGATCTCCTCGACCTGAGGGGCCAGCAGGTGCGCCTGGACCAGCGCGTCGAGCACGGCGTCGCTTCCGGCCGGCAGGGTGCGGGCGTAGCGGTAGAGGGCGGGATAGAAGGTCGGATCCTGCTTCAGGGCCCGGGCGAACGCCTTCTTGCCCTCGGCCGCGGCCTCGGCCTGGCGGGCCGGGTCGCGCCGGCCGACCGACAGCCACGACACGCCCAGCAGGTACTGGCCATAGGGATCGTCCTGGATCTGCGCGCCCTTCAGCGTCGCGACCGCCGCGGCGGGGTCGCCGAACACCTGCTGGGCGTGGGCCAGGGTGCGGACCGCCAGCGGGTCGCCGGGATAGCGGGCGGCCTTCCTGTCGATCGCCGCCAGGATGTCGGCGGCCTGGGCGTCGGTCTCGCCGCGCCGGCCGCGCATCAGGCGCAGCGAGTCGAGCAGCAGGTCGTCGGCCGACGGCGGCAGCGGCGTCACCGTGATCTCCGCGGCGGCCAGCGGCCTGATCGGGATCACCGTGTAGGTCATGCCCGACTTGGCGTAGGTGGTCAGCTGCCGCTGCAGGGCGGCCTTGTCGGTCTTGAAGGCGGCGGCGAAGGCGGCGGGCTCGGCCTGGCCGCCGCGCAGGGCGGCGAAATAGGCCTGCAACTGCCCGGCCCGCTCGGGATCGCGCAGCAGATAATGGGTCAGCAGCCAGCCCTGGGCGTAGACCATGGCCCCGCGCGATCCGCTCTGGCGGGCGTCGAGCAGGGCGTCCATCGAGATCCAGGGCTGCCGCTCCAAGGCCTGGGCGCGGATGTCGGCCGCGCCGCCCAGCTGGATCGCGTCGCCCCGCACCTCGGCGGTCGCGAAGTACTCGGCGAAGCCTTCCGTGAACCACACCGGATAGGCCCAGGTGAAGTTCTGGCGCATGAAGTGGTGGGCGTATTCGTGCTGCAGGATGTGACGGGCCTGGTCGCGGTCGCGGCCGTTCCAGGTGACGAAGGCCGCCCGGCCGCCGGGGCCGGCGCGGTAGAAGCCGGCGACGTCGCGGTCCAGCCCCGGTTCGACCTTCTGCAGGTCGTCGCGCTCGCCGACCAGATAGATGTCCAGCCGGCTGGCCGCCGCCTGGCCGTCCACAGGCATGACGCCGGCCAGCAGCCGGTGGTAGCGCTCGAGGTCGGACGCCGCGGCGCGAAGCTCGGTTTCGCTCGACGCGCCATAGACGTTGAAGTGCTGGGTCGTGGCCTTCAGCCAGCGGTCGGCGGCCGAAGCCGGCTGGGCCAGGACTGCCAGCAGCAGGATCATCAGCCCGCGCGCGATCGCCTTCATTCGATTCCCCCCGATCCCCATCGCCGAAGACATGTCCGTCTTCGGAAGCTTATCTCAGGTTGAGCCGGCGACGCGGCGGCAGGCAACCCTTTTTTTGACCGTCCGCCCGCGCCACAGTGCCGGCATGACTCGCCTGCTCGAACGCCTCACCCCCTGCGGCCCCGTGGTCGATCCCAAGGCCGCCGAGCGGGCCCATGAGGCGATCGCCCGCAAGGCCGGCGAGGCGATGGCGGCGGTCGAGGCCGCCTGGCCGGCCCTGGCGCCGGTGTTCGCCGCCTCGCCCTACCTGGCCGGCCTGGCCCGGCGCGACGGGCGGCGGCTGCCGCTGATCCTGGCCGCCGATCCCGACGTGCGACTGGGCGAGATCCTGGCCGCCGCCGCGGCCGTGGCCGCCGAGCCCGACTTTGAGACCGCCCGCAAGGCCCTGCGCGAGCTGAAGGCCGACCTGCACCTGCTGACCGCCCTGTGCGACCTGGGCGGGGTCTGGGAGCTGGACGCGGTGACCGGGGCCCTGACCCGCTTCGCCGACGCGGCCCTGGAGGCCAGCCTGGCCCAGGCGGCGCGGCTGGAGACGGCGCGCGGGGCCCTGCGCCAGGTGGGGGAGGGGCCCGACGGCCCGCTGCCTGGCCTGTTCTGCGTGGCCATGGGCAAGCACGGGGCCTTCGAGCTCAACTATTCCAGCGACATCGATTTCTCGATCTTCTACGCGCCCGAGGCGCTGCCCGTGGCCTCGGGCGTCGAGCCGCAGGGGGTGGCGGTGCGCATCGCCAACCACCTGGGCCGGCTGCTGGCCGAGCGCACGGCCGACGGCTACGTATTCCGCATCGACCTGCGCCTGCGCCCGGACCCGGCCTCGACCCCGCCGGCCATGCCGGTCGACGCGGCGCTCGACTACTACGAGAGCGTCGGCCAGAACTGGGAGCGGGCGGCCCACATCAAGGCGCGGATCGCGGCCGGCGACCTGGCCCGCGGCCAGGCCTTCCTCGACGACCTGCAGCCGTTCATCTGGCGGCGCAACCTCGACTTCGCGGCCATCGCCGACATCCACTCGATCAAGCGCCAGATCCACGCCTACAAGGTCGACGAGCGCCTGACCGCCAAGGGCGCCGACCTCAAGCTGGGCCGCGGCGGCATCCGCGAGATCGAGTTCTTCGTCCAGACCCAGCAGCTGATCCTCGGCGGCCGCCACCCGGACCTGCGCTCGCCGCGCACCCTCGACGCCCTGGCCGCCCTGGCCGCCGCCGGCCATGTCTCGCCCGAGGATCGCGCCTATCTGGCCAAGGCCTATGGCGACCTGCGGGCCCTGGAGCACCGGGCCCAGATGATCGCCGACGACCAGACCCACAAGCTTCCGGAGTCCGACGCCGACCGCAGGCGGGTGGCGGCCCTGTGGGGGCACGGGGCTCTGCGCGGCTTCGACGCCGTGGTCGGCCACCTGCTGAAGGGCGTCAACCGCCGCTACGGCGCGCTGTTCAAGGGCGAGGAGGCGCTGTCCTCGCGGTTCGGCAGCCTGGTCTTCACCGGCGTCGAGGACGATCCGGAGACCCTGGCCACCCTGCGGCGCATGGGCTTTTCCCACCCCGAGCGGGTCGCCGCCGCCATCCGCGGCTGGCACCACGGCCACATCGCCGCCACCCGCACCGAGCGCGGCCGCGAGCTGTTCACCCGCCTGGCCCCGCGGCTGCTGGACGCCGCCTACGCCACCGGCGCGCCCGAGGACGCCTTCAACCGCTTCAGCGACTTCTTCTCCTCGCTCAGTTCCGGCGTGCAGATCCAGTCGCTGTTCCTGGCCCAGCCGCGCCTGTTCGAGCTGATCGTCGAGGTCATGGCCTTCGCCCCGCGCCTGGCCGCCACCCTGGCCCGGCGGCCGACGGCCCTGGACGCCCTGCTCGACCCCGCCTTCTTCGGGCCGATCGAGATGCCGCGTGACCCGCCCTGGGGCGTCGAGGCGTTCGAGCCGGCCATGGACGCGGCCCGGCGGCTGTTCCGCGACCAGTCTTTCCGCATCGGCGTGCGGGTGATCAGCGGCACGGCCGGGGCCCGCGACGCCGGCGCGGCTTTCGCCGACCTGGCCGACCTGATCGTCGGCGGCCTGGCCCCGGTCGCCCTGGCCGAGGTCGCCCGGCTGGGCGGAAGCTTCCCGGGCCAGGTGGCGGTGGTCGCCCTGGGCAAGGCCGGCTCGCGCGAGATGACCGCCCGCTCGGACCTCGACCTGATGACCCTCTACGCCGCCGACGCCCCGGAGGCGGCCTCGGAACTCAAGGGCTGGAGCGCCGACAGCTTCTACGCCCGCTTCACCCAGCGCCTGACCTCGGCCCTGTCGGCCCCGACCGGCGAGGGGACGCTGTACGAGGTCGACCTGAAGCTACGGCCCTCGGGCACCAAGGGCCCGGTGGCGGTCAGCTTCGCGGCCTTCGAGGACTATTACGACCGCGAGGCCGAGATCTGGGAGCTGCAGGCCCTGACCCGGGCCCGGGTGGTCTGGGCGACCTCGCCGGCCTTCCAGGCCCGGGCCGAGGCGGCGATCGCCGCCGCCCTGCGCCGGCCGCGCGATCCAGGGCGCACCGCCGCCGAGGTGCTGGAGATGCGGGCGCTGATGGAGCGCGAACGGCCCGGCAAGGGCGACTGGGACCTCAAGCTGACGCCCGGCGGCCTGGTCGACATCGAGTTCGCCGCCCAGTTCCTGCAGCTGGCCCACGCGGCCGACGGCGGTCCCCTGGCCCAGAACACCGGCGAGGCCCTGGCCGCCCTGAAGGCCGCGGGCCTGGGCGACAAGGCCGCCCTGACCGCCCTGGAGGCGGCCTGGCGGCTGGAGCAGGACCTGTCGCAGCTGCTGAAGGTGGCGCTGGAGGACGGCCACGACCCCGACACCGAACCCAAGGCCTTCCGCGCCCTGCTGGCCCGGGCCGGCGGCGTGCGCGAGTTCCGCGCCCTGAAGGCCAAGCTGACGAGGGCCAAGAAGGAGGCCCGGCAGGCGTTCGAGGCGGTGGTGCGGGGCTGATTTTCCTTCCCCCTTGATGGGGGAAGGTGGCCCCGAAGGGGTCGGATGGGGGTGAACGCGAAGCGTTCCTCGCGCCGCCGGCTCAGCAGTCACCCCCATCCCCGGCCTTTCCCCCATCAAGGGGGAAGGGAGTCGTGCTGTGCGACGGCCACTTTTCCCCTGTAACCAATCGCGCCGCCGCCGCGTATCCTCCAGGGTAGCCCTGGAGTCGCCGCCATGCTGATCCGCCACGCCCCCGACCTGACCGACAACGACGTCACCGACCATGGCCTCTATCTGCGCCGGCGGCAGTTCCTGGGCGCGGCGGCGGGGCTGGGCCTGGCCGGGCTGGCGGGCGGGGCGCAGGCGGCGTTGAGCTTCAGCAAGGGCTTTTCGACCACCGAGCCGCCGACGCCGAAGAAGGACGTCACCGGCTACAACAATTTCTACGAATTCGGCACCGACAAGGCCGATCCGGCCGAGCACGCCGGCGGCCTGAAGACCCGGCCGTGGACGGTGCGGGTGGACGGCGAATGCGAAAAGCCGATGACCCTGGCCATCGACGACCTGATCAAGGCCAACAAGCTGGAGGAGCGCATCTACCGCATGCGCTGCGTCGAGGGCTGGTCGATGGTCATCCCGTGGGTGGGCTTTCCGCTCAAGGACCTGATCGCCGCGGTCCAGCCGACCGCCAAGGCCAAGTACGTCGCCTTCGAGACCCTGAAGCGGCCGTCCGAGATGCCCGGCCAGCGCTGGGACGTGCTGCAATGGCCCTATCGCGAGGGCCTGCGCATCGACGAGGCGGTCCACCCCCTGACCATCCTGGCCGTCGGCCTCTATGGCGACGTCCTGCCCAACCAGAACGGCGCGCCGCTGCGGCTGGTCGTGCCGTGGAAGTACGGCTTCAAGGGCGCCAAGTCGATCGTGCGGATCAGCCTGGTCGAAAAGCAGCCGGCCACGGCCTGGAACCTGTCGGCCCCGCGCGAATACGGCTTCTATTCCAACGTCAATCCGGCCGTCGACCACCCGCGCTGGTCGCAGGCCACCGAGCGCCGCATCGGCGAGTTCCGCCGCCGCGAAACCCTGCCGTTCAACGGCTATGGCCAGTATGTCGCCGACCTCTATCGCGGCATGGACCTGCGGACCAACTTCTGATGGACGCCACGGTCAAGCGGCTGGTCCGCAAGCGGCCCAGCAAGACGCAGGACAACCTGGTCTATGCCGGCGTCTGGCTGGCCTGTTTCGCGCCGCTGGTCTGGCTGGCCTGGCGCGGGTTCAGCGGCGACCTGGGGGCCAATCCGATCGAGGCCCTGATCCGCCAGATCGGCGTCTGGGGCCTGAGGCTGCTGCTGGTCGGGCTGGCGATCACCCCGGCGGCGCGGATCTTCAAGCAGCCGCGCCTGGTCCGCTTCCGGCGCACGGTCGGCCTGTTCGCCTTCAGCTACATCGCCCTGCACCTGCTGACCTATATCGGCGTCGACCTGTTCTTCGACTGGAACCAGCTGGCCAAGGACATCCTCAAGCGGCCGTTCATCACCCTGGGCATGCTGGGCTTCGCCCTGCTGGTCCCGCTGGCCGTGACCTCGACCAACGGCATGATCCGCCGGCTGGGCCGGCGGACCTGGCAGCAGATCCACAACCTGATCTACCTGATCGTCCCGCTGGGCGTGGTCCACTACTACCTGCTGGTCAAGGCCGACCACCGGCCGCCGCTGGTCTATGGGGCGATCCTCGCGGCGCTGCTGGGCTGGCGGGCCTGGGACCGGTGGGGCAGGGGGAAGGCCTCGGCTTGAGCCGGTCCAATTCGTGCACTGTCACCGCAATCCCCACCGCAATCCCGAGCCGTTGCGGACTTTCAGAGAATAAGTCTTGATGGCCGCCATCGAACTGGAACGTGCAGGAAAGGCGGACGACAATCGAACCACACCTGCTCCATGTCGGGCACGAAAAAGTGCCGGTCCTGATTGTCGACAACTATGTCGTCGACCTCGATGCGATCGTCAGTCGCGCGCGCGCGCTGGCTCCCTATCCGCAAGCGACAGGCCCATACCCGGGTGAGCGCCATTTCATCACGCCGGGCGACAGCCTGATGGCTGATTACATCGGTCCCATGCTGGACACCTTGGCGCCCATGATCAGCGACGCCTTCGACGCGGACATTTTGGGGGCCACATCGGCATCCTTTTCAAGGGTCACGACGCGCCCCGAAAAACTCACGAGGTTTCAGAGCCACCCGCATTTTGATGACGCCAGCGGCAAGATGATCGCCATCTTGCACTACCTGACCCCCACCCTGGGCACCGCCCTCTACCGCCATCGGGCCACGGGACTGGAGCGAGTGACCGAAGACAGGCTCGACGACTATCTGGCCTCGATAAAGCATCTTGGGGCTCGCGAAAGTTATATTTGCGGATCAAACGACGACTATGAAATGACCGCCGCCATTACCGGGCATAGTGGCAGAATTGCCGTCTATCCAAGCAATGCTCTTCACTCGGGAATGATTCCTCCAGATCACTTCACCGACCTGGGATGCCCGGAACGACTGACGACGAACGTCTTCATTCGCCTTGCATAGTATTACGGTGACAGTGCATCTAATTCGCGCTTCGACTTGCGCCTCCAGGGGCCACGCGACTGAGCGATCGGCCTGATCCGGCTTAATTAGTGCACTGTCACCGTAATTAGACCTGACCCGTTGCGGACAACGGGGCGAGGGGTGGCGGCCCTCCAATTACGAGTGTAGTTTCACTCATGAGCCGGATTCTTTGCAGCCTCGTCGCTAGCGGCCTTCTTCTCGGCGCGAGCTCCAATGCGGCGGCCGGGAGCACTTCCGCACAAGACGAGGCCTGTTCGGCGGCTGAGGTCGCATTTGAGAAAATGATGGGTGGCGCGACGGCCGCCCGAACGGTGCTGAATGATCGGGTGGACTCCGGCCAGATCAAGCTATGGGTCGGATCGGACGGCTATGATCTTCAACGGGTAAACCCTCCGGTCGAAGGCGAGGAGGTCGAACCGCCGCGATGGTTCGCGGTCGCGCCGAGCGGCGAGGTGTCATCGACGCGACCTACGCCGCCGGCGGCTGCCACCATCAATGCATTCGTGACGGCTCAGTTGTTCAGCGTCAGTCGTTGCGACGTCGTTCGACAAGATGCGGCCGCTCGCGGCGTGCATCTGCAGGCGCCTCCCGGCGCCGACAGGGTCGATCGACGAACCGGCCTGTATGCATACCGTTCCATGACAGTGAGCGTGCCGGTGCTTTCACCGGACGGGACGGAAGCGCTGACCTATGTCGGCGGCGGTTCTGGCCCTCTGGCGGGAGGCGGGTTCCTCTGGCTTTTACGGCGTGACCCCGGCGGCGTTTGGGAGGTCGCCGCTTGGTTGGCCCTTTGGGTCTCCTGATACGTCCGCTTCTCCACCCCTCTTCGACACCAGAGCGGCGTCACAAAAGGTCCAGCTATGGGCATTTACCGATCTTTGTCCGACTCCGAACGCGAAAGCATTTCCGCAGGGGTCGCCCTGGCCGGCCATCTCGCGGGATCGGACGGCTTTCCGGATCTTGTGGATGTGCAAGCGCTCTACGACGCGCTATTGCCCGACCTGACCCGCCCCCACGCCGCGACCGAGGCGCTTGGCTATGCCTTTGGAAACCTCCTCCTTGAGCAGACATGGCTTTGCTGGGCGATGATGCTCGACGACGAGTTTGGCGATGAGGTCGCGATCGTTGTTCGGGACCGGGCCCTAGGCTGTTCACCGCTCTCGATGATGCGCCACAGGCTTGAGGATGGCGAACCCTGCGATCTGGCCGAACTGCTGGACGCGACGGTGCGAAGACTGCGCCAACTCGGGCAACAGGCGGCTTCCGCCTAGGAGCCGCTTTCCTCCCTTCTCTGACTCTGAGAAGGGAGGATTAGGGGGATACCCGCCGGACCGGTCTCCACCTGGGCCTTCTCCCAGCCCGAGGCCCCTCCGCGCCTTGACGCCGGCGACCCCAAACGCGTGACGGCGGGCTCAGCGGCGGACGCGGTAGCGGAGGTGCGTGGCCTCGGGCGTATCGATCACCCGAACGATCTCCAGCTCGACGCGCGACGGCAAGACGTCGAACAGTCGGCGGCCCCGTCCGAACAGGACTGGGATCTGGTGGATTTGCAGTTCGTCGAGCACGTCGGCTTCCAGCGCCCGTTGCGCCGTATAGGCGCCCAGCATCAAGACGTCCCGGTCCCCGGCGGCGGCCTTGGCCTGCGCCATGGCGCAGGCGATCCCGTCGCTCACATAGTTGACCAGCGGATAGTTCGCGACCGACGGCCCGGGCGGCCTGTGGCTGGGGACGAAGATCGGGACGCCCTGATTGTCGCCGCCCCAGTGATCGACCTGCTCCACGGTTCGCCGACCCGCCAGAATGGCGCCTGGCCCGTTCCATTCGTCCCAAAGCTGTCCGACCGGCCCGGTCGGTCGGGAAAAATCCCCGTACCAGTCGTGCAGCCGCATGAAGTCGTCGCCGCCGGGATTGCCCACGTCATCGTTGGGCCCCGCGATATAGCCGTCCAGCGACATGGACATGAAGAGCACTGATGCGGACACTTTTATCTCCCGTGGTCTTGATGCTCCTAAGGACGCCCGAGCGACGCTGACGCCGACATCCCGAACACGGATTTGGGCGCCGCCCTGTCTCACGAGGGGCCGAACCCGGCTCAAGCCGACGGGTCCGGCCCTCATATCCAGCGAACCGCCGGCGCCCCGCCGGACCCCTCACAGCACGCTCAGCCGCGGCCGGCGGCCCGCGCCCAGCATCAGGTCGGTGAGCGCCCAGACCAGGGCGTCGGCGCGGTCGGGGCTGTGGTCGAGGTCGCCCGAGCCCAGGGCCATCAGCTCCTCCTCCAGGGCCGCGAAGGCCCCGCAGTGGACCACCCGGCCCTGTTCGTAGAGGGCGGCCACCGGCTCGGCCCGGGCCCGCTTGCCCAGCGAGGCCCGCACCAGCTTGACGCCGCAGGGCGGGTCGGCCTGGGCCAGGACCGAGCGGACCATGTCGCCGCCCTGGTTGGCCTCGGCGACCAGGGCGTCGGCCCGCCACAGCACCGCCGCCTCGACCGCCCGCCGGGCCCAGGCGTTGGGCGACAGGCCGCGGGCGGTGCGGTCGGCCAGCACGAAGGCCCGCTCGCCGGCCCGGCCGCAGACGACGATGCCGCAGGCGTCGCCCGTGGCCGTGGCCGGCGGGTCGACGGCGACCACCACCCGCTCGAAGGCGGCCGGCGGCGCGCCCCGGCAGCGGGCCAGGTCCTCGGCCCGGAACAGCCCGCCCTCGCCCTCGACGATCAGCCCGTCCAGCTCCTGGGCGGCCAGGCGGGTGCCGCCGTACAGGCTCTGCAGGGTGGCCAGGAAGGCCGGGGCGAGGTTGGTTTCGTTGGCCGCCGTCGCCGCCCGGCTGACCACGGTGCCGGCCTCGGCGACCAGGGTCCGCAGGGCCCGGATCGGCCGCGGGGTGGTGGTGACCATCAGCCGCGGATCCTGGCCCAGCCGCAGGCCGAACCGCAGCATGGCCAGGGTCTCGGCCGGCTTGGGCCAGGCGCAGAACTCGTCGGCCCAGGCGGCGTGGAACTGCGGGCCGCGCAGGGAGTCGGGGTCCTCGGCCGAGAACACCTGGGCCACGGCGCCGGTCCCGAACACCAGCCGCCGGCGGCTGGGCTGCCAGTGCGGCCGGTCGCCGGGCAGGTACAGGCTCTTGAGGCCCGAAGGCCCCTCGATCATCACCTCGCGCACGTCGTGGAAGGTGGGACCGACCAGGGCCAGATGGCCGTGGCGCGTGGCCTGGTCGGCGATCCAGGCCGCCCCGGCGAAGGTCTTGCCCGCGCCGCGGCCGCCCAGGAACAGCCAGGTGGTCCAGGGATCAGGCGGGGGAGTCTGGTGCTCCGCCGGGACCGGGGGCAGCATCTTCGCCGCGTCCACCACGAGGGACCAGAACGTTTCGACCATCCATTGCTTTACTTTCCCGTCGGGCAGCAAGTGCAGCCAGTCTTCGCTGGATTTCGGCGTGAAGCGCTTCAAAACGTTCGGGGGTTCGGCCAGAGTCGTCATTCATTTCCATCTCCTCTTGGGGGGCGGGGTCGTTCTCGTTGGCGGGGCGGCCCTTGGCGACCGAGGCCGCGATCTTCCGGCGCTGGGCCTGGACGTCGGCCAGCGACTTGCGGCCCATCGCCAGGGTGGCGTTGACGCGGCGGCCGGTCAGGGCGACCTCGCCGAGCAGCTTGTTCTGTTCGGCCGCGTTGCGCTGAGACGTGGTCGCCTCGATCAGCAACACGTTTTCGGCGTGCATCCTCGCCAGCAGGCTGTCGCTGCCTCGCATCCGTTCTTCGGGGCTCATCTTGCTTCTCCCGGCCATGACAGAAGTCTACGGGGGCTGCGGGCGCCGAGGACAAGTTTGGTCGAGAAAGTTTAGAGCTTTGATTTTTCTGGGGTTCATGCGCTGGACGCCGAGCATCGACCGCGCTCGATCCCCGCAAAGGCCTCCCATCGGGACGCGCGTGTTGAACTTCTGTGCTATCGTTGCGACATAAGCCCCGAAGAGATCCGCCGGTCGCGCCGCCTCGCAGGCGGGCCGCGCCGGCCGTTACAGCCTGAGCAGACCACCATGACCCTCGAAGACACGGCCGAGATCGAAGCCGAGACCCGCACCGGCGCGATCAAGATCCACAAGCCCGCCGACTTCGAGGGCATGCGCAAGGCCGGCCGGCTGGCGGCCGAGTGCCTGGACATGCTGATCCCCCACGTGCAGCCCGGCGTGTCGTCCGACGAGCTCGACCGCCTGGCCCGCGAGTTCATCCTCGACCGCGGGGCCCTGCCGGCCTGCCTGTTCTATCGCGGCTATCCCAAGACCGTCTGCATCTCGCGCAACCACGTGGTCTGCCACGGCATTCCGGGCGAATGGGCCCTGCGCGAGGGCGACATCGTCAATATCGACGTCACCGTGATCGTCGACGGCTGGCACGGCGACACCTCGCGGATGTACGGGGTCGGCGAGGTCGGGGCCAAGGCCCGCCGGCTGGTCGACGTCACCTATGAGGGCATGGCCCGCGGCCTGGCGGCGGTGAAGCCGGGGGCGACCCTGGGCGACATCGGCCACGCCATCCAATCCTATGTCGAGGCCCAGCGCTGCAGCGTGGTCCGCGACTTCTGCGGCCACGGCCTGGGCAAGGTGTTCCACGACGCGCCCAACATCCTGCACTTCGGCCGGCCCGGCCAGGGCGCGGTGCTGAAGCCGGGGATGTTCTTCACCATCGAGCCGATGGTCAATCTGGGCAAGAGCGCGGTCAAGGTGCTAGGCGACGGCTGGACGGCGGTGACCCGCGACAAGTCGCTGTCGGCCCAGTGCGAGCACTCGATCGGCGTCACCGAGGACGGCTACGAGATCTTCACCGCCTCGCCGGCCGGCCTGTTCCAGCCGCCGATCCTCGGGGCCTAAGCCCTCGACAACCCGCGATTGATCTGCCCTACTCGCCTCGCGCAGGCGGGAAGGCGATGGTCAGCGGCAAGTCACTGGGCGAGAGGTTCAACGCCGAACGAACGGCCGACCAGGCGCCGCCGGGCGGCCGATCGCCCGGCCTGGCCGACGCCGCCCCCGTCAATCACCGCCTCGGCCACCGCGAGCGGCTGCGCGAGCGGGCCCGGACCGGCGGCCTGGTCGCCCTGCCGGACTATGAGCTGCTGGAGCTCTACCTGTTCCGCACCTTCAGCCGCGGCGACGTCAAGCCGCTGGCCAAGACGCTGCTGGCCCGGTTCGGCTCGTTCGGGGCGGTGATCGCCGCCGGCCTCGAGGAGCTGAAGACCGTGCCCGGCGTCGGCGACAGCGCCGCCCTCGACCTGAAGCTGCTGCACGAGGCCACCCTGCGGGCCGGGCGCGACAAGATCGCCCGGCGGCCGGTGATCTCGTCCTGGACCGCCCTGCTGGACTATGTCCGCGTCGCCCTGGCCAACGAGCCGCGCGAGCAGTTCCGGGTGCTGTTCCTCGACAAGAAGAACCAGCTGATCGCCGACGAGATCATGAACCACGGCACCGTCGACCACGCCCCGGTCTATCCGCGCGAGGTGATGCGCCGGGCGCTTGAGCTATCAAGCAGCAACATCATCCTGCTGCACAACCACCCCTCCGGCGATCCCACCCCCTCGCGCCCCGACATCGACATGACCAAGCAGATCATCGAGGCCGGCAAGGCCCTGAAGATCAACGTCCACGACCACCTGGTGGTCGGCCGCGACGGCGTGGCCAGCTTCAAGGCGCTGGGGTTGTTCTGAACGTTCGCGGGCGAGGGGAGAGGTGCGGGTTGTCCATTTGGGGTCTCCTTTCCCCAATAAAGCTCCGTCATTCCCGCCCTTGTGGCACGGCTGTCCGGTTGGGGCTGTGGAGCGGTCGGGATGTTGCTGATTTGACTCGGGTCTTGAGATTTTCGGCGTGAGAGGACGCTGACGGGCGTGCCGCCATTGTTTGAGTAGACGGGTTGCATGGC
>NZ_JBIXJO010000008.1:0-191075 GCF_052871235.1 Caulobacter sp. LARHSG274 | reverse complement strand
AGGCGGCGATGATCTTGTCGGCGACCAGGTAGGACTGATTGGCCGGCGAGGGACCGATATGCACCGTCTCGTCGGCCATCTCCACGGCCAGGCTGTCGGCGTCGGCGTCCGAATAGACCACCGCCGTTCGAATACCCAGCCGACGGCAGGTCTTGATCACCCGCACCGCGATCTCGCCACGGTTGGCGATCAGGAGTTTGCTGAACATCTTGGAGGGCTCCGACCGCATCATCGCGGCGCCAGGCGGATCGCGCCGTCGAGTCTGATCGCGGCGGCGTTGAGATAGGCGTTGCGGCAGATCTCGACGACGAGCGAGGCGTATTCGGCCCCGGCGCCCAGGCGGGCCGGGAAGGGCACGCTGGCCGCCAGGCTCTGCTGCACGGCGTCTGGCAGGCTGGCCATCATCGGCGTCTCGAACAGGCCCGGCAGGATGGTGTTGACCCGCACGCCCTCGCTGGCCAGGTCGCGCGCCACCGGCAGGGCCAGGCCCAGGACGCCGGCCTTGGAGGCGGCATAGGCCGCCTGGCCGACCTGGCCGTCCTCGGCCGCCACCGAGGCGGTGGAGATCACCACCCCGCGCTCGCCGGTCGGCAGGCGATCCAGCGCCGCCATGCCCACGGTCGACAGGGCGATGCAGCGGAAGGTGCCGCCCAGATTGACCCGCAGCACCCGCTCGAAGTCGTCGGTCGAGGCGGGAACCAGGGCGCCGTCGGCCTTGCGGCGCGAAACGGTCTTGGCCCCGATGACGATGCCGGCGCAATTGACCAGGATCCGCTCCTGGCCGTGGGCGCCGCGCGCGACCGCCAGCCCGGCGGCGACCTCGGCGTCGGAGGTGACGTCGACCCGGCAGGCCAGGCCGCCGATCTCGCCGGCGACCGCCTGGGCCCGCTCCAGGTTCATGTCGAAGATCGCGACCTTGACGCCCTCGGCCGCCAGCCGCCGCGCGGTGGCTTCGCCCAGGCCGGAGGCCCCGCCGGTGACGATCGCCGCGATGTCAGAATTGAGGTCCATGGTCTTCTTTCGCAAATCAGAGGGTCGTCGCGCCGTCTCGTCTACAGCGGGATATTGTCGTGTTTTTTCCAGGGGTTTGAGAGGTCCTTGCCCTTGAGGGACTTCAGCGCCCGGACGATGCGTCGGCGGGTGCCGTGGGGCATGATGACGTCGTCGATGTAGCCGCGGGAGGCGGCGACGAAGGGGTTGGCGAAGGCGGCCTTGTACTCGGCCTCGCGGGCGGCCAGGGCGTCGGGGTCCTTGGCCTCCTGGCGGAAGATGATCTCCACCGCCCCCTTGGCCCCCATCACCGCGATCTCGGCGGTGGGCCAGGCGTAGTTGAAGTCGCCGCGCAGGTGCTTGGAGCTCATCACGTCATAGGCCCCGCCATAGGCCTTGCGGGTGATCAGGGTGATCTTCGGCACCGTGGCCTCGGCATAGGCGAACAGCAGCTTGGCGCCGTGCTTGATCAGCCCGCCGTACTCCTGCTTGGTGCCGGGCATGAAGCCGGGCACGTCGACCAGGGTCAGGATCGGGATGTTGAAGGCGTCGCAGAACCGCACGAAGCGGGCGGCCTTGCGCGAGCTGTCGATGTCCAGCACCCCGGCCAGCACCTGCGGCTGGTTGGCGACCACCCCGATGCTCTGGCCGTCCATGCGGGCGAAGCCGCAGACGATGTTCTTGGCCCATTCGCTACTGATCTCGAAGAAGTCGGCCTCGTCGACGATCTTCGAGATCAGCTCCTTGATGTCGTAGGGCTTGCCCGGATCGGCGGGGATCAGGCTGTCCAGGCTCGGCTCCTCGCGATAGGCCTCATCGAAGCTTGCGCGCTCGGGGGCCGGCTCGCGGTTGGACGCGGGCAGGAAGTCGATCAGCCGCCGCACCTGGGTGAGGGCCTCCAGGTCGTTGTCGAACGCCCCCTCGGCCACCCCGGACTTGGCCGCATGCACCCGCGCCCCGCCCAGCTCCTCGGCGGTGACCACCTCGTTGGTCACCGTCCTGACCACGTCGGGCCCAGTGACGAACATGTAGCTGGTGTCCCTGACCATGAAGATGAAGTCGGTCATGGCCGGCGAATAGACATCGCCCCCGGCGCACGGGCCCATGATCACGCTGATCTGCGGGATCACGCCCGAGGCCATCACGTTCTCCAGGAAGATGTCGGCATAGCCGGCCAGGCTGTCGACCCCCTCCTGGATGCGCGCCCCGCCGGCGTCGAACAGGCCGATGATCGGGGCCCCCACCTTCATCGCCTGGCGCTGGACCTTGACGATCTTGGCCGCATGGGCGCCCGACAGCGAGCCGCCGAACACCGTGAAGTCCTTGGAGAACACATAGACCACCCGGCCGTTGACCGTGCCCCAGCCGGTCACCACCCCGTCGCCGGCCACCTTCTGCTCGGCCATGCCGAACTCGGTCCCGCGGTGCTCGACGAACATGTCGAACTCCTCGAACGAACCCTCGTCCAGCAGCAGATCGATCCGCTCGCGCGCCGTCAGCTTGCCCTTGGCGTGCTGGGCCGCCACCCGTCCCTCGCCGCCGCCCGCCCGCGCCTGCGCCCGACGACGATCCAGTTCCTCAAGGATGTGCTGCACGCGGACGGCCTCGGACTTGAAAATTTGAAAGAGAGACAGAACCTCAAAATTCGCAGTTTGTGCTTGCTCGCAAGGAAAAGCTGGACAAAATCAAGCTGAGAAGCGGTTCTGTAATGGCAAAACCTGCAAAGTCGCAAAGTTGTAAAAGTGCGCGAAAAGCTCTTCATCGGCCCGCGGATCCGTCTCCTGCGCCAGGCGCGGGCCTGGAAGCTGGAGGCCTGCGCCGCCCGCCTGGGGCTGTCGGCCAGCTATCTGTCGCAGATCGAGGCCAACCAGAGGCCGGTGACGGCGCGGGTCCTGATCGACGTGATGCGGGTGTTCGAGGTCGACGCCGCCTCGCTGGACGCCGCCGACGACCAGCGGATGATCGCCGACCTGCGCGAGGCCACGGCCGATCCGATCCAGGACGGCGAGACCCCCGGCCTGCATGAACTGAAGGCGGCGGTGGCCAACACTCCCAACCTGGCGCGGTCCTACCTGGCTCTGCACCACGCCTATCGCCGCCTCGACGAGCGCCTCAAGGCCACCGAGGAGGCGGTGTCGCTGGACGAGCGCGGCGCGGCCAGCGCCCTGCTGCCCTATGAGGAGGTGCGCGACTTCTTCCACTACAAGAACAACTACATCCACAGCCTCGACATGGCGGCCGAGGCCCTGGCCGACGACCTGGGCCTGGACGGTCCCGAGCCGGTCGAGAGCGTGCTGGAGCGGCGGCTGCGCGACGGCCTGGGCGTGCGGGTCGCGCGCTCGGCCGAGCCGGACCTGCTGCGCCGCTTCGACCCGGCGACCGGGGTGCTGGCCCTGGGCGCGGCCCATTCGGCGACCACCCGCTGCTTCCAGATGGCCTACCAGATCGTCGCCATGGCCCTGTCGGAGGCGGTCGAGGCCGAACTGGCCCTGGCCGGGTTCCGCAGCGACAGCGCCTTCAAGGTCTGCCGCACGGGCCTGCTGAACTACGCCGCCGGGGCCCTGCTGCTGCCCTATGAGCGGTTCCGGGAGGCGGCGCGGGCGGCGCGGCACGACATCGAGCGGCTGAGCCTGGCCTTCCAGACCAGCTTGGAGCAGGTGTTCCATCGTCTCAGCACCCTGCAGCGGCCGGGCGCCCGGGGGGTGCCGTTCTATTTCGTGCGGGTCGACCAGGCCGGCAACATCACCAAGCGCCACAGCGCCACGCGGCTGCAGTTCGCGCGGTTCGGCGGCACCTGTCCGCTGTGGAACGTCCACGACGCCTTCGCCCGCCCCGACGCCTGGCTGGTGCAACTGGCCCAGATGCCCGACGGGGTGCGCTATGTCAGCATCGCCAAGGGGGTGGTCAAGCCGTCGGGCGCCTATCTGCAGCCCGACCGGCGCTACGCCCTGGGCCTGGGCTGCGAGGCGCAATATGCCGACGACCTGGTCTACGCCCAGGGGCTGGACCTGACCGGTCCCTCGGCTCCGATCGGGGTCAGCTGCCGGATCTGCGAGCGTAACGACTGCTCGCAGCGGGCCTTCCCGCCGGTCGACCGTCCGTTCGAGGTGTTCGAGAACGAGCGCCGGTGGGTGCCGTTCGCCCTGGGGGCGGGCGGCGCCTCAGGCTAGTCGCCGGCCGGCCCGGCGCTGACCTCCAGCCAGTCCAGCTCCTCCTCCACGCGGCGATAGGCGTCGTCGCCGATGGTCTTCTGGTGGCGGAGGTCGCTGATCGCCCGCCGGGCCGCGGCCACCGCGTCGCGGCGCAGGGCGTTGTGCTCGCGTTCGCGCGGGTCGTGACCGGCCTGGTTGAGAGCCAGGGCCTCGGCATATTCCAGCTTCAGCCGCCGGGCGGCGGGGGTGTCGCGGCCGTCCAGCTCGGCCACGGTGGCCTTGATCGCCGCCTGGCGGGCCAGCTGGATCTCGGTGTCGATGGTCGCGTCCCTGGGCAGGTTCAGCAGCAGCAGCAGGGGCCGCAGGGTCAGGCCCTGCAGCAGCAGGGTGCCCAGGACCACGACGAAGGCGGTCAGCTGGATGAAGTCGCGATAGGGGAAGCTCGCCGGCAAGGCCATGGCCGCCGCCAGGGTGACGACGCCGCGCATCCCCGACCAGGCGACCAGGACGCCGCCCTTCAGTGTCGGCGGCGCCAGGGCGGTCCGGCCGGGGGCGACGCCGAACGTCCGGTTCTTCCATTGGGCGAGCGCGTGATAGGCCATGACCCAGGCGATGCGGACGGCGATCACCACGGCCAGGATCAGCAGCGCTCCGCCGAGCAGGCGGTAGCGCTCGGCCGCGCCCAGGGCGTCGAGGATCCGCCGCAGCTGCAGGCCGATCAGGGTGAAGGCCAGGACGTTCAGCACCACGGTGGCCGACTCCCAGATCGCGAACGAGGGCAGCCTGAGGCGGGCCGGCATGGGCCGGGCGGTGCGCCGGGCCATGGTCAGGCCGAACACCACGATGGTGACCACCCCCGACAGGCGCAGGCGCTCGGCCAGCAGCCAGACGCCGAAGGTGATCACGAACTGGAAGATCACCGAGCGCGGGGCGTCTTCGATCCGCCCGATCAGCAGGCCGGCCAGCCAGGCCAGCAGCCAGCCGACCGCCACGCTGCCCAGCACGACGATCGCGAAGGTCGGCACCGCGCCCGTCAGGCTGAAGCTCCCCGCCGCCATCGCCCCGACCGCCAGCCGGTAGATGAGCAGGGCCGAGGCGTCGTTGAGCAGGCTCTCGCCCTCGAGAATCTTGCGGATGCGGTGCGGCGGGTCGACCTGGCCCAGCACCGCCAGGGCGGCGACGGCGTCGGGCGGAGCGAGCAGGGCCCCCAGGGCTACGGCCGCAGGCCAAGGCATGTCGGGCGCGAACTGGCGGGCGGCCAGCGCCACCGCCGCCGTGGTCAGGCCGACGGCGACCAGCACCAGCGAGGTCACCGGCCGCCAGTTGTCGGCCAGGTCGCGCAGCGAGGCGTCATAGGCCGCGTCGAGCAGCACCGGGGCGACGAACAGGGCCAGGATCAGCTCGGGCGGCAGGTCCATGCGCGGCGCGCCCGGCACGAAGGCCACCAGAGCCCCGCCCGCCGCCAACAGGGTGGGGTAGGGGATGTTCAGCCGCGCGGCGATCGTCGAGACGATCGTGGCCCCGAGCAGCAGCACGAGGATGGTCTCGAACATCAGCATCGGCGGATGGTCTCCACGGGACACGGGCGATCTGCGCCCGCGAGGACAATCCGAAACCGGCCGCCGCGCAAGCCGGACGGGCTAGGCGACCTGCGGCAGGCGGTCGAGCAGCTTGTCCAGGGTGATCGGATAGTCGCGCACCCGCGCCCCCGTGGCGTTGTAGATGGCGTTGGCGACCGCCGCCCCGACCCCGCAGATGCCGAGCTCGCCCACGCCCTTGGCCTTCATCGGCGAGGACATCGGATCGGTCTCGTCCAGGAAGATCACCTCCTGGTGGGGGATGTCGGCATGGACCGGCACCTCGTAGCCGGCCAGGTCGTGATTGACGAAGAAGCCCAGGCGCTTGTCGACCACCAGCTCCTCCATCAGCGCAGCGCCCGCGCCCATGGTCATGGCCCCGATCACCTGGCTGCGAGCCGACTTGGGGTTGAGGATCCGGCCGGCGGCGCAGACCGCCAGCATGCGGCGGATGCGGATCTCACCGGTGGCGGCGTCGACCCCGACCTCGACGAAGTGGCCGCCGAAGGTCGATTGCTGGTGGGTCTTGGCCAGGTCGCCATATTCCATGACGTCCTCGGCGGCCACGGGACCGTCGGCGGCGGCCTGGGCGAGGGGCAGGCTGCGGCCCTGGGCGCGGACCTGGCCGTCGGCGAATTCCGCGGTGGCCGGATCGAGGCCGAGCTTCGCCGCCACCGCCTCGCGCAGCTTGACGCAGGCGGCGTAGACTCCGGCGGTCGAGCTGTTGGCCCCCCATTGGCCGCCGGAACCGGCCGAGACCGGAAAGGC
The DNA here is from genome assembly GCF_052871235.1 of Caulobacter sp. LARHSG274. NCBI lineage: Bacteria > Pseudomonadati > Pseudomonadota > Alphaproteobacteria > Caulobacterales > Caulobacteraceae > Caulobacter > Caulobacter sp. LARHSG274. The sequence goes on along the minus strand of NZ_JBIXJO010000008.1, from coordinate 184,588 downwards.
CGAGTCGCCCAGGCGCACGGCCACCTGGTGCAGCGGCAGGCCCATCATCTCGGCCGCCGTCTGGGCGATGATCGTGTAGGTGCCGGTGCCGATGTCGGTCATGTCGGTCTCGACCGTCACCTGGCCGGAGGTCTCCAGCCGCACCCGGGCGGCTGATTTCATCACCAGGTTGTTGCGGAAGGCCGCGGCCACGCCCTGACCGAGCAGCCAGGGGCCGTCACGGGTCTGGCCTGGGCGGGCGTTACGCTTGGACCAGCCGAACTTGTCGGCGCCGGTGCGCAGGCACTGGATCAGCTGGCGCTGGGAGAACGGCCGCTGGGGCTTTTCAGGATCGACCTGGGTGTCGTTGCGGATGCGGAATTCGACCGGGTCGAGGCCGAGCTTCTCGGCCATCTCGTCGATGGCGATCTCCAGGGCCATCAGGCCCGGAGCTTCGCCTGGAGCCCGCATGGCGTTGCCTTCGGGCAGGTCCAGGGTCGCCAACCGCATGCGGGTCATGCGGTTCTCGCCGACATAGAGCAAGCGCGTCTGCTGCACGGCAGTCTCCGGCCCGCCGCCCGGCAGGTCGCCCGACCAGCTCTCGTGGCCGATGGCGGTGATCTTCCCGTCACGGGTCGCGCCGATCCGGATGCGCTGGATAGTGGCCGGCCGATGGGTGGTGTTGTTGAACATCAGCGGGCGGGTCAGGGCCACCTTGACCGGGCGCCCCGCCGCCTTGGCGCCAAGGGCGGCCATCAGGGCGTCGGCGCGCACGAACAGCTTGCCGCCAAAGCCGCCGCCGATGAAGGGCGACACTAGGCGGACATTCTCCCTGGGGATTCCCAGGGTCTTGGCCACGTCGCCCGCGCCCCAGGCGATCATCTGGTTGGAGGTCCAGATCGTCAGCTTGTCGCCGTTCCAGGCCGCGATGCTGGCATGGGGCTCCATCATGGCGTGGCCCTGGTCGGGCGTGGTGTAGGTTTCGTCCAGCTTGACCGGCGCGGCCGCGAACGCCGCCTGGAAATCGCCGACGGTGGTATCGGTGGACCCCATCTCCTCCTTGGGCTTGACGGCCGTGTCCTTGGCGGCGGCGAGGTCGAAGGCCCCCTTGGCGCGGACATAGTCGACCTTGACCAGCTCGGCGGCGGCGCGGGCCTGCTCGAAGGTCTCGGCCACCACCACGGCGACGGCCTGGTGATAATGCTGGATCTCCGGCCCGCCCAGCAGCCTGGCGGTGTTGAAATCGCCCTTGCCCAGCTTGCCGGCGGTCTCGGCGGTGACCACGGCCAACACGCCCGGCGCGGCCTTGGCGCGGGAGACGTCGATCGACTTGATCTGCCCCTTGGCGATCGCCGCGCCGATCACATAGCCATAGCCGGGGTTGGGGACGGCGTCGTGGCGCTCATAGGCGTAGGGCGCGGTTCCGGTCGTCTTCAGCGGACCGTCGATGCGGTCGGTCGGCTTGCCGATCACCTTCAGCTGGTCGATCGGATTGGTCGTCGCGGGGGTGTCGAACTTCATCGGGTCAGCCTCGGGCTTGGGCGATCGCCGCGCCCAGGGCGCGTTCGGCCAGGGTCAGCTTGAAGGCGTTCTGCGGGGTGGTCCTGGCGCCGGCCAGCAGGGGTTCGGCCGCGGCCTTGGCTCCGCGCGGCAACTGCGCCTCGGCCGCCTCGACGCGCCAGGGCTTGTGCGCCACGCCGCCCAGGGCGACCCGGCCCGAGCCGTCCTTGTGCAGGATGGTCGCGACGGACACCAGCGCGAAGGCGTAGGACGCCCGGTCGCGGACCTTGTGATAGGCGTGGGTCCCGCCGACCGGCTTGGGCAGGGTCACCGCGGTGATCAGCTCGCCCGGCGCCAGAGCCGTCTCGACGTGAGGCGTGGCTCCCGGCAGGCGATGGAACTCGGCGATGGGAATGGCCCGGACCCCGCCGTCGGGGCGGACGGTCTCGACCGTGGCGTCGAGGACGCGCATGGCCACGGCCATGTCGCTGGGGTGGGTGGCGATGCAGGCCTCGCTGGTCCCCAGCACGGCGTGTGAGCGGGTGAAGCCGCCGATGGCCGAGCAGCCGGCCCCCGGCGTGCGCTTGTTGCACGGCATGTTGGTGTCGTAGAAATAGGGACAGCGGGTGCGCTGCAGCAGGTTGCCCGCCGTCGTGGCCTTGTTGCGCAGCTGGCCCGAGGCGCCGGCCAGCAGGGCGCGCGACAGGACGCCGTAGTCGCGGCGCACGCGCTTGTCGGCCGCCAGGTCGGTGTTGCGCACCAGGGCCCCGATGCGCAGGCCGCCCTCCGGGGTGGGCTCGATCCTGTCGAGCGCCAGGCCGTTGACGTCGACCAGGTGGCGCGGCGTCTCGATCTGCAGCTTCATCAGATCGAGCAGGTTGGTGCCGCCGGCGATGAACCGGGCGCCCGGGGCGCGGGCGGCGGCCGCGGCTTCGGCGGGCGAGGCGGCGCGCTGGTAGGTGAAGGCCTTCATGCCGTCCTCCCCGCCACTTCGGTGATGGCCTCGACAATGTTGGAATAGGCCCCGCAGCGGCAGATGTTGCCGCTCATCCGCTCGCGCAGCTCGTCGCTGCTGACCTCCGGCGCGGCGGTCAGGTCGAGACTGGCGTGGCTGGGGATTCCGGCTTTGATCTCGTCGAGCACGGCGACCGCCGAGCAGATCTGGCCCGGGGTGCAGTAGCCGCACTGATAGCCGTCGTGTTTGACGAAGGCCGCCTGCATCGGGTGCAGCCGGTCGGGCGAGCCCAGCCCTTCGATCGTGGTGACGCGGTCGCCCTCGTGCATCACCGCCAGGGTCAGGCAGGCATTGATCCGCCGCCCGTCGACGATCACCGTACAGGCCCCGCACTGGCCGTGGTCGCAGCCCTTCTTCGTGCCGGTCAGCTTCAGGTGCTCGCGCAGGGCGTCCAGCAGGGTGGTGCGGGTGTCGAGCTCAAGCGTCTGGGCCTGACCGTTGACCTCGAACGACACCTTGGCAAGGACCGGGGCTTGCGGGTCGGGCACGGCGGCCTCCGTCGACAGGGGGGCGGCGCTGGCCGCGACGGAGGCGGCGCTGGCGGCCATCAGGTCGCGGCGCGATATTGACGGCGTTTCAAGCTGGGGCATGTCGCCTGGGACCTTCCTGCTGGCTCGCCGGATCTTGCGCCGGCCCGCGCTCAAGGCGGCCGTTCTCAGACGTGTCTGGCCCGGCGGAACTGGCTTTGAACGAGAACGCAGGAAATTAGTTCGCCAAGCGACCGGCGATTAGCCCCTCCAGGCCGCACGGGCCTGTGAGAAAAATTCATCAATCGCCGGCGACTTGGAGCCGCCGCATCCTTACGGGGTCACGGCGCCGCCGCCGCCGGCCGGCGAAAACCATGGTGGGGCGACCACGAAGTTCAGGCCCAGCGGGTCGGGCGCGCCGGGATAGTAGTCGCTGCTGATCACCTGGGCGCCGGACCGGACGGCGGCCTGCAGCCGGCTCAGGTCATGGGTGCGGGCCTCGCGAGTGTCGGCGTCGCTGCGGGTCCGCACCAGGAAGCCCTGGGCGACCAGGTCCTTGATCCGCGCCTCATCGGCCTTGGGGTCCTGGATGTTGAACACCGCCGCCTCGGCGTCCTCGGGCGCGTAGAAGCCGAACATCACCCGGCCGCGCAGCGACGGATGGCCGGTGCGATAGGCCTGGGCGACGCGCGGGTTGGAGTCGAGCACCAGCAGCACCTTGCCGCGAGCGAAGGCCTGGGTCGGCCAGCCCTGGGTGGTCACCGCCTCGCGCAGGGTGGACGCGGCGCCCCGCACGTCGTCGGGGGTCAGCAGGTGGTCGCGGCCGAAGGCGGCGACGGCGTCGGCGTCGATCCCGGCCAGGTCGGCCTCGCTGAACAGCGCCGGATCGGGAACGCCCGGGGTGTTGAACGGCTCTTCCTTGACGTTGACGAACAGCACGATCAGCCCGTGGTCGGGATGGGCCTTGGACCAGGCGGCGACCTCGGTGAAGCAGCCGGCCAGGGTCAGGCAGTGGGTGCGGGCGTCGACGACCGGGGCGTGCAGCACCTTGGCGCCCGGCCGTTTCATGATCGCCAGCTTGGCCGGATCATTGGCGTAGGGACCGGCATAGAGCCCGCCGGCGCTGTCGGCATAGGGGTCGAACTCCAGTTCCCGCAGGCCGAGATCCAGTTGGGTCTTGATCGGCGGATGGCCGTACTCGACCCCGGCCGAGTGCTCGCCCATCACCTGGCGCTGGTGGGCCAGGGCGGCAGGATCGAGTTCGGGACGGTAGCTGTTGTGCGAGCCCAGGATGCGCATGGCGTTGATCTTGGGGCCGTCCTCGGCCTGGGCGGCCAGCGGCGTCAGCAGGGCGATCGAAAGCAGCAGGGCGAAAAGGCGCATGGCGGGTCTCGTCGGGCGGAAGGGAAGGGGCGGGCGTCGAACCCGCCCCGCAACGAAGGCGTGGCCTAGAACTTGCCGCGCAGGGTCAGCGAGACCGTGCGGCCCCAGTGATAGATCTCCATCGGCTGGTCCTTGGACTTGCCGTAGATGTAGCGGATCTCGTCGGTCAGGTTCGAGCCCTCCAGCGTCAGGGCGTAGTTCTGGGTCAGGTTGTAGGACACCGAGCCGTCCAGCGAGCCATAGGCGTCGACATAGGACTGGGAGGTGGTGGTGCTGCCGGTCCCCGACAGGTAGCGCGAGCGCCAGAACCAGCCGAGGCGGGCCGCCAGCGGGCCCTTTTCGTAATAGCCGACCAGGTTGTAGCTGGTCTTGGACAGGCCGATCAGGTCGTCCTTGATGGCGCGGTTGCCGGCGAAGTAGCTGGCCTTGCTGTCGACCACGGTCAGCGAGGCCTGGACGCCCAGGCCGTCGAACGGGCCGGGCAGGAAGGCCAGGCTCTGGTTGTAGGCCAGCTCGGCCCCGGTCAGCTTGGCGTCGCCGCCGTTGACGCTGGTCGACAGCAGGATGTCGCCGCGGCCGGGGACCTGGATCGTGGTGTTCTGCTGGGTGATGTAGTCGTCCATCTTCTTCCAGAACACCGCGCCGGTCAGGGCGGTGGTCGGGGCCGGATACCATTCCAGCGAGGCGTCCAGCTGGTCGGCCAGGAACGGCTTCAGGGCCGGGTTGCCGCCCGAGGCGTTGGGGGAGTCGCGCGAGACGCTGATCCGTGGGGCGCTGTCGGTGATGTTGGGCCGGTTGATCACCCGCGAAGCGGCGAAGCGGGCGATCAGGTCGCTGCGCAGCTCGGCCTTCAGGTTGAAGCTGGGCAGCCAGTCGCCATAGTCCTGCGGATAGGACACCGGCGTCAGCACGGGGTTGTTGTTGAGGTCGGTGCTGGTCAGCGTGCCGCTGGCCACCTGTTCGGTGCGGGCGTAGCGGACGCCGACATTGCCGCTGATCGGCACGACGGCGTCGAACCGGAAGTCGGCCCGCACATAGCCGCTGGTGATCTTCTGGTCGACGACGAACGAGTTGCGGGCGTCGGCGGCGGAGACCGGCTGGGCGGCGACGGCCGGGGTGTACAGGCTGTTGTAGAAGGCCGTGGTGGTCGGGGTGACCCAGTTGCGCGGCGTGGCGCCGTCGAAGTCGGACAGGAAGTTCTTGTAGGGCAGGGTCTCGTAGAAGGCCGGGCCCAGCGTGCTGACCGGCACGTTGAGGTCGTTGGTGAGCACCCAGTCGCGGCGGCGATAGTCGCGCTTCATCTCGTGGCGCTCGGCCCCGAAGGCGATCTTGCTGAGCCAGCCGTCGAAGGTGCGGGCGCCGTCCAGGCGGAAGGTCTCGTCGTTGTCGCGCGAGTCCTTCCAGGTATAGTCGAAGGCCTGGCCGACGAAGTTGGCGGGATTGGTGTAGTCGACCGTGGTGGTCAGCTGCGGGATCGCCTTGTAGCCGCGCGAGAAGTCGTAGGTCAGCGGGCCGAAGAAGGCCAGGCGGTTGCGCTTGGTGGCCTCGCCGTCCGGATGATAGCTGCGGGCCCGCGAGACGGCGTATTCGGCGTTGAAGGTCCAGTCGCCCGGCGTCCAGGCCTGCTTGAGGCCGAAGGCGGTCAGGTCGTGGCGGTTGAGGCTGGTCTCGCGCGAGGCCATCCAGCGGACATTGTTGATCGTGCCGCCGACCACGGTGTCGCCGACCGTCTTCTGGCTGCCGGCCACGAAGGCCGGCTTCTGGAAGGTGCTGTCGTCCGGATAGATGTCGAGGCCGAACTCGTCGTAGTCGACGTCCAGGCGGGTGACCAGCAGGTCGACGTCGGTCTGGAAATCGTCATTGGGCCGCCACTGGCCGGTCACCGCGCCGGAATAGAGCTTGCGGTGCTCGGTCTCGATGGTCGGGCGGGTGCGCGAGGGCGTGTAGAAGCCGTCGCCCAGCACCGACTTGAACTTATCAAGGTTCCAGCCGACCTGGTACAGGCGGTCGTTGCGGACGTGGCGCTCGTCATAGAGGCCCGAGGCCAGCAGGCCGACGGTCTGGTCGGCGTTGGTCCAACTGACCAGGCCCGAGGCCGACGGGTCGGCCTTCTTGCGCACGTCGTTATAGGTTTCGCGGATCGAGAAGGCGCGCTTGTCGCCCAGGGTCAGCGGCTTGAAGGTCTTGATGTTGATGTTGCCGCCCAGGGCGCCTTCGTCCATGTCGGCGGTCGGGGTCTTGATCACCTCGATCTGCGAGATCAGCTCGGACGGCAGCACCTCGAAGCGGAACTGCCGGCCCTTGGCGCCGCCGTTCTCGATCAGTTCATTGACGGCGATCGAGCGGCCGTTGAGCTCGACATACTGGAACTGCGGGCCCAGGCCGCGGACGCTGACATAGAGGCCGGCGCCGCGCTGGCGGTCGATGGTCACGCCGGTGACCAGCTGCAGGGCCTCGGCGGCGTTGCGGGTCGGGAATTTGCCGATGTCCTCGGCGTTGACGGCGTCCAGGCCGTAATCGGCCGAGCGCTTGAGCGCGGCGGCGGCTTGCAGGCTCCGGCCATAGGAGGTGACGACGATTTCGTCGACCGCGGTGTCGGCGGCGGGTTCGGCGGGCGGCGCGGTCGCGGGCTCGGCGGCCTGGGCCTGCGGCAGCCAGGCGCCCTGGGCGGCGAAGGCGAGGATGGCGACCGCCCCGGCGCAGCGCGCCGAACGGAAGGAACGACGGATCATGATGCTTATCCCGAAAGCTCTGGCCCGCGTGGGGAGTCGCGGGCCACGGGCCGCTGACTAGCGGCGTTGCATGACGGCCAAGCGACACTGAAACGAGCGCGCAACATTCGGGATTGTCGCGCGCCGAAGCGCCCGAAAACCGTCAGGCGGCGGCCGTCAGATCGGGCTTTCGATCAGCAGCAGTCGGGAAAGCGGGTTCCGCCGGCCGCACTCGCGGTGCGGCCGGCGGGAGGAGGCGAGTCGGTCCGGCTATTGCGCCAGGCGCTCGGCATATTCGCCGCGCAGCCGGCTCCAGGCGCTCCAGAACGGGCCCGCCTCGCGACCGACCATCCGATCGGCCAGGATGTCGAGGTGGGCGTGCCAGCCGGCGCTGACGCTGAGCAGGCTGTCGCGGTCCGCCAGGCGTCGATGGGTGACGGTCAGCAGCACCTCGCCGGCCTGGCGCTCCAGCTCGAAGCTCACGTCGCCGTCGCCCCATTCGAACGCCAGCAGTCGCGGCGGATCAATGCGGGTGACGCGGCTCGTCATCCGATGCTCGGCCCCCATGCCGGCCGGCCGCTCTTCGACATGGCTGGTCAGCTCGTCATTGCGCCAGACCAACTCGACCTCGCCGCCGACCTTGAGGTCCATCGGTCCGGCGGCCAGCCACTGACGACGCAGGTCGCTCTGGGTCATGTAGGACCACACCCGCTCGATCGGGCCCGGCAGCAGTCTCTGGATCCGCACGGTCGTCGGTTCGGTCTGAACGCCATAGGCGTCGATCGTCGCAAGGTCACTCATCGTCGTCTCCTGGGGTTTGGGGGGAATCCTCTCGTCGAAGCAGGCCTTCGAGGATGTCGAGGCGGCGGCTCCAGAACCGTTCGTAGAAGCCGATCCATTCGTGGGCGTCTTCCAGCGGCTTGGCTTCCAGCCGGCAGAGATGGGTGCGCCCGATCACCCGCCGCCGGACCAGCCCCGCCCGCTCCAGCGCCTTGACGTGCTTGGACGCCGCCGCCAGCGACATTTCGAACGGCGCGGCCAGCTCGCCGACGCTGCGTTCCCCGGTGGCCAAGCTGCGCAGCATCCCGCGCCGGGTGGCGTCGCCGAGGGCGTGAAAGACGGCGTCGAGCCGAGGGGCTTCTAATTCAACCATGTGGTTGAGGATGAGCTCGCTCCCTCTGATTGTCAACCACATGGTTGAATGTTGGCGCTCCTGTTGACGATGCGGCGGCGGCTCAGCTTGCTCACCCTGGCGACGGCTTCTAAATTCGGCCGGTCCCAAGGCGCGACGCACGGCCCCCGACCCAGGCCGCTCGGCGTCGGTGAATCCTTGGACCTCAGCGACGGGCGCCGCAGATGGACGAGAAACAGACAGCCACAGCGCTTGCGACCCTGGCCTCGGCGATCGCCAGCGTGAGCCGCAGCGTCATCGCCATGCAAAAGGGAGATTCCCGGACCGCCAGCGAACAGATCCAGATCTGCGTGGGCCTCCTGGCCGACTTCCAGGACCTGCAGGATCAGGTGCTCGGTAACGACAAGGTCAAGACGTCCTAGCGCCTCTACGACCGTCGTCGTGACTATGGCCGCGTCATGCTGTCGAGCACCACGCGCCGGTTGCTGCGATCGGCCTCGAAGCGCGCCAGCTCGCGATCGCCTTGCAGGATCGCCGCGATGATCCGCCGCCGACCGTCCTTCCACTCGGCGATGGCCTCGCCGCCGCCGCGCAGTAGCCGGCCCGCTCGGGTCACGCCCACCTGCAGGGTGACGACGGTCAGCAGCTTGAACAGCGGCCAGTCGACCATCCGGAAGAGCAGGTCCTGGAAGTCGCTTTCGAACGCGCCGCAGTCGCCGGCGGTGGCGCAGGTCTCGATGCGGGGGAAGAGCTGCGCCAGTTCGCGCCGTAGCGTGGCGTCCTCGCAAGCCGCGGCGGCCGGGACCAGTTCGTTGAACAGCAGCGAGGTGATGTTCAGCGCCTCCTCGAACGAGGTGGGATTGGACCGCAGATAGGCCGCCATCGAGCGCTCCAGCGCCGCGGCGTTGGGCCGTCGGCCGTAATAGCCGCCGCCGGGACCGCGGCGAGCTTCCAGCAGGCCCTCGTGCTCCAGCACCCGGGCGGCCTGCTGGAGGGTGACGATGCCGACCTCCAGGGCCTTGGCCAGGTCCTGAAGCGAGCCGATGAGAGCGTTCGGTTCCGCTGCGAACACCCTGTCGCGCAAGCGATCCGCCGTTTTGCCGACCAGATTCCGCCGCTGCGTTTCGCTGCCCATCACGCTTGCTTTCCTCATCATCAGCCCCCGAAGACCGATAATTGTAGGCATATATATATCTGTAAAATCGACACTTGTCGCCTAAATTTGGATTGACGCGCTATAAATGCGCATATTTATGGACTCCCATCGGGAAACGAGATTTCGGGCAAGCGCCGTCACGAGCGCGTCCCGGCGGCGGAGGAGACGGACGGCCATGACCTTTCAGCAGCCTGCTGCGGAGACGCTGCCGCGCCATCCGGTGATCATCGGCGGCGCGTTTGAGGCGCAGGGCGGCGGCGAGGTGCTCGCCCACGTCTATCCCGGCACGGCCACGGTCACCCGCGAGCTGCGCATGGCCAGCCCCGCCGACGTCGATCGCGCCGTCGCGGCGGCGCGGGCCGCCTTTCCGGCCTGGCGCGCCCTGGCGGGGGACAAGCGCCGCGACCTGATGTTCAAGCTGGCCGCCGTCATCGAGGCCCAGGCCCAGGAGATGTCGCCGGTGCTGACGGCCGAGAACGGCGCGATCATCCTGGCCGGCGGCCACATGTCCTCCGACGCCGCCCAGAAGTTTCGCTACTACGGCGGCTGGGCCGACAAGATCGAAGGCCGCACGGTCGCCACCTGGGGCGGCCCGGCCCACGACTATGTGTCCTACGAGCCGTTCGGCGTCGTCGGGGCGATCGTGCCCTGGAACGGTCCGCTGTTCGCCGCCACCATGGTGCTGGCCCCTGCGCTGGCGGCCGGCAACTGCATCGTCCTCAAGGCGCCCGATCTTGCGCCCTACAGCGTGATGCGGCTGGTCGAGCTGATCCACCAGGCCGGCTTCCCGCCGGGCGTGGTCAATCTGGTGACCGGGGGAGCCGAAGTCGGCGCGGCGATGGTCTCGCACCCCGGCGTCGACAAGATCGAGTTCATCGGCAGCGGGGCCACCGCCAAGAAGATCCTCGCCAACGCCGCCCGGACCCTCAAGCCGGTCGGCCTGGAACTGGGCGGCAAGTCGGCGGTGCTGGTGTTCGCCGACGCCGACCTGCAGGCCGCCGCCAAGCGCGGGCTTTCCGGCGCGGTCAGCGCCAACGGCCAGGGCTGCGTCAACGGCACGCGCCTGTTGGTCGAACGCGCCATCTACGAACCCTATCTGCAGATGTTGGCCGCCATGGCCGGGCACATCAAGGTCGGCGACCCCTTCGCGATGGACACCATCATGGGGCCGGTAATCTCCGAGACGTCGCTGGTCCGCATCGCCGGCATGGTCGAGCGCGGCGTCGCCGCCGGCGGCCGCCTGGTGACCGGCGGCGGCCGGCTGGGCGGCGACCATGGCGAGGGCTATTTCCTGCCCATCACCGTGCTGGCCGACGTCGATCCGGGCAGCGAGATCGCCCGCCAGGAAGTCTTCGGCCCGGTCCTGGTCGTCACCCCGTTCGACAGCGAGGAGGAGGCGGTCGCCCTGGCCAATGACAGCGACTATGGCCTGGGCGCCTATGTCCACACCACCAACCTGGCCCGGGCCCACCGGGTCGCCGGCCAGATGCAGGCCGGCCAGGTGCAGGTGAACGGCGCGGGCGAAGCCATGACCCCCTGCGTCCCGTTCGGCGGCATGAAGTATTCGGGCCACGGCCGGCTCGGCGGCGTCGAGGGCCTGCGCGAGTTCCAGCAGGTCCGGAACGTCTGGGTCAATCTCCAGTCCTGAGCCGCACGATCGGCGGAACACTTGACGGCGCCCCTCCGGAGATTTTGACCATGACCCTGCTCGATCCCGCTGAGCGCCGCGCCCGTGGCGAGGCCGCCGCCGCGGTGGTGACCGGCGCCGCCTTGCCGCCGCCAGGCACGCCCTATGAGGAAAGCTGGCGGGACTTCATCTTCGCCGAGGTGTGGTCGCGACCCGGGCTGGACCGGCGTTCACGCTTCCTGATCGCCCTGTCGGGTGCGGCCCTGGCCAACGGTTCCGCCGACCATCTCGACCGCTATGTGCGCGGGGCCCTGACCAGCGGCGACCTCAGCCTGGCCGAGCTGCGCGAGGCGGCCCTGCACCTGTCGGTCTATGGCGGCTGGACCAAGGGCGCGGAACTGGAAGCCGCGGTCACCCGCGTCGCCGGCGCCCTGGACCTGCCGCCCGCCGAATGCCCGCCGCTCCGGGCCGCGGCCTGGGATCCCCAGCTGCGCAGCGAGGAAGGCGCGCAGGAGTTCATCAACGTCATGACCTTCCCCGGCGGCCCGCCGGCCTCGCCCTATCTGGAGGCGATCCGCAACTTCGTGTTCGGCGAGATGTGGTGTCGGCCGGGGCTGGACCAGCGGGCCCGCCGCTGGATCACGCTGGTGGGTGTCTGCGACTCCTGCGCCGAGACCCCGATCCGGAGCCACATCCACGCCGCCATGGCGAGCGGCAACTGCCGGCCCGACGAGATGCAGGAATTCGTCCTGCAATACGGCGTGCACGCCGGCTGGCCCAAGGCCTCGGTGATCCAGGGCGTGGTGTTCGAGATGTCCAAGAAGATCGCGGCCGGCTTGCCGTGGAACGGGTGAGGAGTTCAGGACAATGACCACCAAGGACATGAGCGGCAAGGTCGCGCTGGTCACCGGCGCCGCCTCGGGCCTGGGCCGGGCGACGGCGCTGAAGCTGGCGGCGACGGGGGCGAACCTGGGCCTGGTCGACCTGAACGAAACCGGCCTGGCCGAGACCGCGGCCCTGCTGGCCGAGCACGGGGTCGAGGTGCTGGTCCACGCCGCCGACCTGTCCCAGGCGGCCGCCTGCGCCGAAGCGGTCGCCGCGACCGTGGCGCGGTTCGGCCGGCTGGACGCCCTGTGCAATGTCGCCGGCCTGATCTATCTCGCCAACACGCCGCAGATGCCGCTCGACCAGTTCCAGCGCACCCTGGACGTGAACCTGGCCGCGCCGTTCCTGTTGTCGCAGGCGGCGATCCCGCACCTGCTGGAAAGCCATGGGGCGATCGTCAACGTCGCCTCCTCGGCCGCCTTCATCGGAGAGGCCTACGCCGCCGCCTACTGCGCCAGCAAATGGGGCCTGGTCGGCATGACCAAGGCCATGGCCATGGAGTTCGTCAAGCAGCCGATCCGCATCAACGCCGTGGCCCCTGGCGGGATGATCACCAACATCGTCACCAATTTCCGCCCGCCGGAAAACTGCGACATCGAGCTGATCAAGCGCTTTTCGGGCCTGCGCGGCGTGGTCGAGGTCGACGATGTGGCCGGGATGATCCTGCTGCTGGCCTCCGAGGCCGGCCGCGGATTCCACGGCGCCTGCATCAATCTCGACGCCGGCATCACGGCCGGGTGAGGCCATGGCCGACGCCGACATCCTCAAGACCGGCTTCATCGGTCTGGGCAGCCAGGGCGGGCCGATGGCCGAGCGCATCCTGGCCGCCGGCTATCCGCTGACCGTGTGGGCCCGGCGGCCCGAGGCGCTCGAGCCGTTCGTGGCCCAGGGCGCCGTCGCCGCCGGGAGCGTCGCCGAGCTGGGCGCGGCCTGCGACCTGATCGGGGTCTGCGTCGTTGACGACGCCGGGGTCGCAGCCGTCTGCGACGAACTGATCCCGGCCCTGCGCCCCGGCGGCCTGCTGGTGATCCATTCCACCATCCTGCCTGAAAGCTGCGAAGCGCTGGCCCAGCGCTGCGCGGCCCGCGGCGTTCAGTTCCTCGACGCGCCGGTCAGCGGCGGCGGACCGGCGGCGGCGACGGGCAAGCTGACGGTGATGTGCGGCGGCGACGGCGACGCGTTCGCCCGGGCCAGGCCGGTGTTCGAAAGCTTCGCCGGCGCCGTGGTCCACCTGGGGCCCGTCGGGTCGGGCCAGCGGGCCAAGATCGTCAACAACGCCCTGATGGCCGCCAATATGGGCCTGGCCCATGCGGCCCTGGCCGCTGGCGAGGCCCTGGGGATCGAACGCGGGGCGCTGGCCGAGCTGATCAAGGTCAGCAGCGGCCGCAGCTTCGGGGTCGAGGTCTATGCGCGCCTGCCCAGTCCGCAGGCCTTCGCCCATGGCGCGCCGCTGCTGGTCAAGGACGTGAAGCTGCTGGCGGCGGTGCTGCCGCATCATGCCGGCGTGGAGACGCTGCGCGAGGCGGCCTCCGGCTTCCTTTCGGCCGCGATCGGGCAAGACATCTAGGGAGCACTGGGAATGACGTTTTCAATCGATCAGTTTCGCCTCGACGGCAAGGTCGCGATCGTGACCGGGGCCGGCGGGCGCGGCAATTCCATCGGCCGGGCCTACGCCCTGGGTCTGGCCCAGGCCGGCGCCGCGGTGGTCGTCGCCGACATCAACGAGGCCGGGGCCAAGGCCGTCGCCGACGAGATCGCCGCGACCGGAGGCCGTGCCATCGGCGTGCGCGTCGACATCACCGATCCGGCCTCGGCCCAGGCCATGGTCGCCGCCGCCAAGGCGGCGTTCGGCGGGGTCGACATCCTGGTCAACAACGCCGCCCTGATGGCCGAGCTGGGGCGCCAGAACATCGTCGACGTGCCGATCGAGGACTGGAACCGCACGCTCAACGTCAATCTCACCGGGGCCCTGATCTGCTGCCAGGCGGCGATCCCAGCCCTGCGCGAGCGCGGCGGCGGGCGGATCGTCAACCAGACCTCCGGCGGCGCCTTTCCCTCGCTGGGCGTCTACGGCGTCGGCAAGCTGGCCCTGGTCGGGCTGACGACCACCCTGGCCAAGGCCCTGGGCAAGGAAGGCGTCACCGTCAACGCCATCGCGCCCGGCAATGTCACCTCCGACGCCGGCAAGCAGCTGGTGCCCGACGATTCGCCGTTCCTGCAGTTCCTCAACATGACGGTCGCCAGCCGCCCGCGCGGCGAACCGGACGAACTGGTCGGCGCCCTGCTGCTGCTGTGCTCCGAAGCCGGCGCCTGGATCACCGGCCAGACCCTGCACGTCGACGGCGGCTGGGTGATGCGTCCTTGATCGGATTGAGAGGGGTAGGGGCCTCAGTCCAGCCGCAGGTGCAGGAACTGGCTGAAGCCGCCGGGCGTGTAGTCGGCGAAGGCGTCGCCATCGACGAAGCCGCGGTTGCGGTAGAGGCGAAGGGCGGGCTCGAAGGCCGGGCCGCGGCCGGTCTCGAGGCTCAGCCGCCGCAGGCCCTGGCGGCGGGCCTCGAGGATGACGCGCTCCAGCAGCGCCGCCGCCACGCCCTGCCGCAGATGGTCCGGGTGGGTGCGCATGGATTTCACCTCGCCGGTCTTCGCATCGAGCCGCTTGAGGGCGCCGATGCCGAGGATGGCTTCGCCCGACCAGGCGCTCCAGACGGTCACGCCTGGGGCCTGGAGGCCGGCGGGGTCCAGGGCGAACACATGGCCCGGCGGGGAGCTAGCGTGCATGCCGGCCAGATGCAGCTGGATCAGCGCCTGGGTCCGGGGATCGGCGAAATCGGCGTCGCGGATGTCCATGGCCGGGCCGCCGCCTATTCCGGCGGGCAGCCCTTGAACTCGCCGACCTTGATCACCGACAGCGTCGACAGGTTCAGGTCCATCAGCGGCTTCATCGAGGCCGCGCCCTGGCCGCTGAACAGGTCCAGCTTGTTGCCCTTGATCGCGCCGCCGATGTCGGAGGCGTACCAGTAGCCGTCGTGCTTTTCGCCGTTGGGCATCGGCAGGCCGACGGTTTCCTTGATGAACACCACGGTGCGGCGCGGGATCACGGTCTTGTCGACCGCCAGGGTGCGCATCGCCACCACCTTGCAACCCAGGCTGTCCAGCGCCCGGATGCCCTTGGCGCCGGCGTGGTAGAGGGTGGCCTTCATCTTGTACTCGACCGAGCCCGGCATGGTGCCCGTCAGGGCGCCGGTGATCAGGTCGCCCAGGGGATCGCTGCGCTGGGCGGAGTCTCCCCCGGAAGAGGAAGGGCCGGCGAAGGCGGGCAGGGCGGTGGACATGGCGAAAATCGCCAAAAATCCGGCGAGCGTGCGTCGCATCGAGGGAATCCTCTTATCGGCGTATCTGTCGGTTGGCGGCATACCTACCCACATCACGGCCGCGTGACAACCCGTCGGGGACGACTCCATGACGCTGCGCATTTTCGGTGACCGCATTTCGGGCAATTGCCTGAAGGTCAAATGGACCGCCGAGCGGCTGCGCCTGACCCATGAATGGGTCGAGACCAGCGTCCTGCGGGGCGAGACCCGCACCCCCGAATTCCTGGCCCTGAACCCGGCCGGGCAGGTGCCGACCGTGGTGCTGAGCGACGGCCGGGTGCTGGCCCAGTCCAACGCCATCATGCTGCACCTGGCCGAGGGCTCGGCCCTGATCCCGACCGACGCCTATGATCGCGCCCGGATGCTCGAATGGCTGTTCTGGGAGCAATACAGCCATGAACCCTATGTGGCGGTGGCCCGATTCCAGCTGACCTATCTGGGCCAGCCGCGCGAATCGCTGGACGCCAAGCTGTTCGAGAAAGGGCATGCGGCCCTGGCCCGCCTGGAAACCCAGCTGTCGGCGACGCCGTTCCTGATCGGCGAGCGCCTGACCCTGGCGGACATCGCGCTGGTGGCCTACACCCGTGTCGCCCACGAGGGCGGCTTCGACCTGGCGGCCTATCCGGCCGTCCAGGCCTGGATCGTCCGGATGGAATACGCTCTGAACATCCGGTAGCGAGCGTTGGAACAGTTTCGTGGAGCGCGCATGACGCCGTCCGTTCGGTCGCTGGGTCGATTTTCCGTCAGCCTGGCGCTCGTCGCCACCCTGGCCGCGCCGGCCGGACCGGCCCTGGCGTGGGGGGCCTGGGGCCACCGCCTGGTCGGGGTGGTGGCCGCGCGCAGCCTGCCGGCCGACACCCCGGCCTTCCTGCGCACCCCCTACGCGGTGGCCGCGATCGGCGAATACGCCCGCGAGCCGGACCGCTGGAAGGGCTCGGGCAAGCTCCACGACACCGACCGCGACGCCGCCCACTTCCTCGACCTCGATGACGAGGGCCGGATGTATGGCGGGCCGAAGTTCGCGGTCGAGACCCTGCCGCCCACCCGCGCGGATTACGAGACGGCCCTGCGCGCCGCCGGCCAGGACAGCTGGAAGGCCGGCTACCTGCCCTATTCGATCATCGACGGCTATCAGCAGCTGGTGAAGGACTTCACCTACTGGCGCATCCTGAAGGCGGTCTCCAGGACCGAGAAGGACCGCACCAAGCGGGCCTACTACGTCGCCGACCTGAAGCGCCGCGAGGAGCTGCTGCTGCGCGACCTGGGCGTCTGGGCCCACTATGTCGGCGACGGCAGCCAGCCGCTGCACGTCAGCGTCCACTACAACGGCTGGGGCGACTATCCCAATCCGAACGGCTACACCCAGAGCCGGGCCACCCACGGCAACTTCGAGGGACCGCTGGTCAAGACCCTGGCCGCCGAGGGCGAGGTCAAGGCGCTGGTCCCGGCCTATCGCGACTGCGGCTGCTCGATCGAGTCCCGGACCGTGACCTACCTGACCACCACGGCCAGCTATGTCGAGCCGCTGTACCAGCTGGAAAAGCAGGGCGGCCTGGTCGCCGCCGACCCGCGCGCCAAGGTCTTCGTCGACCAACGGCTGGCGGCCGGAGCGGCCGAGCTGCGCGACCTGGTGGTCGACGCCTGGCGGGCCAGCGCCAAGGGGACGATCGGCTACCGGCCCGAGGTCAGCGTCGACCAGGTGCTGTCGGGCGCGGCCGATCCCTGGAACGATCTTTACGGCAAGGACTGATCCGATGTTGGCGTTCGACGCGCCCGATGGCGACCTGACCTACACCCCCCGCTGGGCCGCCTTCGGCATCGCCGAGGGACCCGACGGGACCATCGCCCTGGCCCAGGTGCGCAAGCCCGGCAAGCCGCCCTATTTCGACCTGCCCGGCGGCGCGGTCGATGCGGGCGAGGACGAGACCGCCGCCCTGGTCCGCGAATTCGGCGAGGAGACCGGCCTGGTGGTCGAGGTCGGCCGCCGGGTGGTCGAGGTCAGCCAGCCGTTCCTGAAGTCCGACGGCCAGCCGGTGCGCAACTACGGTGGGATCTATGTCGTGACGGTCGCCGGCCGGCGGTCCGAGCTGAAGGTCGAGGACGACCATACGCTGGTTTGGCTGGACCCGCGCGACGCCGTCGTCGCGCTGCGCCATGACGCCCATGCTTGGGCGGTGGCGGCGTGGCTGCGGCGGGGCTAGCGGCTTCAGGCCGGTCGACGGGTTCCGAGAAGCTGCACGTCGGACAGAAACTGCATGTGCGAGCGGCCAGTCAGGTCTACCAAGCCGACCAACTCTCTCCCCAAGGCGGTTTCGGCTTGGACGACGATCGCGCGCACGGCCGCGCCCTCGTTTTCGTTCTGAAAGATCGCATACTGGGGAATGTCGATCTCAAGGGGTTTGGCGCCGGGAACGTTGCCTGCGAAGACGGCGCGCATCTGCTCGACGTCGGCCTCTGTCGCGAGGCGGCCCCGGACGAAGTCCGTCGCCGGGAGTTCAGGCCATGGCGGTTGAGGGGAGGGCGCGTAACTCAAGCCTTCAGCCCTTCACCCGCATCGCCTTGGCCTGGTCGGGCGCGACCTGGTCGAACAGCAGGGCCAGGTGCGAGTCCTTGGCGTGGTCGTTGTGCAGGTCCCAGGCCAGGGACACCGGCAGGCGCAGCCGCGCGCCGTCGGCCAGCCGGGCCACCAGCACCCGCCAGCTGAACCCGTCGCCGGGATCGCCGAGCGGGTCCTTGAACTCCAGCGGGGCCGGGTCGCGCAGCCGGAACTCGCGGCCCTCATGGGCGTCGAACCAGGCCTGGTCGGCCTGGGCGATCGGGTCGGCCGGCGGCGTGACCAGCTTGCCCTTCAGATTGCGGACCATGGCAGGCCTCCTGCTTTGCGGCGGGCTGTCTAGCAGCTTGCGGTGGGTGGGGCACCTCTCAAAATAGACCCGGGTAATATTGACTCCGCAAAATGCCCGGGTAAAAAGCGTCCATGAACAAGATCACCCACAACCGCCGCGCGCTGATGCGCGACTACAAGGACCGCAAGATCGAGGCCGGAATCTATGCGGTCCACTGCGAGCCGACCGGCCAGGTCTGGGTCGGCGGCACGCCGGACCTGTCCACCCGCCAGAGCGGCGTCTGGTTCGCGCTGCGGATGGGCGGCCATCCCAGCGCCAGCCTGCAGGCCGCCTGGACCCGGCACGGGGCGGGGGCCTTCGGCTTCGAGGCGCTGGAGGTGGTCGACGACG
Source organism: Caulobacter sp. LARHSG274 (assembly GCF_052871235.1). Classification (NCBI taxonomy): domain Bacteria; kingdom Pseudomonadati; phylum Pseudomonadota; class Alphaproteobacteria; order Caulobacterales; family Caulobacteraceae; genus Caulobacter; species Caulobacter sp. LARHSG274. The sequence goes on along the minus strand of NZ_JBIXJO010000008.1, from coordinate 166,126 downwards.
AGGGGCTGGAGGCGATCGGCCGGGCCGCCCTGCTGGTCGAGCGGCGCGAACACTGGCGAGCGGCCCTGGACGCCGAGGGGCTGCGGCGATGAGCGGCTATGCGGTGTTCGAGGGCGAGCGGCGGATCGCCCTGGGCGGCCGGCTGGAGGCGGCGGTCGCCGCCCAGGCCCGGCTGGCCGAGGCGCCTGATGCGATCCTGCTGATCTTCGACCCCGAGGGCCGTCAGGTCGACTTCGACCTGCGCGGCGGTCCCTGGGACATCGCCCGACGGCTGGGCGAGGTTCCAGAACAGGCTGCGCCGCGCGGCCGAGGCCGGCCGAAGCTGGGGGTCACGGCCCGCGAGGTGACCCTGCTGCCGCGTCACTGGGAATGGCTGGCCGCCCAGCCGGGTGGGGCGTCGGTGGCGCTGCGCAAGCTGGTCGAGGCGGCCCGCCGCCAGGCCGAGGGGCCCGATCGCCGCCGCGCCGCCCGCGAGGCCGCCTATCGCTTCGCCCACGCCCTGGCCGGCGACCGCCCGGGCTTCGAGGCCGCCAGCCGGGCGCTGTTCGCCGGCAACGCCGAGGGCTTCGCCGCGGCGATCGCCGAATGGCCGGCCGACATCGCCGACCACCTGCGAAGGCTGGCGGCCGAGGCGTTCGAGACCGGCTGACCTACTTCCCGCCCCGCGCTGCCACCTCGGCCAGCAGGGCCTTGTAGGCAGCGTCGAACGGGGCGCGGTCGTCGCCGGGCTTGGCGGGATAGAGGGCGCGCAGGCCGGCGATGCGGGCGGCCGTGGCCTCCTGCCAGGCCGGGTCCATCTTGGCGAGCCGGCCCAGGATCGCCCTGTCGTCGCGCCCGGCGACCGGTTCATAGTCGAGCAGGGCCTTGAACTGCCACATCGCCTGGCGGAACGGGTCGGGCGTCGCCGAGCCGGCCGTGCGGCCGGCCGTCCATTTCACCGCCTCAACCAACTGGTGGCGAAAGCGCAGGTCTTCCCAGGTCGAGGGCGTGTGGCCCAGGTTGCTGAAGAACAGCCGGCCCTTGCCGACCTGGCGGACCCAGGCGATCGGCACCGCGTAGGGCCGCTTCAGCGGCGTGCCGGCGAAATCCAGGGTCTGCAGCACCCGCACCCGGGCCGGGTCGAAATCCGCATGCTGGTAGATCTCCTCGGCATAGTCGAAGCCGACCGGCCACATCGACATCACTGGAAAGTCCGGATCCAGGGTCTCGACCCGGATCGGCGTGCCTTGCGTCCACGGATGGCCGGCGAATCGGCCGTTGATGAAGCGGGTATAGGGCTCGCCGGGGCCGTCATAGGGCCAGCCGGTGTCGGTGGCGCTGTGCAGGCCGATGAAACCCAGCTTGCCGGCCGCTACCCGCGCCTGCACCGCCGCCCAGGCCTCGGGCGAGATCGGCAGGGCGCCGGTGGTGTAGAACACCAGCACGTCGACCTTGGCCAGCCGCTCGGGGGTGATCTCGCGGGCGTCCTGGGTGACCTCGGCCTCGAAGACGCCGCTGGTCTTGCCGATGGCGATCACCGCCGTTTCCGACTGAGCCAGGCCGCCGCCGGTCGGCCGGGCCACCGGCGCGTGCTTCCAGCCGACCGACTGGTCCAGATAGAGCACCCGCAGCGGCCTGGCGGCGGCGGGCAGGGCGACCAGCGCCAGTAGGGCGGCGGCCAGCAGGGCGAGGATGCGGCGCATGGATCAGGCCTTGGTCTTGGGTTGCAGCAGGTCCCAGCGATTGCCGTAGAGATCCTCGAACACCGCCACGCTGCCATAGACCTCGTGGCGCGGCGCCTCCAGGAACCGCACGCCGGCCGCGGTCATCCGGGCGTGGTCGGCGGCGAAGTCGTCGGTGTGCAGGAACAGCCATACCCGGCCGCCGCCTTGCTCGCCGACTAGGGCCGCCTGGCGCGCGTCCGAGGCCTTGGCCAGCAGGAAGCGCGAGCCGCCGGGGCCGGGCGAGACCACCACCCAGCGCTTGCCGCCGCCCAGTTCGCTGTCCTCGACCAGCGCGAAGCCCAGCTTGCCGACATAGAAGGCCACGGCCTCGTCATAGTCTTTGACGAGCAGCGACAGGAGGGCGAGGTGCTGGGCCATGGGGACTCACTGAAACCGGCCCGGACTCTAGCTGTAGGCGATCCAGCGGCCTAGGCCCGCTATGGCCAACCACAGGGTGAGCGACCCCGCCGCCATCAGCCGGCCGGCCAGGGGCGGATTCCGATCCCAGCCGCCGATCCGGCCGCGCCACAGCCCGCGGAAGGCGACGGCGTTGACCAGGGCCAGGGCGATCAGGGCCGCCTTCCAGCGAAAGACGGGCGAGGCCAGCAGGGCCGTGGCGTCGGCGGCGAACATCACCGCGCCGGCCAGGCCGAGCAGGACCAGGCCGGCGATCGACAGCGGCGTCAGCGCCCGCGAAAGGGCTCCGATCGGCAGGCTCCTGAACAGCCCGGCCAGCCGCAGGTCGAGCAGGCCGATCCCGCCGACCAGCAGCACCAGTCCCAGCAGATGGACGAGGCTGGCGACAGGGTAGGCCAGGCCCGAGCCGCGCGCCCACGCGCCCAGGGGCGAGGCCTCCAGGGCGGCGGCCAGGGCCTCCACCTAGCGCAGCTCGACCGTCTTGCCGTCGACGGTGATCCGCTCGATGCGCATCTCGGCCACGCCGTCCTTGCGCGGATAGCCCTCCAAAGTCACCGGCTTGCCGCCGGCGATCATCGCCTGGGTCAGGCCGCGGGCCTCCATGCGGGCGACCGGGGCCAGGACCACGGTCCAGGTCTTGCCGGCATAGTCGAGCTTGGCCTCGCCGTGCGGGTTGCGCCAGGCGATGTCGCTCAGCGGCGCGGTGACCTTGACGGTCTTGGTGGCGTCGTAGCTGCTCCAGCCATGGTGGGCCAGGGCGGCGCCGGGAAGGAGAACGACCGCCGCGGCCGCCGCGATCAAGCTCTTGGGGGACATCATCAGGGCTCCTCTGCATCGCCCACGCCCGACGGGCGGAACTTACGGGAACGGCCGGACGGTTCAACGGTTTCGGCTTGCGGGGCCGAGATGATACCGGTGTCTTTCCGGTCGGGGCCCGGAGATGCCGTCATGCCGATCCCTCTGATGCTGACCCCCGCCCTGGTCCTGGCCGCCGCCGCGGCCCTCGGCGCCGGGCCCGAGACCAAGGTGACCCCGGTCGCCGCCGCCGACCTGCCGCCCGCCGTGACCGCCGCCGTCAAGGCCGCCGCGCCGGGCCTGGTGATCAAGGCGGCCGAACTGAAGGAGCGCGAGACCCGTCGCTATTTCGACGTCGAGGGCGTGCTGCCGGACGGGGCCGAGATCGAGTTCGACCTGCTGGAGAAGAACGGCGGCTGGGAGATCGTCGAGACCCAGCGCGACATCGCCTGGGTCTCGGCCCCGCAGCCCGTCCGCGACGCCGCCGTCAAGGTCGCGCCCAAGGTCGCGCCGGTCCGGGTGATCGAGAGCACCCAGAACGACGGCCAGGTGATCTACGAACTGTTCGCCGCCGGCCAGCCCAAGACCCCGGCGCTCGAGGTCAGCTGGAAGAACGGCAAGGCCAAGGTGCTGACCCAGGCCTGGCCGCACTGAGCGTCGGGCCGCGTCACCCGCCGCTATAGCCGCCGATGATCGGCAGCACCTCGCCGGTGATGTAGCTGGCGGTCTGGGGCGAGGCCAGGAACACATAGGCCGGGGCGATCTCCTCGGGCTGGGCCGGGCGCTTCATCGGGGTCTGGCCGCCGAACTGGGCCACCTGCGGCGCCAGCTTGTCGGCCGGGTTCAGCGGCGTCCAGACCGGGCCAGGGGCCACGGCGTTCACTCTTATGCCCTTGTCGACCAGGTGGGTGGCCAGCGAGCGGGTGAAGGCGTGGATGCCGCCCTTGGTCAGGGAATAGTCCAGCAGGTCTTTATTGCCGAGCATGCCGGTCACCGAGCCGGTGTTGATGATCGCCCCGCCCGGCGGGATCACCTTCACCGCCGCCTGGGCCATGTGGAAATAGCCGTAGAGATTGGTCTTCAGCGTGCGGTCGAAGTGCTCGGGCGTCAGGTCCTCGAAGGCCGTGACGTGCTCCTGGAAGGCGGCGTTGTTGACCAGGATGTCCAGCTTGCCCAGCTCCTTGACCGTCCGCTCGACGGCGGCGCGGGCATAGGCGGGATCGGCGACGTCGCCGGGCAGCAGGATGGCGCGGCGGCCCTCCTGTTCGACCGCCATGCGGGTCAGGTTGGCGTCCTTCTCCTCGTCCAGATAGCCGATGGCCACGTCGGCGCCTTCGCGGGCGAACAGCACGGCTACGGCCCGGCCGATGCCGCTGTCGGCGCCGGTGATCAGCGCCACCTTGCCCTCCAGCTTGCCCGAGCCCTTGTAGAACGGGGCGTCGTACATCGGCGCCGGCTCGAGGGCCGCTTCGAGCCCGGGCTTGGCTTGGTGCTGTTCGGGGAAAGGCGGGGCCGGGTAGGGACGAGCGCCGGCCTGCATGGCCGGGCTGAGCTTGCCCTCGCCCTTGGCCTTGAACGAGCGCTCCTCCTTGGCGTCCAGCGGGGCCTGGATGTCGCGCTCGGCCTGGGCGGCGCGGCCGGCGGCGGGTTCGAATTCCGGGGTTTCGATGTCGGACACGGCGGTCTCCTTCGCGGACCTGCGGATGGAGACGGCGAAACCGGTCAGGCGCGGAGATGTTCCAAGCCAAACCGGGGGTTGCCGAAGCCGCGGCCATCGGTCACTTTCCCGGCCTTCTTTGAAAGGCCCTGTCATGCCGCGCGACGCGGCCGCGCCGACTCCCCGCTCGGGGGGACCGGACGGCGTCATTGTCTCCGATCTGATCGAACTGCTCCGCCTGGCGGGGCCGGTGGTGCTGTCGCGCCTGGGCATCATGGTCATGGGCCTGACCGACGCCATCGTCGTCGGCCACTATTCGGCCCGGCAGCTGGGCTTCCACGCCATGGCCTGGGCCCCGACCTCGGTGTTCGTCACCATGACAGTCGGCCTGCTGGTCGGGGTGCAGGTGATGGCCTCGCGGGCCACCGGGGCGGGCAAGCCCCACGAGACCGGCGCGGTGCTGCGGCGCGGCCTGGTCTACGCCCTGTGGCTGGGCGTCGGCGGCGCGGCGTTGCTGGCCGTCGCCGGGCCGCCGCTGATGCACCACGCCGGCCTGGACAGGGCCCTGGCCGACGGGGCCACGGCGCCGCTGATCGTCTTTTCCCTGTCCCTGCCGCTGTTCGCTCTGAGCGTGACGCTGAGCTTCTGGCTTGAGGGCCTGGGGCGGCCGGGCCGGGTGACCGTGGCCATGTGGATCGCCAACCTGATCAACCTGGCGGTCAACCTGCTGCTGGTGCCGGGGACGTTCGGCCTGCCGGCCCTGGGCGCGGTGGGCGCGGCCTGGTCGACCTTCGTGGCGCGGGCGGCCTTTGCGGCGATGCTGGCGGTGGTCATCGTGCGCCTGAAGGACGCCAAGGCCATGGGCGTGCTCGACAGGCCGGCCCCCGACCTGGCCGCCGCGCGCGAGCAGCGCCGGATCGGCTACGGGGCGGGCGGCTCCAACCTGTTCGAGTCGGGGGCGTTCGCCGGCATGAGCCTGGTGGCCGGTTGGCTGGGCGGCTATTCGGTGGCCGCCTGGGCGGTGGTGCTCAACGTCGTGGCGGTGATCTTCATGGTGCCGCTGGGCCTGTCGACCGCCACGGCGGTGCAGGTCGGCCGGGCCTACGGCGCGCGCGACTCCCGGGGCATGAGCCGGGCCGGCTGGGTCGCCTTCGGGGTGACCGCGGCGTTCTCGCTGCTGGTCTCGGTGCTGCTCTATCCCCTGCGTCACCTAGTGGCGGGGGCCTACACCACCGATCCGACCGCCTTGACCCTGATCGCGCCGGCCCTGGCGCTGAGCTGCCTGTTCCTGATCCCCGACGCCGTCCAGGTGGTCTGCGCCCAGGCGTTGCGGGCCCGCGGCGAGGTGTGGATCCCCACCACCACCCACATGATCAGCTACGCCCTGATCATGGGCCCCCTGGCCTGGTGGCTGGCCCTGCCGATGAAGCTCGGCGTCAACGGCATCGTCTGGTCGGTGATCGTCACCAGCTTCGTGGCGGCGGCGTTCCTGCTGGGCCGCTACCGGATGCTGGATGTGCAGGGGCGGTGAGCGCTTCCCGAAGGGCAGCAACGCAATAGCGGCCTAGAGCAGTCCATTGTCCAGATCAGAGATCAACGATCTGATCTGAGTGCGACCGAAATCTATAGCTTCTCCGGACCTAGCCCACGATCTTCCGGACTCGTCGTAGTTAAGAAGCTCGTCGCGCAACGCGCGAACGATCCGACGCGCGCCGGCAAGCGCGTAGACGATGGCCGGTGCCGTGAGGTCTCGGGTAAGATAATATTCCAACACGTCGAGCGTGTTCGATGCCCATCGAAGAGAGTCGGCAGGATCGAACCTTGCCCCGTCGGTTGCAGCCTCAAACTCTCGGTGGGCGTTTGCAAAAAGGTCTGCGACGTCAGCAATCGCTTTTCTTCCTGCTTGGTAGCGAATGAGAGTCGCGGCTTCTCGGTCAATACGCAGCCTTCTTGCGGCACGTTGATCGACGTGGATGGCGATCGCTGCCGAAGAACCAATGGCGATGACGCTGAAGAAGCCCTGAGCCCAGGCCGCGCCTGTGCCGGAGTTTAACCACGACATGAAATCCGGCCAGTGGTCGCGGTTAAGCACCAGAGTAACCGCCAAGGGGAAGACGAACACGTAGGCCATGGCAATCGCCATCCCACGGTCAAACCTGGTCACGCGATATTCTCCTTCATGTCTGAAGACGAGCTTAGCTATGGGTAAGCTCGCAGTCAGCCTCAACTTCGACTCGGCGGTCGAGTGGCGTTTCCGCGAGGCCTTTGCTACGCCCGCCACGCGTCGAAGGTAGCTGCTGAGCTGATCGGGCTGACATCGCCACCTTTGGCGATATGGTCTGATCGGAGCCGTTTCCAAAGACGGCTCCATGCCGCCGCAAAGGGAGGCGGATGAGGGGGTGATGGACGGATCCATCGCGAGCGACGGACAGGACGGCGCGACCCTCATCCGTCGCCCCGGGAACACCTCCAGGGGGAAGGATCAGATTCCAGCCCCGAGGATCCAGCCCTCTTCAGTCTCCGCGTCGACCACCAGGTCGGCCGGGGCGTCCTTGGACGGCCCGAACAGCGCCGCCAGCTTGCCGGCCTCGTCGAGCTTGGCGAAGTGCTCGGCCAGGACTCGCACCTGGGCGGCGTCCTTGACCTCGCCGGCGGCCGGCGTGGCCTTGACCAGCGAGGGATAGACCTCGGCGATCACCACCTGCACGCCTTCGAGGTCGGCCTCGGTCAGGGCCTTGAAGCCGGTCTCGAACGGCCAGACCCGGGCGGCGTCGCCGCGGGCGTCCTTCAGCCGGCGGGCGGCCGGAATGCCGACGATCGCCTGGCCGCCGACCGAGCCGTTATAATAGAGCTTCCAGATCGAGGCCGCGCCTTTCGCAGCCAGATCCGTATGGCGGAACTCCGGCAGGTCGCCGGGGCCGTGCTCGCGGGTCTTCTTGGGCTGCAGGGTGGTCAGGGCGTCCTTGGGCGGGCAGCCCCAGAAGGGGAACGGCCCGCCGGTCAGCCGCCGGTTCAGCTCCGAGCCGACGCCGAAGCGGTTGTTGGTGTTGTCGGCCTTGTCCTTGACCATCTTGGCCAGCTGGTCCCAGACCGCGCGCCAGGGGTGTTCGCCTTTCAGGGCCAGGGCCGCGGCGACGCCGCGCGGCAGGCCCAGGGGAAAGTCGAAGCCGACCAGGGCCCGCTCGCCGCGCTTCTTCAGGTCGTCGAGGATCGCCGCCAGCTTGGTCTCGGCCTCCGAGCGCGTCGGCGGGTTGAAGCTCTCGAAGGTCAGGCGGAAGCGCACGTCGCGCTTCATCACCCCGATCCAGACGGAATCCGCCCCCGTGGTCGGCTTGGCCGCCGCGCTCCAGTCGACGATCACATAGGCGCTGAAGAGGCGCGACACGGCGGACGCTCCGTTAGGAAGGGACGAAGCGCGCTTCTACTCCGGTCGGGCGCCAGCGGCCATATCCTAAACGACCGTGAGGCGCGGAAGACTCAGGCGGCGCTTTGTTCGGCCGTTTGCTCGGCGATCATCGCCGCCTGACGCTGGCCGCTGAACCAGCGGACCGGCGGCTCGCAGGCCGGGCCCAGGGCGGCGCGGACGATGGCCGGCGGGCGGCGCTCCTCCGGGGTCATGAACAGGCCGTTGGCCTTCAGCTTCAGGCCGGCGGCCTTATGGGCCCCCAGCATGGTCAGGGGCACGGCCAGGATCAGGCCGGCCAGGATCGGCGCGGTGGCCGTCAGCAGGTCGGGGGTGAACCAGAACGTCACCGCCAGGGCGAGGCCCGCGGCGCTGATCCAGCCCATGGCGGCCGAGGCTTCCTTGACGGTGACCTTGTCGGCGTCGCGGCGCTGGGTGGCCCAACCGCCGACCTTGCCGGCCAGAATCTCGACCAAGGCCCGGGTCTGGGTGAACATCAGCATCGGGGCGACCAGGGCCGAGAGCAACATCTCCACGCCCAATCCGGCCAGAATCCGGCGGCGGCCGCCGAAGCCCTTGATCTCGTGCCTGCGCGAGAACACCAGGATCGAGCCGAGAATCTTGGGGCCGAACAGCAGGATGAAGGTGATGATCATCGCCCAGGCCGTGGCCTGGATCTCGCGCCAGTCGATCAGGGCGTGGGCGGCGGCCTGCAGGTCGGCCATGGTGAAGGCGGCCTTCTTCAGCTCGGGCATCAGCATGCGCGAGACGATCCCCGACGACAGGGCCACGAACCACAGCGGCGAGAGCACGTAGCTGAGCACGCCGATCGCCAGGTGCAGCCGGCTCATCCAGTGCAGGCCGGGCAGGCCGATCAGCGGCACGTGCTGGACGTTGCCCCGGCACCAGCGGCGGTCGCGGGTGGCGAAGTCCAGCAGGTTGGAGGGGCTCTCCTCGTAGGAGCCGCCCAGATAGGGAGCCAGGTGCACGGCCCAGCCGCCGCGGCGCAGCAGGGCGCTCTCCAGGGCGTCGTGGCTCATCACCTCGCCGCCGAACGGCTTGGGGCCGTTCAGCGAAGGCAGGCCGCAGGTCTCGGCGAAGGCGCGGGTGCGGACGATGGCGTTGTGGCCCCAGAAGCTGCTCTCGCTGCCCGACCACCAGGCCAGGCCCGTCCACGCAACTCTACCGTAAAGGCGGGTGGCGAACTGCAGGGTGCGGGCGAAGATCGTCTGGCCGTTGATGATCATCGGCATGGTCTGGATCAGGCCCACGCGCGGATGGCGCTCCATGGCGTCGGCCAGGCGGACCATGGCCTCGCCGGTCATCAGGCTGTCGGCGTCGAGCACCAGCATGTGCTCGTAGTCGCCGCCCCAGCGGGCCACCCAGTCGGCGATGTTGCCGGCCTTGCGGCCGGTGTTGTGGCTGCGCTTGCGATAGAAGACGTGGCTATTGGCCTCGCGGCGGAAGCGGGCGAAGCAGGCCTGCTCGGCCAGGGCCACGGCGGGGTCGCGGGTGTCGCTGAGGATGAAGATGTCGAAGGCGCGGCTGGCGCCGGTCTCGGCCAACGAGGCGTCCATGGCCCGCAGGCGAGCGAACACCTCGGCGGCGTCCTCGTTGTGGACCGGCATCAGGATCGCCGTGCGGGCCTTGGGCCGCGGCATCGGCAGGGCCTCGTCGATGCCCAGCGGGTCCCTGGGCTTGCCCAGCAGCACCACGAAGCCGACCACAGCTGTGCAGAACCACAGGGCCAGGGCCAGGAACAGCGGGGCCAGCAGGGTGATGCACACCGCTTCCAGCCGGGTGACGCCGCCCAGGGCGATGGTGTCGTAGGTCGCCTTCCAGCCGGCGAAGGCCATGACCGCAGTGGCCACGAACACGATCCAGCGGCGCAGGGTCAGGGCGGTGTCGCCGGTCCTGACCGAGCGGGCGCCGCCCTGCCAGAAGGCCAGGGGCTGGACCGGCATGGCCAGGGGGGCCTCGGCCGGGATCTCGACCCGGTCCCGGGGAGAGATCACCGTGTCAAAGGCGACGCTCCGCGAGGAGGTCAGGTCGAAGAAGGCGCCGCGTTCGCTCATCTGGTCCATCGTCTCGGGCTGTCCGCGCTTCGGGCTGTCCGAGGCGGCCGGGTTTCCCCGCAGGCGTCGATCGGCGTAAAACCGGCTCCACGGGACGCATCGGATCCGCTAGGATCGGCGCGTTCTGCTGCAGGTTTCACGGTCGTCGACAACCGGCGCGGAGAGCCGCCGGTGTCATTAGAGTAAAACTTCGATCACAAAATCGCTACCACAATCGCCGCCCATTTCGCACACGCGAGAAAAAACCTTGTAGAAGGGACGGGTTCGGCGCGACCGCTTCGAGCGAAAAGAACGGCAAGTCCATGAAAATACAACTCATTTCCGTGATTTTTCTAGCTTCAGCGCTCGTCGCCTGCGGTCCTGGCCCGGCCGGCAAGGCGCCCGCATCCGCGCCAGCAGCGGCTCCGGCGACGCTTCCCGCGGGTCCGGAATATGATTCGACCGGGGTGATCGCCGCGATCGACGGCCAGACTCTCACGCTCGATCACGACGGCGCGAGCAGCGCCAAACTCGTCCCGGGACGGACGGTGTTCCACGCCTCCGCCGACGTCCTGGCCGAAGCGCCGCTGACCTCCGGCGCCCGGGTGGCGTTCAAGTTCCGCGACCTCGGCGGCGAGCACGAACTCACGGCCCTGACGGCGCGGTAGGGAAGGGCGTCCGTAAGGGCCGCGGCGCCCCAGAATCCTTGACATCGCCGCCCCCCCATGCGCCTTTCCGCGCCTTGCAAATCACCGCGTTTCCCCGGCTTTTGAAGACTCTTTCATGACGACGATGCACGCCTACCGCACCCACACCTGCGGCGCCCTGCGCGCCTCCGACACCGGCGCTGCGGTGCGGCTGTCGGGCTGGATCCACCGCAAGCGCGACCATGGCGGCCTGGTCTTCGTCGACCTGCGCGACCATTACGGCCTGACCCAGCTGGTCCTGCACCCCGAGACCCCCGGCTTCGCGATCGTCGAGCGGCTGCGGGCCGAGAGCGTGATCCGGATCGACGGCGAAGTGGTGGCCCGCGACGCCGGCGCCGTGAACCCCAACCTGCCGACCGGCGAGATCGAGATCCGCGTCGCCGCCGTCGAGGTGCTCAGCGAGGCCGCCGAGCTGCCCCTGCCGGTGTTCGGCGAGCCGGACTATCCCGAGGAGATCCGCCTCAAGCACCGCTATCTCGACCTGCGCCGCGAGACCCTGCACAAGAACATCGTCCTGCGCAGCAAGGTCATCCAGTCGATCCGCAGCCGGATGTTCGCGCAAGGGTTCAACGAATTCCAGACCCCGATCCTGACGGCCTCGTCGCCGGAGGGCGCGCGCGACTTCCTGGTGCCCTCGCGCCTGCATCCGGGCAAGTTCTACGCGCTGCCCCAGGCCCCGCAGCAGTTCAAGCAGCTGCTGATGGTCTCGGGCTTCGACCGCTACTTCCAGATCGCCCCCTGCTTCCGCGACGAGGACCTGCGCGCCGACCGCAGCCTGGAATTCTACCAGCTCGACGTCGAGATGAGCTTCGTCACCCAGGAGGACGTGTTCGCGGCCATCGAGCCGGTGATGCACGGGGTGTTCGAGGAGTTCGCCAACGGCAAGCGGGTCAGCGCCTATCCGTTCCAGCGCATTCCCTACAAGGAAGCGATGCAGAAGTACGGCTCCGACAAGCCCGACCTTCGCAACCCGATCGAGATGCAGGACGTCTCGGAACACTTCCGCGACGGCGGCTTCGGCCTGTTCGCCAAGATTCTCGCCGCTGACGCCAAGAACGCCATCTGGGCCATCCCGGCCCCGACCGGCGGCAACCGCGCCTTCTGCGACCGCATGAACAGCTGGGCGCAGGGCGAGGGCCAGCCGGGCCTGGGCTACATCTTCTGGCGCGCCGCCGACGAGCACGGCAATGAAGAGGGCGCGGCCGGTCCGATCGCCAAGAACATCGGCGAGGAGAAGGCCTCGGCCATCGCCGCCCAGCTGGGCCTGAAGACCGGCGACGCCGCCTTCTTCGTGGCCGGCGACCCCGCCGTGTTCGCCAAGTTCGCCGGCCTAGCCCGCACCCGGGTCGGGACCGAACTGAAGCTGGTCGACGAGGACCAGTTCCGCTTCTGCTGGATCGTCGACTTCCCGATGTTCGAGTGGAACGAGGACGAAAAGCGCGTCGACTTCTCGCACAATCCGTTCTCGATGCCGCAGGGCGAGCTGGCGGCGCTGGAGACCCAGGACCCGCTGTCGATCCTGGCCTACCAGTACGACATCGTCTGCAACGGCTACGAGCTGTGCTCGGGCGCGATCCGGAACCACAAGCCGGAAATCATGCTCAAGGCCTTCGAGATCGCCGGCTACGGGCCCGAGGTCGTCGAGGACCAGTTCGGCGGCATGCTCAACGCCTTCCGCTTCGGCGCTCCGCCGCACGGCGGCCTGGCCCCGGGAATCGACCGCATCGTCATGCTGCTGGCCGAGCAGGTCGCCATCCGCGAGGTCATCGCCTTCCCGCTGAACCAGCAGGGCCAGGACCTCTTGATGAACGCCCCGGCCGAGGCCCAGGAGCGGCAGTACAAAGAGCTGCACATCCGCTCGGCCCCGCCGATCAAGGTCTAGGACGGCCAGCAAAAAGCCCTCCGGTCCAGCGGGATCGGAGGGCTTTTTCATTCAGACCCGTCGGCCCGCTATTGCGGCGGCCGGGCCGGCTTGGGCGGGCTGGGCGGGCGCGGGGGCCTGGGCTGGGCGGCCAGGGCGGCGGCGGCCTCGATCTCGCCGCGGTGGGCTTCGACCTGGGCGCGGGCGGCCTCGGCCTGGGCGCGCCAGAAGTCGCCGCTGATGCGGATGCGACGGTCGCCCGAGCAGTTGCGGACGCTCAGGCCGCGCGGCGTACGGGTGGAGGCGTCGCCGCAGGCCTCGTCCAGCTGGTCCTGGTCCAGGCCGCGGACGTTGGACAGGTCGACCCCGGCGAGGCTGGCTCCCGACAGGTCGGCGCCCTGGAAATCAGCGCCGCCGAAGATCGCGCCGCGCAGGATCGCCCCGGTGAACTCCGCGTCGCGGAAATTGGCCCGCTCGAAATTGCCGCCGCTCATATTGCTGCCGTTCAGCTCCGCCGACTGGAAATTGGCGAAGCGAGCGTTGACGCCTTGGAGGTTGGCCCCGGTCAGCTCGCTGCTCGACAGGTTGGCCTTTTCGAGATTGGCGCCCGTCATGCCGGCGCCATGCAGTTCGGACGACGACAGGTCGACCCGGGCGAGGTCGGCGCCGGTGAAGTTGGCCCCACTGCTCTCCAGGCCCGACAGCTTGGCGTCGGTGAAGATGGCGTGGGCGAAGCCGGCCCCGCGCATCTCGGCCCCGCGCAGGTCGGCCCGCGACAGGTCGGCGCCGGTGAAGTTGGCGCCGAAGAAGCTGGCTCCGCGCAGGTCGGCGCCGATCAGATTGGCCTTGGCGTAGTTAGCGCCGGTGAAGCGGGCGCCGGTCAGCTTGCGGCCCGACAGTTCGCAGCTGACGCAGGCGCCGCCCAGCGAAATCATCCGCGCCACGTCCTTGTCCTCGGTCGCGGCCTGGGCCTGCTGGGCGAGCGCCGACAGGGCCAGGGTCAGGGCGGCGAAAGTGATCCCAAGGCGGGACATCGAAAACCTCCAGGCCGGTCGGGAATAAGCGACCGTGTAGGTTACGATTTGGGCCCGCGAGCCGGCCAACGCCACTTAAATCGCGGTAATGACGGAAGTTTAACGGCAGGCGGGCACGGAAAGACCGCGCGGCAGCTGGGTCGAGCCGTCGCCGCAGGCGTGGTTCAGCTGGGCCTGGGTCAGGCCCGTCGCCCGATCCATCTCGGCCCCCGACAAATTGACTCCCGCCAGGGTCGCGCCGCGGAAATTGGCCCCTTCCAGATAGGCCCCGACCAGGGTGGCGTTGGTCAGGTTGGCCCCGGCGAAGCTGGCCCCGCCGAACACCCCGCCATAGAAGTTGACGTCGCGCAGGTCGGCGCCGGCGAAGCTGGCGCGGTTCATCACCGCCAGGCTGAGGTCGGCCTGGCGCAGGCGGGCGCCGGCCAGGTTCCTGCCGCGCAGGGTCAGGCCCGACAGGTCGGCCTGGAACAGGTTGCAGCGCGGGCAGTTGGCGCCGGCCCGGACGCTGGCGATCTGGCCGGCGTTCTGGGCGACGGCCGGCACGGCCAGGGCCAGCAGGACGGTCGCCAGGGAGGCGGCGAGAAGCGGGAAGGGCGGTTTCATTCTGGCACGCGTCTTTCGGCTGAAATCTCGGTCGACCATGCCACCGCAAGTTTAAGGCCAGGCAAACGGTTCAGCTGGCCGCATCCCCTCGTCCGGAGTCGGCCGCCGCCGCCGGGGTCTGGGTCCCGCAGCTGTCGCAAACCACCAGCGAGCCCATGCGGCTGAGGGCCAGGTCGCCGCAGGCCGGGCAGACCTCGCCGCCCGGACGGCCGGCGGCGTCGGGCGCGCGGGCCTCGTCGCGGCGGCCGCCGAACGGCAGGAACACCAGGTTGTCGGGGGCCGCGCCGCGCGAGAAGCCCTTGGAGATGAACTTGCTGGCCGGCAGGGGCTCGGGCTCGGCCCCGCCGTCGTCGACGCCCTCGCCGCGGCCCAGGCCGTCGGCGTTGAATTCGCCCGGATCGGCGTTGGCCAGGTCGTCGCGGCCCAGATAGGACACGCCCAGCTCGCGGAAGATGTAGTCGAGGATCGAGGTCGCCGAGCGGATCGAGTCGTTGCCGGTCACCGGCCCGGCCGGCTCGAACTTGGTGAACACATAGGCGTCGACGAACTCGTCCAGCGGCACGCCGTATTGCAGGCCGATCGAGATGGCGATGGCGAAATTGTTCATCAGGCTGCGGAAGGCGGCGCCTTCCTTGTGCATGTCGATGAAGATCTCGCCGACCTCGCCGTCCTCGTATTCGCCGGTGTGCAGATAGACCTTGTGGCCGCCCACCGCCGCCTTCTGGATATAGCCCTTGCGGCGGTCGGGCAGCTTGCGGCGGGACCGGCCGCCGCGCTCGACGACCCGTTCCACCACGCGCTCGACGATCCGTTCCTGGACTGGGGCGGGCCGGGGTTCGACGGCGGCCGGGCGGGGGGCTTCGGCCTCGGCCTCGGGCAGGGCCAGGGCGAAGCCGGGCGGCGGCGCGGTGCGGTTCAGGCGTAGGGCGCGGACCCCGGCCCGGGCCGCGGCGGCCTGCAGCCGGGCGGCGTCGGCGGGGCGGGCGTCGAACGGCAGGTCCAGCACCGCCGGGGCGGCTAGGCAGGTGAAGGTCTCGACCGCGGCGATCATCGCCAGGCGGTCGGCCAGGACCGGGGCCTCGATGGCGGCGAACAGGGCGCGGACGTCGGCGTCCAGGGCCTCGCAGTCCGCCAGCCGCCGCGCGCCCAGGGCGTGGCGCTCGGCCGCCTCGATCTCGACCGGCGAGAAACCGGCGAAGGCCAGGGTGTCGAAGTTCGGGTCGGCCAGGGCCTCGGTGGGGACGCCCAGCACGTCGCTGAGGAAGCCGGCGCCGATCACCGCCGGGGCGAAGGCGGCGCGCAGGCCGTCGGCCTGGCGCAGGGCGTCCTCGGCCTGCTCGATCTCGTGGGCGGTGAAGCCGCGGGCCTGCAGGACCATGTGGTCGACGGCCGGCGCCTCGGCCAGCGAGCCGTGGCCCATGGCGTGGCGGCGGGCGGCGTCGACATCGGCCTCGACCCGCGACAGCAAGGCGTGGGCGGCGGCGCTGAAGGTGGGGATGACCAGGCCGTCGGCGGTCTGGGCGGCGGCGACGGGCGCTGCGGCGGCGGCCGGGCCCAGGGCCTTGCCGCCCAGGCGCAGGGCGGCCTCGGGGTCGGCGAAGGCGGCGACCAGCCGGGCCGAGCGCAGGCCGTGCTTGCGGGCCAGGCCGTGGGCGACGGCCAGGGCGGCGGCGGCCTCGGCGGCCAGGGGCGAGCGCAGGGCCGCGGCGCGCACCCGGCGCTCGGCCAGGCCGCGCAGCAGGACCTGGCGCTCCTGGGCGAAGACCGGATCCACGCCGAGCACGGCGGCGGCCTCGGCGCTGGCCGACAGGGCCGCCCCGACCGCCAGGGCCCAAAGGGCGGCGGCGGCGTCACGGCCGGCGTCGCCGGCGGCCGACAGGCCCTGGGCCAGCAACCAGTCGCCGACTCCGGCCAGGCCCAGCTCGGCCGGGCGCTCGCCGCGCTCGATCTCCAGCGCCGTGGTCCACAGGCCGACCATCTGGTTGAAGCCGGCGGAGTCGAAGGCGTCGTCGTGCTGGAAGGCGGTGACGTCGATGGCGGCGCGGACCGCCGCGCCGCGGGCCAGGGCCTCGGCGTCCTCCGGCGACAGGGCCAGGGTCAGGGCGCTGGTCTCCCAGCCGACCTGGGCGGCGAAGCTGGCGGCCTCGTCGACGGCGGCGACGCCTTGGCGCGCGGCCGAGGCGACGAGCGGGGCGGGGCCGCGGGCCTCGGGATCGATCAGGGCCGTGCGTGACGCGCCGGCCAGGGCGATCGCGTCGAGGATCATGCGGTCGTCGGCGCCCAGGTCGCGGGCCTTGCGGGCGGCGCGGCCCAGGGCGCTGTTCTTGCGCGGATCGGAACAGGCCTTGGCGTCGCCATGGCAGCGCTGGACCGCGTCGCCGACCTGGGCCAGGGCCGCGTCCAGGCGGGCGGCGGCCTTGGCGGCCAGCCTGGCCGAGCGTTCGACGGCCAAGCGGCCTTGCGCCTCGCGGCGGAACTCGATCTCGCCGATGTCGGGCAGGCGCAGCGGGGCGGGGCGGGCGCCGGCCGGGGCGGCGATCCCGGACAGCATGGAGGCCAGCAGGGCGTCGGCGAACGCCGCGGCGTCAGCGGCGTCGCCAAACAGCCCGTCGTCCAGCCCGGCCCGGGCCAGGCGCTCGGCGTAGCGGGCGGGGCCGCCACCCAGCGGCGCGTCGGCGTCGAACCCGCCGTCGGTCGGCGCTTCAGGCGCCCAGTCCAGCCAGGCCTCGACCCGGGCGTCGGTCCAGTCGGCGGGGGCCAGGACCTCGACGACCGAATCGCTGCGCTCCAGCACGCGCGGCGCGATCTTGGGGGCGGGACCGGGATGTCGGGACTGAATGCGCATGGGCGATTCCGCGTCTGGGCGCCAAGAATGCGTCACCTTAGAGCGCGGCTGGCGGCCCTTCAATAGATGTGGGGTGTGAACGCCCTCTGATCCACAAGATGTTGAAGTTCGCGCCGCTGCGCCGATGCTGGACGCTGGCGGGGCGGCGACCTATAGTCCGGCCGCCCCGCAACGCCTTCCGCGCTGCGGGGAGCTTTGCGAGATTGGGTGCTGACGCGGTGCTGAAAGCGATCTTCACGTGGTGGAACGGCGCGACCCTGGGTCAGCGCTTCCACATCAGCCGTCGTGGCGTGTTCGTGGGCCAGGACGACTACGGCAACCGCTATTACGAGGCGCGTGACGCCAGTGACAGCTATGACGCGCACAAGCGCCGCTGGGTGATCTATGACGGCTACGCCGAGGCCTCGAAGGTGCCGGCCGAATGGAGCGGCTGGCTGCACTACACCTTCGACGAGCCGCCGACCACGGTGCCGCTGAAGCGCCGCGCCTGGGAAAAGGACCACATCCCGAACTTGACCGGCACCATCCACGCCTGGCGCCCGAAGGGTTCGCTGACCCGCGGCGGCCAACGTGCGATCGCCACCAGCGATTACAAGCCCTGGTCGCCGGAATAGGATGACGACCGCGCGGGCCCTGACCGGCGTCGCCCTGCTGGCCGTGGCGGCGTCGCTGGCCGGCGGCGGGGCCTGGGCGCTGCAGAACGCCCCGCAACAGCCGCCGCCCGCCCAGCTTCCGCCCGCCGCCCCGGCGGCGCCGTCCGCGCCCGTCGCGCCCTCGACCGCCACGCCGGCGCCGGTCCCGGTCCAGATCGCGCCGGCTCCGACCCCGGCGCCGCAGTCCGAGACGCCCAAGCCCGCCGACGCGCCCCCGGCCAAGCCCGAGGAGCCGGCCAAGCGCGCCCGCGCCTCGGTGGCGATCATCCAGGCGCTCGACAAGGTGACCACCGAGACCATGCGGTTCGAGGCCCCGGTCGGCCAGCCGATCCGCTATAAGACCCTGGTGTTCACCGTCCGCGCCTGCGAGACCACCACCCCGGACGAGGACGCTCCCGACCAGGTGGCCTATGTCACGGTCGACACCCAGCCCAAGGCCCTGCCGGGCCGCGTCGCCCCGCCCGGGCGGCAGATCTACAAGGGCTGGATGTACGCCAATTCACCGGGCCTGAACCCGTTGGAGCACCCGGTCTATGACGCCTGGCTGATCGCCTGCAAGACCTCGGCCCCCGAGGCGCCGGCCGCCAGCCGATAGAAGTCGGCCTGGGCGGTCCAGGCCCGTCCCAGGCGGCGGCGATAGTCGGCCCGGGGGATCTCGATCGTCCCGAACTGCTCCAGGTGCTCGGTGATGAACTGGGTGTCGAGCAATCGGTAGTCGCCGGCGACGAGGCGGCCGACCAGGTGGATCAGCGCCACCTTGCTGGCGTCGCGGCGGGTGGAGAACATGCTCTCGCCGAAGAAGGCCGCGCCGAACGCCACCCCGTAGAGGCCGCCGACCAGTTCCTCGCCGGCCCAGCACTCGACGCTGTGGGCCAGGCCGCGGGCGAACAGCTGGCCGTAGAGCCGCTGGATCGGCCTGTTGATCCAGGTCTCCGGACGCCCCGGCCGCGCCGCCGCGCAGGCCTCGACCACGGCGTCGAAGGCGCTGTCGATGCGCACCTCGAACGGCTCGGCCCGCACCGTGCGGGCCAGGCGGCGCGGGACGTGCACGCCGTCCAGCGGCAGCACGCCCCGGCGTTCCGGGTCGATCAGGAAGATGCTGTCGTCATGGCGGGCGTCGGCCATGGGAAAGACGCCGCGTTCGTAGCAGGCGATGAGATCATCGACCGTGAAGGCGTCGTCATCCATGTCGCGCGTCAGCTCATTTCACCTTGTCGCCAACACCCTACCGTCTTCCCGGCGAAGGCCGGGACCCAGGTCCAGCCGTGGTTTCGGACGATTGTCCTGAAACACCAAGCCCTACGATCTGGGCCCCGGCCTTCGCCGGGGAAACGGGTGAGGGGTAATCGGCGAAACGAGATTCGGCCTCAGCCCTGCGCCTTGATCCAGCGCTCCAGCCAGTGAATGTCGTAATCGCCGGCCAGGATGTCGGGTTGCACCAGCAGGTCCTGGAACAGCGGGATCGTCGTCTCGATGCCGCCGACCACCATCTCGCCGAGGCAGCGCCGCAGGCGGGCGATGCATTCGGCGCGGTCGCGGCCATGGACGATCAGCTTGCCGATCAGGCTGTCGTAATAGGGCGGGATCGCGTAGCCGGTGTAGATCGCCGAATCCAGCCGCACCCCCAGGCCGCCAGGGGCGTGGAAGTCGGTGATGGTGCCCGGCGAGGGCGTGAAGGTGCGGGCGTTCTCGGCGTTGATTCGGCACTCGATGGCGTGGCCCTCGAACACCACCTCGTCCTGGGTGAAGGACAGCGGCAGGCCGGCGGCGATGCGGATCTGCTCGCGCACCAGGTCGATGCCGGTGATGGCCTCGGTGACCGGGTGCTCGACCTGCAGGCGGGTGTTCATCTCGATGAAGAAGAACTCGCCGTTCTCCCACAAGAACTCGATGGTGCCGACGCCGAGATAGCCGATGGCCTTGACCGCATCGACGACGATCTTGCCGATCTTGGCGCGGTCGGCCGCGCCCAGGGCGGGCGAGGGGGCCTCTTCCAGCACCTTCTGGTGGCGGCGCTGCAGCGAGCAGTCCCGCTCGCCCAGATGCACGACATTGCCGTGGCTGTCGGCGATCACCTGCAGTTCGATGTGGCGCGGCTTCTGGAGATAGCGCTCCATATAGACGGTGTCGTCGCCGAACGCCGCGCGGGCTTCGGAGCGGGCGGTGGAGACGGCTTCGGCCAGGTCCTCGCGGGTCTGGGCGACCTTCATGCCGCGACCGCCGCCGCCGGAGGCGGCCTTGATCAGCACCGGGAAGCCGATCTGCTCGGCGGCCGCGAAGGCCTCTTCCTCGGTCGAGACGCCGCCGTCCGAGCCGGGGACCACCGGAATGCCGGCGTCCTTGACCGCCTGCTTGGCGGTGATCTTGTCGCCCATCATCCGGATGTGTTCCGGCTTGGGCCCGATGAAGGTGTAGCCGTGGGCCCCGACGATCTCGGCGAAGCGGGCGTTTTCCGACAGGAAGCCGTAGCCGGGATGGATCGCCTGGGCGCCGGTGATCTCGGCGGCGGCGATGATCGAGGGGATGTTCAGATAGGACTTGGCGGCCGAGGCCGGGCCGATGCAGACGCTTTCGTCGGCCAGCCGCACCCACATGGAATTGGCGTCGGCCTCGGAATGGACCGCCACGGTGGCGATGCCCATTTCCTTGCAGGCGCGGTGAACCCGAAGCGCGATCTCGCCTCGGTTGGCGATGAGGATCTTGTCGAACATGCCGATTACTCGACGATGACGAGCGGCTCGCCGAACTCGACGGGCTGGGCGTCTGCCACCAGGATCTCGACGACCTTGCCGGCCTTGGGGGCCGAGATAGGGTTCATGGTCTTCATGGCTTCGACGATCAGCAGGGTCTGGCCGGCGGTGACGTTGTCGCCCACCTTGATGAAGGCGTCGGCGCCGGGCTGGGGCGACAGATAGACGGTGCCGACCATCGGCGACTTGACCGCCTCGCCGGCGCGGGCGGGCGCTGCGGCCTCGGCGGCCGGGGCGGCGGCGGGAGCCGGGGCGGGCGCATAGGCCGGGGCGGCCGGGGCCTGAACGTATTGGGTGGCGGCGGCCACCGTCAGCTCGCGGGCGACGCGGATCTTCAGGCCCGCGTGCTCGACCTCGATCTCCGACAGGCCGGTGTCCTTCAGGATGTCGGCCAGCTTGCGGACCAGGCGGGCGTCGATCGACGGAGTCTCGACCGGATCGGCGGGGGCCTTGGGAGTGGACATGGAAGCTTACCTTGCTGTCTTCTGGAGCCGGGGTCGCCGGCTAGTTGGCGCCGACCAGGCCGGCTGCGGCCTCGATCGCCAGTTCATAGCTCGCCGCGCCGAAGCCGGAGACGATCCCGGTCGCCGCGAGCGATACATAGGTGTGGCGGCGGAAGTCTTCCCGCGCCGCCGGGTTGGACAGGTGACACTCGATGACCGGGATGTTCAAGGCCTTCAGGGCGTCGAGCAGGGCGATCGAGGTGTGGCCGTATCCGGCGGGATTGATCACCAGGGCGCAGGCCTCCAGCCGGGCTTCGTGCACCCAGTCGATCAGCTCGCCCTCGTGATTGCTCTGCCTGAAGACGATAGAAAGGCCCCGAGCGGCCGCCCGCGCCTCGCAGCGCGTACGGACATCGTCGAGCGTGTCCTTGCCATAGATCTCGGGCTCACGCGTTCCCAACAGGTTGAGGTTGGGTCCGCTCAGCACATGGATCGGTTTTACCATTCGGCTCCGCCGTCGATTCCGGGAGGTCTTGTATAGCCGGTTCCCCCGCGTCACAAGCAGGGCTCGCTTCGGAGGTGAGATGAGGCTTTTATTGAACGGCGAGGAACGGGTGTTCGACGGGGTCGGCACCCTGGCCGACCTGGTCGCGTCCCTGGGCCTGGACGCCCGCAAGGTGGCGGTCGAGCGCAATCTCGAGATCGCCCCGCGCTCGACCTATGCCGACACGGCCCTGGCCGACGGCGACCGCATCGAGATCGTGACCTTCATCGGCGGCGGATAGCGCCTGGGCGTTTGAAACCGCGCCGGCGCAGGCGTAAACCCAGCCCATGAACGCGCACGTCCCCCCCGAATCCGCCGCTCCCGTGTCCGCCGACCTTGCGTCCGACGACAGCTGGACCGTCGCCGGCCGCACTTTCACCTCGCGGCTGATCGTCGGCACCGGCAAGTACAAGGACTACGCCACCAACGCCGCAGCGGCCCGCGCGGCCGGGGCGCAGATCGTCACCGTGGCGGTGCGGCGGGTGAACCTGACCGACCCGACCCAGCCGCTGCTGGTCGACTACGTCAAGCCGACCGAATTCACCTACCTGCCCAACACCGCCGGCTGCTTCACCGGCGAGGACGCCGTGCGCACCCTGCGCCTGGCTCGCGAGGCCGGCGGCTGGGACCTGGTCAAGCTGGAGGTGCTGTCCGACCCCAAGACCCTCTATCCGGACATGGAAGAGACCCTGCGCTCGCTGAAGCTGCTGGTCGCCGAGGGCTTCCAGGTGATGGTCTACTGCTCGGACGACCCGGTCTACGCCCGCAAGCTGGAAGAGGCCGGGGCGGTGGCGATCATGCCGCTGGGAGCGCCGATCGGCTCGGGCCTGGGCATCCAGAACCGGGTCAATCTGCGGATCATCGTCGAGAACGCCAAGGTGCCGGTGCTGGTCGACGCCGGGGTCGGCACCGCCTCGGACGCGGCGATCGGCATGGAGCTGGGCTGCGACGCCATCCTGATGAACACCGCCATCGCCGAGGCCAAGGACCCGATCCGCATGGCCCGGGCCATGAAGCACGCGGTGATCGCCGGCCGCGAGGCCTATCTGGCCGGCCGCATGCAGAAGCGGCTCTACGCCGATCCCAGCTCGCCGCTGGCGGGGCTGATCTGACAGCCGACGGTCAGCCGCCCGCGCCCGTCACCCGCCAGACCACGCCGCCGGCGTCGTCGGCGATCAGCAGCGCCCCGCGGCCGTCGACCGCCAGGCCGACCGGGCGGCCGCGCACGGCCTTGCCGTCCGGGGCCAGGAAATCGGTGACCACGTCCCTGGCCATGCCCGAGGGGCGGCCGTTGGCGAACGGGACATAGACGACCCGATAGCCGTTCAATTCGCCGCGGTTCCAGCTGCCGTGCTCGCCGACGAAGGCCCCGCCGCGATAGGCGGCCGGCAGGCTGGTCCCGGTGTAGAACACCAGGCCCAGCGGCGCGACGTGCGAGGACAGGGCGTAGTCGGGCCTGATCGCCGTCTTGACCAGGTCCGGCCGCTGGGGGTGGACGCGCGGATCGAGGTGCTGGCCGAAATAGCTGTAGGGCCAGCCATAGAAGCCGCCGTCCTTCACCGAGGTCAGATAGTCGGGCACGAGGTCGGGGCCGAGTTCGTCGCGCTCGTTGACGACGGTCCACAGCGCCTGGGTCGTCGGCTCGAACTGCAGGCCGTTGGGGTTGCGCAGGCCGGTGGCGAACAGGCGCTGGGCGCCGGTGGCCCGGTCGATTTCCCAGATCGCGGCGCGACCGACCTCGGCCTGCAGGCCGTTTTCGGTGATGTTGCTGTTGGAGCCGACGCCGGCATAGAGCTTGGTCCCGTCCGGGCTGGCGGTCAGGCTCTTGGTCCAGTGGTGGTTGATCGGCCCGCCCGGCAGGTCGCAGAGCTTGACTCCGGGCGCGGTGATCCGGGTCTGGCCGGGCTGATAGGGGAAGCGCAGCACCGCGTCGGTGTTGGCGACATAGAGGTCGCCGCCGACCAGGGTCACGCCGAACGGCGAGTTCAGGTGGTCGATGAACACCGTCCGGAGTTCGGGGACGCCGTCGCCGTCGGCGTCGCGCAGCAGCACGATGCGGTTTCCGGCCTTGGTCGAGGAGTGGGCCTGCTTCTCGATCAGGTCCATGATGAACTCTTTCGGGCGGGCCGGAGGCGGCGACTTGGGACCGTCGGATTCCACCACCAGCACGTCGCCGTTCGGCAGCACGTAGAGCGAGCGCGGATTCTTCAGGTCGCGGGCGAGCGCCTTGATCGTCAGGCCCGGCGCCGCGGTGGGCGCAGCCTCGCCCCAGGGCGTGATCTTCGGCACCCGCATGGGCGGCAGAAGGTACTGGTGAATTGGCGGCAGGAAGGGATCGGCCCCGATCTGGCGATGCGGATCGATCGGCTTGGGACCGCAGGCGGCCAGGCTCAAAATGACCGCGCCGCAGAGGCTGAGGTGTGGCGCCTTCATGGGTCGCCCTCTGAACGGACGCCGACCCGGTGGCGATGGACCATCGTCCAGCCGTTCCAGCCGGTGACCAGCAGGATCAGCACCACCAGGGCCGACAGGACCAGGCCGGTGGGGACCACCGACGTATAGGCGTCGCGGCTGTGCACGAAGGCGTTGAAGATCGACAGGACCAGCGCCAGGGCGTTGCCGATCGCGTGGATCCAGGCCGATCTCAGCGCGCGGATGCGCCGCTCGCCCAGGAAGTCGATGATCCCGGCCAGCACGGCGAAGACCGCGACCACCAGGCCGGCCGTCAGCAGCCAGGCCGACATGTTGGCCCACTGCATGTTGGCCGTCTTCCAGTAGGCGATGTCGGTGAACAGCGTGCCCGCGAAGCAGGTCACGGGGATCGGCACGAGCATCACATGGAAGGGATGGCCGAACAGGCTGGCGGTGGAGCGGGGATTGGCCATGATCGCCGTCTTGGATGTCCGCGCGTCACCCCGTAATCCGGACGACGCTGAACGGTTCCGCCGTGATTGTCGAACGATGAACCTCGCGGTCAGCTAGTCGTAGGTGATGGTCACCGGCGTGTTGGCGGTGAAGGTGTCGTTCTTGGTGCCCTTGGGAACCATCAGGCTCGCGCCGATGCGGATGGTGTCCTTGCCTTGGGCGTCGAGTTGGCCGAGCCGGCTGGCGGTGATGTCGCCGCTGTTGGCCGACCACAGGGTGAAGCCGGTGACCGTCAGTCCGCCCGGCGCGGCCGTCGCCGAGCCCGGCGGCGTCACCCGGTAGATCCGGCCCGGCTCGCCGGTGATCACCCGGATGGCCGGGGTCTCGCCGCCATTGGGCAGCAGCTGGACGTCGGTCGAGCCTCGCGCCATCGGCGGGGCGGCCCGCACCACGACCGAAGCGGTCGCCGGGCCGGCGCCGTTGTACTGCAGCCGGCCGAACGACATCTGGGCGGTGGTCGAGACGCTCATGGTCCGGATGATCGTCGCGGTCCCGGCGACGGTGCGCTCGGCGGCGTAGGCGGCGGTGGCCATCAGGGTCGCCGCGGCGATCGCGCCGCAGACCCGCCAGGCGGCCGGACGGGAAAAAGACGCGCGCATCAGTTCACCGCCACGCTGTAGCTCCAGGCCGTCGAACCGGTCGTGGCGCTGGAATTGAAGGTTGCATCAAAGGCCAGCTTGAAGGTGGCGGTGAAATTGTTGTTGGTGCTGACGATCGAGAACACCAGGGGCGAAGCCGGGCTGGGCGCCGCGGGCGAGAAGGTCACGCCGGCCTGGGTCGCCAGGTCGGAGACGTTGAAGGTCGGAATGCTGGTCGAGCGGCCGGAGGTGGTCGTTCCGTTGGTGATCGTCACCGTATAGGTCTTCTTGCAGTTGCCGGACGACTGAGTGCAGGTGATCGTCACCGTCGGCACGGCGGCGTTGGTGGCGGTCAGCCGGATGGCCGTGCCGCTGACGCGGGTGACCGCCCCAGTCGCGGCGTCGACATGGAAACGGGACACCGAAGAATCCGCGACGATCTTGCCCACGCCCAGCGCTGCGGGCGCCGATACCGAAAGCGTTTCAGCCCGAGCCGCGCCGGCGCTGAAGATCAACGCCAATCCAAGCCCCAGTAAAGTTTTTGGCAATGCCCCAGCCATGGGAAATAGTTGCGGAAAACACAGCCGTCCTTCAATCCCCAACACTGGGTATTGGCCGGGATTGCGGCGGGAATGGCTTGGACTGGGCTTTCTTGTCGCGGCGGGAAAACGGGTCATGGGGCGCCTAGTTCAAGGTTGATCGTCGCCCGGCCGGCGAAGCCGCCGGTGGCCGGAACCGTCAGGCCGGCCGGCGCGGCCATGGCCAGTCTGAGGCGCCGGGCCTGGTCGGGCTCCAGGCGGACGGCGTAGGGGCCGGGTCTCAGGCCTTCCAGGACCAGGGTCCCGTCATATTCGCTGCGTCCTTCGGCCGCGATCCGGCCGGTCGCGTCGACCAGCTGGACCTGGACCGCCGACAGCCCGCGCGCCGCCTGGCCGGGGCGCTGGAACAGCACATGCAGCTCGACCTCGCCGGTCACGGTCAGCGGAAAGGCCGCGACCGCCACCCGGCCGGGGCGCGGAGTCAGCCGCAGGGTGCGGGGCGGCATGGCCAGATAGGGATCGTCGACGGAATCGGCGTCGATCTGGACCTGGGCCCAGGCGCCGTCGCCCAGGCCGCTGGCCACCGCCTCGCCCGAGGCGTCGGTGACCGCCGGCCGCCGGCCGCCGAGGATCGAGACCCCGGGCAGGGCCTGTTCCCCGGCCTGGCGGCGGCCGTCGCCATTGGTGTCGATGAACGACTCGACCGCCACCGCCCCGCCCGAGGCGGCGCCCGGGCCCAGGGCCCGGTAGCGTCCGCGCAGGGGATCGAAGGTCAGGCCCAGATTGATCTGCAGCCCGATGCGGAAGTCGTTGGTTCCGGTGGTGTAGCTGGCGGCCAGGGACAGATCCATCGGCCGCAGGCGCCAGGTCTGGGCGGCCTGGAGCGAGGTCTGGCCGCCTTCGAAGGCGTGGCCCAGGCTCAGGTGCAGGGCGCTGCGCTCGGCGATCTGGCGGTCGGCCGAGATCACGGCGGCCTTCAGCCGGGCGCTCGGCGCCAGTTCATAGGCCAGGCCGCCGCGCACCTGCCAGGCTCCGCCGGTCAGGACCGAGGCGTCGAGCGCGCCGGTGAACATCTCGGCGCCGGCGCTCGCGCCGCCGGACACCTGCTGATAGTCCCAGGCCGAGGAGATCAGGTAACGTCCCAGCACCTGGCTCAGGCGGGCGCTGGCCTGGACCCGCCGTTCGCCGTCGACGAACTGGTCGCGGCCCAGCCGCAGGGACAGCGGCAGGTCGGCCTTGCCCAGCCGCGCCACCAGGTCGGCATAGAGGCTGGTGTTGCGGCGCAGGGCGATCGCGGCGCCCAGGGCGGCGGGCTGCACCTCGTCGATGAAGCCGCCGGCATATTCGCTGTGGCGGACGACCAGCGAGACGTCGCCCGCGCGACCGGCCAGTCCGACCGCCGCCGCCCCGCCGCCGCCGCCGTCTCCGGCCGCGTCCAGTTGCAGCGCGTAGCCGGCCAGCGAGGTCGCCACGCCCAGGGTCGCGACCCGCCGCGTGTCGTCCGGCCGGGGCGTATATTGCGAGACGCCCGCCGTCAGGGTGGTGGCGGCGCTGATCCCGTGGGCCAGGCTGCCGGCGATCCGCCACTGGCCCTGGCCGGCGACCGCCCCCGCCAAGCCGGCGCCATCGACGTCGAACAGCGGCGCGCCTTCCTGGACGGCGCCGAATCTGTAGACGGTCTGGCCTTTGGCCAACTGGCCGCCGCCGACATTGACCCGCCGCACCTCCTCGCGCCGCTCGCCGTGCGGGCCGTAGAACACCAGCCGCACGACGTTCTGGCCGTAGGTCAGGCTGACCTGGAGGAACTCGTAGCGGCCCTGGATCGGCTGCGACTGCGCCGCGCGCAGCACCTCGTTGACATAGAGCTCGACCTGGTAGCCCAGCGGCAGTTCGCCGCGCAGGTCGACGCGGTCGAACACGTTGAGCTGCTCCAGCGGCGCGGAGGTGATCGCCACGCCGCGGCCGCCGACGCTGCGCGCGCCCAGGGCCAGGGCCGGCGAGAAGGTGTCGCCGGCGCTGGCCAGGGTGGCGCCGAACGGCCCGGCGGTCTTGCCGTCGGGATCCTTGCGGGTCAGCAGCAGACGCAGGGTGTTGAGCCGCCAGTCGCTGTCGGAGCCGGCGAAGACCTGCAGCCCGGTCCAGGCGAGGTCGCCGGCCGCCCGAACCTCGTAGACGCCGGTGCGGCGCGGCTGGTGATTGCCGGCCCCGGTGGAAAGATTGAGGTCGATCGACGGGGCGGTGAAGGCCTCGTAGGGGGTGACCAGGGTGGTGACCGCCTCCTGGCCTGCACCGCCGGCCGGCCCGAGGCGGCGACGCTCGCGGGCCAGGCGGTCCTGAAACGGCAGCGCGATGCGCGGCGTCAGGGTCAGGGTCAGGTCGGCCAGGTCGGCCTTGGCGTCGAGCGGCAGGATCTGCTGCAGCAGGTCGAGACGGACATAGATCTCGTCGCCCTGGAAGGCGACGTCGGTCGGGGCCAGGCTGAAATCCCGGCCGCCGGCCCGCGCCTGGCGGCTGTCGAGGTCGAGGCGGAACCGGTTGTCCTCCGAGGCCACCCAACCCTCGGCTCGTCGCCGCGAGGGATCGACCACGATGGCCAGGTCCAGCAGCCGCGACAGCTCGCCCAGCGGCACGAATATCCCGGCCCGCGAAGAATAGGCGCCCAGACCGTCGCTGAGGGTCTCGTCGGCGACATGCACCTCGAACAACAGCAGGTCGTCGGGGGAGAACAGCGGCGGCCGGTCGACGATCGGCGCCTGCTCTGCGCCGGGCGGGACGGCCTCCGGGGCGACCACGGCCGGCGCCGGGGTCGCGGCCCGGCCGCCGCCGGCCGCCAGCAGCGCCGTCGCCACGATCACGGGAGCGCAGCGGTTCATGGGACCGTGAAGTCAGCCGTGGCCAGGGCCGTCCCCGCGCGGGTGTCGTCGTCGCGCAGGACGATGTTGAGGGTCTCGCCGCTGGCCGGGACTCGGGTCAGGGGCAGGGCGAGGGTGCGGCGGTCGATCTCGCCATAGACGGCGACCCCCTTGGCCCCGCCAATGACCTCGCCGGGCTTGCCGGCCTTGACGGCGCGGATCTCGACGTCGCCGAACAGCGAGCTGGCGCCCTGGCGGACAAGGTCGACCGACAGCACGCCGGTGCGTTTCGCTCCGGCCGCGCCCGAAGCGGGCGAATCCTTGACCGAGAACCGGACGGCGTCGATCCCGGCCTGGACGTCCGCCGGCCCCTGGCGGACGATGACCGGAATGCTGACGCTGAACAGGGCGACCACCCGGACGGCCAGTTCGCCCGCCCCGGGAGCGGCCGCCTCCTCGGCGGTGAGACCGGCGGTTTCGGGCGGCACGTCGGTGACGGTCAGATGGCTGCGATATTCGCCGACCGCCAGGTCGGCGGGCCGCAGCACCCGGATGCGGACGGTCTGGCTTTCCCCCGGCTTCAGGGTGACCCGCCGCGGGGCGAAGGTCAGCAGCGCCGCCGCCGATTTCAGCCGGGCGCCGGCCGCAACGCCGTCCGGCGCGCCGGCGGCTTCCGCAACCGTGCGGATCTGGCCGTCGGGGGTCATGACCCGATCGACGAGGCCCAGGCTGTAGGTCGCCGCCTGGGAACCGCGATTGAAGATGTAGACGGTGGCGCTGCGACCGGCCTCATCGAAGGTCACGCGCTTGGGGGAAATGCTGAGGTCGGCCCCGACCTGGGCCGTCGCGAGGGATGGTGCGCCGGCGGCTATCGCCATGGCCATCGAAATCGCGGCCAGACCGAACAGTCTTCGCGAAAACATCATCCCCCCGTTTCAAGTCATTTTGGTTCTTGGCTGAAGCGTTCGCGAAATCACAACGATGCGCAACAGCGCGAATTGTCTCACCTTGACGTTAAGGGCAGACGGAAACTCGCGGCTTTCCTGAAACCGCGAGTTCCGGTGCGACGTTTCCAGAAGGTTAATTGTAGTTGGCGCTGACCGTGAAGCTGCCGGTATAGGTCCCCGTGGCGGTGGTGGTCGTCACCGGGAAGGAGCCGCCGACCTTGACGACCAGCGAGCCCGAACCGCCCAGCGATCCGCTCAGCAGCTGGGCGCTGGCCGAGCCGACCAGGTCGTTGCTGGTGGTGACCAGCAGGCTGTCGGAGCCATTGAGCATGCTGAAGGACGCCGGCACGCCGACAGAGATCGACTGGCCGCCTTCACCGGCCACGGTGAACTGGGCGGCCGAGGCGCTGGTCGAGCCCAGGGCGACCGCATCGCCGCCGCCGGTGACCGAGCGGGCTCCGGCCGTGCTGACGCCCACCGAATTGCCGCCAGCCGACGGCCGCACGATGGTGCCGAAGGCCAGGTTGGCGTTGTTGGTCACCGAAAGGCCGCGGATGATGGTGGCCGTGCCGGAGCCCGACGCCGAAGCCGTGCTCTGAGCAAAGGCCGGGACGGCCAGCACCGTCAAGGCGAGCGCCGCGGTGGCGCCGACAAGCATCTTCATCTGTGTCTCCGTAGTCTGGTCCTGCAAACGTGGAAAATCCTCGCCCACCCCGCCGCACCCCGCGCCGAGGATTTCATGATTTACCCGTATTAACTTGTTGTTAAATACCCAAAGGTGGGTATTTCGGCGCGATAATTCAGTATATTTCCGAATTAGCCGCTCTAGGTTGGCTCTTGAATGCTACATTTTAACTATTTCTACGTTAATCATATCCTTCGATATCTCTCCTATTAGGCGATATTCTCCTGGTGCGGGAATCTGATGCGCCAGTCTGTTGCTGGGCGGGCGCTGGCGAGAACGGGCGCTGCCAAGTGCGTCGGTCATTCCTGGTCAGCAGGTCCGGGTGAGCGAGTTCGGCATCCAGAGCGCGCATCGCCGCCGCTAGCGCGCTTTCGACGCTCTTGTCGTTGTTTCCGAATTTCCGCTTGTTCTATTGTAGTATGTTATATCATAACGCCTTAGCGTGACTTTCCGCGAGCCCAACGAGGTCGTCGAGGTGATCAGCCGCCGGGGCGTCAAGCTGACCGACGGGATGATCACCCTTTCGGGCCGCATGACCTTGACCACGATGGCGAGAAGGGCCTGTTCTTCCGCCTCGATCAGGGCGGCTGAGCCGTCCGCCATGGGGACTTCCAAGATGCGCAACCTGCTGACCGGCGCCGCCCGCCTGCTGGCCTTCGGCGCGGGCGCGGCCCAGGCGGATGGCCGGCTCAGCCAAGTCGGGAGCCAAGCGTTGAGCCGGGTCTCCATCCTGGCCCTGGCCGCGAGTCTGGCGGCTGCGCCGCTCGCCCACGCCCAGGTCGCGGCCCCCTCGCCGGGAGCTAACGACTATGTTCCGCTCAAGACCTTCGCGCCGCTGGGCCTCCCGTCGCCGCCGAGCGCCCAGCGCAGCGCCGGCGGCGCGCCGGGCGCGGCCTATTGGCAGAACAGGGTCGACTACAGCATCGACGCCAAGCTGGATCCGGCCGCCAAGACCCTGTCGGCCCAGGAGACCATCACCTACGCCAATCGCAGCCCCGACACGCTGGACATGCTGTGGCTGCAATTGGACCAGAACATCTATCGCTCCGATTCCCGCGCCGCCTCGCAGGGCGGCGAACCGCGTGACGCCTTCACCGACGGCTATGCGATCGAGGCGGTCGAGATCGAGGGCGTCGGCGCGGTCCCGTTCCTGGTCGACGACACCCGCATGCGCGTCACCCTGCCCAAGGCGCTGAAATCGGGCGGCCAGCTGAAGCTGAAGGTCCGCTACCACTACACCGTGCCCGGCCTGTTCGGCGGCCGCACCGCCTGGGGATCGTCGAGCGCCGGCGAGATCTTCGACATCGCCCAGTGGTATCCGCGCATGGCCGTCTATGACGACCTGCGCGGCTGGGACACGCTGCCGTACCTGGCCAACGAGTTCTACCTGGAATACGGCGACATCGACTACGCCGTCACCGTGCCGGACGACATGATCGTCGCGGGCTCCGGCGCCCTGACCAATCCCAAGGACGTGCTGAGCGCCGCCCAGCAGCAACGCCTGGCCCAGGCCGCCGCCAGCGACAAGACCGTGGTGATCCGCACGCCGCAGGAGGTCGCCGCGACCGGTCCGGCCAAGGCGACCAGGACCTGGCGCTTCCATATGAGCGACACCCGGGACGTGGCCTTCACCGCCTCGCGCGGCTTCGTCTGGGACGCCGCCCGCATCAACCTGCCGGGCGGCAAGACCGCCCTGGCCCAGTCGGTCTATCCGCCCGAAAGCGTCAGCGAGGGGGCCTGGAGCCGCTCGACCGAATACGTCAAGCACGCCGTCGAGCAGTTCTCGGCGCGCTGGTATCCCTATCCCTATCCGAACGCCATCAACGTGGCCGGTCCGGCCACCGGCATGGAGTATCCGGGCATCGTGTTCGACGGGGTCGACGACGCCGGCAAGACCCTGTTTTGGATTTCGGCGCACGAGATCGGCCACACTTGGTTTCCGATGATCGTCGGCTTCGACGAGCGGCGCGACGCCTGGATGGACGAGGGCTTCAACACCTTCATCGACGTCTACGAGTCCGACGCCTTCCAGAACGGCGTCTACGGGCCCAAGCGCGATTCCGAATATGCGCCGGGCGGGGGGGCGCCGGCCGACCAGATCGCCGCCGTCCTGGAGGACGCCGCCGCGCCGCCGATCCTGTCGCGCGCCGACACCATCAAGGAAAAGTACCGCCACCCGATCACCTATTTCAAATCGGCGTTCGGCCTGACCCTGCTGCGCGAGGACATCCTGGGTCCGGACCGCTTTGATCCGGCCTTCCGCAAGTTCATCGCGGACTGGGCGTTCAAGCACCCCAAGCCCAGCGACTTTTTCCGGGCCATGGAGAGCGCCGGCGGCGAGGACCTGAGCTGGTTCTGGCGCGGCTGGTACATGAACAACTGGACGCTCGACATGGGCGTGAGCGACCTCGTCCAGGACAGCGACCCGGCCAAGGGCGCGCGGGTCACCGTCGAGAACCGCGGCCAGCTGGTGTTGCCCGCCACCCTGCGGGTGACCTTCCAGGACGGAAGCCGGCGGGACATCCGCATCCCGGTCGAGACCTGGATGCAGTCGGGATCTCACGTGTTCGCGATCGACGCCGCCTCGCCCGCAATCGAGGCGGTGATCGACCCGGATCACCGCATCCCCGATCGCGACCGAACCAACAACAGCGTGCGAGGCGCGCCTGCGGGCTGAGCGCCGCGCGTCCTCGCCGCACACCAGGAGAGTCCCATGGCTGACAAACCCGGCGATCCCGATCGCGCGGGCGCCGGAGCGTCCAGGCCCGCCGATCCATCCCGTCGCCGCCTGTTCGGGGCGGTGGCCCTGGCCGGCGTCGCCGGCGCGGCCCTTGGCGTGAAGGACGCCAACGCCGCCGTCTTCGGACCGGAGCGCCCCTCGGCCCGCCAGATCGATCGTCGCCTGGCCAGCGTCATCGACACGGTCGTGGTGATCTATGCCGAGAACCGCAGCTTCAACAACCTGTTCGCCGGCTTCCCGGGACTGCGCGAGCCGCTGGCCGGCCTGCCGCCGGAAAGGGCGCGGCAACGTGATCGGGACGGCCGGGTGCTGGACCGCCTGCCGCCGATCTGGGGCGGACTGGTCCCGCACGAGCAGGTGGTCGAGCACGGGCGCTACCACATCGCCGAGGCGGACCTGCCGCCGCAGGCCAACGCGCCGTTCGCCCTGAAGACCCAGGCGGGCGATCCCCTGCCGCACGGGGTGGTCACCCGCGACCTGCTGCATGCCTTCTACCAGAACCAGATGCAGATCAACGGCGGGCGCAACGACCAGTTCGTCGCCTGGGGCGACAGCGGCGCGATGGTCATGGGGCATTATGGCGACGCAGCGGTGAACCTGCGCCTGTGGCGGCTGGCCGAGCAATATACGCTTTGCGACAACTTCTTCATGGGCGCGTTCGGCGGCTCGTTCCTGAACCACCAGTACCTGGTCGCCGCCCAGCCGCCGTTCTATCCGGACGCCGCCGCCAGCCCGGCCGGGGCCGTCATCGCCCAGGTCGAGGGCGACGATCCCAAGGGCGCGCGGCTTAAGCCCCTAGTCGACTCGCCCGCCAGCGCCCTGGACGGGCGGCCGCGCTTTGGCCCCAGCACGCTGACCCCCGACTTCTGGGCGGTCAACACCATGGCCCCGGCCTATGCGCCCAGTTGGAGCCAGGACAAGACCGATCCGGACCTGGCCGACCCGTCCCAGCCGACGACCCTCGTGCCGCAGGTCCACGCCACGATCGGCGACCGGCTGAGCGCCAAGGGCGTCGACTGGGCCTGGTACGCCGGCGCGTGGAGCGCGGCCCTGGCCGGCGGCCAGGACGAGGAGGTCCTGTTTCCCGCCAAGCCGAACTTCCAGGCCCATCACCAGCCGCTGAACTACTTCAGGAGCTTCGCGCCGGGCACGGCCGAGCGGGCCAAGCGACTGCGCGACGCCGGCCTGGGCGACAGTCCGCGCACCAACCGGTTCCTGGCCGACGCCGCGGCCGGGCGGCTGCCGGCGGTGACCTTCTACAAGCCGCAGGGCGACCTCAACATGCATGCGGGCTATTCGGACGTCGATGCGGGCGACCGCCACATTGCTCGTGCGATCGACGCCCTGAAAAACGGACCGCAGTGGGACAAGATGCTGGTCATCGTCACCTTCGACGAGAATGGCGGCTGGTGGGACCATGTGGCGCCGCCCAGGGGCGACCGCTGGGGACCGGGCACGCGCGTTCCCACCGTGATCGTCTCGCCCCACGCCCGGAAGGGCCATGTCGACCACACCCTCTATGACACCGGCTCGATCCAGCGGTTCCTCAACCGCCGCTTCGGCCTCGAGCCGCTGCCAGGCGTCGTCGCCCGCGACCAGGCCATGGTCGCCGCGGGCGGCGTCGCGCCGGGCGACCTGACGGCCGCCCTGGCCCTATGACCGTCCTCGATCTGAAGGCCTGACATCGAGGCTTGCCGTCGCCGTCGTGACCGGTTACGAGTGTTATAATATAACATTCAACGGGAGGCGGCGACGTTTGGCGCCTGGATCGCGATCGAGGCGCACAGGCAAGTCTATTGCCGGCTGCTGGCGACGTGGGCGGCCCTGAACCGCACCCGCATCGAAGGCCCGGCGGCGATGATTTTCAGTTGAAAGGAAGGCCCGCGATGAAAATGACCCTGGCGCGCGCCATGGACGCCTCGGCGATCAGCCTGTCGGCCCTCTGCCTCGTCCATTGCCTGGGGTTGCCGGTGCTGGCCTTGGTCCTGCCGTTCCTTGGCGTGTGGGCCCGCGCCGAATGGGTGCATGTGGCGTTCATCTGCGCCGCAGCGCCGATCGCGCTGACGGCGCTCGTGGACTGGCGGACGCTTCGACCTCATGCCTGGGCGCTCGTCGCCCTGGCGGCGTTGGGCCTAGGCCTGATGCTGGCCGGCGCTCTTGAGGTCCCATCGGCCGAGTGGGAGCGTCCGCTGACGGTGGTCGGCGGCGTCATCCTGGCCACGGCCCACATCCTCAATTGGCGGCGGCGCCACCGCGCTCACCACGCCTGTCCATGACCTGAAGGTCGGCCGTGGCGGCGGCAGGTTTTGGGCGCTGACGGGCCGCATGGCGGCGATTGAATCGCGATGGCTATTCCACTATGAAGCCTGCGTCGGAAAAGGCAGATTTGGTCTGGTCAGCCCAAGTCCTTTCGGTAACGAAAGCTCTGGTCTTTGGCTTCGCGCCTGGGATCTCCGCGACGAACTTTGGACGCTTTTGCCAGCGCCCGTCGTTCGTCCGCGCGGTCTCCAGCTTGAGGAACGCTCCGGTCGAACATCATCGACCCAGGAGCGCCTATGTCTATCCACCATCCCTACACCCATGACGTCGTCGTCGCCGGCGCCGGCCCGGTCGGGCTCTTTCTCGCCTGTGAGCTCAGACTTGCCGGCGTTTCCGTCGTGGTCCTCAAACAGGCCGCAGATCCCCGCTCCCCGTTGAAGGGACCGCCGTTCGGCATGCGGGGCCTGTCGGCGCCGACTCTCGAAGCCCTCGACCGTCGCGACCTCTTGAACGCCGTCGAGGCGACGCAAGGCTCCAACCCGTCTGTCGGCGCTCACTGGATGCAGACGCCCCGCCGTCCGGTCGGTCATTTCGCCGGCATCCAGTTTTTCCACGAGCAGGTCGACGCCGCGCGCTGGCCGTATCAGCTACCGAGCCCGGCAGGCGCCAACCTAGCCGTAGAGATGCAATCTCTTGAAGCCGTCCTGGCCGAGCGGGCGACCGCCCTGGGCGCCGAGATCCGGCGCGGCTCAGGGGTCAAGGGCTTCGAGCAGTCGGACGATGGGGTCACCGTCCAGGCCGGCGGCGAGAGCCTTCACGCGCGCTGGCTGGTCGGATGCGACGGCGGTCGCAGCGTGGTTCGCAAGGCCGGCGGCTTTGGCTTCGTCGGCTCCGACCCGGAGTTCACGGGCTATTCGATCAAGGCCGAGCTGGCCGATCCGGATGCGCTCGTCCTGGGACGAACCTACACCGCTACCGGCGTGTACACTTACGCACGGCCCGGCGTGATCGCCCTGGTCGATTTCGACGGCGGCGTCGCGCACCGGACCCAGCCATTGACGCTGGACCATGTTCAAACGGTGCTGCGCCGGGTTTCCGGCGTCGACCTTGACCTGAAGGCTCTCGACCTCGCGACCACCTGGACCGACCGCGCCTTCCAGGCGTCGGAATACCGCCGGGGGCGCGTGCTGCTGGCGGGCGACGCAGCGCATATCCACTCGCCGCTCGGCGGCCAAGGGCTAAATCTGGGCCTTGGCGACGCCATGAACCTGGGCTGGAAGCTCGCCGCAGCCATCCGAGGTACGGCGCCCGTGGCGTTGCTCGACAGCTATGCCGCCGAACGCCACCCGGAGGGCGCCCGCATCCTCGACTGGTCGCGCGCCCAGGTCGCGCTGATGCGGCCCACTCCGAGCACCCGTGCGCTGGCGGCTATCATCCGCGACCTTATCGCCACTGGCGACGGCGCCACCTATTTCGCCGAAAAGGTCTGGAACGTGTCACAGCGCTACGATCTCGGCGCGGGCCATCCGCTGGTCGGTCGCAGCGTTCCTG
Source organism: Caulobacter sp. LARHSG274 (assembly GCF_052871235.1). Taxonomy (NCBI): domain Bacteria; kingdom Pseudomonadati; phylum Pseudomonadota; class Alphaproteobacteria; order Caulobacterales; family Caulobacteraceae; genus Caulobacter; species Caulobacter sp. LARHSG274. Next base: position 129,581 of record NZ_JBIXJO010000008.1, on the reverse strand, counting down.
ACTTCGTTTTCTCGGATCGCCCCAGGACGGGCGAACGTTTGCGCGACGGGAAGGCCCTGCTGCTCGACTTCGCCCCAGGCGCGCCGCTTCGCTCGATCGCGAACCGCTGGCAAGGGCGGATGTCCTACGTCGCCGGCGAGCCGCGGGATCGGCTGGGCCTAAGCGCCGTGCTTGTCCGTCCGGACGGCGTCGTCGCCTGGGCCAGTCAGACCGTTGGCGATGAGGCGGGCCTGTCTCAGGCCGCCTTGCGATGGATGGGCGAGCCGTGAGCCGTGAGGCGTGGGCCAGTTCGTCGGCGTCCTGGAAGCCGGGCGAGGAGACCTCGAGGCCGCCATTTCAATGCGAACCTTCGACTTGGCCTTAGAACCGCATCTCCAGCCCGAGCCGGAATTCGCGGCCGGTGTGGTGCTGATAGTTGGGAAGTTCGGTCCGGTCGGAGAACTGCCGCTGGGCGGTGTCGAGCAGGTTGGAGCCGGCGGCCGTCATCCACCAGTTCGGGGCCAGGCGATAGCGGGCCGAGGCGTCAAGGCTCGTGGCCGCATTGACCCCGTCGGCGTCGCCGCCGGTCGGGGCGGGGATGGCCGTCAGGTAGCGTCCCCGCCGTGAAAGCGTGGCGCGCAGGTCCAGGCTCGCTCTTTGATAGGTTGCCGACACCATCGAGACCGTGCGGGGCGAGCCCAGGTTTTCGTGGGCGATCAGCGGCGCGCCGTCGAGACTCCAGTAGCGCATGCGCGCGCGGGTGCGGGTCAGGGCCGCTCGCAGGGTCCAGCCCCGCAGTGCGGGACTCAGCGCCTCAAGCGGGGCCTGAAGGGCCAGCTCCACGCCGTCGAGCTTTCCGCCGCCCGCGTCGGTTCGCTGCACGAACTGCCAGATCGGCAGGTTCGGCGCGCAGCCTGGCAGCCGACCGCAGGCGGCCGCCGCCACGCCGTCGGGCAGGCCGAATGGGTTGTCCGAGAACACCGTGGGGCTGGTGGCCGTGGTCTGGGCGCTGGAGCGGATCGATTTATGGAAGAGGGCGACCGACAGGGCCGCACCGGGGGCGAAGTACCACTCGGCCGCCGCATCCAGGGTGTCGGCGCGGGCGGGAGGCAGGCCGGGATCGCCTTCCGACGCCGAGCGCAGGCCGCCGACCGAGACGCTGATCCCCGGGCGCAGGCTGCGAAGGTCCGGCCGGGCCATCACCCGCGCAGCCGACAGCCGCAGCAACAGGTTCGGGCGCGGCTCGACCAACAAGTTGAGCGAAGGCAGCAGATCCTCGTAGCGGCGCGCGGCGCGGCTGGCGGCGATCAGCCCTGGGGCGTCGGCCTGCAGGGTGAAGCCGCGCGAGGTCTGGCGGGTTCGGGCGTAGCGCAGGCCGATGTCGCCGCGCGGCGACCAGGGCGCGACGGCGCTGAACGCCAGTTGCAGATAGCCGGCGGTGTCCTGCTCATCGACCGTGTAGTTGAGACCCAAGAGGGGCTGAGGCCCCAGGGTCAGGGCGTCGCAGCCGGACGCCGCGCAGGCGGCCTGGAACAGCGCGAAAGCCTTGGACACGTCCGGCCCCAGCCAAGCCTCGGGCGTGCCCGCCGCCGTTGACAGGGCGCTCGAGCCGACGCGCCGCATGCAAGCGCTGGGCGAGATCGCCGCGAACGCGGCGGGGATGTCGGCGTTGAGGTTGGTGATCGAGCCGTCGGTCCGCGACCATGCCGCGGCATGGGTGCGATAGACCTTGTGCTGCAGCCCGCCCGACAGGGTCAGGGCCGGCGACAAGGTCCAGTCAAGGTCCAGGCCCGCGGTCTTGAAGCTGTTGTCCACCCAGTTGGGTTCGGAGCGCAGTTCGGCCAGGGTCCACGGCGGGGCGTTCGCCAGGTCGGCCGAGCCAAAGCCGATGAGGGGATGTTTGCGATCGCGAAAATCGTAGGTGAAGCCTTGGACGTCATACTGGTCCATCTGCACGGTCTGCTGCATGGGATTGCTGAAGTCCGAGCGGCTGTAGCCGGCCAGGGCCCTCAGGCGCAGGCGATCGGAGACCTGATGGGCGACCGACAGCGTCGTCTGGCGAAAGATCGTCTTCAACTGGTCCAGGCGGGATTCCGCGCGCACGTCGACATTGTCGAAGACTCCGGCGATCAGCACCGGCAGGTCGGCCCGTGGATTGATGATCGTCGCCTGGCGCACCCGGGTGGCGGCCAGGCCGCAATCGCCGTTGAGCGGGGTGGCGCAAGCGCCCGCCGTACGCAACGTGAAGGTTTCCAGAAGATCCTCGCGGCGTTGCGAGGACAGCTCCGAATAGAGGACGTCCAAGGCCGCCTGGGTTCGGTCGGACGGACGCCATTGCAGGCTGCCCGTCAGCCCCAGCCGCCGCTGATCGTTCTGGAAGACCTCCAGCCGCGGAATGCGTGGATGCAAGGCGGCGTTCAGCTGCGCCAGGCCGGGCGCGCCCGGCGCGCTAGCGCCGAATCCGGGATAGACGTTGTCGCCCGTCTGCCATTGGCCGGCGTTGGCGCCGACATCGGAGACCGCACGCTCGGCATAGGCGGCCGACAGCAGGATTCCCCAGCGATCGTCGTGGGTGCGCCGCTGAAGGATCGCGGTGAGCCGGGGACTGCCCTTGCCGCGGCCGGTATTGTAGGCCGCCTCGGCGCTCAGCTGCAGCCGCACGCGCGGACCATCGAAGGGCGAGCGGGTCTGCAGATCGACCGTCGCCCCCAGCGAGCCTTCGTCGATATCGGCCGAGGCGGTCTTTTGCAGCCGGATCTGCTTGAAGAGGTCGGCGGCGAAGACATTGAAGTCGAAGGCCCGGCCGCGATTTGTGCCGCCGCCGGCGTTGGCGCCGCCGAAAGTGGCCAAGGTCTCCATGCCGTTGATGCGCACCCGCGTGAACTCGCTGGCGACTCCGCGCACGCTGACCTGGCGGCCCTCGCCGCCGTCGTTGCTGACTGCCGTCCCGGGCAACAGCTGCATCGCCCCGCCCAGGCTCGCGCCCGGCGCCCCGTGAAGGTCCTCGCCCAGCAGGATGTCGCTGCTCTCGACCGATAGGCGCTTGAGCCACAGGGCTTGGCTTTGGGCGTCGTGGGCGATCACCTGCACCGGGCTGATGGCGTCGGGTTCGGCCAGGGCGGGCGAGGTCGCGGGCGTCGCGGGATTGGGCGCGGGGGTGAAGGCCGCCGCGCCCGGCCGAATGCTGATCACCCCGTCGGCGCTGACCGCCAGGTCCAGGCCCGAGCCGGCCAGCAGACGACGCACGGCCTGAGCCGGCGCCATGCGGCCGTGCACGGCGGGGGCGGCGCGGCCCCGCACCAGGGCGCCGGGCGCCAGGATGACGACGCCGGTCTGGCGCGACAGCGACAGCAGGGCGTTGGCCAAGGACTGGGCGGGAAGATCGATGGCGGGAGAGGCGGTCGGCGCGGCATGGGCGAGGGCCGGCGCCAAGACCAGGCCAAGCGCGGCCAGGGCCTGGCCGGCCGACCGGCTACGGAGCATGGGGCTCCGACGTCCGGGCCGTGGCGGCGACCAACACCTGGCCGCCATGGCCGTCAGCCGACACGCGCACGGGCAGGATTTGGGGCAGCTGCGCCACGAACCGGTCGGCCTGGGCGACGTCGAAGGCGGCGGTGACCTTCAGGCGGCCGAGCGGCGCCGCGGCAAGGCTCAAGGGGCGCGCGCGATAGCGATTGAGATCGGCTACGACCTCTGACAGGGCGACGTCCTCATAGGCCAGCCGTCCCTGCCGCCAGCCGCCGGCCTGGTCGGGTCGCGCCAGGACCCCGGCCCTCAGGACCCCGCCCTGCGCCTGGGCCGTCTGGCCCGCGCGCAGCGTGACCTGGCGCCCGCCGCCGGTCCCGGCGGCCAGGACCTGGACCACGCCCTGTTCGACCTGGACCTGCACCGACTGGCCCTTGCGGACATTGAACCGCGTGCCGACCACCTGGACGCGCGTCTCGCCGGCCTGGACCGTGAAGGGGCGGCCGTTCCGGTGGGCGACCACGAAAAACGCCTCGCCACGGTCCAGCGTCAAGGCCCGGGAGCCCAGGCGGGAGGTGACGCGCAGCCGTGAGCCCGGCGCCAGGCTGACATGGCTGCCGTCCCTCAGCGCAATCTGGCGCGTCTGGCCCGGCGCGGTCTCGAACGGGGCGGGCGGGGCGGTCAGCATCACCGCCGCGACCAGGCAGGCGGCCAGGGCGGCCAGACCTGGGCCGACCACGCGCCAGCCGGGAGCTTTGCGCAGCCGGACAGGCGGGTGAGCCGCGCGGGCGGCGTCGCCCGGGGCGGCGACCGGAACGGAGAGGGGCAGGCGCGAGAGCAGGTCCAGCGTGGCTTCGGCGTGCTCATAGGCGTCCAGATGCGCGGGATCGGCGTCCAGCCAGGCGCGCAGCTGCGCCGAACGTTCGGGCGGGAAGTCCTCGCCGGCGACCGCCAGGGCCCAGGCGCGGGCGGTCCGGCCGACGGCCGAGTCAGGATCGACGGGTTCGTTCACGCGACAGTCCTCGATAATCGGCGGTTCCATGGATCAGGGCGCGCTGGCAGACGGCCAGGGCTTCCTCGACCGTCTTGCGCACCAGGGACGGGGAGACGCCGTACCGTTCGGCGATCGCCACGAAGCTTTGCCCTTCCAGGCGGTTGGCGAGCATGTAGAGGCGATGGCGCTCGGGCAAGCCGGTCATCACCGTCTCCAGCAGGGCCATCTGCTGCTTGGCGATCAGCGAACGCTCCAGGTCCGGTTCGTCCTGGCCCGCGTCGGCCAGCAGCGGCGCGGAGGCGTCCAGGGTCCGGTTGGCGCGCGTCTGGCTGCGGCGGGCGTCCAGCATCAGGTTGATCGCCACCCGGAACACGAAGCCGCGCGGGCTCCTGATCTGTTCGATGTCCTGCAGCTGGCCCAGCTTGAAGAAGGCCTGCTGGGCGACATCCTCCGGATCGGGCGGACCAGGACCGAACCGGGCCCGCAGGAACGCGCAGACGTCGCGCCACTCGCGCGCATAGATCGCCGAATAGGCGGCGCGCTCGCCCCAGGGGGGCGGTCGTGGCGGCGCCGGACGGTGGTCGTCCGGGACGATTCGAAGCTTGGGCGTCTTGGCCTCTGACACCGGTGCTCCCCGCCACGTCGGTCGTGTTTCTTAGCGACCGGAGGGTGCGAGCGATTGGGATCGCGATCAACTGGATGCGAAAAAAAAGACCGGGGAGGGATCGAATTTGTGCGCTTCGGACCGCCGGAAACGTCGTTACGAGGCGCTGGTTTTGCGAGACAAAATTATCTCAAATTGCGAGTGATACCGCTAACTTTTCCTCTTTTCTCGCCGCAATCGTCATGTCTATGCTTATGACACCGGTATCAATTTAACCGGGGACGACAAGGCGGACTCGAGCCGCCGGGACGAGACGGGGAGGAAATGTCCATGTTCAACGCCACTCAATCGCCCGCCTGCGTGCTGTTGCGGCAATCCTCGCGCCTGGCGCTGATTGCGGCCCTGGCCGCCAGCTTTTCGGCCGGGACGGCCCACGCGCAGGCGACCAGCCCGCTCGCCGCCGACGCCAGCCAGGTCGAGGAAGTCGTCGTCACCGGCTACCGCGCCTCGATCCAGAGCGCCCTCAATCTCAAGCGGCGCTCCAACGTGATGGTCGACGCCATCAACGCCGAGGACATCGCCGACTTCCCCGACGCCAACCTGGCCGAATCCCTGCAGCGCCTGCCCGGCGTGTCGATCGACCGCGACAACGGCGAGGGGCGCACCATCACCGTCCGCGGCCTAGGCAGCGACTTCACCCGTGTACGCCTCAACGGTCTCGAAGCCCTGTCGACCGCCGGCTCCAACGACTCCGGCACCAGCCCCAACCGCGGCCGGGGCTTTGACTTCAACACCTTCGCCTCCGAGCTCTTCAGCTCGCTGCGCGTCCAGAAGACCGCTTCGGCCGAGACCGACGAAGGCTCGCTGGGCGCGACCGTCGACCTGATCACCGGCCGGCCCCTGGACTTCAAGGGCCTGCGCGTGGGCCTGTCCCTGCAGGACGCCTATTACGAGGCCGGCAAGCACCAGAACCCGCGCGCCGCGGGCCTGCTGTCCAATCGCTGGGACACCAATTGGGGGGAGTTCGGGGCCCTGGGCTCGTTCGCCTATAACAAGCGCAACAGCACCATCGACAGCTATGGCCGCTCGCCGGGCCAGTCGGACTACGCCTATCGCGGCGCAACCTTCGCCACCACCCCGACCCAGACCGCGGGCCTGCAGCGCCAAGGCTTCGCCGCCCCGATCGGCACGGCCTGCAACGCCATCGTCACGCAGAACGTCACCAATCCGGCGGCCTGCGCGGCCCTGGTCGGTTCGAACCCTGCGGCCTACGCCCTGATCAACAATCCTCAGGGGCGCAACCTGACGACCGGCGCGCCCGGCTCGCTGGTGCGCATCCCGGCCCTGCCGACCCTCAACCAGCAGCAGCTGGAGCAGGACCGCTTGGGCCTGACCGGTTCGGTGCAGTGGCGCTCGCCCGATCGCCGCACCACGGTGGCGATCGATGGCGTCTATTCGCGCTTCTACAACAACTCCGAGAACTTCGGCGTCAGCGCCGTGGGTCTCAACCGCAACAACACCAACGCCACCTACAACGCCGCCAGCGCCGCCACGAGCACGGCCAACAAGCGCGCGCTCTACAACACCTGCACCGCGCGGGCGGCGACCGCGATCCAGGACGCCATCGACTGCGGCGAGCAGGTCAACGGCGGCGCGCTCGCGCCGGGGATGGCCTATAGCTACAACCCCAACAACCTCGAGCCCTACGACTACTACAACAACCCCAACTCAGTGGGTTACATTCCGATCTCGGCGAGCAACCCCTACGGCCTGGGCCTGCGCGACGGGATGATCGGCCGGCCGAGCGTTCGGCTGATCGACGCGGCCCTCAGCCCGGACGGCGCCAACGCCGACTATCTGAAGCTGGGCAATGTCGATATGCGCACTGCCGACGACCAGCAGTATTACACTACCTTTTTCCAGCAGGGCTCGATCAACATCGCCCATGACTTCAGCGACCGCCTGAAGGGTTCGTTCCTCTATGGCCGCTCACGCTCGGTGAACAAGAGCACCGGCTTGTTGACCGAGTACAACCGCCTGGACTCCGGCCAGGGCGTGGCCGGCAACAATGACTTCATCTACGACGCTCGGGGCGATGGCGACATGCCGCTGCTCGACTTCGGCTTCGACGCGGCCAATCCCGCCAACTGGGACTTCGTCAAGAACTACTCGGCGATCCGCATCTACCGCCGCGTGGCCGACAACCGTTATGACGGCGGCAAGGTGGACCTGTCCTACGAGGTCGACGACAGCCTGACCGTCAAGGTCGGCCTCAGCCGTCGCAAATATTCGTTCTTCACCGCCCAGTTCCAGCGCACCGTCGGCGAGACGCTCAATCCCAGCTTCAAGGAGAGCAACAGCTCGGTGGCGGCCACCAGCCGGCTGATCCAGTTCGGCAAGAACCTCGACCTGCCGGCCGGGACCCTCACCAGCTTCATCGCCCCAGACAATCGGAAGTTCATCGACCTGCTCGGCTTTGACTGCAACTGCGTCAACAAGTGGGGCGACTGGCGGACCTCGGCCCTGGCCAGTCCGTCCAACACCTACGGCGTCGAAGAGGTCGATACCGGCGGCTATGTGCAGTTCGACTATAACGCCCAGGTCTTCGGCCGCGATCTGCGCGGCAACCTGGGCACGCGCTACGCCGTCACCGACCTGGAGTCCAACGGCCTGACCAACACCGCCCGCCCGGTGTCGGCCGACAACCACTACAAGGACGTCCTGCCCTCGATGAACGCCGCCTACGAGGTGGCCGACAACATGTTGGTGCGGATCGGCGCGGCCAAGGTCATGGCCCGGCCGCTGCTGGGCAATCTGGCGCCCAGCGTCACCGCCTTCAGCACCCCGACCACGGCCGGCGCGACCACGGGCGGCACGATCACCCTGGGCAACCCCAAGCTCCAGCCGTTCCGGGCCACCAACTACGACCTGAGCTTCGAATGGTACTTCGCGCCCGGGGCGCTGTTCTCGGCGGCGGTGTTCGACAAGGAGATCAGCAGCTTCCCGCAGACGGTGGTCAGCTCGGGCCTGCTGTCCACCATCCTGACGCCCGAGGCGATCGATCAGCTGCGGGCCACCCAGATCCCGGCCACCGGCTCGCCCTCGGCCTCCCAGCAAGCCGCCCTGATCTACATCAACACCCAACCCTACGACATCCGCCAGTTCCGAGATGCGCCCGGCGGTTACATCCGCGGCATCGAGCTGAACTACCAGCAGAACCTGACCTTCTTGCCCGGCTGGCTGGACAAGTTCGGCGTCCAGGCCAACTACACCCACCTGAAATCGCAGATGAACTACATCATCGATCCAGGCTCGCTGGCGACCGCGACCGTGGCGGCGCGACCGCGGATCGTGGCCAAGGGTCCGTTCACCGGCGCCTCGCCCGACGCCTTCAACTTCACGGTCTTCTACGACACCGGCAAGTGGTCGGCCCGGGTCTCCACCGCCTATCGGGCCAAATACTACACCCAGTATCCGATCGCCTCGGGATCATGCGATCCGGGCGTGTGCGACTCCCCGCTGGTCAACGACTTCGTGGGCTCCAACGCCACGACCAATGTCGACGCCTCGTTCAGCTACAAGTTCAACGCCAGCATGGCGCTGTCGATCGAGGCGCTGAACCTAACCAACCAGACCTCCAATCGCTTCGCCTATGCGGACGACCCGGTGGTCACCCAATACAGCTCGACAGGCCGACAGCTCTTCGTCGGCCTGCGGATGAGCTTCTGAGGCGCCTCCTCCCGAGGAGCACCGGGCGGCGTCGGGGTTTGTCCCCCCGGCGTCGCCCACCCCCTTGTTCGCCCGTTCGTGTGATCCCTCGTTTTTCAAGGTGGAGTTCCATGCGCCTGATCGCCTTGGGCCAGATCGCCGGCCTGGCCGCGGCCGCCCTGCTGGCCGCCGTAGGCCCCCCCGCCGCCGCCGAGTCCGCCGTGCACTTCAACGCCGTCAAGATCGTCCTGGTCGGCGACTCCACGACCGCGGTCCAGGGGGGCTGGGGCCCCAGCTTTTGCGGCAAGCACGTCACCTCGTTCGCCGCCTGCATCAATCTGGCGCGCGGCGGTCGCAGCAGCGGCAACTACCGCACCGAGGGGTCGTGGGATCTGGCTCTCAAGGAGATCGCCTCAGGCGGCTTCAACGACACCTATGTGCTGATCCAGTTTGGCCATAACGACCAGCCAGGCAAGCCGGGTCGTTCGACCGACCTGGCTACGGAGTTTCCCGCCAATCTCAGGCGCTATGTCGAGGAGGCGCGCGCGGCCGGCGGCAAACCGGTGCTGGTCACCCCGCTGACCCGCCGGCAGTTCAAGGACGGTGTGCTGATCGACGACCTGGGTCCCTGGGCCGAAGCGGTCCGCAAGGTGGCCGCCGAAACCGGCGCGCCGCTGGTCGACCTGCACGCCGACAGCTTCGCGGCCGTCCAGGCCATGGGCGCGGCGCAGGCCACGCGGTTCGCCCAGCGCCCGCCGTCCGCAGAGGTGCTGGCCGCCGCGCGCACCGGCACGACCATCGCCGCCAAGGCCGCTCCGGCTGCGCCGGCCGCGCCAGGCGGGGCTTCGCCGACATCCGGTCAGGCCGCGATCCAGAACAATGCGGCGGTCGAGCCCATGGGCCAGGCCAAGCTGTCGTTCGACTACACCCACCTGGGCGAGGCGGGAGCCGACTATTTCTCGGCCTTGGTCACGGCCGATCTGGCCAAGGCCGTTCCGGCCTTGCGCCGCTTCCTGATCCCTTGATCTCCAAGAGGCCCTGCCATGGCTTTGACACGCAGAACGACCCTGGCCCGCGCCGTGGCCCTGGCGGCGGGCGCTTCCACCGGCGGGTCCGGCTTGGCGCGCGCCGCCGCGCCCAAGGCCTCGCCGACCCGCCTTTGGTATCGCCAGCCCGCCCAGGCGTGGGTCGAGGCCCTGCCGATCGGCTCGGGGCGGATGGGCGCGATGGTGTTCGGCGGGGTGGCCGCCGAGCGCCTGGCGCTGAACGAGGACACGCTTTGGGCCGGCGGCCCCTATGATCCGGCCAATCCCGAAGCCCTCAAGGCCTTGCCTGAGATCCGGGCTCTGATCGACGCCGGCGACTACGCCAAGGCCACCGAGGTAGCCGACGCGCGGTTCATGGGCGCTCCAAAGCGCCAGATGTCCTATCAGACGATCGGCGACCTCAACCTGGTGTTTCCGGGCCTGGACGGCGCGCCCGTCGACTATGTCCGCGAGCTGGATCTGGACGGTGCAATCGCCACGACGCGCTTTGCGGCGGGAGGCGTGCGCCACCGCCGCGAGGTGCTGGGCAGCTATCCCGACCGGGTGATCGCCGTCCGGCTGAGCGCCGACAAGGCCAAGGCCGTCTCGGTGGATCTTTCCTTCGCCAGCCCGCTCAAGTCCAAGCCGGCTTCACGCGTGGAGGGCGGCGACACCCTGGTGCTGGCCGGGACCAACGAAGCCCAGAACGGCGTCGCCGCGGCCCTGGCCTTCGAGTGCCGCGTCCAGGTGATCCGCAAGGGCGGAACCCTGACGGCGCGCCAGGGCGGGCTGTCGGTCGCGGGGGCCGACGAGATCGTCCTGTTGATCGCCGCGGCCACCAGCTACCGCCGCTTCGACGACGCGGGCGGCGACCCGGCGGCGATCAACCGCGCAGTGCTGGCCAAGGTCGGGGTCAAGCCCTGGCGGGCCTTGCTCGCCGATCACCAGGCCGACCATCGCGCGCTCTTTCGGCGGGTCGAGGTCGACTTCGGGACCACGCGCGCCGCCCTGGAGCCGACCGATGAACGCATCAAGGCCTCGCAGACGCGCGACGACCCGGCTCTGGCGGCCCTCTACTACCAGTACGGCCGCTATCTGCTGATCGCCTGTTCGCGGCCCGGCGGCCAGCCAGCCAACCTGCAGGGGATCTGGAACGACAAGACCTTTCCGCCGTGGGGCGGCAAATATACGATCAACATCAATACCGAGATGAACTACTGGCCCGCCGAACCGACAGGCCTGGCCGAGTGCGTCGCGCCGCTGATCGCCATGGTGCGCGACCTGTCGGTCACGGGGGCGCGCACGGCCCAGGTGATGTATGGCGCCCGCGGCTGGGTGGTCCATCACAACACCGATCTGTGGCGCGCCTCCGCGCCGATCGACGGCGCCAAGTTCGGGGTCTGGCCGACGGGCGGGGCCTGGCTGTGCAAGCATCTATGGGACCATTACGACTATGGCCGCGACCGCGCCTATCTGACCGAGGTCTATCCGCTGATGCGCGGCGCCGCCCTGTTCTTTCTGGACGTCCTGGTGGTTGATCCCAAGTCGGGCAAGCTGGTCACCAATCCCTCGATTTCGCCGGAGAACAATCACGGCCATGGCTCGTCCCTGGTCGCCGGCCCGACCATGGACCAGGCGATCATCCGCGACCTGTTCAGCCACTGCATCCAGGCCTGCGCCATCCTGGGCGTGGATGGCGAACTCAGCGCGCAACTGGCCGCCGCGCGCGAACGCCTGGCGCCCTACAGGATCGGCAAGGACGGCCAGCTGCAGGAGTGGCAGGACGACTGGGACGCCGACGCCAACGACATCCATCATCGGCACGTCTCCCACCTCTACGGCGTCTTCCCCAGCGACCAGATCGCCATCGACACCACCCCGGCCCTGGCCCAGGCGGCCAAGGTGTCTCTGAACACCCGGGGCGACATCTCGACGGGCTGGGCCGTCGCCTGGCGGCTGAACCTGTGGTCGCGCCTGGGCGACGGCGATCGCGCCCACAAGATCCTGTCGCTGCTGCTGGGCCCCGAGCGCACCTATCCCAACATGTTCGACGCCCACCCGCCGTTCCAGATCGACGGCAATTTCGGCGGAACCTCGGGCATGACCGAGATGATCCTGCAAAGCCGCAACGGCCAGATCGTGCTGCTGCCGGCCCTGCCATCGGCCTGGCCCACCGGCCGGCTCACCGGCCTGAAGGCGCGCGGCGCGGTCGGGGTCGATGTCACCTGGGCGCGGGGCAGGCTGGAAACGGCGACGTTGACCGCCGCCGCCGACGGTCGCCACCATGTGCGCTACGGCGTCGCGGCGATCGATCTCGACATCAAGAAGGGCCAGCGCGTTCGTCTGACGGCGCGCGACGGCGGGCTGCGGAGAGCGTGACCATGATCAGAACGATCGGCCTGGTCCTGGGCCTGGCGGTCCTGACCACGGGCGTGGACGCGCGGGCCGCCGCCTTGAGGGTCGCCCATGCGGGCGCGCCCTTCGCCACGGTCCAGGCCGCCGTCGACGCCCTGCCGGCGAACGGCGGCGCCATCGAGATCGCGCCGGGCGAATACCGCGAGAAGATCGACATCCAAAAGCCCGGGGTGCGCCTGATCGGCAAGGGTAGGGCGCCGGGCGATGTCGTTCTGGTCTGGAGCGATGGGGCGATCACCGCCGGCGGCACCTTCAAGTCGGCCTCGGTCAAGGTGTCGGGCGACGGCTTCATCGCGCGCAACCTGACCATCCAGAACGACTATCACCTGAAGGACCCGCGTCCGTCCCAGGCCGTGGCCTTGGCGATCACCGCTGATCGCGCCGTGCTCGAACGCGTGCGCCTGCTGGGCACCCAGGACACGCTCTATGCTGCCAGCAAGAAGGAACGGCCCAGCCGGCAGTACTTCCGCGACTGCTATGTCGAGGGCCACATCGATTTCATCTTCGGCAACGCCAAGGCCTTCTTCGATCGCTGCGAAGTCCACGCCATCGCCCATGGCGAGGCGATGCTGACCGCCCAGAGCAAGGCCAGCCCCGACCAGGACAGCGCCTATGTCTTCGACCGCTGCAGGATCACCGCCGATCCCGGCGCCGAGCACGTCTGGCTCGGCCGCGCCTGGCGGCCCTACGCCACGGTCGTGTTCCTGCGCACGCGGATCGACGCGGCCCTGGAGCCGGCCGGCTGGCGCGAGTGGACGCCCGGCAAGACCGACACCCTGTCCACGGCGACCTTCGCCGAGTTCGCCTCGACAGGGGCGGGCGCCAATCCGCAGGCCCGCGATCCCCATAGCCGTCAGCTGACGGCGGCGCAGGCTAAGGCCTGGTCGCGCGAGGTCTTCCTCAGAGGCGCCGACGGGTGGTGGCCATGAGCCTGGATCGCCGCGGGTTCCTGTCGACCGTTGCAGGCGTCACCGCCGCCGGCCTGGCGCCGGCCGCCGGCCAGGCCGCGCGCCTGGACCAGCCCGCCAGTCTGGCGATCGCCGACGACGGCTGGCGGCTCTGGCTCGACACCGCCGCACCGTGGACCGACGACGTCATCCACCTGCCGGGCCGCTTCGACCTGTCCAGGCTGCCGGTCAACCCGCCGACCGGCGGCTGGGGCGTCCTGACCTCGGCGGACGCCGTGATCGTGACCCTGCCGACCACGGTCGAGCAGCACTTCTGGGGCAAGCTGGGTTCGAGGCCCTACACCGCCGACGAATATCGCTATGCCGAGGACGACGACGTGCCCCGCAACGGCGCCTATCGCGGCGTCTCGTGGTGGACCAGGACGATCGACATTCCCGCCGAGGCCAAGGGCCGGCGGGTGATGCTGAACCTGCGCGGGGCGCGGCTGCGGGCGGAGGTGTTCCTCAACGAGCAACTGGTCGGCTATTCGATCATGTCGGAGCTGCCGATCGACTGCGACCTGACCGCCGCCATGCGGCCGGGCCAGGCCAATCGCCTGGCGATCCGCATCACCAATCCCGGCGGCCGGTTCGACTGGCGCGACTCCACGACCATGATGTGGGGCCAGGCCAAGCTGTTCGCCTCGCACGGCTTTGGCGGGCTGGATCGCGGCCTGAGGCTCAGCCTCCACCCGATCGACGCCCGCATTGACGACGCCTGGGCGCTCAACACGCCCGACCCGCGCAAGGTGACGGCGCTGATGGAGATCGTGCTGGACCAGCCGGTGGCCGCGAAGGACCTGGAGCGCTTGAAGACCAAGGCCTCGGTCGCCCTGGTCGACGATAAGACCGGCCAGCCGGTCGCCGCCGATGCGCGGCTGGAGGCGCTGGAGCAGCTGGACGCCCATCGCCTGCGCGCCCGGTTCACGGTCCATGCGCCGGACGCGCGGCTCTGGGACCTCGATACGCCAGACCTCTATCAGCTGGTCTTCCGCTGGGCCCAGGGGTGGGACGCGGTCGATACGCGCGCGGTGCGCTTCGGCTTCCGCTGGTTTGCGCCCGAGGGCCTGAGGACCGACGCCCTGCTGCGCCTGAACGGGCGGCGGGTGCGGCTCTATTCGGCGATCTCCTGGGGCTATTGGGGCTTCAACGGCCTGTGGCCGACGCCGCAACTGGCGCGGCGCGAGGTGGCGGCGGCGCGGAGCCTGGGCCTCAACACGCTGCACTTCCACCGCAATGTCGGCAAGCCCGAGGTGTTCTCGGCCATGGACGAGATGGGATTGCTGCGGGCGATGGAGCCCGGCGGCGGCCGCCACGCCATCGGCCGCGATCTCAAGCCTGGCGAGTCTCCGTCGCAGGCCGACGCCTTCAGCCGCGACTTCCTGGTCGAGAAGTGCAAGGCGATGGTCCGAGCCTTCCGCTCGCACCCGTCCCTGGTGCAGTACACCCTGCAGAACGAATTGGGCGCGAATCTGGCCAATCCCGATGTCCAGGCCGTGCTGGAGGTCATACACCAGTTCGATCCCAGCCGGGTGGTGGTGCTGAACGACGGCTTCGTGGCGCGCGGCGCCTCCCAAGCCATGTACCTGCCCTATGACGACCGCTACTGGCGCTCGGACAAGGACGAATGGGGCGGCTGGTGGAACAACCATCAGGGCGCCGGCGACCAGTGGTACGACCGCTTCTACAAGGGGCCGGACGACTACATCCACCGCCAGACCGGCAAGCCGTTCATCGTCGAGCTCGGCGAGATGGAGGGCTGCGCGGTGGCCGACAACCATGCGGCCATGGTGGTCGAGATCCTGGCCGGGGGCGGCAAGAGCTACGACCTGGACGACCACAGGGCCATCGTCGCGGCGACCAACGGCTATCTGCAGCGTTGGGGCTTCGACAAGGCCTTTCCGACCAGCGAACGCCTGTTCCTGTCGGTGGGCCGCAAGGCCTACGAGGCCTGGCGCGAGTACCTGGAGAACATCCGCATCGGCGACGCCGTCGATATCGCCTGCGTCTCGGGCTGGGAGAGCACGGCGATCGAGAACCATTCGGGGATCGTCGACAATCTGCGCGGTTTCAAGGCCGATCCGGACCTGATGAGCCAGAGCTTGCGGCCGGTTCTGGTCATCGCCAAGGCCCGGGCCCGGGCCTATGCCGTGGACGACAGCGCCGAGCTGGATCTTTGGCTGCTGAACGACACCGGCAAGCCGGTGACTGGCGAGATGGTCCTGGCCCTGGTCGGCCCGGACGGCGCGGTCGAGACCCTGGGCCGCTGGGCGGTCCCGGCGCAGTCGCCGGACACTTTCAGCTACCTCGTGGCCCAGGCGGTGCGCACGCCGCCGCTGGCGCGCGCGGGCCTGAACCGCATCCGGGTCACCCTGGGCGAGGTGGTGTCGGACCGCGAGATCTGGGTGACGGGTCCGGCGGGCAAGCCGGCCCAGACCCGCCGCATCGGCGTCTCGGGAATCGCCCGCAGCCTGCGCATCCAACTGGCCGGCGTGCCGGGCGCGGTGTTCGAGGATTTCAAGCCGGGCGTCCGCTACGACGGCATCATCGCCTCGGGCCTGAAGACCGACGAGATCGCCCGCCGCCAGGTCGGCGAGCAGACCGGGCTGGAGGCCCAGCCCAAGAAGGGCGACAAGCCTGTGGCGGTCCTGGGCGAACTGCCGCCCGAGGTTCTGGCGGCGGTGTCGGCCGGGGTTCCCCTGCTGGCCATGGTCCAGGAAGACGGCCTGGCCGAGGGCGTCGCCCGGCAGCTGTCGCGCCTGGACTTCTTCACCTATGGCGGCCAGGTCGGCGGGCTGCGCGCGCCGTGGATGGGCAACTGGAACTATGTCCGCAGCCATCCGACCTTCGCCGGCCTCCCGGCCGACATGGGAATGGGGATCCTGCACCAGGTGGAGGGGCAAGCCTCCAACGGCCTGTTGGTGGACGGCGCCGGGGTTGAGGTGATCGCCGCCTATAGTCGCGACCATGACCGCCGCAACGGTGCGGCCAGCTTCATCGCCCGGCAGGGCGGGCGGCGCGTGCTGGTGCACCGTTTGCCTGACATGGCCAGGCCCTTGCAACAACGCTGGCTGGCCAACGCCGTAGACTGGCTGGCGACCGGATCGATGAGAGGAGAGGGAAGAGCATGACCCACCGCTGGATGGTCGTTCTTGGACTGGCCCTGGCCCTGGCCGGCCCCGCGACGGGCGCCGTCGTGGGCCGCACCGTGCCGGCCGAACCCCTGACGGCGAGCCGGATCGCGGCCCTGCCTGTCGCGGTCCAGCCCGCCTGGCGAGCCTATTTGGCCCGCTCGCGGGCGGCCCACGACGCCGATGTCGCCGGCCTCGCGGCCGAACAGGGCGCGGGTCCCGCGCCGGCCTTGCCGCCCAAGGGCAAGCAGGGCACGGGGGCGGCCTCCATGCCGCTGGACCGGGATCGGGCCTGGTACGCCTCGGCCGAGGCGCGGCGCATCGCCGACGTCATCGTCAGCTTCCAGACCCCGGCCGGCGGCTGGGGCAAGAACGCGGCGCGCACCGGGCCGGTTCGGGTTCGCGGCCAGGCCTTCACCGAGGACGCCGCCTTCATGGGCACCCTGGACAACGACGCGACGGTGACGGAAATGCGCTTCCTGGCCCGAGTGATCGCCCAGGCGCCGGACGGATCATCGGGCCAGGTCTACCGTCAAAGCTTCGCGCGCGGCCTGGATTATCTGCTGGCCAGCCAATTTCCCAATGGCGGCTGGCCCCAGGTCTGGCCGCTGCAGGGCGGCTATCATGACGCGGTGACCTATAATGACGGCGCCATGCTGGCGGCCACGCGGCTCGTCGGCCTGGCGGCCGAGGGCCAGGGCGACTACGCCTTCGTCACCGCCGATCAGCGGCGGCGGGCCGCCCAGGCCTGGGCGCGGGCCCTCGATTGCATCCTGGCCAGCCAGATCAGCGTCGATGGCGAGCCCGCCGCCTGGTCGCAGCAGCATGACGCCACGACCCTGGCGGCGGTCGGGGCGCGCAACTTCGAGCCGGCGGCCCTGGCCAGCGCCGAGAGCGCCGAGATCCTGATCTATCTGATGAGCCTGCCCAACCCCTCGCCGCGGGTGTCGCGCGCCATCGCGGGCGGCGCGGCCTGGTTCGCCAAGGCGGCGATCCACGACAAGGCCTGGACCAAGGCCGACCCGACGCTGGGACGGCGGCTGGTCGACGCGCCCGGCGCGGGACCCTTGTGGTCGCGCTACTACGATGTGGCGACCGGCCGGCCGATCTTCGGCGATCGCGACCTCAGCATTCACGACGACGTCAACGAGATCAGCCTGGAACGCCGGAACGGCTATGCCTGGTTCAACACCTCCGGGATCAAGGTGGCGCAGGCCTACGCCGCCTGGCGCCGGAGGGGCGGTGCGACGTCAATCAGGTCCTGACGCTCGCCGTTGGCTTGGCGGTTCTGAGCGGGCGGCGCCCTGGAGGAAAAGGCGGATTCGGGGATCGAGGGCGGTCGCGAACAGAGTCCGCTTAAGCGTCGCAACGTGTGGGATCAAATGTGGGATCGGAAAATCCCGGGTCTCTCAACCCCGAAGCCCCCGAGTGGGCTAGGGAGGAGAGGTGGCTCCGCGGGTAGGATTCGAACCTACGACCAGCCGGTTAACAGCCGGCTGCTCTACCACTGAGCTACCGCGGATCAGGTCGCCTCAGGAAGAGGCCGGGTGATAGCCGCCTCGTTCGGCGTGTGCAAGCGCATTCGGACAAAAAAACAGCCCGGCTTGCGCCGGGCTGTGGAAAGTCAGTGATGGTGGGGTGTCTTCAAGAAAGACCAGGTGAAATTGGCGTTTCATGGTTAATTGAACCTTAATTTCACCTGCGACCAAATGGCGCCAATCCTTGCGGTCAGCGCTTCATCAGCCCGACCGGCAGGGCCTGGGCGGCGAGCGTCACCTGCGCCTTTGCGGCCGCGTCGCGCGACGAGGCGCCCAGGGTGACGACATAGTCGCCGGCCGCCACCGACCAGCCGTGGGCCTTGGCGTCCCACACCGCCAGCAGGCGCGGGTCCAGGGTCAGGCTAACGGTCTTGCTGGCGCCGGGGGCCAGGTCGACCTTGCTGAAGCCGATCAGGCGCTGGGGCGCCTCCCAGCCGCCCGCCTTGGGCGAGACATAGACCTGCGGCACGGCCTTGCCGGCCCGGGCGCCGGTGTTGCGCACCTCGAAGCTGACGGTGACGACGCCGTTCTTGGTCTGCGCCTTGAGCTTGTCATAGGCGAAGCTCGTATAGGACAGGCCGTAGCCGAACGGGAACAGCGGCTTGTGGCCCTGTTTGTCGAACCACTTGTAGCCGACCGCCGCGCCCTCGATCGTGTAGTCGACCTCGAACGGCTCTTCTTCCTTCTTGGGATCGCCGTCCAGCACCGGCCGCGGCAGCTGGGCCACGGCGGCGGGGAAGGTGACGGGCAGGCGGCCGGAGGCGTCGACCTCGCCGGCCAGCACCCGGGCGATGGCCTCGCCGCCCTGCGAGCCGGGATACCAAGCCTCGACCACGCCGCCGACCTTGTCGAGCCACGGCATCAGCACCGGGCCGCCGGTCTCCAGCACCACCACGGTCTTGGGATTGGCGGCCGCCACGGCCTCGATCAGGGCGTCCTGGCCGTTTTCCAGGGTCAGGGGGCTGTCGAACGCCTCGCCGTTCCACTGCAGGGCGAACACCAGGACGATGTCGCTGTCGGCCGCCAGCTTGGCGGCGGCGGCCGGGTCCTTGCCGTCGGCGTAGCGGATGTCGGCGCCGGGCAGGCGGGCCTGCAGGGCCTTCAGCGGTGAGGAGGGGAAATAGAGCTTCGGACCCGGCCAGTAGGCGGGGCCTTCGCCCTCCATGGGCCGCGCGCCGATCGGATAGACCTGGGACGAGCCGCCGCCCGACAACACGCCGAAGTCGGCGTGGCCGCCGATCACGGCGATCTTCTTGGCCCCCGCCAGCGGCAGCAGGCCCTCGTCGTTCTTCAGCAGCACCAGGCCTTCCTCGGCGTCGGCCTGGGTGACCTTGGCGTGGGCGGCGAAGTCGATCGGGGCGGCCTTGACCGGCTTGTCGACCGCGCCGCTGGCGAACAGGCTGCGCAGGACGCGGCGGGCCATGTCGTCCAGGCGGGCCTGGCTGACCTCGCCCTTGGCCAGGGCGGCCTTCAGCGGGGCGGCGAAGAAGGGCTGCTTGTCGAAGGCGTCGCCGGCCGATTCCTGGTCGAGCCCGGCGTTGATCGCCTTGGCGGTGGAGTGGACGGCGCCCCAGTCGGACATCACATAGCCCTTGTAGCTCCAGTCCTGCTTGAGCACCTTGTTGAGCAGGAAATCGTTCTCGCAGGCATAGTCGCCGTTGACGTGGTTATAGGCGCACATCACCGCGTGCGGGTCCGAGGCCTCGATGGCGAACTGGAAGGCCAGCAGGTCGGAGGTGCGGGCCTCGGCCTCGCCGATCTTGGCGTTCAGGATGTTGCGGCCGGTCTCCTGGGCGTTCAGGGCGTAGTGCTTGATGGTCGAGACGATGCCGTTGGACTGGACGCCCTTGATCTGGGCCCCGACCATCGTCCCGGCGAGCAGCGGATCCTCGCCGCCATATTCGAAATTGCGGCCGTTGCGCGCCTCGCGGGTCAGGTTGACGCCGCCGGCCAGCATGACGTTGAAGCCGGTGTCGCGGGCCTCCGAGCCGATCATCGCTCCGCCCTTGTAGGCCAGGGTCGGGTTCCAGGTGGCGGTGGTGGCGATGCCGGCGGGCAGGGCGGTGCGCCCGCGCTTTTGCTTGGCGCCGCCCTGGGTGGCCACGCCGATGCCGGCGTCGGTCTCGAACTGGGCCGGGATGCCCAGGCGCGCGATCCCGGGCACATAGCCGGCCGAGCCGTCCAGGGATTCCGGCGGTCGCTTGTACTTGTCGCCCATGTCGGCGCCGAAATAGCCGAAGATCACCGTCATCTTCTCGTCCTGGGTCATGGCCTTGACCGCCAGGTCGGCGCGCCGGTCGGCGTCCAGCTTGGGGTCGAGCCAGGGACGGGCGGCCGGGGTCGGGGTCTGGGCCGGGGTCTGGGCGAGAGCCGTCTGGGCCAGGGCGCCGGCCGAGGCGCCGAGCATCAGGGCCAGGGCGAGGACGATAGGACGTTGCATGGGGCCTCCCTTACTGTGTTGGGCGGGCGAGGGGACCCGCCGCGCCAGTCGTCTTGGTTCGCCGGGGCCGGACCCGCGCAGGCGCGGATCACAACTCAGCACGACAGCGTTGTCATCTGTACGGACACGATTGTCCAGAATCGATCAAGTCGAGGCGGCGGAACCGCCGCTGGCGACCGAGCCCTCAGCACACTTGCACGGCAGTTTGCGGCGTTTTCAGGTAGAACCCTGAGGTCCAGACGATTGTCGCCCATGCTCTCACAGCCAAGAACCCTGCGTCCCGGCCGCTGGCGACGCCTCACCGAGGGCGAGCGCGCCCTGGCGGCGCAGGTGTTTGGCGAGGCGCTCGACGTGCGGCGGGTGCGACTGCTGGCCATCCCGTTGTGGAACCGGGCCTTCGTGGCGAGCGGCCGACTGATCGTGTGGCCGGCGCGAACGGCGCGGATGGATTTCTCAGCGGCCGGGGTCGCCGTCGCTGAGCAGGCGATGTTCGTCCACGAACTGGTCCATGTCTGGCAGGCCCAGCACGGCCTGAACCTGCTGCTGGCCAAGCTGCGAGCGGGAGACGGTCCCGCCGCCTACGCCTATGACCTGGCCGGCGGGGTCCGGTTCGCGGCCCTGAACCTCGAACAGCAGGCCATGGTGGTCGAGGACGCCTTCCGGCGGCTGAACGGCGCCGCCGCGCCGCATGCAGCCGGCCTCTACGCCGCCGTGCTAGAGGAGGCGCTGCCGGACCTGGCGACTCGCCTGGACCGGGGCAGGGACGCGTGACGGGAGAACTCCGCTGGCCACGGTGAAGCGTACGGGATCGCGCAAGACGCTGACGACGGCGAACCTGGCCGCCCTGGGGGCGGAGCGGCTGGCCGAACTGCTGATCGACGTCGCCGAGGGCCACGCCCAGATCAAGCGCCGGCTGCGGCTGGAGCTGGCCGGCGAGATCGGGGCCGGGGACCTGGCTCTTGAGCTGACCAAGCGCATCGAGTCGATCGCCGACAGCCGCGCCCGCATCCATTGGCGCAAGCACAAGGAGTTCGTGCGCGAGCTCGACATGCAGCGGGCCCTGATCGCCGGGCGCCTGACCGCGCTGGACCCGGCCCTGGCCCTGCCGCTGATGCTGCGCTTCATCGACCTGGCCGAGGCGGTGTTCAGCCGCACGGCCGACGCCAAGGGCGAGGTCGACGCGGTGTTCGACGCCGCCGTCGACGACGTGGCCGCCATCGCATCCCTGGCCCTGCCGGTCCCGCGCGCCCTGGCCGACCAGCTGTTCCACCTGCTGCTGACCGCCCGGGCCGGCCTCGGGCCGCGGGTGCTGAAGAACGCCCTGCCGGCGCTGGGCCCTGAGGTCCTGGCGACCCTGCGGGCGCGAATCGAGACGACCATGGCCTCGCAGCGGCGGGCCAGCGGCGGGCTGAAGGCCGCCGTCCAGGTGCTGGCCGACGCCCAGGGCGACGTCGACGGCTATATCGCCCAGTTCACCGACTCCCAGGCGGTGCTGCCGCCGATCGGGGCTCAGATCGCCCGTCGGCTGACCGCGGCCGGCCGGTTGGACGAGGCGCTGGCGGCGCTCGACCGCTCGACCCCCGGCTCGTTCGCGCAACTGGTCGGATCGGTCCTGGGCCGGCCGACTCCGCCGGGGCCGGGGGCCCTGGACTGGGAGGACGCCTATATCGAGGCGCTGGAGGCGCGAGGGCAGGGCGATGTCGCCCAGGACATGCGCTGGGCCAGTTTCGAGCGCGGCCTGTCGACCGAGCGGCTGCGCGACTACCTCAAGCGCCTGCCCGATTTCGACGACGTCGAGGCCGAGGACCGCGCCCTGGCCCTGGCCGAGGACTTCCACGACCTGCACGCGGCCCTGGATTTCCTGGTCCAGTGGCCGGCCTGGGACCGCGCCGCCCGCCTGGTGCTGCGCCGCTCGGGCGAGCTCGACGGCGACCGGCCCGAGCTGCTTGAGCCCGCGGCCCGGGCGATCGAGGGCCGCCACCCCCTGGCCGCCACCCTGCTGCTGCGGGCGATGATCCTCGACACCGTCCGCTACGCCCGCACCGTCCGCTACAAGGACGCCCAGCGCCAGCTGCTGGAGGCCGCTTCCCTGGCCCCGGCCGTCGCCGACTGGGGCGACCACGAGGACGCCGAGGCCTTCGCCGCCCGGGTGGCGGGCTTTCGGCGCTGGTGAGCGCCGGCCGCGGCGCCGGCGTCTTACATTCACGCTAGTAAAAAAGCCTCGATTGCCTAGAGCCGAGCCGCGGACCTATAAGCGGCTGGAAAGTCCAGCCCTTCGAGGGATTCCATGAGCTCCGATTTCGCCGCCGCGCGCCTGAACATGGTCGAAAGCCAGATCCGCACGGCCGACGTCACCGACCTGCCCCTGCAGGACGCCCTGCGGGTGGTGCCGCGCGAGGCCTGTGTGCCGTCCGGCAAGGACTATCTGGCCTATGCCGACGCCGAGGTCGAATACGCCCCCGGCCGCTGGCTGCTGCGTCCGCGCGACGTCGGCAAGCTGCTGCAGCACCTGCGTCCCCGCGAGGGCGACAAGGCCCTGGCCATCGCCGCCCCCTACGCGGCGGCGGTGCTGGAGAAGATGGGCCTGGCGGTCACCCGTCTCGAAGGCGACGACCTGACCGCCGTGCCGGGGGACCATTACGACGTGATCATCTGCGAAGGCGCGGTGCCGCGTGCGCCCGCCGCCTGGACCCGGGCCCTGGCGGTCGGCGGCCGGCTGGGCGTGGTCGAGCGCGAGGGACCGGTGGGCCGGGCGACGATCTATGTCCGCGCCGAGGACGGCCTGGGCCGCCGCGCCGTCTTCGATTCGACCCCGCCCTTGCTGGCCGGCTTCTCGACCGAGCCCGGCTTCGCCTTCTAGCCGCGTCGGGTCAGGAAATGTCGGTGCAACGCCTGCGTGAAAAAAGCTTAACTAGCCGACTATCGCGGGGCGGCTTACAGGCGCTCATATAGGTCGCGGCGCGCCGTGTGACTTGGGCCAGGTGAGTTGGGGCAGTGTTGGGGATGAACTTGATGTGGAATAGCCGTCGGGCCGCCTTGCTGGCCGCCGCTTGCAGCATCGGCCTGATGGCCGGCCTGGCCTCGGCCGCCCGGGCCGAGACCCTGACCGACGCCCTGGCCCTGGCCTACCAGACCAATCCCACCCTGCAGGCCCAGCGCGCCAACCAGCGCGTCACCGACGAGGGCGTGGTCCAGGCCAAGACCGCCTTCCGGCCCTCGCTCAGCGGCACGGCCGACGTCAGCGGCACCCACACCAACTACGCCAACCCGATTGTGACCACCAACCTGTTCGGCCAGGTCGTCAGCACCCGGACGCATGGCGACACCGCCGGCAGCGCCGCCAATCTTAGCCTCAGCCAGCCGCTCTATACCGGCGGCCGGGCCACTGCGAGCCTCAGCGCCGCCCAGGCCGACGTGATGGCCGGCCGCGAGGACCTGCGCAGCGTCGAGCAGTCGGTGCTGGGCCAGGTGATCCAGGCCTATGTCGACGTCCGCCGCGACCAGGAGCGGCTGCGGATCGCCCAGGAGAACGTCGACGTCCTGAGCCGCCAGCTCGACGAATCCAACGCCCGCTTCGAGGTCGGCGAGATCACCCGCACCGACGTGGCCCAATCGGAGGCCCGCCTGGCCTCGGCCCGCGCCAGCCTGTCCTCGGTCCAGGCCCTGCTGGCCGGCAGCCGCGCCAGCTACGCCGCCGTGGTCGGCCAGAACCCCACCGACCTGGCCCAGGAGCCGCCGCTGAGCGGCCTGCTGCCGGCCAGCGTCGAGCAGGCCTTCGACCTAGTCGACCAGAACAACCCGTCCATCCAGGCCGCCCGCTACGCCGAGCAGGCCGCCGCCGCCCGCGTCGCCGAGGCCAAGGCCGCCCGCCGTCCCACCGTCACCGCCCGTGCCGGCGTGGGCTGGGACGCCAACGAGACCAACAGCGTCGGCCGCCAGTACGCCGACTTCGACCGCAGCGTCAGCGGCTCGGTCACCGCCTCGGTGCCGATCTTCACCGGCGGCCTGACCAGTTCGCAGATCCGCGCCGCCACCGAGCGCGAGAACGCCGCCCGCATCGCCGTCGAGGGCGCCAAGCGCTCGGCGCTGCAGCAGATCTCCACCGCCTGGAACAACCTGCTGGCCGCGCGCGCCAACCTGATCTCCAACCAGGAGCAGGTGCGGGCCACCAAGATCGCCTTCGAGGGCGTGCGCCAGGAGCAGCAGGTCGGCCTGCGCACCACCCTGGACGTGCTCAACGCTCAGCTGGAGCTCAGCAACGCCGAGGTGGCCCTGGTCGTGGCCCGCCGCGACGAATATGTCGCCAGCGCCAGCGTGCTGCAGGCCATGGGCGTGCTCAACGTCGCCAACCTGGCCCCGGACGTCGAGCGCTACGACCCGGTCAAGTCCTACGACAAGGTCAACCACGCCATCGGCTGGGTGCCCTGGGAGCCGGCGGTGCGGGTGATCGACAAGCTCGGCGCCCCGTCGATCCCGGTCAAGCCGATCCCGAAGGACGCCGCCCCGATGGCCGCCAAATAGGGCGAATTGGCGCGGCCGCGATCCTTGAGCTTGCTTAAGGCGCGCAAGTCTGCACCATCGGGGCAAGCGGCCATCAGGGCGCTTCAGGATTCGTACCCCTTCGAGACGGCCCGCACATGTCCGAACAGAGCTCTCAAGAACCGACGATGGAGGAGATCCTCGCCTCCATCCGCCGCATCATCTCGGAGGACGATGCGCCGGCCGAGGCCGCCGCCCCGGCTCCCGAGCCGGAGCCCGTCGCCGAAGAGCCCCCGGCCGAGGACGACGTCCTGGAGCTGACCGACCCGATCGACCCGCCCGCGCCGGTCGAATCGATGGGCGACATCGACGTCTATTCGCCCGACCCCGAGCCGGAACCCGCGCCGCCTCCGCCGCCGCCGCCCGAACCGGCGCCGACCCCGGTGTTCTCGCGCGAGGAAGTGGCCGAGACCCTGGTCGGCGACCACGCCTCCAGCCTGGCCGCCACCGCCTTCGGCAGCCTCAGCTCGGCCCTGCTGATGCCCAAGGACGGCCGCACCCTGGAAGACGTCGTGCGCGAGCTGCTGCGCCCGCTGCTCAAGGAGTGGCTGGACCAGAACCTGCCGCGCATCGTCGAGACCAAGGTCGAGGAAGAAGTCCACCGCATCGCCCGCGGCCGCGGCGTCTAACAGCCCCGTCCCGATCGGAAAACCAAGGCGGTCGCCCCGGCGGCCGCCTTTTTCCGTCCAAATACCGCCCTGAACCCCAGGCCGCCGGTTTCGCCGGACGGCCGCAGATGGCATACCCGCTCCGCCATGCTTGAAAAGACCTTCGATCCCAAATCCGTCGAACCGCGCCTGTACGCCGAGTGGGAGGCCTCCGGGGCCTTCAAGCCGAGCCAGGATCCGAACGCCGAGGCGTTCACGATCGTCATCCCGCCGCCCAACGTCACCGGCTCGCTGCACATCGGCCACGCGCTGAACAACACCCTGCAGGACGTGCTGACCCGCTTCCACCGCATGCGCGGCAAGGCGGCCCTGTGGCTGCCGGGCACCGACCATGCCGGCATCGCCACCCAGATGGTGGTCGAGCGCCAGCTGGCCGCCGCCGGCAATGTCGGCCGCCGCGAGATGGGCCGCGAGGCCTTCGTCGAGAAGGTCTGGCAATGGAAGGCCGAGAGCGGCGGCGAGATCGTCAACCAGCTGCGCCGCCTGGGCGCCAGCTGCGACTGGTCGCGCGAGCGCTTCACCCTGGACGAGGGCCTGTCGGCCGCGGTCCGCAAGGTGTTCGTCCAGCTCTACAAGCAGGGCCTGCTCTATCGCGACAAGCGCCTGGTCAACTGGGACCCGCAATTCCAGACCGCCATCTCCGACCTCGAGGTCGAGCAGCGCGAAACCGACGGCCACTACTGGCACTTCGCCTATCCGCTGGCCGACGGCGTGACGTTCCAATACCCGATCACCTTCGACGAAGACGGCAAGGCCACGGAGTGGGAGACCCGCGACTTCATCGTCGTCGCCACCACCCGTCCGGAAACGATGCTGGGCGACACGGCCGTGGCCGTCCATCCGTCGGACGCGCGCTACAAGGACCTGGTCGGCAAGTTCGTGACCCTGCCGATCGTCGGCCGCCCCATCCCGATCGTCGCCGACGACTACGCCGACCCGACCAAGGGCTCGGGCGCGGTCAAGATCACGCCCGCGCATGACTTCAACGATTTTCAGGTGGGAAAGCGCCACAACTTGGCGGTTTTCAACATTCTGGACGATCAAGCCCGCATTCGCGGGCTGGGCGTTTTGGGTACTGAAAAACGCCGGGAACTCGATCGCGTCCCGATGGACGAGCAGGGTACGAAGGTCATTGCCGGACGTTCGAGCAGCGAACTCGAAGCGTTAGAGGCAATTCCAGAGAACCTTCGCGGCCTGGACCGCTTCGCGGCTCGGAAGGCGATCATCGCCCGGGCCGAGGACGAGGGCTGGCTGCGCGAGGTCGAGAAGACCCGCCACATGGTCCCGCACGGCGACCGCTCGGGCGTGGTCATCGAGCCGTATCTGAC
Source organism: Caulobacter sp. LARHSG274 (assembly GCF_052871235.1). Classification (NCBI taxonomy): domain Bacteria; kingdom Pseudomonadati; phylum Pseudomonadota; class Alphaproteobacteria; order Caulobacterales; family Caulobacteraceae; genus Caulobacter; species Caulobacter sp. LARHSG274. The sequence continues at coordinate 102,800 of NZ_JBIXJO010000008.1, read as the reverse complement.
GGACCAGTGGTATGTCGACGCCAAGACCCTGGCCCAGCCGGCCCTGAAGGCGGTGGAGGAGGGCGCGACCGTCTTCGAGCCCCGCCACTGGGAAAAGACCTATTTCGAGTGGCTGCGCAACATCGAGCCCTGGTGCGTGTCGCGCCAGCTGTGGTGGGGCCACCGCATTCCGGCGTGGTTCGGACCGGACGGCCATATCTTCGTCGAGGAGACCGAAGAAGAGGCGATCGCCGCCGCCATCCTGCACTACGGCGACGAGGCTCCGGTCCTCAAGCGCGACGAAGACGTCCTCGACACCTGGTTCAGCTCGGCCCTGTGGCCGTTCTCGACCCTGGGCTGGCCCGAGAACACCGACGACCTCAAGCGCTTCTACCCGACCTCCACCCTGGTCACCGGCTTCGACATCATCTTCTTCTGGGTCGCCCGGATGATGATGATGGGCCTCCACTTCATGGGCGAGGTCCCGTTCAAGCAGGTGTTCATCAACGCCCTCGTCCGTGACGAGAAGGGCGCCAAGATGAGCAAGTCCAAGGGCAATGTGATGGACCCGCTGGTCCTGATCGACGAGCTGGGCTGCGACGCGGTGCGCTTCACCATGACGGCGATGTCGGGCCAGGCGCGCGACATCAAGTTGTCGAAGCAACGCATTGAAGGCTATCGCAATTTCGGCACCAAGCTGTGGAACGCCTCGCGCTTCGCCCAGATGAACGAGTGCGTCCGCGTCGAGGGCTTCGATCCCGGCTCGGTCCGGCAGCCGATCAACAAGTGGATCCGCGGCGAGACGGTCAAGACCGCCGCCGAGGTCACCCGCGCCCTGGAGGAGCCGTCGTTCGACGCCGCCGCCACGGCGCTCTACCGCTTCATCTGGAACGTGTTCTGCGACTGGTACCTGGAGCTGGCCAAGCCGATCCTCAACGGCGACGACGCCGCCGCCAAGGCCGAGACCCGGGCCACCGCCGCCTGGGCCCTGGACGTGATCCTCAAGCTGCTGCACCCGGTGATGCCGTTCATCACCGAGGAGCTGTGGGACAAGACCGCCGAGTTCGGCCCGGCCCGCGACGGCCTGCTGATCGTCGAGAAGTGGCCCGAGCTGCCCGAGAGCTGGATCGACGCCGAGGCCGAGGCCGAGATCGGCTGGCTGGTCGACACCGTTGGCGAGATCCGCTCGGTCCGCGCCGAGATGAACGTGCCGCCCTCGGCCAAGCCGCCGCTCACCGTCATCGGGGCCGGTCCCGAGACCAAGGCCCGCCTGGCCCGCCACCGCGACCTGCTGCTGACCCTGGGCCGCCTGGACAGCGCCCGCGAGGCCGACACGGCCCCGGCCGGCGCCGTGCCCTTCGTGCTCGGCGAGGCGACCGGGGCCCTCGCGATCGCCGAGTTCATCGACCTGGCCGCGGAAAAGGCGCGACTTGCGAAGGAGATCGCCGGCCACGCCAGCGAGATCGACAAGATCGAAAAGAAGCTCAACAATCCCGACTTCCTGGCCCGGGCCAAGGAAGAGGTGGTCGAGGAAAACCGCGAGCGCCTCGCTGACGCCCAGGCGGCCAAGGCCAAGCTGGAGGCGGCGTTGGCGCGGCTGGAGACGGTGGAGTAGGGCGGCTGGCAGATCGGGGACACACACTCACGGCAAGGCTTTGGCCAGCTTGGCAAGATCTACGAGTGAGTGTGTGTCCCCGTCCGCCGCCTCAGCCGAACGCCCCCACCACCGTCTCGATCGGCAGAAACAGCGTGCGGCTGTCGGCGGGATATTCGATGAACTCGGCGCAGGCCAGGTAGAAGCGCCGGGCGTTGTCGTCCTTGGCCTGCACCAGCAGCGCGCCCATGCCGATGCTCTCAGAGGCCGCGGCGACTCGGCGCAGGGCGTCGGCCAGCAGGTCGGCGCCGAGACCGCGGCCGGCATGGGCGCGGCTGACCGCCAGGCGTCCGATCACCGCGACGGGGATGGCGTCGGGCGCATGGCGCCGCATCTTGCCCGGCGCGGCCGCCCGCTCCACAGCGCTGGCCGAGAGGCGGACATAGGCCACGACCTTGTCGCCGTCGCAGACGACATAGGTGCGGGAAAACCGGCTCTCGTTCTTCAGGGCCCGCTGCCTGAGCCAGTCGTCCAGCGCCGGCTGGCCGCAGTCGAAGTCCGTCAGATCGTGGCTGGCGCTCAACGGAACCGGGGCCGACAGCGTCATTCGCGAGCGTTCTTACGCCCAGGCCGGAATCCGGCGCAACAGGGCGCGCAGCTTGGGTCCCGGCGCGGGCGGATGGTCCAGCGCCTGGACGAAGGCGTCGTACCGCTCGGGCTCCAGCACGAACAGCCGTTGATCCAGCAGCACGTCGATCGCCTGGGCGCGGGCGCTGTCGATCATGAACTCGGTCCGGGTCTTGCCCAGGACGGCCGCGGCTTCGTCGATCAGCTGCCGCGTCCGCGTTTCGATGCGCAGGTTGATGCTGCCCTTGGCGTCGGCCGGCGCGCGCTCGGCGACTGCGGCGGTCGCGGGACGCCGGCCTTGCGCGGCGGATGAGCGGTCGTGGGTCATGGCGTGGGGATGAGCTCCTGTATCCACATCGTCAATACTAGCCGCCTGTCACCGCCCATACACCGCGTCCCGCAGCTGCACCGTGAACGGCCCGTTCATGCCCTCGAAGGCGGTGTTGGTCATCGCCACCACCGTCAGGCCGCTCTTGGGGTCGACGAACCAGTTGTGGCCGTAGACGCCGCCCCAGGCGATCGTGCCGGCCTGCTGCGGGGTATGGGCGACGGCGGGGTCGTCCAGCACCGCCCAGCCATAGCCGAAGCCCCAGCCGGGGCCCTGCGTCGCCGCCTGCGGGCCGACCTGGTCCTGCATCATCATGGCGACCGTGGCGGGCTTGAGGATCGGCGCGCCGCCCTTGCGGATCGCCTCCAGCAGGGCCAGCACGTCGCCGGCCGTGCCGACCATGCCCGCCCCGCCGGACGGGAAGGCGGTAGGATCGGTGGCGCGGCTGGGGGCGAAGCGCACGGCGGTGGCCCCCAGCGAGACGTCCTGGTTGTCGGTCATCCGGGTCGGGGCGGGCTGGGCGTTGACATAGGGCGTCGCCAGCCGGGCCGGGTCGCGGGCCACGAAGCCGGCCTCGGTCAGGCCGAGCGGCTGGGTGACGGTCCGGGCGACCACCTGCGGCAGGGTCTGGCCGGTGGCCTTCTCCAGCACCCCGCCCAGCACGTCGATGGCCAGGGAATAGCGCCAGGCCGAGCCGGGCGGAAAGCTCAGCGGCGCCTGGCCCAGGCGCCGCAGGTTCTCGTCCAGGGTGATGCCCGACAGGTCGATGCCGTCCGATACGCCCAGCCGGTGATAGGGGTGCGAGGCCGGCTCGGCCAGGCCATAGGTCAGGCCGCTGGTGTGGTCGAGCAGCTGGCGCAGGGTGATCACCGGCGCGGTCCCGTCGGCCAGCTTGGGCCGGAAGTCCGGCAGCCACTTGGTCACCGGATCGTCCAGGCGCAGCTTGCCGTCCTCGACCAGCCGCATGACGGCGGCGGTGACGAACGGCTTGGTCACCGACGAATAGCGGAACACCGCATCCTCGCGCATCGGCCGCCCGGCCTCGCGGTCGGCCAGGCCGGCGGCGCGGCGATAGACGAGCTTGCCGTCGCGGGCGACCAGCACCACCGCCCCCACCAGCCGATGCTCGGCGATGGCCCGGTCGACCACCGCGTCGATCCGGGCGGCCAGGGCCGCGTCGGGGGCGGAGGCGATCGCCGCAGCCTTGGCGGTCGGCGCGGCCTGCGCGCCGGTCCCCGCCAGGGTCAGGCCGGCGACGACGGCGAGGCTGGTGATCCACGGACGCATCTTCTCGATCCCTCGCTGTGGAGTCTAAGGCGGCTCGCGTCGAAATAGGATGATCCTGCCGTCGCCGACAAGCCCTTCGGCCCGCACCGCTCCATCACCCGATCACCCCCGCGGAGGCGGGGTCCAAGCGCAAGGGGAGAAGGAAAGCGGTGCTCGATCCCCGCGATTTGCGGGGATGGACGACAGCCGGGCCCAACGAATTCAACGCCCTGAAACTTTCTCGCTTTTTTCCGTCCTCACCCTCCCAGACCAGCCCGATAATGCTCCTCACCTGAAGGCACGGGGAGGGCGCACGTACGGCGACCGATGCGGCTTTCGGGGGTGGACGAGCGGGAAGGCTGGTCCGCCGCGTTTCCTTCGGGAGACGTCTTCGGGACGGATCGGATGCAGGCTCACCCTGGTCGTGACGAAGCTCCGGCGCTGAAGGCAGGCGGACAAGCCAGCAGGCATGCGGGGGTTACGCATGCGGTCCGGGACCTTCCTGAAACGACACAAGCTTTCAGTGGCGATCTAGGTGCCGCAGGCGGACTCCGAGAATGCTCTCTACTCCACCTCCTTCCAGGACGGGATATCGGCGTCATCGTTCATGAGTTCTGCTACGGCAAAACGTTCCCCAAGGGCTTCGGGCGTCAAGTCGTCGCCGAGCCTTGCAAGCCGGCCCCGGGCCCAATTAATGAAGTTTGCGGCCTCTGGATCGCCACCTAGGTCGGCTTGATTGTAGCGAGCCAGGAAACTTTCCAACCGCCGAGCGGCCTCATGGCGCTCAAGTTGCCGCTCAAGAAATTCCTGCCGCTTGGTTTCGAGCCGCTGGCGTCGTTCCGCTTCCTTGCGTCGAGCCGCCTCTTCGGCCCATTGCGCGTCTCGCTCCGCCGTGAGGCGTCGGATCTCCTTCATAGCGGCGGCGCGTGCCGCCAGAGCCTCGATAATTCTCTCCATCTGACCTTCGAGGCGCCGAGATCGGCTCTCGCCAAAGGTGCGACGGAGACCTGTTGCCGCCCCGAATGAATATGGATTGGGATCTAATTGAAAGACGAAGCAGCCAGTCGGCCGGTAATCCCAATCTGGAATCTGCGGGGGATTTCCCGCGCTGAACCAATCGCCGCGCCGCACGGCCGCCGCACGCCTAGTTTCGAAACGCGCCAATGCTTCGCGCTCTGTATCAGTCACCTTATGGCGGACACGGTCAATTTGTTCGGCCAGGGTGAAGTTGACGGCCTCGCCGTCGGGGCAGAGCTGCAAGCCCTTCTCCGAATGCGTGACAGCCCATCCTTGGCCTTCCGTCGCCAGCAGGAGATGGTTGAGCACCTGAAGCGCGCGGGGGGCCTCGTCCGGACTTACTGACACCGAAAACGCCCCCTTGCCGCCCGACCTGGCCAAGCCTCCGACAGGGTTAGGCGAGAGCAATTTTTTGCGGGTGATTTCCAGAATGGGATGCAGATCGAGTTCGATGCTCGGCGGCGGCGCCATCGTGACGATCGGCGGGCTCGGAGGCGACGGAGTGGCGACGATGGCGGGCTTGTCTTTTGGACGGCGCGCTTGCTTTTCTGCGGCCTTGGGTTTCTCTGGAGCCTTCGTTTTGGCGGCCTTCGCGATTGTGAAGGCGACCGTCGTGTCCGCTCGCATGTCGTTGAAATCTTCCAGCGCCGGTTGTTGGACGGGCTTACCGAACGCCTTTTTCATCCAATACCCCGACCGCGGCGTCGGGATTCCGTGCCGTCTGCAAATGGATGTCAGTGCAATGCTGGTCACGCCAAGTTTCGCGGCCAACGTGGTGATCGGTTCTGACCAGACTCGGGCGTAGAGAGCTTGGCGGCTGAGGGGATCGGCGTTGGCTGTCATGGTACTTGGCGATTGCAAGAGGCGGCTTGGCTGAGGCGCTCAAGTTGACCGGATTGCTATTTGGGGTCCTAGGCGCACGGCCTTGTATCAGGAGCTAACGCGGGTGTGAGCGCCTAGGCATACAAGGCCGTGCGGCAACCCAAACCGACATTTGCTCCGAGTGGCAATCTAAGGGGCCCCGAAACACGTCCTAGAGCCGGGGCCACGCAGCCGCCGCTGAGCCCTCGATCCTAAGATTTATGCAGCCATCCGCGTAATCGATACCTTGAATAGGCATTCAATCTTTGCTCTTGAGCCAAGGCCAACTAGGCTTTTGAACCGCCATCGCGCTCTGAGAGGCCTTAAGAACGGTTTCCGTGCATTCATAGAGACGATCGCGCAGCCCCTCCAGATATGCGATTTGGTCGGCGCTAGGCTTTCCGGAGCGATTGATCGTTTTGACAATGCCATCCGCAGCCTTGTGCAGGTACCGTAGGAACACACGGAACCGCCTCATGTGAAATCCGACCTGCAGGCTGTCGAGTTCGTGAGCGGGGAACGATTCAATATCCGCTATCGCTCCGGCTATCTGGTTATCGTCGACTCCCTCGCGCTTGATCAGTGGCCAGAGCTCGCGATCGATCAAATTTGCAATCAGTCCATCCGCCTGGACCTGTGCGGCGTCTGTCATCGTCGTCGCCGTCAAAATTAGCGACACCTGCCTCGCCCGCCTGCGCCCCTCGGCCGCAGCATGATCACTTCGGGCAATAACAATGGCAGCGCCAATCGCCAGCAGGCCACCAACAGCCTGCGCCCAACCTGCGAGTTTCTCATGCTCTTCAAGCCACGTGAAAAAGAGCGAAGGATCCATAAAGCAACTCCACCAGGCCGCTTTCGCACGCTGCCACGGCATATCTCGTTGGTGAGGGTAAGCTTAACTATTAATACGTGCCTGCAATCTATCCAGCAGGAAACGCGCCACCGATCGCCCATCCACAGTACCGTTTGCCAGAGCGCTCAACGGCCAGCGCGGATACTAAGGCCTTTGGGATCGAGGCGTCATCGGGATACGGGTCTGCTAGCGCGAAGGCGAGCTTTGGGCCGTGGCCGACAACAAGAACCAGCACTTCGTGCCGCGATGTCATCTCAAGCCGTTCTCGCTCGACGGCGCGGGTCTTGCGATCAATCTGTTCAACCTGACGCGCTGCCAGGCCATCGAATCTGCGCCTTTGAAACACCAATGCTCGCGGGACTATTTCTACGGCAAAGACCCGCTCCTAGAACGCGCAATCAACACCGTCGAGAACGGCTACGTCGAAGGCCTACGGCGGCTGCTTGAACGAACGCCTCGCATCGATCCCGTGGTCAATATCAGCCTCAAGCGCTTTATTTATCTGCAGCAGATGCGCACCGAGGCGGCGTCCCGCAGCGCCGCGATGATGGCGTTCGCGATGCTCGATGTTCCCGGCAACGATCTACCAAGGCCCAGCCTCAAAGAAGCGATGTTCGAAGGTGTCCAGGCCGCGATGCTGGCCTATGCCGACACCATGTCGATCGTCGATGATCTGCAGCTGTGCCTAGTACGTAATCGTTCCAACACGCCGTTCATCACGTCCGACAATCCGGCAGTGCTGACCAATCGCTGGCATCACAGCGATGAACGTACACAAGGACGCAGTTTTGGCGCCAAGACCGCCGGAGCCATCTTTGTCATGCCGCTTTCGCCAAGCCTTCTGGCTCTGCTCTTTGACCCGGACGTGTACGCCGTCGCCCAAAGGCGTGGTGTGGTCGATCTGATCCACAATGTGGACGCTCGCGCCTTGAACCAGCATCAGGTCCTCAACTGCGCGGCCAATCTCTATTTCCGAGACTGGGAACGGCGCGGCTCGATTGCGGCCCAGGTCGAGGCGGTCAAGATGAGGCGCCCGGACCAGCTCCACGAAGTTCATTACGCGGTAAAGGCCGAGACCACCGATTGGGGGAGCCGCTACGACGTGCGCGATCTGGCGTCGATCCAGCTGGGCCGCGATGAGGTCCTGATCCACGTGATTGGCGTCAAGCCTGAACCAACGCGCTGGCCTTCCTTTCTGACGATGCGCCCCGACGGCGTGGTTTGGTCGAATGGCACTGGGGCCGGGTTCACGCGACAGGGCTGCCTTGAAGCGGGGTTTGTGAGGGGGCAAAACTACCGTCGCTCCAAAGCGTGTCGCTAGGTCTCACTTTCACGGCGTCCGCTTGGCGTCTCAGTCCGTGAGCCCGCCCACGGCGTGGTCCGGCTCCATCGTAAGAAGATCGCGAAGGCTACCGCCGTCGTCAGCAACCGACCGGACGGACGACGGATGCGCGCCGCAGCGGCGGCTTGGCTGAGCCGAGATCCAACCCCCAGTGCGGTAGGGCCTGGTCCGTCGGTCGCGTGTACACGCCGAGGTTGGCTTTGACGATGCGAAGGTGGGCCGGATCGTCGGCCGCCTTTCGCGCGATCACCGACTTGGCCGCCTGGCGACAGATCAGGGCGTTGTAGGTCGCGGCCTGGAGTGTCGTTAGCTCGATCCCCTGGCTGACGATCAGCGGCCCAGGCTGAGCCTTCTCGGGTCCGGCGACAAAGCAGATTGAGGGTGTGAGCGGATAGATCAAGGTCCAGGTCCCGTCGCCCACCGAGCCGTTGAGCGCCACCGGATGGTCGCCCTTGAGAAACGAGGTCTGCGGCGGACACTTGGCGATGGTCCATCGCTTGCTGACGATCAGGCGGTGAAAGCCGGCATACGCCTCGTTCTGGCTGAATACGGTCTCGATGGCTCGTGCCAGGTGAGCCGGGTCGGTCGGGTAGCGGGTCCCAGTGGCGTCGATGAGGGCCTTAAGACCCGACATGAGCGTGGCCATCGCGCCCGGCGTGCGAACAAGTTGACTGAGCAGGAACGCAATCCAATGCGATCGCTCGATTTCGGTCAGAGGGACTCGGCGACGGAGCTTGTCATAGGGCCCTCGCGCCTCCCTTTCGATGTTGCCAAACCGGACTTCCAAGGCTTGGGAGTAGAGATAGTCGGTCGCGCCCCAGACCTTCGCCGTCCCGGGGCTCGTGCGCACCTCGCCGTCGAATCCGATCTGGTGGACATCGAATTTGCCCGAAACCGCGTCTACCCAAGGGCGGGTCGAGAACTGGGGCACGAAATGCATGCGGCTACGATGGGGCTCGGTGTTCTTTCGCAGTCGGCGCGGCGGGTTCTTTTCTGGCGGGGGGACGATGAGGGGATGCTGTTTGCGCCATCGCAGTAGCAGGGGCTTCCAAGCCCCGTCGGCGACGTTGCGCGCGGTGGTCTCCACCATGGTTTGCCCCCCCTCGGAGTAGAGGTGGTCCAGTTCGGCCTGGGGATCATAGGTCTCCAGCGGCTGCTGCTTGGCCTTGAAGGTCAGGACCGATCGATCAACGAACAACAGTAGACGCGCCATCTCATGGATCGCGTCGGGGCGGCTAGGTCGCGGGATGCCTTGCCCGACTTCGGCGAGGCCAATCTGGAGCGTTCGATCGACGACGAGGTCGACAAGTCTGGACCAGACGGCGGCCAGGTTGTGGGCCTTGGCGAGGTCGAGCCTGGGGCAGCGTTTCTGAAGCAGCTCCAGGAAGACGTGGTGGTTGTGGCGCTGCATCTTCGCCACGTCGATCGTAAACGTCGCGCTCATCGATCCAGTTCTTGTGATGGGATCCCCGCCGTCAGCTCTTGCCAGCAGAATGCCGCAGAAAGCCGAAGATTCGCGAGCGCTAGGCGGTCAGTGCCACGCCGAAATGTCACGAACGATCATGGGGTGGGAATTGGCAGTCAGGCGATGGACGCATCGTGCTAGCCATGCAACCTTCTTCTTCCTCCCCGCCTTATTGAAATTCCCTCTTTGAGGGTCCGGTAGAGAAAATATCTCGCCCCTTGGGCGGCCGCCCAAGGGGCGAGATATTTTCTCTACCGGACCCTCATTGTTGTCAACTGGAATTGTACGGCGGAACACCGTACATTAACCCGGCGTCTCCATCCTGCGTGGAGGCGATCAGCCGTTGGAGGAGATAGATGTCCGCCCTAGCCATGAAGCCGAGCGCTCCTCGCAAGCTCAAAGCCGATCGCATCGAGGCTCGCCTCTCGAGCGAAGCCAAGAGCATTATTGAGCACGCCGCGCAGCTCGAAGGCTTGAGTGCTTCGGACTTCGTCATCACCCATGCTCAGGAAGCTGCGCGCACGGTGATTTCCCAGCACGAACGCTGGAAGCTGGATCGTCTGCAAAGCGAAGCCTTCATCGACGCTTTGGTCAACCCGCCAGAACCCAACGCCGCGTTGCTTCGCGCCGCTGAGCGCTACAAGGCTCGGTAGAACCCTGATACACAAAGCCCATGATGGCTGGGTTCGATGTTCAGCCGCTCGGGTCGAGCCACGACCGAGCGGCTTTCGCTTGTGGCGAGGCGTCACTCGACGAATACCTCAAAACAAAGGCGCGCAAGGAGTTCGAGCTCGGCTTCGGCGCGGTCTTTGTGCTTTCCTCGTCCGATGCGCCGACCGTGATCGCCGGCTATTACACGCTGTCTGCGCTTTCGGTTGAGGTCACCGGGATTCCCGAGCATCTACGCAAGAAATTCCCGAAGTATCCGATCGTGCCAGTGACGTTGCTGGGACGTCTCGCTCGTTCCCTAGACCATAAGGGCCAGGGCGTGGGGGAAATGCTGCTCATGGACGCTCTAAACCGGGCCCAGCTGGCGGCCGAGAGTGTTGGATCCCATGCTGTCGTGGTCGATCCCATCGATCAGAAGGCCAAGGCTTTTTATGAAGCCTACGGATTTTACTCCCTAGTCGGCGGAACGCAGCGGCTGATGCTTCCAATGGACACCATTCGCAAGCTGAAGCTCAACGAACCGAACGATCGCGGCTAGATTCGCTGACAGGCGTCAGCAGGACCATCATAGACGAACCTAATCGATGGAGCCGACACAGGAATAACGAGAAAATGGTGCGCTCGCTGTCGCAAAGGTAGCGAATATGCTGTCCTATGGCTAACTTGACCATGGGAGGGACAATGGCGATCAAAACCAACCTCGAACTGGCTCAGGAATTCTCGCAGACCGTTCTGGCGCTCGCTCCGGTCATCGTCCTTGGCAGCGGGTTCTCCGCTGCCCACGGCGTACCGAGCATGTGGCCTCTAGGCACCCACCTTCGCGCGCTACCGACAGGACCGGACTGGTCCACGGAGGAGGAGACGGAGTGGGGCGTATTCTGCGGCCAAATCGATACCGGCGTTGATCTGGAGGCCGCGCTGGGAAAGGCGCGCCTGACCGAGCGTCAGACGCACGCCGTCGTTGAGGCCACGAGGGCTTTTCTGTTGCCGTCGGACCTAGAGGCCTTCAGCTCCCTCCTGGCCGATCGCAGGGCTTTTCCGCTCACGCGGCTTTACCAGCACCTCTTCAATAGCACCCATCGCACCGTTGACGTCGTTACGCCCAACTACGATCGGCTAGCCGAATACGCCGCCGACGCTGGCGGCTTTAGCCACTTCACCGGCTTTGACTATGGCCATCTGCAGACACGCGCCAAGGATCCGACGACGCGCATTCACTATGGGCGCGACGTCGCGCGTACGGTCAGTGTCTGGAAGGTGCACGGGTCGCTAGACTGGTTCCGGGACGCGGTCGGCCAGATCATCGGGGCCCGGGCCTGTCTCGCGACACCACCTGGCTACACCCCTGTCATGGTGACCCCAGGCATCGATAAATACCGCCTCACCCACGGCGAACCCTTCCGGACGATCTTTGGCTGTTCTGACGCCGCGCTCGAACGGGCGCGGGCCTATCTCTGCATCGGCTACGGCTTTAACGACGAGCACGTTCAGCCGAAGCTGGTGGAGCGTTGTGAGGCCTCCAGCATTCCTTTGCTCGTCATCACCAAAGCCCTGACGCCCACGACCAAGGCGTTCTTGGCCCGGGGGCGATGCGGCAAGTATCTCGCACTCGAAGAGTGCCCTGGTGGTACGCGAGCCTTCTTCAACGCCGCGCCCGATGGCGTCGAGTTGCCTGGCGAGACGATTTGGCAACTTCCCAATTTCCTGGACCACATGCTTGGAGCAAAGCCATGAGCATCTTCGCCTACGGCGACGGCGAGGCCTTGGGGCGCGTCCTGTCGGTCGACACAGCCACGGTCGTGGTTCGTGTTGATGACGTGGCGGCGCTGCGCTCCTTGCAGGTCAACCGCCTAGTCGCCCTACAAAGCAGCCTGGCCGGCCAACATCTGATCGGCATCATTCAGAAGATCACGCGCACGGCCGTGGAGCAGCGCACCGGAACGGTGGAAACCGAAACCATCGAAACCGCTCACCCAGAGGTCAATTTGGTGCGGGTGACGCTGATCGGCACCTTGATCGACCTAGTGGGCGCCCGGTCGAATGTCTTCAGGCGCACCCTGGAGACCGTGCCGGAAATCGACGCCAATTGTTTTGCGTTGGAAGGCGAAAGGCTGACCCGTTTTATGCAGGTTATCTCAGCCGTGTCGGGTGATGGCCATCGCCTGTCACTAGGCAGCTACACGCTCGATCCCGCCGCCGAAGCCTTCGTCAACGGCAACAAGCTTTTTCAACGCCACGCGGTTGTCGTCGGCAGCACAGGATCGGGCAAGTCTTGGACAACAGCGCGATTGCTTGAACAGATCGCTCTCCTGCCAAGCGCCAACGCGATCGTTTTTGATATCCACGGCGAATATGGCTCACTTAAGGGGCCAGGTTTTCGCCATCTCCGCGTAGCTGGGCCGGCCGACATCGAGGAGGGCCGCAGCCTGAAGGACGGCGTCCTACATCTGCCCTATTGGTTGTTGAGCTATGAGGCATTGGTGTCGATGTTTGTCGATCGCAGCGATCAAAATGCGCCCAACCAGGCCATGGTGATGTCCCGGGCCATCGTCGGCGCCAAGACCGACTATCTCAAGACCGGGGGCCACGAAGAAGTGCTGGCCAATTTCACCATCGACAGCCCGGTGCCCTTCACAATTGATTTGGTCTTGGCCGAACTTAACCGGCTCAACACCGAGATGGTGCCCGGCGCCAAAACCGAGAAGCAAGGCGATTTCCACGGCAAGCTTAGCCGTCTCATCCAACGCCTCGACAGCAAGCGCGATGACCGTCGACTTGGGTTTCTATTCCCCAAAGCCGAGGCGACGCTTGAATTCGGCTGGCTGGGGATTTTGGTCGATACGCTGCTCGCCGGTAACGATCGCGACACAGAGGGCGGCGTCAAGATCATCGACTTTTCCGAGGTGCCTTCCGACATCCTGCCGCTGATTGTCGGCATGGTCGCTCGCCTGGCTTTCTCTGTTCAGCAATGGTTGCCGTCTGGCGGCCGGCATCCGGTGGCTCTCTTCTGTGACGAGGCCCACCTCTACATTCCTGAGAACGCCGCGTCTGGAGCTGCCGAGAACGCGATCGCGATCTTCGAGCGGATTGCCAAGGAGGGACGCAAATATGGCGTGAGCCTAGTGGTGATCAGCCAGCGCCCCTCCGAGGTGAACCGAACCGTTGTGAGCCAATGCAGCAACTTGATCGCCATGCGTCTAACCAACGGCGACGATCAGGCGGTCGTACGGCGGCTTCTCCCCGACAGCCTGGGAGGATTTGGGGACCTGTTGCCGATTCTCGATACAGGCGAAGCGCTCGTGGTCGGCGACGCTATCCTTCTGCCTACCCGTATTCGCATCGCCACCCCGATCAACGAACCTTTGAGCGGGACGATCGACTTTTGGGATCGCTGGGCCGGCGAAAAAGGTACGAGCGACCTTGCTAAGGCGGTCGAGGGGTGGCGTCGACAGAGCATGGCAAAATAACTCCATCACATGCCGAGCTGGATTGAGGCTTCGAAGTCGGAAGGGCCGACTGGTTGAACTGAATTACCAATTGAGCCAGGCAAGCACGATCAGAACCCCAAGAGCCCAGATCCACCAGGGGATGCCTTTTTGGGTTCTCTGCGGAGCCTGTGAACCAGTGGAGCCGAGGGGCGAACCTGTCGCAATGCTCGCTGGAGCGCTTTGCCTCAATGAAGCGAGGATGGCCTCGTTCTTCGTGCTCGGCTTCGCGGCGAACGCGGTTGGCGCGGGCGCTCGCGACGGTGCGGGTGCGCCGCGTGGGTTGCGTATGCTGCGCAAAATGTCTTGGTTCGAACCCGCGCGGCCTTCGCGACTTTGCCCCCCGATTGCCGGTTGCGCGAGCCTGAACTTGGCCTCCTTTTCAGGAAGCAAAATGATCTGATTGTCTGACACCACGGTAATTCCGACGCTGGTGTAGGACTTATCGTAATGCCGGCCTTCATAAGGCGGCTCGACCAGACCCGTCACACTGATCCAACGGCTGGCCCAGGCGGCAGTCGGGCGCGTGCTCATCGCTCCCAGCCCCTCGGACCAGATCGTGATCTTCACGTTCTGCCCATTCCAGAGTCCGAAATTTATGAAGACGTATGGGCGATTCTTGCGCTTACCGCGCTTGGTTATGCCCTCGCGGACGGAAAGGATCTTGCCGACGATCTCGACCTTTTCACCCACGGCGGCCATAGCCATCGCAAAGTTGGCGCCATCGACCACCGGGAACGCGGAAATATACCCGACCACCTTGGCGGCCTGCTCGGCTGTCGCGGTCTTGGCCGCGACAGCTGGAATGTTTCGGCCGGCGATGAAGTCGGTCAACGTCGGCACCGCGCTTAGAGGCGCCTGGCAAACCGCCGCCAATTTCCGCGCGCTGTCCCGGACAGCGGGCAAGCCATCAAGAAGGCGGAACACCTCCGATGTGGTCGGATCGGAGAAGTCGTTGGCCTTGAAAATGATCGCCTGGCCGCCCTCGCGAAATTTGCGATGGAGCGCCGGGTCCGCCATCAGGGCTTCGAAGCTGACGTCCAGCACGATGAACGAAAAGCGGTCCATCGCCGGGCCGAAATCCCGAACGCCACGCCCCGGATGCTGAAAGTGTTTATGGCCGACTTCGCTGCCGTTTCCAGTCGCCATGCCGGGGACGAACATGCCGTCGTAGTCGATGAGCCGAAGGGCTCTTCCCGACACCATGACGTTCTCGTTCTGGATGTCGCCATGGGCGACGCCGTGGCTTTCCAGGAAGCCCGCAAGATCCGAAGACGCTTGGCGGAGCGCATGTATCTCACTTGGGTTTGAGGCGACTCTGTCCAGGTGGACGCCGAGCGTTTCGCCTTCGACCCAGTCCATTTTGACGATGGGGTGCTTTTGGCCCCTGACCGTGATGCCGTTGGGCTGAAAGTCGAAATCCACGAAATAGGAGTTGGCCAGGCGCTTCAGAGCCGTGGACACCGCTTGGTATCTGGCTTGCACCTCGGGCACTTGCCGATGGAAGCAGCGAACGGCGTACTTCCTCCCGCCGGCCGCAATTTCGTAGGTAAGGGCAAAGCCCCCAGAGAGGGCTAGGGGAAGCCCAAGGCCTGTTTCAGCTACGCGCCCACCACGCAGAACTGGATCGGTAAAGGCACTGGCGGTGTCCTGAACCGCCTCGTTGTAGTCGATGATTTGGGGGAAGCTCACCTGCTCAGCCCACCACTACCAGCGTGGTGTCATCGAGCCGAAGGCGTCCTTCGGAGCGCTCGTGTTCCACGAATGCTGAGAATTCCGCGTCCGTCGTCAGCTCAAATAGCTGTCGAACGCGATCGGCGGACGGGGCGTCCAGCAGCCAACGCCCCAACGCATCGGTCATCATGAAGAGCGTGACACCGTCGTCGAGGGCTAGTTCATGCCAAGCCAGTTCTAAGTCGTCGTCCGCGAGATCGGCGTTCTGCCGCGGGCTGGTGGACAGCAGAAGCGGAGAAGCGTCGAACTCCGCGGCGAGGGTGTACGGCAGGGTACGGACAACCTGGCCCGACTGAATAAGCACGAGCAAGCTGTCGCCGACAGCGAACGTTTTTGCCGATCGCGGGCCGTCGATTACGATGCCCAGGAGCGTGGCGAAACTGCCCCTGTCGAACGCGCCCTGCTGCATCCACTCCATCGCTTCGCGATCGTAGGCGGCTTCATATTCGGCTATTGCCAGTGACAGCCAGTCGCGGGAAATGGCGCGATCATCGACGAACTTGCGCGTCAGAAGATCGGCCCAAGGACCAGGATCAAACGACACCGAAGCGCCATCGCTCAATGCGCAGATCGACCCATCTGGTGACGACCACCAGCGATCTTCGTTGGGTTCACCCTCGCGTTTAGAGTGGGTGAACCCACGCATCACCCTGATTGGGGCATCGCTCATGGCGTGGATTATCGGTCGGCGGTTAGGCGCGGCCGAGTGCCGATGTCGAAGAAGTTGGTGATGTCTTTGGGATCGGCGTTGAACATGAAGCCTCGCGCGCCGGGCTCCATTCGGTAGCCTTTGTCAGCCGCGATGGTAGCGACGTGAGGCGGCAAGATGCTCGACATTCCGAACAGAAGCTTGGCGTAGCTGTCCGTCAACCCGCCCGCCGAGTTCGGAAATTTGACCGTCTCGCCTTGCTCGGTGGAGACGTGGATATTGAACAGCAGACACTCGCCATCGAGCGTCGAGATTTGCTGAATCGCGGTAGCGATGCCGTCTGGATTCCCGTCGGTCGAGGCGCCGTCCGTCACGTGAAGGATCGTCGGCGGATAGCTGTTCGGGTGAGCATCGCACCATTCCACCAGGGCTTCCGCCGCTTTGGTCAGAGCGGCCGACATGGGCGTGCCGCCAGAGCTGGTGGGTTCGAACCACACCGGAAATTTGATGCGCCGTTCAAGCACTCCACCCGCACCGTCGTCTTCCAATCTCGTCCGGTCTTCGACCCGGAGGGGCGACGTGGCCAATGCGGTGATCGGATGGACGATCTTGCCAGCGAGCGCGCCGCCAAGACCTGGAGTAGCGCCTTGGGCGCCATATCCGATCACCCCGATATCGAAATAATTACGCACGCCATCGGACTTCGTGCAGTTGGTCACAAGCGTGTAGATCGTCTTGTTCAGGACGTCGGCGACGAAATCGGCCTTCGTCTTTCCGGTGGCCATTTTCTCGTCCATCGAGCCCGATTGGTCGATGACGAAGAGGATCGCGGTCGGGTTATCTCGGCTGATCTCGGCGGAATACGTCACGCGGCCACTTCCCTGGTTGAACAAGCTCAAGCTTAGCGAGCAACCTATAGCATGTGGCGAGCATGCGAAGGGGGAGAGCGGGCTGGGGACGAACTAAGGGAGCGAAGGCAAGATGAAGGGACGGCGCCACCCCGAGGGATGGCTTGTCCTAAGTTGTTGTCTGCACATCGTTTTTAGAGTGCTGGCTTTGGCGCCATGCCTTAGAAAGTAGCGCCATGTTGGCGCCAAGACGTACTAAGTCCTTGAGCGATATTGAGCTTTAGTACCTCTGAAGAACGTGAGGGCGAACCCTCCAGCACCTCCTCGATTTCTGATCAGAGATCCCTGATCTTGCCGAGGCTAGATCACGACGCCGGCCCGGGTCTGCGCTTGGACGCCTCGACGAAGGCCATCGCGATTGTTGATAACGCCTTCCGAGGATGGCGTCGTCCTTCGCCAATATTCCTGATCGGATGCGAGCATCCAATCGGCTTGGCCGTTCACGAGATCGGCGCGCGACAAAGTGGCGGCTAGATCAGGTTCGCCGCCGTGTGGACGAGGCGCTGCTCTGATCCTTATGAGCTCTGGGAATTTACGACGTCCGCGCAATCGTGAAGGTCGGATAGATCGTGTGGCCGTGGCCGTCTGACACCGTGTACGTGAAGGTCGTGCCGGGAGCTTTGACGTTGCTGATCGTCGCGTTGGCTCCGGAGACGGTTCCTGTCGCGGCGTTGGTGAACCCGGTGACCGAGACGAGCGTGAGCGCGTCACCGTCAGGATCGGTGCAGGCGGGGCTGACGGTGATCGGTTGAACGATCAGGGACACGCCGACCCCGCCGTTTGGAATTGCGCCGATATTCATCGACTTGTTGGCGCAGCTCGGCGCCTGATTGGCCGGAGGCGGCGGCGCGCCATTGGTCACCTGCACGCTGGCGCGGTTATTGGCGGCGTCATAGCTATAGGTGGTCTGCACGCCGGACGGGTAGATCACGCTGACCAATCTTCCATGAACGTCATAATTGAAGGTCGCGTTGGCCTGGGCCAGGGCGCCCTGATGGGCTGGCCACAACAATCCCAACGCGGCCAAACCGAGCAGGATGCGGCGAGATGGCCGAAGATCGAGCGTCATGCGGAAGGCGATCTTTCAATTGAAGTTGCGAATAGGATCCGGCGCGGATCGATCTCCCGGGCGCGTTGGGCTGCGTTCGGCATAGCAAGCGTCGAGCCTGCCGCCAGCCTGACGGTATTGCCAAGCTTGCCAGCGCCCGACGGCCATATGCAAGCCGGAAGTGGGACAACCCAGGAAAATATTTCTCGATTTTGCGATTGGTGATTGCGCAGCTTGGCCTAATTGTAGGACTAAAGCTTGAGCTTGCGATGGGGCCGGTTTGAAGGCTCGCCGACATCGCGGCAATTGGGGGACGTCATGCGCCGTAGAGGATGGAACCTGATCGTGCTGGCCTTGTCGCTAGCGGCGATCGCCGGAGGCAAGGTCCAGGCGCAAACCTCGCCGCCGCTGCCGCCGATCCATTCCCGTGTCGACGCCAATGGCGTGGATCTGATCTCCGGATCGCTGAACCTGTCGGGCGGGAGCGTCTCGATCGGCGATCCAGCATCCGGCGGCTTGTCCCTCGACTATTTCAACACCAACCCCTCAAATCCCGGAGCGCCGTTCGGAGGGGTAAACATCAGTGGGAGCACGGTTACCGTCAGCGTCGGCGCGAGTTCGGAAAATTTCACCTCGCTTGGCGGCGGCGCCTTTGCGTCGGCCCAGGGTCAAAGTTCCACCCTCTCGTCCTCCAGTGCGACCGGCGACCTGCTGTACACCTACACCGCCGCCGACGGGACCATCGCGATCTTCTCCTACGCCATGCGCAGTATGACGCCGCGCCAAGCCTACAGCGGCAACATTATTTCCTTGACCAAGCCGAACGGCGAGAAGCTGACCTTCACCTATAAGTGGGCGACCTTCTGCGGACAGTACGTTTCTGGCAGTTGCGCCCTGACCGTAACGGAAGCTCGGCCAATTTCCATTTCAAGCAATAGTGGATATCAAATCCACTACAGTTATGCATCAAATACTATTAGTGCTTCTACGGCCGTCGAGCCAATCAGTGCGGTGCTGATCAATACGGCTGTCGACTACTGCGATCCTGCGGCAGACATCTGCCCGACGTTCTCCAGGGCGTGGCCGACAGTTACCTGGTCATGGTATGTCGCGGCCGGCGTGGCGGCCAGCGACTCGCTGGGCCGCACGTCGAGGCTGGACCGCACGCCAAACTGGAGCGCCACGGCCCTGACTCGCCCGTCTGGGGCGACCGTGACCAAGACCAGCACCGGCGCGACCAGCTTTACGCTGTCCAATGGCGTCGGGACCTGGACCTACAGCTATACAGACAGCGGAACCACCCGCACGACGACGGTCGTCGACCCGCTGGGTCATTCGCGCGTGGTGGTGTCGAACATGGCCCTGGTCCAGGTCACCTCGGACACTGACGCTCTGGGGCGTACGACGAGCTACACCTATGACAGCACTGGCCGAACGACCCGTGTCACCCGGCCCGAGGGCGATTACACTAGCTATACCTATAATGCTCGCGGCAATGTCACCGAGGTGCGGCAGGTCTCCAAGACCCCAGGAACGCCCGCCGACATCGTCACCAGCGTCAGTTACGACGCCACCTGCGGCAATCCCAAGACCTGCAACAAGCCCAATTCGGTGACCGACGAACGCGGCAATGTCACCAGCTACACCTATGACGCCACTCATGGCGGGGTGCTGACGGCGACCTCGCCGGAGCCGACCTCGGGGGCCATGCGGCCGCAAACCCGATACGCCTACAGCCTGCTGCCGAGCTACATCAAAAACAGCAGCGGAGCCTTGGTTCAAGCCGGATCGATCTGGAAGCTGACCGGAACCTCCACCTGCACCTCCGGCCCCTGGGAGTGCATCGGCACATCACTGGAGGCCAAGACCACCGTCGCCTACGCCAGCAGCAATCTCCTGCCGACCGCAACGACCAGCGGTTCCGGCGATGGCGCATTGTCGGCGACCACCATCTTGACCTATGACGAGGTCGGCAATTTGCTGACCGAGGACGGCCCATTGGCCGGGACGGCCGACACCACCCGCACCTATTACGACGCCGCCCGTCAGGCGGTCGGGGTGATCGGACCCGATCCGGATGGAGCGGGCGCGCTGCTCTATCGGGCCAGCCGCATGACCTACAATCCCGACGGCCAGGCGACCTCGGTGGAGGCCGGCACTGCCACCGGCCAGGCCGACGGTTCGATGGCGAGCTTCGTCGCCCTGCAGCAATCGGCCGTCGCCTATGACAGCGTCGGCCGCAAGGTGTCCGAGCGCCAGATCGCCGGCGGCGCGACCCAGGCGGTGGCCCAGTACGCCTACGACGCCGCCAACCGCCTGACCTGTACGGCCGAGCGGATGAACCCAGCGGCGTTTGGATCTCTGCCGGCTTCCGCCTGCACCCTGGGAACGGCTGGGACCGACGGCGACGACCGCATCACCTACATCAGCTACGACAAGGCCGACCGCGTCACCCAGGTGACCAGCGGCTATGGCACGAGCGCGCCGCAGGTCGAACGGGCCGTCACCTACTCGACCAACGGTCGGCGCGCGACCGAGGCCGACGGCAAGGGCAACCTGACCACTCACGAATATGACGGCTTCGACCGCCTGGCCAAGACTCGCTACCCGATCGCCTCCAGCGGCTCGACCAGCTCGACGAGCGACTACGAGCAGTACACCTACGATGCGGCCGGCAACGTGCTTAGCGATCGCCGTCGCGACGGCCAGGTGGTGACCTTCACCTACGACGCCCTGAACCGGATGACGGCCAAGAGCCTGCCGTCCACCACCTACGTCTATGACAACCTCGGCCGCCAGACCTCGGCGACCTATGGCGGCGGCGTGGCCACGGCGACCTATGACGCCCTGGGCCGGGTGACCGGCGAAGACACCTACGGCCACCCGATGACCTACCAGTACGATCTCGCCAGCCGGCGGACGCGCATGACCTGGTGGGACGGTTTTTACATCACCTACGACTACAACGCCGCCGGGCAGATGCAGAACATCTGGCAGAGCGACGGGACCCGGGTATGGGCGGTCGCCTATGACGATCTGGGCCGCAGAACCTACGGCTGGTCCGGTCCCGGAAGTGCCGCGACCCAGACCAACTACGGCTATGACGCCGCCTCGCGGCTTTCGAGCCTGGCGCACGATCTGGCCGGCACGGCCCAGGACCAGACCTGGACTTTCGCCTACAACGCCGCCAGCCAGGTCAAGACCCGCACCGCCAGCAACGGCCTTTACGAGTGGGGTTATGCGCAGGCGACCCGAACCTATGCTTCCAACGGCCTGAACCAGATGACCACCTCGGGGTCCTCGACGCTGAGCTATGACGGCCGGGGCAACCTGTCGTCGGACGGAACCACCAGCTTCGGCTACGACGTCGACAACAACCTCACCAGCACCTCGGGCGGCGCGAGCCTGGCCTACGATCCGGCCGGGCGGCTGTGGCGGGTCTCGGCCGGCGCCGGGCCGACGGCCTTCATCTATTCCGGATCCGATCTCATTGCCGAACTCGATGGCGCGACGGGCGCCATCCTGCGCCGTTACGTGCCGGGGCCCGGCGTCGACGAGCCGGTGGTCTGGTACGAGGGCGCGGGCACGAGCAATCGTCGCTTCCTGCTGGCTGATCCCCAGGGCTCGGTCGTCGCGGCCGTCAACGACGGCGGCGCGGCCCTGGCGATCAACACCTATGATGAGTATGGCGTCCCCGCCGCCGGCAACCTCGGCCGCTTCCAGTACACCGGCCAGGTCTGGATCCCGGAGCTGGGGCTCTACCATTACAAGGCCCGAGCCTATTCGCCGACCTTGGGGCGGTTTCTCCAAACCGACCCCATCGGCTACGGCGACGGCATGAACTGGTACGCCTATGTCGGCAATGACCCGGTCAATATGACGGATCCGAGTGGGCTCGACGGAGCGCCCGGATCTTCTTGCACTATTGGTTCCTATGACGCTGGGAACAGATGCGACGGCAATGCAACATTTCCCGACGTTACTGTCACAGCATCGAAATCGCACTGCGCCGATGGCGCAACCTGTCTCACAGGCCTAGCGGCTCAAGACTTTGCACGCCAGCAACTCGATGTGAACGGCACGATGATGAGCGGCTTTGGTTGGGGCCCTTCAGGCGCCGCCTATGCCGATCCGGGGAAAAGAGCGGATTTCCTTAAACTCTACGGAGACATCGCAATTACCGTCACCACCGACGGTCTTCTGACCGCCGCCAAAGCAGCTTGGCTTGGGAGGGCGGCGCTGCTTGAGAAGCGCTTCTGCTTCGAAGCCGGGACCCTGGTGGCCACTGCGGACGGGCCCAAGGCCATCGAAGACGTCAAAGTGGGAGACCTCGTGCTCTCGCGCGACGAAGTCACCGGCCAGACCGCTCAGAAAGCGGTGGCGGCGCTGATCCCCGGCGAGGAGCAGCAGATCTGGGACGTGACGGTCGCCATCAAGACAGCCAAGGGTCTGCCGCCGCGCCGCGAGACCATTCACACCACTAAGGAGCATCCTTTCCGCACGGCGAACGGCGTCTGGACGCTCGCCGGCGAGCTAACGGCCGGCGCGAAAGTGGTGACCGCCTCGGGAACGGCGACCGTAGTCTCGGTCGTCAGGACCGACCGCGTGGTGCGCACCTACAACCTGGAGATCGAGGGGTTCCATACCTACTTCGTTGGTGAAGATCAGGTTTGGGTGCATAACTCTTGTTGGAGCGAAGGCCGTCGGATCCTGGAAGCCATGGCCAAAGGCGATAAGGCTAAAGGAGTGACCAGAGCCGATGTGGAAGCTTATCGGGACCTGAACCGAACGTTACGCGATCAGATCCCCGGCAATAAAATTAGAATCGACGAAGGCCATCCAGGGTCGCAGTTCCCAGTGAACCGGGGGCCGCATGCTCACATCGGGGGCACCGATCACATCCCAATCATAGGCCCATGAACCAGCAAAGCGACGCGGACATGTGGAGACACATTGACAGTTGGGGCCCGGCGGCCGAGGCGCTGGGCGTCGAAATGATAGGTCCCACCGAAGTCGATCTTGGCGATGGAATTAGCGTTAAGGTAGATGTGATGTTTCCGCAATTCGGCCCCAAGAAAGGAATGCTGATAGTCGAGGACTATGGATCGCTGGAACGGCACCGGCATGATTTACTTGCGGCGGGATATGGCTACTCGGTATTTTCTCCGCCACCTTCGGGCACATATTATTCTGCGGAGGATTTGGCGGAAATGCTTACCGACTGGACATGGAATGGTAAGCCGCAAGATCAGCCGAAATGGATTGGTACCTATTCAACACGCGAATGAGCGGCCCTCGGACTCGGGGTGAACTTGCCCTGCAACGCTGGCTACCGACTCCACGCCAGGGTTTGCCTGCCGATCCTTCGCCGCAGCAGGACGACCTGACCCGGTGATCGGGTGCGTTCCCCAGCCCTGATGATTGGCTATCGGCGGCTGTGAGGCCGAACTTGGCGGTTGTGCGGGCAAGGCGCATAACCCGTCGCTTGGGCAACGCCCACCCGAGGGTTGCGCCGGACCGTCACGAGACCTTTCAGCCAAGAGGGCAGACTCCTTAGCGATCCGACGAACGCTGTCCTTCGGCCGAATAAAGAAAAATTCGAAATCCCCCGCCCCGGCTCCCGGAAGCTGGGGCGTAATTGCCGGACGTCAATCTGACCCTCAAGGGCGGCTTCGCCGTCGCCTACGGCGATGCGCTTCGCGCACCCTTGACCGTCAACTTGACGCCCGGCCAGGGCTCGGCAAGCGGTTTAAGCCTAAACAGGCGCTACGCGCCTCCGGCTTAACCGCGATCTAGGCTTTGAGGCGGACGCCTGGGCCGCCACTGGCATCGGCCGGGATGAAGATGATTCCGCCGTCCTCAAGCGTATTTTGCAGCTTCGCGAGGTTCGCGGCCAGGATGCCACCCTTGCCAGTCTCGAAGCGGAGGATCGTAGAGTCTGCAATGCCTGAAGCTTCCGCCAATGCGCGGACACTCCAGCCGAGGGCGGCTCGGGCCATTCGAATTTGGGCAGATACAATCATTTGATGGAAATTCGCTCGTTGATGACCGAATTTCGTTGACTAAGTCACTGAAATTCATTCTACTGTAGCAGTAAACCCAGCAAACTCTACCGATCTCCGTTCAGATCGGGCCGAGCGCACGCGCCGGGAGCCCCCGCATGTCCGAAGGTAAGGCCAAGAGAACCGCAGTTTCCCGCCGCACGCTGATCGGTGCCGCCACCGCCGCGCCCGTCCT
This sequence comes from Caulobacter sp. LARHSG274, assembly GCF_052871235.1. Taxonomy (NCBI): domain Bacteria; kingdom Pseudomonadati; phylum Pseudomonadota; class Alphaproteobacteria; order Caulobacterales; family Caulobacteraceae; genus Caulobacter; species Caulobacter sp. LARHSG274. Next base: position 78,738 of record NZ_JBIXJO010000008.1, on the reverse strand, counting down.
CGTCAACGCAGGCGAGCCGGTCGCAGACGACCTGCTCGTCCGCTGCGCCAGCTTCGTCGCCATCGACATCAGGACCAGCCGCTTGGTGCGCCGCTGGGGCGATCTGGAAAGCGAAGCCTTCAAGCTGCCCGGCTGGTTCAAGCTATCCAAGGAAGAACAACTGGCGCTGCCCCAGGGCCGGGAAATGGCCGAGATCGACCGGACGCTCGCCAGCCTGTTCGAGCAGCGGGAGAAGCTCCTCGCGGAGCTGCCGGCGGTCGCGGCCAACGACCCGACCGGCGTCGCCGCCAAAATCGCGGTGGCCGCAAGGGCGGTCGATCCCGAAGACCACGAAGAGGCTCATAACCTCATCGCTGGCGCGGCCCGTGATCTGGCCAACATGCGCTGCCCCGACTGTCATCGCCCCCTGGTGCTTGAGGGCTGGATCGACTGGTCGATCCGCACAGGTCGGGAGTGAAAGCGGGTGAACCGCGCTCTAACCGTCGTTGAGGCCTTGCGGGTCTGGATCGAGGCTTGGCGTTTCGCTCGTCAGGATTCGCCCACCATGACCGACGACACACGCCCCGCGCTCCAACGCTTCCGCCCCGCCAATGATGACCGCGCTTCATACGCTGTAGGTACGGTTTCGCCGCAGCAAGACGCGGTTCTGGCCCTGGCCCGCTTGATCGGCCGCCAGATCGCCCGAGAAGAGTTCCAGCGCAGCTTTGCGCCCGCCAACGACCACGCCCCGCGCTCGGAGATCGACCAGGGCTAGCTTCAGGAGTTCGTCATGACCCGCGTGGCCATCTACGCCCGCTATTCCGACGACAAGCAGAGCGCCCATTCGATCGAAGATCAGGTCCGCATCTGTCGGATGCACGCCGACAAGGCCGGCTGGCGGGTCGTGAACACCTATTCGGACGCGGCGATCTCGGGTTCGACGGTCATTCTCCGTCCTGGCGTCCAGGCCTTGCTCCGCGACGCCCTGGCCGGCGAGTTCGATGTGGTCCTGGCCGAGGCCATGGACCGGCTCAGCCGGGATCAGGAGGACATCGCCGGCCTCTTCAAGCGGCTGCGGTTCGCAGGCGTGCCGATCGTCACTCTGTCCGAGGGCGAGGTCTCCGAGCTGCATGTCGGCCTCAAGGGCACGATGAACGCGCTCTTCCTCAAGGATCTGGCGGCCAAGACCCATCGCGGCAACCGGGGCAGGGTGGAGGCCGGCAAGGTCGCGGGCGGTAATTCCTATGGCTACAAGGTGGTTCGTCAGATCGACGCGACCGGCAAGGTCACGACCGGCGAGCGGGAGATCATCCCCTATGAGGCCGACATCGTGCGCCGCATCTTCCGCGACTACGTCGCCGGCAAGAGCCCGCGCCAGATTTGCATCGAGCTGAACGCCGAGGGCGTCGCCTCGCCCAGAGGCCGGGCCTGGGGTGAGATGACCATCCGGGGCCACCAGTCGATCCAGTCGGGCATCCTCAACAACCACTTCTATATCGGCCAGATGGTCTGGAACCGGCGCCGCGACGTCCGCAATCCCGACACCGGCCGGACGCGTCACCGCATCAACCCTCAAAGCGAATGGGTCTACGCCCAGGCGCCGCACCTGCGGATCATCGACGACGACCTCTGGAACGCCGCCAAGGCCCGTCAGGCCCACCACGCCCGGGCCTATCAAGACGCCGTCGCCAGGGGCGCGCAGGGCTTCCAGGCGGCGGCCACCAGCCGCCGGCCCGCGACCCTGCTGTCGGGCCTGATCACCTGCGGTCTGTGCGGCGGCACGGTGGCCAAGCGCGGGAACAACCGCCTGGCCTGCGTCGCCCACATCAAGGGTCAGGGTTGCACCAACGCCAGCGCGGTTCGCAGCGACAGCCTGGAGGCCCGCGTTCTCGTCGGCCTCAAGGAGCGCTTGATGACGCCCGAGGTCATGGCCGAGGCCATGCGATCGTTCATCGAGGAGACCAACCGCCTCAATCATCATCGCCGGGCCAACGAGACGGCCGACCGTCTACGCCTTGAGAAGGCCAGGAAGGCCATCGACGGCATCGTCTTGGCTATCGAGGATGGCGGCTATACCCGCCCCCTCATGGACCGCCTGAAGAGCCTGGACGCCGAGGTCGAAGCGATCGAGCGCACCCTTGCTGAGGCCCCGCGCGACGTGCCCGACGTTCACCCCAATGTCGCCGAGCTTTACCGCCGAAAGGTCGAGCGGCTGGTCGAGGCGCTGAACAACCCGGCCGATCGCACCGAGGCGGCGACGGCGCTTCGCGCCCTCATCGAGAAGGTCGTGGTCACGCCGACCGGGCGGCGCGGGGAGGTGGATGTTCGGCTCTTCGGTGATCTGGAGACCGTGTTGGCCTGGGCGGAGGACAAGGAAGTGGGGTTGCGCAGCCCCGCGACGCTTTATCTAAAGGCCGCCGGGGATGGTCTGTCGGTCCCGGCGAGTGACCGGTCCGGGACCGGGGCTCGCCGCCCTGGCCCGCCCGTCGGGGGCGCGAGCGAAAGCGTCCGGTAAGGGGTTAAGACCCCCGCCAGCCGGACCGCTCCCGGATAACGGTTCCACGCGAAGCGCCAGACTTCGTCGAAACGGTACACATACTGCAAAACTTCCGGGCGAGGCCCGGGCGCTTCGCACCCTCCCCATCGACTCAGCGGAGTTCCGCGTGAGGCGGCGAAGCCGTGTCGAAAGCGGCGCTTTCCTCGCCATAACTAAACGCTGTTCCCTTAGAGCCGAACGGACGTTTGCATCGGGCCGCCGGCTGTGCTTTCTCAGCGTCAACGCGCTCGCCGACGAAGCGCGATCCGTACCGGGAGAGAGTTGATGACCCAGGCCGCGACCGCGCCGAGCCCCGCCGCCGTCCCATCCACGGGGCCCAAGCCCGCGGCCCCGTGGCCGGCGATGTCGGTCCAGCAGGCCTACGCCCTGATCACCGCCCCCGGCTCGCCCGCCGAGATGGACGAGGTCGAGATCCGCGGCGTCATGACCCGGGTCTGGAAACACGCCCCGCCGAGCCTGCGCGACACTCTGCGGATCGGCCGCACCCACGGCGACAAGGTGTTCCTGGTTCATGAGGACGAGCGGGTCGGGTTCGAGGCCTTCTACCGCGCCGTCAGCGTGTTCGCCGCCGAGCTGGAGGCCGCCGGGGTCAGGAAGGGCGACCGGGTCGCCCTGATCATGCGCAACCTGCCCGAATGGCCGGTCGCCTTCTATGCCGGCCTGAGCCTGGGGGCGATCCTGACGCCGCTGAACGCCTGGTGGACCGGGCCGGAGCTGGAATACGGCCTGGTCGATTCCGGCGCCGCCGTGGCGGTGACGGACGTCGAGCGCTTCGAGCGGCTGAAGGAGCACTTCGACAACTGCCCCGCCCTGAAGCGGGTCTATGTCAGCCGCGCCCGGGAAGAGATCGCCCATCCCTATGTCACCCGGCTGGAAGCGGTGATCGGCTGCCCCAACGACTGGGCCGGGCTGGACGAGAAGCCGCTGCCGACCGTGGCGCTGGGCCCGGACGACGACGCGACGATCTTCTACACCTCGGGCACCACGGGAAAGCCCAAGGGCGCCCTGGGCACCCATCGCAACGTCAACAGCAACATCTTCGCCACCGGCGCGGCGACGGCCCGCGGCTATCTGCGGCGCGGCGAGATCCCCCCCCAGCCCGATCCCGACGGACCGCAGAAGGGCTGCCTGGTCTCGGTGCCGTTCTTCCACGCCACCGGCTGTTTCGCGGTGCTGAACCCGTCGCTGTTCTCCGGGGCCAAGCTGGCGATGATGCGCAAGTGGGATCCGGAGCGGGCCATGCAGCTGATCCAGGACGAGCGGCTGACCCAGATGGGCGGGGTGCCGACCATCGCCTGGCAGATCATCGAGCATCCCCATCGTGACCGCTATGACCTGTCGTCGATCGAGACCGTGGCCTATGGCGGCGCGCCCTCGGCCCCGGAGTTGGTGCGCAAGATCAAGGAGATCTGGCCCACAGCCTTGCCCGGCAACGGCTGGGGCATGACCGAGACCTCGGCCACCGCCACCAGCAACTCGGCCGAGGACTACGAGAACCGGCCCGACAGCTGCGGCCCGGCCGTGCCGGTCACCGACCTGAAGATCATGACCCTCGAGGCGCCCTGGCGCGAGCTGCCGGTCGGCGAGGTCGGCGAGCTGTGGTGCAAGGGGCCGCAGGTGGTGAAGGGCTACTGGAACCGCCCCGAGGCCACCGCCGAGACCTTCATCGACGGCTGGGTGCGGACCGGCGACCTGGCCCGGCTCGACCAGGAAGGCTTCTGCTACATCGTCGACCGGGCCAAGGACATGCTGATCCGCGGCGGCGAGAACATCTACTGCATCGAGGTCGAGAACCTGCTCTACGAGCATCCGGCGGTGATGGACGCGGCCCTGGTCGGCGTGCCGCACAAGACCCTGGGCGAGGAGCCGGCCGCCGTCGTCGCCCTGCGGCCGGGGGCCCAGGCCGACGAGGCCGAGCTGCGGGCCTTCGTCGCCGACCGCCTGGCCGCCTTCAAGGTGCCGGTCCGGGTGGTGTTCTGGCCCGAGACCCTGCCGCGCAACGCCAACGGCAAGATCCTGAAGAACGAGCTGAAGAAGGTGTTCGTCCAGGGCTAGGCAGAGGACGGGCGCGCACGGTCGGCAAGTCGTGCTAAGGCCCCGGCATGACACGCAAACGCGCCGACATCCTGCTGGTCGAGACCGGCCTGTTCGAAACCCGCGCCAAGGCCCGGGCCGCCATCGAGGCCGGCCTGATCACCGCCGACGGCAAGGCGGTGAGCAAGCCGTCCGAACAGCTGGAGCACACCGTCGTGCTCGACGGCCGGCCGCCCCATCCCTGGGTCGGGCGCGGGGCCCTGAAGCTGGTCCACGCCCTGGACCTGTGGCCGATCTCCGTGGCCGGGCGGATCGCCCTGGACGTCGGCGCCTCGACCGGCGGCTTCACCGAGGTGCTGCTGGAGCGCGGGGCGGCCAAGGTCTATGCGGTCGATGTCGGCCGCGAGCAGTTGCATCCGCGCCTGGCCCACCACGGCCGCGTGGTCGACCTGTCCGGCGTCGACGCCCGGGTCCTGGACGAGGGCTATCTCGATGACACGCCCAGTCTGGTGGTCTGCGACGTCAGCTTCATCTCGGTCGAGAAGTGCCTGCCGGTGGCCCTCGACCTGGCCGCGCCGGGCGCCGACCTGGTCAGCCTGATCAAGCCGCAGTTCGAGGCCGGCCGCGAGCGGGTGGGCAAGGGCGGCCTGGTCAAGGACCCGGCCGTCATCGCCGACTGCATCGCCTCGGTCTCGGCCTTCGTCGAGGCCTCGGGCTGGACGATCAAGGGCCTGGCCCAGAGCCCGATCACCGGCGGCGACGGGCAGGAGGAGCACCTGATCTGGGCGGTGAAGGGTTAGGGCCGGCCACAAGAAAAAGGGCCGCCCGCTGACGCGGACGGCCCCAATGATCGAATGAGAGAAATCCCGACCTAGTCGACGACCTGATACCGCCCCGAGGCGTCGGGGCAGACGCGGACGAAGCGCTTCTGGGTGCGGCCGTCGGGCAGGTAGATCGGGCTTTCGGCCAGGGTGCAGCCGTTGGCGTCGGCCCGGCTGCCCTCGGTCACGGTGTAGGAACGCTCGGACTCGTAGCTGTAGCCGTCGTCGCGGCGATCGCCGTAGCGGCTGTCGCGATAGGCCGGCTCCTCGTAGCCGCGGTCATAGCTGCGGTCGTAGCTGTTGTAGGCGCCCTGGTTGTAGGACGGCGGGGGCGGCGGCGGCGGGGCTTGGCCGGGGGTGCAGGCGGCCGAGTTGCGGCCGATCGCCGAGCCGGCGATCGCGCCGAGCACGCCGCCGAGCACGGCGCCTTCGGTGCGGGCGCCCCTGGCGGCCACGCCGCTGCCGATCGCCGCGCCGATGCCGGCCCCGGCCAGGCCGCCGCCGGTGCCGCGCTGGGTGGTGCTGCGCCGGCACGGGTCGTAATAATAGCCGTTGCTGTCGTAATTGCCGCCGCTGTTGCCGTAGGCGCCATAGGCCTGGGCCGAGGCCAGGCTCGGGGCCATGGCGCTGGCCAGCACGGCCGCGCAGGCGGCGCCGCCGAGAAGGGTCTTGCCCAGAATCTTGAACGTCATCGGAAACTCCCTCGAACAGGCCCGGGTGATCACGGGCCCGCCTTCCAGCCTAGACTGCCAATCCTATCATGAACGGCTGTTGAGCGACCCGTTCATCTTCGTTCACCCGCCTCATCTTGATTTACCCGCAAGGGAGCGAATGCGCTATGGGACGTTCGAGAGCCATTGTCGGCGGCGTTCATGGCGCCGACATGGCGGCGCTTCAGCGCCTGTGAAAATGCGCGGGACCGGTCAAGGTTCCGCCGGACGAACGGAACTGTCTTGAATGCGTGAGTTGAGGATCGAGGCGATCGGCGCCCAGGGCGACGGCCGGGCGTCGGGAAATTTCATTCCCCTGACCCTGCCCGGCGAGCGGATCATCGCCCAGATGAGCGGCGTGCGCGGCGAACTGCTGGAGGTGCTGGAGGCCAGCCCCGACCGCGTCGCCCCGCCGTGCCCGCATTTCGGCGTCTGCGGCGGCTGCGCCCTGCAGCACTGGAGCGCCCAGCCCTATCTCGACTGGAAGCGCGAGCAGGTGCGCATCCAGCTGTCGCACGAGGGGCTGGAGACCGAGATCCTGCCGACCTTCGCTTCGCCGCCCGCCTCGCGTCGGCGGGTGGCGCTGCACGCCCGCGGCGGCAAGGGCGGGGTGCGGCTGGGCTTCAAGGAACGGCGGTCGTGGAACCTGGCCCGGATCGAGACCTGCCCGGTCTCGAACCCGCGGCTGGTCGCGGCCTTTCCGGCCCTGGCCCGCCTGGCCGGACCGTTCCTGGAGCATCCCAAGTCGGCCCCGACCCTGCACGTGACCCTGACGGCCACCGGCCTGGACATCGACGTCACCGGCGTCGAGGCCAAGAGCGGCGGGCTGTCGGCCGACGCCCGGGTCCGCGCCGCCATGGTGGCGGGCGAGGCCGACTTCGCCCGCGTCACCCTGGCCGGCGAGATGATCTACATGGCCCGCCAGCCGATGGTGAAGCTGGGCCCGGCCGTGGTCGCCCTGCCGGCCGGCAGTTTCCTGCAGGCCGTGCCCCAGGCCGAGAAGGCCATGGTCGACTTCGCCGTCGAGGCCGCCCAGGGCGCGTCGCGCATCGTCGACCTCTACAGCGGGGTCGGCACCTTCACCTTCCGTTTGGCGCAGATCGGCGGGGTGCACGCCGCCGACAGCTCCGCTCCGGCCATCGCCGCCCTGAAGGGCGCGGTGGGGACGGCGACCGGCCTGAAGGCGATCACCGCCGAGGCCCGCGACCTCTCCCGCCGCCCGGTGCTGTCGACCGAGCTGAAGAAGGTCGACGTCGCCGTGCTCGACCCGCCCCGGGCCGGGGCGCTGGAGCAGCATGTCGAGATCGCCAAATCGAAGGTCGCCCGGGTGGTCGGCGTCTCCTGCAACCCGGCCACCTTCGCCCGCGACGCCCGGGTGCTGGTCGACGCCGGCTTCCGCCTGGAGCGAGTGTTGCCGGTGGACCAGTTCCTGTGGTCGCCCCATATTGAGCTGGTCGGCGTGTTTTCGCGATAGGACGGGTCTGGCCGTCCGGGAGGCGGCTATGGACCAGCGACGCGGCGAGCGGGGCGAACCCCGCGAGGCCGGGCCCAAGGGGCGCGGCGCCTTCGCCCTTGACGGGGCAGGCCATCGGGCCCGGGCGGCGGTCAAAGCCGCCTGGTGGACCGCGGCCGGCGGCGTCACCCGGGCCCTGGCCCAGCCGACCCGCGGCGAGGCCAAGGTCAAGTTCGCGCCGCAAGGGCCGCCGGTCCCGGCCGCCCGGCTGCGCCAGGCCTATCTGACCGCCTTCGACAAGGACGCCGCCGACGTCGCCGCCGGCCTCTATCCGCCGATGGAGGACGCCCCCCGCCATCCGGCCCAGGCCTTCCGCCGGGCCCTGGACGTCATCGCCGACGCCCGCGCCGTCGACCAGCGCCGCCGCCGGGGCGACGCCGTCGAAGTGCGCGACGAGCCGGAAAGTCGAGGCTATCCGAACTATTACCGCCAGAACTTCCATTTCCAGTCCGGCGGCTGGTTCACCGACGCCAGCGCCCGGCGCTACGAGGCCCAGGTCGAGGCGCTGTTCTCCGGCGCGGCCGGGGCCATGCGCCGCCGGGCCCTGGCCCTGCTGGCCCGCCACTGGCGCGGCCAGGATCACCGGGGCCTGAAGCTGGTCGACCTGGCCTGCGGTTCGGGCGCGTTCCTCAGCGACCTGGCCACCGCCTTCCCGCGGGCGGCCATCGCCGGCCTCGACCTGTCGCGCGCCTACCTGGCCGCCGCCCGCAGCCGCTCGGGGCGGGGCGGGGTGCAGGCCAACGCCGAGGCCCTGCCGTTCGCCGACGCCAGCCTCGATGCGGTCACCTGCGTCTACCTGTTCCACGAGCTGCCGCCGCGGGTTCGGCCGGTGGTCGCCGCCGAGATCGCCCGGGTGCTCAAGCCCGGCGGCGTGCTGGCCTTCGCCGATTCGGTGCAACCCGCCGACGAGCCGGACCTGTCGCGGCTGCTGGAGGCCTTCCCGGCCTATTTCCACGAACCCTACTATTCGACCTACGCCCAGGCCGATCTGCCGGCCCTGTTCGGCGCGGCTGGGCTGGCGGTGATCGGCCGGGACCAGGCGTTCCTGACCAAGGCCCTGCTGCTGCAGAAGACCGGTTGAGCCAGGCCATCATGGCCATTGCCTAGGCCGGCGGGCTCCTGTATTCGAACCGACCTCTTCGCCGACGCAGCTTGCGTTGACCCGGATGGCCCGGTGGCGGAGTGGTGACGCAGCGGATTGCAAATCCGTGCACCCCGGTTCGATTCCGGGCCGGGCCTCCACCTTTTTCCTCTGAATGGGTTGATCGCGGCACCCCGGATTAGGCGCCCCCATAAACGTCATCCCGGGCCTTGTGCCCAGGACCCATGGTTCAGCCGACGGGGAGACGCCTTGGCGCGCTCGCGCGCCACTTCGCCGCCCTTGCGGCGGAGAGATGGGTCCCGGGCACAAGGCCCGGGATGACGGTGAAGGGAAAGCCAGGAGTCGAACTCAAGGCTGCGAGATGGTCAGGAATCGCCGTCGGCGATGTCGGCGATGAGGCCGTTGATCGGCTCTTCGGCGAAGCCGGTGACGTTGTGGCCAGCGTCGATGACGCCGACCTTGGCGACGTGCGGGGCTTCGGGTTCCGGCGCGGCTGGGTCTTCCGGGGGCAGGGTGGTCATGGGGAGCCTCGATGCGAGGCGTAAGGGCGACCGCCGCCCCGCCTGCCTCCAGTGGAGGTTGCACCACGACCGGCGGCTTGTCAGCCCCGCTTGCGGTACGGGGGCCATCGACCCGCCCGGCGCCCAGGGAATGCGCGACGGCATCAAGTTCTTGAAATGTTCTCATTTCCGGTCCATGATCGGGCCATGGTCGCTCCCGCCAATCTTCCCGGTCACCCGCCGCTCGCCGCGCGCGGCCGCGGGGCCAAGTCCAACCGCACCGGCCGGTTCGAATCCCAGGTCAGCGAGGCCTTCGACGACGGCTGGGGGGCGGATGAGGAGCCGGCTCAGATCGCCACCGTCGTGCAGCCGATGAAGTCGCGGACCATCATCGCCCGCAACGACAGTCCCGACGTCGGCTTCGAAAGCTCGATCAATCCCTATCGCGGCTGCAGCCACGGCTGCATCTACTGCTACGCCCGCCCGGCCCACGCCTATCTGGGCCATTCGCCGGGCCTGGATTTCGAGACCAGGATCTATTTCAAGCCCGAGGCCGGCAAGCTGCTGGAACGCGAGCTGTCCAAGCCGAAATATGTCCCCAAGGTCATCCATATCGGCGGCGACACCGATCCCTACCAGCCCGACGAGCGCCAGCTGCGGGTGACCCGGGCGGTGGTCGAGACCCTAGCCCGCTTCCGCCATCCGTTCTCGATCATCACCAAGTCGGCCCTGATCACCCGCGACCTCGACATCCTCGGGCCGATGGGGCAGGCGGGCCTGGCCCGGGCGGCGGTGTCGATCACCAGCCTGGATCACCGGCTGTCGCGCAGCATGGAGCCGCGGGCGGCGACCCCGAAGCGGCGGCTGGACGCCGTGCGCCAGCTGACGGCGGCCGGGGTGCCGACCACGGTGATGTTCGCCCCCGCCATCCCGTCGCTGAACGACCACGAGATGGAGGCGGTGCTCGAGGCCGCCGCCGCGGCCGGGGCGACGACCGCCGGCTATGTCGCCGTGCGCCTGCCGCTGGAGATCAAGGACCTGTTCGAGGAGTGGCTGGCGGCCGAACATCCCGACCGCGCCAAGCGGGTGATGTCTCTGGTCCGCCAGATGCGCGGCGGCGCAGCCTACAGCTCCGAATGGGGCAAGCGGATGACCGGCGAGGGGCCGGTGGCGCAGGTGATGAGCCAGCGCTTCCACCTTGCCCGCAAGCGCTTCGGTCTCGACCGCCGGCTGGAGCCGCTCGACCTTGGCCAGTTCGCCGTGCCGGCCAAGGCGGGGGACCAGCTGTCGCTGTTCTGAGCCCTGTGCGTCCTTCGAGGCCCGCTGCGCGGGCGCCTCAGGAAGAGGAGCTTTGTATTGATTTCCTCATCCTGAGGCGCGAGCCGCAGGCGAGCCTCGAAGGACGCAACGCATCGCCCCTTGACCTTCGCGCCGCGATACCCTGAAGCAGGGCCATGATCTCCGTCGTCCTGCCCACCCATGACAGCGCCGCCCGCCTGGTCTCGGTCCTGACCGTGCTGGTGCCCTCGGCCGTCGACGGCCTGGTCAAGGACGTGGTGTTCGCCGACGCCGGCTCGACCGACTCGACCCTGGCCATCGCCGAGGACAGCGGGGCCAGGGTGGTGACGGTTCAGGGCGACGCCGGGACCCGGCTGGCGGCCGGCTGCGCCGTGGCCCGGGGGCCGTGGATCCTGGCGCTCGACGACCGCCTGGCCCTGCCCGACGCCTGGCGCGTGCCGGTCGAGGCCCATCTGGCCGGCGGCGGAGGCCGCCCCGCGTTCATCGCCGCGCCGGGCCCCTTCGGCCTGGCCGGCCGCCCGTCGGCGGTGCTGGCGCTGCGCGAGGCGATCGACGCAGCCGGCGGTTTCAAGCCCGGCGGCGATCCGCTGCAGGCGCTGCTGCGGCGTCTGAAGCCGAAGGCCGTGCGGTTGCGGGTTTAAAATACGCCGCTTTTCCAAATACGCTCGTCATTCCGGGCCTTGTCGATCACGATTGCATAAGCGCGGTAAGGCACAGGTCCCATTCTTTTGGCGCGCCGCCGTCTGAAATGACTTTGCCGCCAGCATCGACTGATCGCGCCGTAAAATCGACTTCTACGGGAGCCAAAGCGCCGCCCTTGCGTAGCGCATAGCCGATCTTAAGTTTCCCAGTAGATTTCGCTTGGGCTATTTGCTTGATGGATTCATCGCTTATTTTGTAGATAAACAGTCGAAGTCCCTCTGCATCAACCTTACCTGATCCAATTAAGTCCTTGGCGTTTGTTCCATTTTCGTTGATAAAATATGCTTCTTCAGGAGGTGAGTATTGCTCGGTCGCTGATTTTTTGGCGTCCTTCGCGCCGAGCTTCATGACCGCCAGCGGGTCCCCCTTTGGAGACATCATCACCGTAATTGATCCACTGACCTTGACTATGGCGTTTGCACTATATTCAGGGTCGTTTCGAATTACGTCAAAGACCACCGAACAACCTCTGAAAGTGCCATCAGAAAACACCGGCTCAACTTTGGATGACGTCGTGCGCCCTTCATCCGCCAACGCGGGTGCGGCAGCGAATAATCCAAAAATCGCTAGCCCGAGACATGGCCGGATCATTGCCGATACTCTCCCCCTCGAATCTCCGATCAGCGACTTTTAGCTCCACTAGTGGCGGCTGTCAGAGGGCACATTAATATGCAGGAACAGCCGGCGGAGCTTGACGCCCGCTTTCCCGCCCATCGCTGGGGCTCCAACACGTTCATCAAAAGCCATCTTCAGCGCCCTTCAGAGCACCACGCCGCCCTACCGATCCAGCCGGAAATCGATCACCCGCGCCCCGCTGGCCACCGCGTCCAGGGTCTGGGTCTCGGCCCCCATCAGCTTGCGATAGGTCCAGTAGGAGGCCATGACCTTTTCGACATAGTTGCGGGTTTCCTGGGCCGGCAGGCTCTCGATCAGCAGCAGGCTGTCGCAGTCGGCGCCCAGTTGCTGTTGCAGCTTGAGCAGGGTGCCGGGGCCGCCGTTATAGGCCGCCACCGCGCGCAGCACGTCGGGGCTCTGCAGGCCGCGATCCATCAGCCAGGTGAAATAGTCCTGGCCGACCCGCAGGTTGAAGCCCGGATCCAGCAGGGGGCTGTTGTCGGCCAGCAGCTTGTCGTCGCCGGCCGCCCGGGCCGCGGCGATCGGCATCAGCTGCATCAGCCCCACCGCGCCGGCCCCCGACACCGCATAGGGGTCGAAGCGGCTTTCCTGGCGCACCAGGGCGTAGACCATGGCCTTGTCGATGGTGAAGCCGCCCTTGGGCTGCAGCGGGGGCAGGGGATAGTCCTCGCCGCCGACCCGCTTGACCGGGCTGGCGGCGTTCAGCGGGGCCTTCTCGTTCAGGGCCAGGGCCAGGTCGGTCCAGTCGCCGCGGGTTTGATCGCCGGCCAGGGACAGGCCGGCCCGCAGCTCCTGGCCGGCCTCGGCCCAGCGGCCGATCTGGGCCAGGGCGGCGGCGCGGCGGGCGCGGGGATCGGCGGCCAGCAGGCGGCCCAGCGAGGCGACGTCCGGCCCGTCATAGGTCACCTTGGTCAGCAGGGCGGCGATCGGATCGTCCTGGGCCAGGGCCGCCCCGGCCAGGGCCAGCTGGCGGGCGGCGATCATGCCGTAGAAGGTCTGGGGCGAACGGGCCGCGGCGCTGAGCAGGGCCTCGACGTCGCCGCCCTGACCGCCGGACGCGGCCGAGCGCGCGGCCCAGAACCAAGCGGCCGAGCGCAGCCACTCGTCCTGGGCGCCGTCATTGGCGACCCGTTCGAAATAGGTCCGGGCCTGGGCGTAGGCCTGCAGCCGGAAGGAGGCCAGGCCGGCGATCCACGGCTCGCCCGCCGCCTGGGCCAGGGTCAGGGCCTTCTTGACGTCGCCGGCATAGTAGGTTTCGCGAGCCAAGCGGGCCTTGTCGGCCGGAGCCGGGCTGCGGGCGCCGGTCACGAACAGGGCCGGGACCTTGGGGGCGGGGCTGCGAGCCGGCTTGCGCTTCAGAGCCAGGGTGTAGACCCGGTCGGCGCCGGCCTGGTCGCCGTAGCGGGCCAGCCATTCGGTCAGCTCGTCATAGCTGGCGGCGTGGGCCTCGGGATGCATCAGCTTGGCGAAGGCCAGGCGGCCGGTCAGGCTCTTGTCGCGGGCGTTGGCCAGGGCCGCCTCGGCGGCGTCGAAATCGCCATGGTCGGAGGCGGCGAAGGCGGCGCGGTAGAAGCGGGCGTCGCTGTCGGAGAGGGGCTCAAGCGCCGAAGCGTGGGCGCCGAAGGCGGCCACGAGGCACAACACGAAGGCCGAGAACACGGCCAGGGGGCGAGCGATAAGCTGCAATGCGTTTCCGCGCCCGACCCTAAAAGGTCCCCGACGCGTCCCCGTTCCGACTGGTCAGTACCCTGTCTAGTGGGGACGCTCGGGGCGATCAAGCCTCTCGCTAACCATGAGCATGTCGGTCCAGGCCTTCTTCTTGGCCGCCGGCTGCCGCAGCAGGAAGGCCGGATGCAAGGTGGGCAAGGCCGGGAGCTCGCCTTGGCCGTCGCTGGAGGTCCACTCGAACCATCGTCCGCGTAGCGACAATATGCCCTCGTCCCGGCGCAGCATGCTCTTGGCCGAGGCGCCGCCGACCAGCAGCAGCATCTTCGGCCGCACCAGGGCGATGGCGCGCTCCAGGAAGGGGGCGCAGACGGCCTGCTCCTGCGGTGTCGGGGTGCGGTTGCCGGGCGGACGCCAGAACACGGTGTTGGTGACGAAGGCGCGGTCCAGCAGGCCGGCGGCCTTGAGCATGCGGTCGAGCAGCTGGCCGGCCCGGCCGACGAACGGCTGGCCCTGCAGGTCCTCGTCGGCGCCGGGGGCCTCGCCGATGATCATCAGCGGGGCGTCGGCCGGGCCGCGCGAGACCACGGCCTGGCGCGCCCCCTGGGTCTTCAGCGGGCAACCGTCGAAGGCGGCGATGGCGGCGGCCAGGGCGGGCAGGTCGGGGCAGGCGGCGGCCAGGGCCTTGGCCTCGGCGACGACCGCGCCCAGGTCGGGGCCGCGCCCGAAGGCGGGAGCCGGGGCGGCGGCGACCGCGGCGGGCGGCGGCGGCTGGCTGCGGGCCCGCAGCAGGGCCGCGCCCTCGGCCAGGCGGTCAATCGGCTGTTCGGCGTACGCGGCCTCGACCCCGGCGTCGGCCCAGAAGGCGAGCAGGCTTTCCACGGCGCGCGGGTCGACGGCGAGGCTCATGGCGCTGTCTTAGCGCGATCCCGCGAGCGCCGCCACGCCGCTTCGGCCGCCGTTCCATCTCGGTTGCGATGCAGCAAAGCCCGGGCCGGTTTATTCTTGACCACCGGCGCGTCACCTCACGATAAGCTTCGACTCAAGCAGCCAGAACGCGGGCGGCAGCGCCCGGGCGGGAGATCCCATGAGCCAAGACCTCGAACGCGAGTCGATGGAATATGACGTCGTCATCGTCGGCGGCGGTCCGGCCGGGCTCTCGGCGGCCATCCGGCTCAAGCAGCTGGCCGCGGCGGCCGGCTCGGAGGTCTCGGTGGCCGTGCTCGAAAAGGGCTCGGAGGTCGGGGCCCACATCCTGTCGGGCGCGGTGATCGATCCCAAGGGCCTGGCCGAGCTGTTCCCCGACTGGAAGGACCGCGGCGCGCCGCTGGAGACCCCGGTCACCAAGGACGTCTTCCGGCTGCTCGGTCCCCAGGGCGACCTGGCCCTGCCGATGTTCGCCATGCCGCCGTTCATGCACAACCACGACTGCTACATCGCCTCGCTGGGCAATGTGAGCCGCTGGCTGGCGACCCAGGCCGAGGCGCTGGGCGTGGAGATCTATCCGGGCTTCGCGGCCTCGGACCTGGTCTGGAACGACGACGGCTCGGTCAAGGGCGTGGTGGTCGGCGTGGTCGGCGTCGCCAAGGACGGCCATCACAAGCCCGACTACAATCCCGGCATGGAGCTGCACGGCAAGTACGTGTTCATCGCCGAGGGCGTGCGCGGCTCGCTGGCCAAGCAGCTGATCGCCAAGTTCGACCTGTCGGCCGGCAAGGCGCCGCAGAAGTTCGGCATCGGCATCAAGGAGCTGTGGCAGGTGCCGCCCGAAAAGCACCAGCCGGGCCTGGCCGAGCACACCACCGGCTGGCCGCTGGACAACAAGACCGGCGGCGGCAGCTTCATGTACCACTTCGGCGACAACTACGTGTCCATCGGCTACGTGGTGCACCTGAACTACAAGAACCCCTGGCTGTCGCCGTTCGACGAGTTCCAGCGCTTCAAGCATCATCCGGCCGTCAAGCCGCACCTGGAGGGCGGCAAGCGCATCGCCTACGGCGCGCGGGCCATCACCGAGGGCGGCTACCAGTCGGTGCCCAAGCTGACCTTCCCCGGCGGCGTGCTGATCGGCTGCTCGGCCGGCTTCGTCAACGTGCCGCGCATCAAGGGCAGCCACAACGCCGTCAAGACCGGCATGCTGGCCGCCGACGCCGCTTTCGAGGCCCTTTCCGCCGGCCGGGCCAGCGACGAGCTCACCGCCTACCAGGACCTCTACGAGAAGTCCTGGGTCGCCAAGGAGCTGAAGGTCGTCCGCAACGCCAAGCCGCTGCTGGGCAAGTTCGGCACCGCCCTGGGCGGGGCGCTGGGCATGTTCGACATGTGGTGTACCCACCTGTTCGGCGGCTTCTCGTTCTTCGGCACGATGAAGCACGAGAAGACCGACGCGGAATCGACCGGCCTGGCCAAGGACTACAAGCCCCTGGTCTATCCCAAGCCGGATGGGGTGATCAGCTTCGACAAGCTGTCGTCGGTGTTCATCTCGGCCACCAACCACGAGGAAGACCAGCCGGCCCACCTGACGCTGAAGGACCCGACCGTCCCGATCACCGTCAACCTGCCCAAATACGGCGAGCCGGCCCGGCTCTACTGCCCGGCGGGCGTCTACGAGGTGCTCTACAACGAGCAGGGGACGGATCCGAAGTTCCAGATCAACGCCCAGAACTGCGTCCACTGCAAAACCTGCGACATCAAGGACCCGTCGCAGAACATCGTCTGGACCACGCCGGAGGGCGGCGGCGGACCCAATTATCCGAACATGTAGCCGGCCGGCGCGTTTGGTGATCAGGAAAGGCCGCACGGTCTTGCGATGCGCCGGGAAAGCGATGAGGGTGCGGGCATGACGCGTATCAAGCTGCTTCTCGCTCTCCTGTCGGCCTCGGCCCTGACCGCCTGCGCCGCGACCACGACGCCGACCCCCAAGGCCGAGGGGCCCGCCCTGCGCGGCCCGGCCCAGGCCGATTCGGGCTGGTACGGCTCGCGCTCGGCCTACGGCCAGTTCCTGGCCGGCCAGGCGGCCCTGCAGAACGGCTCCAACACCCAGGCCGCCGGCTATTTCAACGAGGCCCGCGAGCTGGACGACGATCCCGGCGTGCTGGGCGACCGGGCCTTCACCGCGGCCCTGCTGGCCGGCGACGTGCAGCACGCCGCCGCGGTCGCCCCGCGCGGGGCCGACGCCAACGAGGCGGTGCGTCGCCTGGGCGCCCTGACCCGCGTCGTCGACCTGCTGGCCGACGGCAAGGGCCGCGAGGCCCAGGCCGTGCTGAAGACCGAATCGATCGGCTTCCCGCATCGTCCCGCCGCGGTGCTGCTGGCCCCGTGGCTGGCGGCGGCGGTCGGCGACAAGGATGGGGCGGTGGTCCGTCCCGAACTGCAGGGCGACCGGTTCGTGCAGTATTTCGGCCAGCTGGGCCAGGCGCGGCTGTTCGAACGGGCCAAGCGCTATGACGAGGCCGAGACCGACTACAAGGCGCTGATGGCGGTCGAGAACGCCCGCGACCTGTTTGTCCCCGACTACGGCGCGTTCCTGGAGCGCCGCAAGCGCCAGGCCGAGGCCGTGGCCCTGTACGACGCGGCCCTGGCCCGCGACCCCGACGACGAGGGTCTGGCCAAGGCGCGGGCGAGGGCCGCCGCCGGGCGCGCGCCCCCGGCCATGCCGACCTTGCGGCAGGGCGCGGCCCACGCCCTGGTCGCCTGCGCCGCAACCTTCGCCAGCGAGCGCCAGAGCCAGTTCAGCCTGGCCTATCTGCGCCTGGCCCTGCGGCTGGATCCCAAGCGCGACGACGCCTGGTTGCTGGTCGGCGACCTGCTGGCCCAGGACGACGACGACGCCGGCGCGCGCGACGCCTACGCCAAGGTGCTCCCTGGCTCGACGCGCTACGCCGCGGCCCAGTCCAAGCTGGCCTGGAGCTACCAGACCGGCGGCGACAAGCCCAAGGCCCTGGCCTTGGCCCAGCAGACGGCCGCCGCCGCCCCCAAGGACCGCGACGCCCAGGTCGGCTACGCCGACATCCTGCGCGCCAACGAGCGCTGGGCCGAGTCGGCGGCGGTGCTCGATCCGCTGATCGCCGCCCAGGGCGACAAGCCCGACTGGCGGCTGCTCTACATGCGCGGCGTCGCCCTGGAGCGGGCCAACCGCTGGAGCGACGCCGAGCGCGACCTGCTGACGGCCCTGAAGCTCAATCCCGACGAGCCGGACCTGCTGAACTATCTGGGCTATTCCTGGATCGACCGCGGCGAGCGCCTGCCCGAGGCGATCGCCATGGTCCAGAAGGCCGTCGACGCCCGCCCGACCTCGGGGGCGATGCTCGATTCCCTCGGCTGGGGCTATTACCGTCAGGGCGACTACAAGACCGCCGTGGCCAAGCTGGAGCAGGCCGTCGAGCTGGAGCCCGGCGACCCGGACGTCAACGGCCACCTGGGCGACGCCTACTGGCGGGTGGGACGGCAGATCGAGGCCCGCTTCCAGTGGCGGCGGGTGCTGAGCCTGGAGCCCGACGAGAAGCAGAAGGCCGCGGCCGAGGCCAAGCTGAAGAACGGCCTGGACGGGCCGCCGGCAAAGGTGGCGACGACGGGGTGAGACCCGGCGCTCCGAGGCGGTCGGGGATGGCGCAGCCTCGGCCGCCCGGCTAGACCGGGCGACCGTAAGACTTCAAGGGTCCGCCATGCGCCTCGACGCCTTCGCCCCGGCCAAGGTCAACCTGTTCCTGCATGTCGGCGGACCCGACGCCGCCGGCTATCACCCGATCTCCAGCCTGATGCTGTTCGCCGATGTCGGCGACACGGTCAGCCTGCAGCCGGCCGAGGCTCCGCGCTTCGAGGCGACCGGGCGGTTCGGCGACGCCGTCCCGGTCGATGACGGCAATCTGGTGGTGCGGGCCGCCGCGGCCCTGCATGCGCGACTGGGCGGACCGGTTCCGCCGTTCCGGCTGATCCTCGACAAGGCCCTGCCGATCGCCGCCGGCCTGGGCGGCGGCTCCAGCGACGCCGGGGCGGCCCTGCGGCTGCTGCGCGAGGCCCTGGCGCCCGACCTGGCCGACACGGCGCTGGAGACGGTGGCCGCCAGCCTCGGCGCCGACGGCGCGGCCTGCCTGTGGGGCGCGCCGGTGCTGGCCCAGGGCCGGGGAGAGCGGCTGTCGCCGGCCCCGCCCTTGCCGGTCCTGCACGCGGTGCTGGTCAATCCGCTGGTCCCGTCGCCGACCGGGGCGGTCTACCGCGCCTATGACGCGGCGGTCGCGCCGGAGGGCGAGACCCCGCCGCCGCTGCTCGACGGGCTGGAGACGGCCGAGGAGGTCTGCGCCTGGCTGGCCGGCTTCACCCGCAACGACCTGCAGACCCCGGCCGTGGCCCTGGAGCCGCGCATCGGCCAGGTGCTGGACCTGTTGGCCGACGAGCCCGAGACCCTGCTGGCCCGGATGTCGGGCTCCGGCGCGACCTGCTTTTCCCTCTGCGCCGGCGACATCGAGGCCGAGGGCCTGGCCGAGCGGATCGAGCGCATGCGGCCCGACTGGTGGGTCCGCCGCTGCCGCCTGGGCGGGCCCTGGGGCTAGGGGCATGATGATCGTAGACCGAAACGGCCATCCCCAATCCGTCTCCCCGGCGAAGGCCGGGGCCCAGATCATAGGGCGGTGTGTTTCGGATAAGCTTCCAATACGACGGCTGAACCTGGGCCCCGGCCTTCGCCGGGGAGACGGAGGAAAGAGCGATTTCGTCGCCGACGGCGCTAAGGCCGATAGCCGATCTCGACCAGGATCGGCCCAGGCGCTTCGAAATAGAACTGGAAGCCGCCGCGGCGGTGGTCCGGCGGCGACGGCAAGTTCACGCCCGCCGACAGCATGTCGTCGTATCGCGCCTGCACCGCCGCCTCGGACTCCAGCAGGAAGCCGATGTGGAAGCCGCCGGGATAGGCCGCCAGCGGGTCCTTGGGCCAGCGGCTGAGCACCAGCACCAGGCCGCTCTCGTCCGTCAGGATCGCCAGGCCGTCCTGGCCCAGGGTGCGGACATGGGTGAAGCCCAGATGGGCTTCGAAGAAGGCGCGGGTCTGCGCGATGTCGCGGACCGGCAGGTCGAGATGGTTGAGGCGCATGGGCGTCGTCCTTCAGATCGTGAAGGCCCGACGGGCTATGGGTCGTGATCTTGCGCATCAGACATACCCCGCCGAGCCGCCGGCGCGGGATGCGCCGGTTTGCTCGTCGCGGGTTCTCATGGCCCGAGGGCCAAGGAGCAGACTTCCCGAAGCGGGAAGGGGCCGGACTTACCGAACCGGCCCTGTCTTTTTCGACGTCGGGAACATTGATCGGCTCGGGGCGGAGGTCAAGCGCCCAAAGGAAAGGGCCCGGAAGCCGAAGCTTCCGGGCCCTCCTTGGACCGAACCTGACCCCAGCCTTAGCTGTGGTAGGCGCGTTCGCCGTGCTCGGAGATGTCCAGGCCTTCTTCTTCGGAGTCCGGCGAAGCGCGGAGACCGATGATCAGCTTGATCACGAAGAACACGATGGCCGAGGCGATGGCCGACCAGATGATGGTCACGCCGACGGCCTTGACCTGGCTCATCACCTGGGTGGCCAGGTTGTAGACGGCCGTGTCGCAGGTCGAGATGTCGCCGTCCTTGGCGCAGCTGGCGTAGTCGACGACGCCGGCGCCGCCCCAGGCGGGGTTGACCAGCAGGCCGGTGCCGATGGCGCCGACGATGCCGCCGATGCCGTGGATGCCGAAGGCGTCCAGGCTGTCATCGTACTTCAGCGCGTTCTTCACGACCGAGCAGAAGAAGATGCAGATCGGCGATACGACCAGGCCGAGGATCAGGGCGCCCATCGGGCCGGCGAAACCGGCGGCCGGGGTGACGGCGACTAGGCCGGCCACGATGCCCGAAGCCAGGCCCAGGGCCGACGGCTTCTTTTTGGTGACCCACTCGACCGCGATCCAGGACAGGCCGGCGGCGGCGGTGGCGACGAAGGTGTTGATCATCGCCAGCGAGGCGTAGCCGTTGGCTTCCAGGTTGGAGCCGGCGTTGAAGCCGAACCAGCCCACCCACAGCAGGCCCGCGCCGACCAGGGTCAGGGTCAGGGAGTGCGGCGGCATCGGCTCCTTGCCGTAGCCCTGGCGCTTGCCCAGGATGATGGCGCCGACCAGGGCCGCGATGCCGGCGTTGATGTGGACCACGGTGCCGCCGGCGAAGTCGAGGGCGCCGAAGCCCCAGCTCAGGCCGGCCTTGATCGGGTCGGTCGGGTGCAGGGCGATGGCGTCGGGGCCGGGCCACCACCAGACCATGTGGGCGATCGGGTAGTAGGAGAGCAGGGGCCACAGGACGGCGAACACCACCATGGCCGAGAACTTGAAGCGTTCCACCAGCGACCCGACGACCAGGGCGGCGGTGATCGCGGCGAAGGTCGACTGGAAGACGATGAAGGTCAGTTCGGGGATAACGACGCCGGTCGAGAAGGTGGCGACGTTGCTGGCGGGGGTCACGCCCTTGAGGAACAGCCGGCTGAAGCCGCCGACGAAGGTGTCCATGCCGCCGCCGTCGGTGAAGGCGAAGCTGTAGCCCCACAGCACCCAGGCGACGATGCCGATGATGCCGACCGTGGAGACCTGCATCATGGTCGACAGCATGTTCTTGGAGCGGACCAGGCCGCCGTAGAACAGGGCCAGGCCCGGGATGATCATCAGCAGGACCAGCAGGGACGAGACGAGCATCCAGGCGTTGTCGCCCTTGTCCATCTTGTCGACGATCGTGGTCGGGGCGGCGACGGGCGCCGGCGCCGCGGCGGCCGCCGCGGCCGGAGCCGGAGCGGCGGTCGCGGGCGCCGCGGCGGCCGGCGCAGTATCCTGCGCGAAGGCGACGGCGCCCAGCGGGGACCCCGCCAAGGTCGCGGCGAGCATCAGCCCGGCCAGCGGTTTGAAGTTGAATTTCATCGTTGGTATCCCCTTATTCCCCGACGATTTACAAAGCGGCCGGGCCGGTTTCACCGGTCCGGATGCGTACGGCGTCCTCGACATTGAGGACGAAGATCTTGCCGTCGCCGATCTTGCCGGTGGCCGCCGCGGCCTTGACCGCCTCGACCGCCTTGGCCGCCGACGCATCGTCGACAACCGCCTCAAGCTTCACCTTGGGCACGAAGTTCACTTGGTATTCAGCGCCGCGATAGATCTCGGTCTGGCCCTTCTGACGGCCGTAACCCTTGACCTCGGACACCGTCAGGCCTTCGACGCCCGCAGCGACGAGGGCCTCGCGGACCTCGTCGAGCTTGAAGGGTTTGACGATCGCTATGATCAGTTTCATCCGCCTTGCTCCGACCCGCCGACTGTGCGGGCTCCCCTTGAATTGGTTTTAGAGCGCGTTGCTCAATTCGCGCCGCGACGAGGCTCGCATGAGTCCCGTCGTTTCCCCGGCATTGTCTAGGCTATCGGTCGTGCTTGCCCCGTGCGGCCGCCTGGTAGGGAATTGGAAACGAAAGGGACGCGGCGCCCGGAATTTGGTCATAATTGATCAAACGCGCCCAAACTTTAAGCGATTTGTTTGGGGCGGCGGACAACTGGCCGAGCTTGTCGCGATCCGTCTACAATCGGCGGCTTCAATCCCCAGGTCGAAAGCTTCGCCGCATGTCCTCGTTCTGGATCAAGGTCGCCCCGTGGGCGATGCTGGTCGCCTCGAACTGTTTCATGACCTTCGCCTGGTACGGCCACCTGAAGAACCGGGTCCTGGCCCTGCCGCTGGCGATTCTCGGCAGCTGGCTGATCGCCCTGCCGGAATACATGCTGGCGGTGCCGGCCAACCGGATCGGCCACAGCGTCTATTCCACCGCCCAGCTGAAGACCGGCCAGGAAGCCATCACCCTGGTCGTCTTCACGCTGTTTTCCTATTTCTACCTGGGCGAGGCGATCCGCTGGACGACCCTGCTGGGCTTCGGCTTCATCGCCTTCGGGGCGGCCCTGGTTTTCTTTTTTAAGTAGACGGCTCACGAGCCCGTGATGACTGCAACGGACTCCCGGCCGGCGCGTAGTTTGGGATTGGATACATCCTGAAAGGATCATCCCGATGTCCATGCGCTTGCTCTCCGCCGCCGCCGCCCTGGCGCTGATGTCCGGCGTGGCGATGGCTCAATCCACCGCGCCGTCGCCGACCGCGCCCACCTCGCCGGCCCCGGTCAACCCGGACCCGACCGCCGTCGCCCCGGCCGACCAGACCGTGCCGCCCGATCCCTCGGCCGCCACCTCGATGCCGGCCGACCCTTCGGCGGCGACGACCCTGCCGGCCCCGGCCCCGGCCCCCACCGGCACGGCCGCCGACACCGCCGCCACCGTGCCGGCCTCTTCGATGCCCGCCGAGCAGCAGGCGGGCCTAAAGGCCGGCGACCCGGGCGTCACCGCCAACCCGCCGATCGCCGACACGCCGCAGAACCGCCAGCTCTACGGCAAGCCTCTGTCGAACGCCGGCCGACGCTCGACCCCCAACGGCAACTAAGACTTCAGGGCCGCGGCCCAACTCGGCTTGAAGCACCGGTCGGCGGGCCCTATGGTCCGCCGACTTTTTTCTGGCCCTGTTCGGACCGCCATGCCCGCTGAAAAACCGCAAGAAAAACCCAGGTCTTTCCAGAGCCTGATCCTGACGCTCCATGACTATTGGAGCGCCCAGGGCTGCGTCATCCTGCAGCCGCATGACGTCGAGGTGGGGGCGGGGACCCTGCATCCGGCCACCGTGCTGCGGGCCCTGGGCCCCAAGCCGTGGAACGCGGCCTATGTCCAGCCCTCGCGCCGTCCGGGCGACGGCCGCTATGGCGAGAACCCCAACCGCCTGCAGCACTATTACCAGTACCAGGTGATCCTGAAGCCGAACCCGCCCAACATGCAGGACCTCTATCTGGGCTCGCTGGAGGCCATCGGCCTGGACCTGCGCACCCACGACATCCGCTTCGTCGAGGACGACTGGGAGAACCCCACGGTCGGGGCCTGGGGCCTGGGCTGGGAGGTCTGGTGCGACGGCATGGAGGTCAGCCAGTACACCTACTTCCAGCAGGTCGGCGGCTTGGACGTCTCGCCGGTGGCCGGCGAGCTGACCTACGGCCTGGAGCGCCTGGCCATGTACGTGTTCGGCGTCGACAACGTCTACGACCTGCCGTTCAACGATCCGGACGCGCCGCTGGGGCACCTTACCTATGGCGACGTGTTCCTCGACAACGAACGCCAGCATTCCGAGGCCAATTTCCACGGCTATGACGTCGCGGTGCTCAAATCGCAGTTCGAGCAGATGGAAGAGCAGGTGCCGCTGATGCTGGCCCGCGCCTACCAGGGCAAGTCGCTGGTGCTGCCGGCCTACGACATGGTCCTCAAGGCCAGCCACCTCTTCAACCTGATGAACGCCCGCGGCGCGATCGCCGTCGCCGAGCGCGCCAGCTACATCGGCCGCATCCGCGACCTCTGCAAGCTGTGCGCCAGCGCCTGGATCGAACAGCAGGACGCGGCGTAAATGGCTCTATTCGCTACTGCTATGACGTTCGTACCCAGTAGCTGTTGGCTGCAAATTGGCGGTGACGGATTCGTGCTCGGTGCTGTAGGTGAGCCGCGGCTTTCCTTTGGAGCATCTGGTGAGATTTTCCGGTCTAGCGACGGATTAAATGTGTCGCTCGGAAAGAGCACGATGCTGTTGAAGTTTGAAAGATCTATCTCATCAGATGATGGATATGTCGGAATGGTTGTTCGGCGAGACGATGAAGCGCTAATAGCTATTGATGCGCTGGGCGCATTTGGGGGTCATATTGTAACGTTACTTCCGGAAATAGCTAAAACGCAAACCGACTGGTCGTTGAAATTGTACCTCGATCGTGAAAGTCGCGACCTGCCTAACGATGCGGAACTAAACATTGTCGCTGGTCAAATTCTGATACCGCGTCGGGAATTCTCGTTCTAATGCCCCAACTCCTTCTCGAACTGTTCTCCGAAGAGATCCCCGCCCGCATGCAGGCCCAGGCCGCACGCGACCTGGAGCGGATGGCGCGCGAGCACCTGGCCGCGGCCGGCTTCCTGCCCGAGGCCCTGAAGACCTTCGCCGGTCCGCGCCGCCTGACCCTGGTGGTCGAGGGCCTGCCGATCGCCCAGGCCGACCGCAAGGAAGAGCTGAAGGGCCCGCGCGTCGGCGCCCCGCCGCAAGCCCTGGAAGGCTTCCTGCGCAAGGCCGGCCTGACCCAGGACCAGCTGGTCGAGCGCGACGGCGTCTGGATGGCCTTCCTCGAGAAGACCGGCCGCCCGACCCCGGCCATCGTCGCCGAGATGGTCGAGGCGATCGTCCGCGGCTTCCCGTGGCCCAAGTCGATGACCTGGGGAACGAGCAAGCTGCGCTGGGTGCGGCCGCTGAAGCGCATCCTCTGCGTCTTCGATCGCGAGATCGTGCCGTTCGCCATCGAGGGGATCGAGGCCGGCGACGTCGCCGAGGGCCACCGCTTCATGCGCGTCGGCTACGGCTGGGGCGGCCAGCCGTTCAAGGTCCGCGACTTCGACGAATACCAGAAAGGCCTGACGGACCATTTCGTGGTGCTCGACGTCGAGGAGCGCAAGCAGCGCATCCTCGAGGGCTGCAAGACCCTGTGCTTTGCGCGCAACCTCGAACTGGTCGAAGACCAGGGCCTGCTGGAGGAAGTCGCCGGGCTGGCCGAGTGGCCGACCCCGGTGCTGGGCGACATGGACCCGGCGTTCCTGGACCTGCCCGGCGAGGTGATCCGCACCTCGATGCGCACCCACCAGAAATATTTCGCCGTCCGCGACCCGGCCCGGGAAGGCCTCGCCCCGCACTTCATCACCATCGCCAACATCGCCGCCGCCGACGGCGGCCAGGTGATCGCCCAGGGCAACGCCAAGGTGCTGTCGGCTCGCCTGAGCGACGCCCGGTTCTTCTGGGACGAGGACAACAAGGCCGGCAATTTCGAGGCTTGGCTGGAGAAGCTCAACGGCGTCACCTTCCACGCCAAGCTGGGGACCATGGCCGAGCGCGTGCAGCGCGTCGCCGCCCTGGCCCGCGAGATCGCGCCGCTCGTGGGCGCCGATCCGGACAAGGCCGAGCAGGCCGCGCGCCTGGCCAAGGCCGACCTGGCCTCGCTGATGGTCGGCGAGTTCCCGGAGCTGCAGGGCCTGATGGGCGGCTACTACGCCCGCGCCGCCGGCCTGGACGCCGAAATCGCCGACGCCATTCGCGACCACTACAAGCCGCAAGGCCCTGCCGACGCCGTTCCGACTGCGCCGCTGAGCGTCGCCGTGGCCCTGGCCGACAAGCTGGACACGCTGGTCGGCTTCTTCGCCATCGACGAGAAGCCGACAGGGTCGAAGGACCCCTATGCGCTGCGGCGGGCGGCGTTGGGGGTGATCAGGACGATCCTCTCAAATGTCGCGAGGATACCGCTGCGCGATGCCGCTATTTCGGCGGCCCTCTGGGCGCATGAGAAGGTCGCCGGGTCCACGCCGTGGCGAGCGGTGGACAAGCTGTCGTTGATCGACGAAACGCTCGCCTTCTTCATCGATCGCCTGAAGGTCACCCTCAAGGATCAAGGCAAGCGCCACGACCTCGTCGACGCCGTGTTCGCCCTCGGCGACGACGACCTCGTCCGCATCGTCGCCCGGGTCGAGGCGCTGGACGGGTTCCTGACCACCGACGACGGCAAGAACCTGCTGGCCGGCTACAAGCGCGCCTCCAACATCCTCAAGGCCGAGGAGAAGAAAGGCTGGAAGGCCGAGGGCGCCCGCGAACTGCTGGCCGACGCCTCGGCCCCCGAGGTGCAACTGCACGACGCCTTGCGCCTGGTCGAGCCGGCCCTGGCCGCCGCCCTGGCCCAGGAGGACTTCACCGCCGCCATGCGCGAGCTGGCCGGCCTGCGCGGCCCGGTCGACGCCTTCCTCGACGGGGTGTTCGTCAATTCCGAGGTTCCGGCCGAACGCGACAACCGCCTCAAGACCTTGGCCGCCGTCCGCGACGCCATGGGCCACGTGGCGGATTTCTCGCTGATCGGCGGGTAGGGCTCAATCCAACCTTCATCCCGGGTCTTGTTGTGCCCGGGACCATCCATCCACCGCAAGGGCAAAGGTGTGGCGCGCTGGCGCGTCTTTGCACTTCACTTGCGGGCTGAACCATGGGTCCCGGGCACAAGGCCCTGCGCCTACTGCAACCGATAGAGTTTCCTCTACCGCCTAGGGAAACCGGCCAGCGGCCTTGCGCCGCTGGTCTCCCTGATCATGCGCCCAGGCCAGAACTGTTTCCAAATCCCCGAACAGCTGGGCGCTGATCTCCCCGCACCTGGCGCCAGGGGTGAGCACGATCTTGTCGATCAACCGCGTAGGGCCGTGGCTGCCTCTGCGCGGTCCCCTGATCGCCCATCCTCAAGGTGGTTTCCGATCGTTAACGAACCTTAAGTACCGCGCCAAAGCCGCTCGTGCATAGACTGATCACATGATCACACGGCGTAATTTCTCCCTTCTGCTATCCGGCGGCTTGGCGGCTCCGGCTCCGGCGGCGCTGGCGGCGGCCCCGGTCCCTGCACTCCGCCGGGCGGAGGCTCGTCGGTTGCAAAAGTACGCCGAGACGACCCACCCGCGCGGTTGGGAAGCCGCCGCGGATCCGGCGTGGCGGTCGGGTTGGGACAGGCTCGCGGCCGAAGCGGATGGCCTGACGACGGAGGCCTGGGTCATGGGCCTCATGGCTCGGTTGGCTTGGTTCCGCGACGGACACACGACCATCTACACCTATATGGTCAAGCTCCCGGGCTTCGACCTTGACCTGCCGATCACAACCAACCCCTTCTTCGACGGCCTCTACGTCACCGCCGCCAAGGCGGAGGGCGCGGCGTTGCTGGGCGGCCGGATCGTGCGGGTCGACGGGGTCGCCGTCGAGCAGGTGCTGCGCGCCTTCGCAGCCGTATGGCCCGCCAACAACGCCGCCGGGGCCTATCACCACGCGGGCCTGGCCCTGAAGCCTGCGATCCTGCGAGGGGCGCGACTGGCCGGGCCGGCGGCCGCGTCGGCGCCGGTCACCCTCGAAGCGGAGGTCGAGGGAGCAGTCGTCAAGGTCGCGCTGACGCCGCGTCTGGATGGCGGCGATGCGCTGGTCGCACTTTCACGCAAGCTCTGGCCGGTCGAGACCTGGCGGCCGGGCGCCCAGGCCAACTTCGTCCATGCCGACGGCAAGGTGCTGATCATCGCCTTCGATCGCCTGAGCGACAAGCGCGACTCGATCCTGGCTTTCGTGCGCGACGCCTTTGCGGCGATGGAAGCCGCTGAGATCGAACGTGTCGTGCTGGACCTGCGCCGTAACGACGGCGGCAACAACCTCATGGGCGAGGGCCTGAGGCGGCGCCTCGAGCGGTCCCGATTCAACCGGCCCGGCGGCCTTTACGTGCTCACCAGCGGGAAGACCTTTTCCGCAGCTCAGAACCTGACCTCGCGGGTTGAGCGGGAGACCTGGGCGGTGTTCGTGGGCGAACCCAGCGGCGGCGCGCCCAACCACTACGGCGACGCCATGCCGTTCCAGGCCGACGGGTTCCCGGCCTATGTCTCGACCCTTCCCTGGTTCGACTCCGACCCCTTGGACAAGCGCATCTGGACCATGCCCGACGTCCTGGTCCCGCTTCGATACGCGGACTGGGCGGCCGGCCGGGATGCGGCGATGGAGGCCGCATTCGCCCATGTCGACAACCGAACGCTTGATGACCTGAGCGAAGCGCGCACCCTGTATTCCGACCGTCCCAGCCAGAAGACCGAGTGGAAGCCATTCTGGATATGAACCTCAGGCCCCTGTGGGCCAATGATCCACAGATCTACCAGTGGCTGCTGGAAAGAACGTGCAACATTCTTACCACCTTGGACCCACGGCCTTGTGCCCGGGACCCATCCATCCACCGCAAGGGCAGAGGTGTGGCGCGCTGGCGCTCCATTGCACTTCACTTGCGGGCTGAACCATGGGTCCCGGGCACAACAAGGCCTGGGATGACGGGACTTTCTGGACGAGCTGATCGCCAACCCTTCATCCGCGTACGCCCCACGCGCGACAACGTCGCCGCGTGAAGCTTAACCACGCCTCCATCCTCACCCTGTCCTCGCTGGCCGTGCATTTCGCCAATTCTTAGGCAGGACAACGTTGTCATTGGAAGAATTTGCCGAAATTTCCGGTTAGACTGGCCAATGCAATCCGCCAGTGGACGGGTTCTTTGACAAGATGCTAGTGAACGCCTGGATATTGCAGTGCGGGACGGACGTTAGAGTTCGCTGTCCCAGGCCAGGACGGTTCCATCAGAGGGCCGCCGGCTTTTTTCACTTATCGCAGGGTGAGCCAGACATGCCGGTTGATACGCTGACCAAGACGCAATGGGTCTATTCGTTCGGAGGCGGCGGCGCCGACGGCGACGCCTCGATGAAGAACCTGCTGGGCGGCAAGGGGGCGAACCTCGCCGAGATGTCGTCCCTGGGCCTGCCGGTGCCCCCGGGCTTCACGGTCACCACCGAGGCCTGCGTCCACTACTACGCCAACGGCAAGCGCTATCCCGACGACCTGGTTGAACAGGTCAACGCCGGCCTGGCCACGGTCGAGAGCCTGACCGGCAAGGCGTTCGGCGACGTCGCCAACCCGCTGCTGGTCTCGGTGCGCTCGGGCGCCCGGGCCTCGATGCCGGGCATGATGGACACCGTCCTGAACCTGGGCCTCAACGACGAGACCGTCGAGGGCCTGGCCCGGCTGTCGGGCGACCGCCGCTTCGCCTATGACAGCTACCGCCGCTTCATCCAGATGTACTCGAACGTCGTGCTCGACCTGGAGCACCACCTGTTCGAGGAGATCCTCGACGACCACAAGGACCGGCTGGACGTCACCGTCGACACCGCCCTGACCGCCGACGACTGGGCCGCGGTGATCAAGGACTACAAGGCCGCCGTGCGCGACGCCCTGGGCAAGCCCTTCCCCCAGGACGCCCAGGAGCAGCTGTGGGGCGCGGTCGGCGCGGTGTTCGCCAGCTGGATGAACGACCGGGCCAAGTTCTATCGCCGCATGCACGACATCCCCGAGGCCTGGGGCACCGCCGTCAACATCCAGTCGATGGTGTTCGGCAACATGGGCGAGACCTCGGCCACCGGCGTGGCCTTCACCCGCAATCCCAGCAACGGCGACAGCCGCCTGTACGGCGAGTTCCTGATCAACGCTCAGGGCGAGGACGTCGTCGCCGGCATCCGCACGCCGCAGTCGCTGACCAAGGCCTCGCGCGAGGAGATGGGCGACAGCTCTCCCTCGATGGAAGAGGCGATGCCCGAGGTGTTCCAGCAGTTCAAGACCGTGGTCGAGACGCTGGAGCGCCACTACCGCGACATGCAGGACATCGAGTTCACGGTGGAGCAGGGCAAGCTCTACATGCTGCAGACGCGCAACGGCAAGCGCACCGCCAAGGCGGCGCTGAAGATCGCCGTCGACATGGCCGCCGAGGGCGTGATCAGTCGCGAGGAGGCCATCGGCCGGGTCGAACCGGCCTCGCTGGACCAGCTGCTGCATCCGACCATCGACCCGACCGCTCACCGTGACGTCATCACCACCGGCCTGCCGGCCAGCCCCGGCGCGGCGACCGGCAAGATCGTCTTCGACAGCGACGCGGCCGAGCAGGCCGCCGCCGGCGGCGAGAGCGTGATCCTGGTGCGCGAGGAGACCAGCCCCGAGGACATCCACGGCATGCATGCGGCCCGCGGCATCATCACCGCCCGCGGCGGCATGACCAGCCACGCCGCCGTGGTGGCGCGCGGCATGGGCCGGGCCTGCGTCTCGGGGGCCGGCGACGTGTCGATCTTCCCCAAGGAAGGCCTGTTCCGGGTGCGCGGCCGCGAGTTCAAGGCCGGCGAGATCATCACCATCGACGGCTCGACCGGCGAAATCCTCAACGGCGCGCCGAAGATGATCGAGCCGGAGCTGACCGGCGACTTCGCCACCCTGATGGAGTGGGCCGACGCGGCCCGCCGCATGAAGGTCCGCGCCAACGCCGAGACCCCGCTCGACGCCAAGACCGCCCGCCAGTTCGGGGCCGAGGGCATCGGCCTGTGCCGCACCGAGCACATGTTCTTCGACGACACCCGGATCGCCGCCGTGCGCGAGATGATCCTGGCCGACGACGAGGCCGGCCGCCGCGCCGCCCTGGCCAAGATCGCCCCGTTCCAGAAGGCCGACTTCGTCGAGCTGTTCACGATCATGGAAGGCCTGCCGGTCACCATCCGCCTGCTCGACCCGCCGCTGCACGAGTTCCTTCCGCATACGGAGGAAGACGTCGCGGCGGTGGCGCAGGCTACGGGCCTGGACGCCGACAAGCTGCTGCGCCGGGCCAAGGAGCTGCACGAGACCAACCCGATGCTGGGCCACCGCGGCTGCCGGCTGGGGGTGTCCTATCCCGAGATCTACGAGATGCAGGTGCGGGCGATCATCGAGGCCGCCTGCGATATTTCCAAGTCCGGCAAGGCCGCGCCGATCCCCGAGATCATGCACCCGCTGGTCGCCAAGGGCGAGGAGATGAAGTACTTGCGCGACCTGACCGACCGCACCGCCAAGGCGGTGCTGGAAGAGCAGGGCGTGGCGATCACCTACACGGTCGGCACGATGATCGAGCTGCCGCGCGCCGCCCTGCGGGCCGGCGACCTGGCCGCCAACGCCGAGTTCTTCAGCTTCGGCACCAACGACCTGACCCAGACGACCTTCGGCATCAGCCGCGACGACGCCGGCAAGTTCCTGGGCGCCTATATCGACAAGGGCATCTTCGACAAGGATCCCTTCGTGTCGCTCGACCAGGAGGGCGTCGGCGACCTGATCCGCCTGGCCACCGAGCGCGGCCGCGCGGCCCGTCCGGGCGTCAAGCTGGGCATCTGCGGCGAACACGGCGGCGACCCGGCCTCGATCACCTTCTGCGAAGGCGTCGGCCTGGACTACGTGTCCTGCTCGCCCTACCGCGTGCCGATCGCCCGCCTGGCGGCGGCCCAGGCGGCGCTGGCGAACAAGGGGTAGTTCCTCAAAGCTCCGCCATTCCCGCATGAAGCGGGGGTGGCGGATGGGGCTCCGTTGCGGTCATCTCCGAACTCGGTCATCCCTTGTGAAAACAAGGGCGAGGAAACCACGATGAAGCGGATCATGATCGCCGGGATGCTGCTGGCTGCGACGCCGGCGGCGGCCCAGGCCCAGGCCCAGGCTCCCGGCGCCCTCGACCTGCCGCTGGCGATCGACCTGGCGCGGGCGGCGATCGACGCCTGCGCGGCCCAGGGCCTGGCGGCCAGCGCCAGCGTCGTCGACGCCAAGGGCAATCCGCTGGTGGTGCTGCGCGCCGAGGCCAGCCCCAAGCCGCCGATCGCCGCGCCGCGCAAGGCCGCCACCGCCGTCCAGTTCGACGCGGCCGGCAGCGTGATGGAGCCGCGGGAGAAGGTCGATCCGGCCTTCGCCGCCCTGATCGCCGCCGAGCCGGACCGCCTCAACCCGCACGGCGGATCGCTGCCGCTGCACGCCGGCGGCCAGCTGGTCGGCGGCCTGGCCGTGGCCGACGTCTCCCACGAGGCGGCCGACGCCTGCGCCCGGGCGGCCCTGGCCCGGTTCGCCGACCGCGTGCGCTGACCCACCTGCCTGCCGAAGCGGCGATGCGCGATCGGATCCGTCAAACATCGCTCCGCCGTAGCCGAAGTCCCTTAGGGTCTGCGACAAGATCGGGTTGGGAATCGGTGGGATGACGATGGGCGGACGCAAACTTCACATGCTGGCGATCGGCCTGGGGCTCGCTGCAGGACTGGCCGGCGGCCAGGCCCTGGCCGCGCCGGCGGCGACGCCTGAGGCGCGGACGGCGGCCCGTTTCGACAGCCTGGTCCATGACCGCGCGCAGCTGCGGCTGTTCCTGCGGGCCATGCCCAAGGGCGGCGACCTGCACAACCACCTGTGGGGCGCGCCCTATGCCGAGGACTTCCTGGCCATGGCCGCCGACGACGGCCTGTGCGTGACCGTTCCGCGTCCGGCGCTCGCCGAGGGCCCCTGCGACATGGCCGGCAAGGTTCCGGCCAAGGGCCTGGCCCAGCGCGATCCGGACCTCTACGCCCGGACGATCGACGCCCTGTCGATGCGCAATTTCACCCCCGGGGGCGACGGCGCCGCCGCCTCCGGCCACGACCAGTTCTTCTCCACCTTCGACCGGTTCGCCGCCGCCGCGGCCCGGAACAATATCGGCCCGATGCTGGCGGCGACCCGCGAGATGGCGGCCGGCGACCACGTGCTCTATGTCGAAAGCAGCGCCAATCCCGAGGCGCTGCACGCCTTCGGCCTGGTGGGCCAGGACCTGGGCTGGACCGACGATTTCGCCGCCGCCCTGGCCGTCCTGCAGCCGCGGATACCCGCCATGGTCGCCCAGGCCCGCGCCGAGATGGACGCCGCCGAGGCGCAGGCCGACCGCCGCCAGGGCTGCGCCAAGCCCGCCAAGGCCGGCCCCTGCCAGGTGGCGGTTCGCTACCAGGCCTTTGTCCAGCGGGCCCAGCCGCCGGGCTTCGTCTTCGCCCAGATGGCCCTGGCCTTCGCCCTGGTCGAGGCCGATCCCCGCTTCGTGGGGGTCAATATCGTCAATCCAGAGGACAATCCGACCGCCCTGGCCGACTATTCGCTGCACATGCGGATGTTCCAGTTCCTGGCGGCGCGCCATCCGACCGTCAAGCTTGCCCTGCACGCCGGCGAGCTGGCGCCGGGCCTGACGCCGCCGCGCGACCTTAGCTTCCACATCCGCGAGGCGGTGGAGATCGCCGGGGCCCGGCGCATCGGCCACGGGGTGGACATCGCCTCGGAGGCCGGGGCCTCGGCGCTGCTGGCCCGCATGGCCCGCGACCACGTCGCCGTCGAGATCAACCTGACCAGCAACGACGTCATCCTCGGCGTCAAGGGAAGCGACCATCCGCTGGCCCTCTACCGCCAGGCCGGCGTGCCGGTGGTGTTGTCGACCGACGACGAGGGCGTGTCGCGCATCGACATGACCGGGGAATATCTGCGGGCCGCCACCGAACAGGGCCTGCGCTATGGCGACCTGAAGGCCATGGCCCGCGACAGCCTGGAATATTCCTTCCTGCCGGGGGCCAGCCTGCGGGGCTCGGTCTGCGCCGGGCGGGAGGCGCCCAGCCCGGCCTGCGCCAGCTTCCTGGCCGGCAGTCCCAAGGCCCAGGTCCAGTGGCGGCTGGAGCAGGACTTCGCGGCGTTCGAGCGCGGCGTCGGAGGTGAGCGCTAACCCGCCGTCTCGCTCCACAGGTCCAGGTCCGCCTCCCGGCCGATCAGGGCCAGGCCCGAGGCGATCGATTCGAACTCGCCGCCGCTCTCGATCCGTTCGGCCCCGAAGCGGCGCAGGAAGATGTCGCGCACGGCCGGCACGAACGAGCTGCCGCCGGTCAGGAACACCCGGTCGACGCCCTCGGGGCCCAGGCCCGAGCGCTCCAGGGCCTGGTCGACCGCCGTCTCGATCGCCTTCAGCTCCGGCGCGATCCAGCCCTCGAAGTCTAAGCGCCGGACCGCCTTCTCGATCAGCACCGAACCAGCGGCGAAGCGGAACGTCGCCTCGTCCTGGCTCGACAGCGCCTCCTTCAGGCTGGAGACCGCCCGGTAGAGGGCGTAGCCGTGGTTGTCGTCCAGCACCTCGATCAGGCGGGCGATCTTCTCCGGCTCCAGGGCCGTGCGCTCCAGGGCGCGGATGTCGCGCATGTCTTTGGAGGCGCGCAGCAGGGCGAGCTGGTCCCAGCGGGCGAAGGCGGTGTAATAGCGCTGGGGGATGGGCAGGCGGTTGTCGAAGGCGCGGTAG
The DNA here is from genome assembly GCF_052871235.1 of Caulobacter sp. LARHSG274. NCBI lineage: Bacteria > Pseudomonadati > Pseudomonadota > Alphaproteobacteria > Caulobacterales > Caulobacteraceae > Caulobacter > Caulobacter sp. LARHSG274. The sequence continues at coordinate 44,428 of NZ_JBIXJO010000008.1, read as the reverse complement.
AGGCTGCCCTTGCCCAGCTCCGGCGAAACCAGCTGGTCGATGATCCGGTAGTCGAAGGCGTCGCCGGCCACCCCGACCCCCGAGCGGGCCAGGGGCGTTGAGCGCAGGGCTCCGCCGGATCGCTCGAACCGGACGATCGAGAAGTCGCTGGTGCCCCCGCCGAAGTCGGCGACCAGCACCGTGGCGTCCTGCGTCAGCTGACGGGCGAAGAAGAAGGCCGCGCCAACCGGCTCGTAGGCGTAGCGGATGTCGGAAAAGCCCAGGCGCGCGAAGGCGGCCTGGTAGCGCGCCAGGGCCAGGGTCTCGTCGGGATTGCCGCCGGCGAAGGTCACCGGCCGGCCGACGATGACCCGCGGCGGCAGGGCGGCCATCGCCGCGCCGCCGTGCTCCCTCAGCTTCAGCAGGAAGGCGGCCAGCAGGTCCTCGAACTGGTAGCGCTTGCCCAGGATCTTGGTCTCGGTGAAGGCGGCGCTGGCGGCGAAGGTCTTGAACGACTGGATGAAGCGGGTCTCCAGCGGGTCCTCGACATAGGCCTCGATCGCCCAGGGACCGGCCTCGACCACGCGCTCGTTGGGGCGCCCGTCGGTTCCCATCACCGCATGGAAGCTCAGGGCCGAGCGGAAGGCGAAGATGTCGCCGGCCGCGGCCGGGAACCGCACCAGGGTGGCGGGACCCTCGCCGTCGGTCATCGAGACCACGGTGTTGGTGGTGCCGAAGTCGATGCCGATCGTGGGGCCGATCGCCGGCTGAGGGACGGACGTCATGGGGAGGAGCCTGGGCGGGAGCGGGGCAGGGTTCCTAAACCTTCGGGCAGGGACGTCAAGCGCGTCGCGCGCATTGACTTGGCCGCCGCCCTCCTGTCGATACGCCCCTCAACAGGAAGGGCTTGGTTTTGGAAGAGTTCGACGTCGTGGTGCTGGGCGCCGGCGCGGCCGGGATGATGTGCGCCATCGAGGCGGGCAAGCGCGGCCGCTCGGTGCTGGTCATCGACCACGCCAAGGCCCCGGGCGAGAAGATCCGCATCAGCGGCGGCGGCCGCTGCAACTTCACCAACGTCAACACCGCGCCGGCCAACTTCCTGTCGGCCAATCCCAAGTTCTGCGTCTCGGCCCTGCGCCGCTACCGGCCGGCCGACTTCATCGCCCTGGTCCAGCGCTACGGTATCGCCTTCCACGAAAAGACCCTGGGCCAGCTGTTCTGCGACGGCTCGGCCCGGCAGGTGATCGACATGCTGCTGGCTGAGATGGCGGCGGCCGGCGTGACGCTGCGCCTGGAGACCGCGGTCAAGGGCGTGGCCAGGGACGGGGAGGGTTGGCGCGTCAACCTCTCCACCGGACCGGTCGCCTGCCGCTCGGTGGTGGTCGCCACCGGCGGCAAGTCGATCCCCAAGATGGGCGCGACCGGCCTGGGCTACGAGATCGCCCAGCAGTTCGGCCTCGGCGTCGTCGAGACCCGGCCGGCCCTGGTGCCCCTGACTTTCGAGGTCAAGACCCTGGAGCGCCTGGCGCCGCTGTCGGGCGTGGCCCTCGATGCGGTGGTGGCCAGCGGCAAGACCAAGTTCGCCGAAGCCATGCTGTTCACCCATCGCGGCCTGTCGGGCCCGGCCATCCTGCAGATCTCGTCCTATTGGCGCGAGGGCGGCGAGATCAGCGTCGACATGGCGCCCGGGATCGACGTGCTGGCGACCCTGAAGGCGGCCCGCACCGCCACGCCCAAGCGGGCCCTGGCCACGGTGCTGTCGGAGATGCTGCCCAAGCGCTTGGCCCAGCTGATCGCCGAGGACGCCGGGGCCTATGGCAACATGGCCGACTGCTCGGACGTGCTGCTGCGCGGCGTGGCGGCGACGGTCAACGCCTGGACCTTCAAGCCGGTCGGCTCCGAGGGCTACCGCACGGCCGAGGTCACCCTGGGCGGGGTCGACACCGACGGCCTGGACTCGCGAACCATGGAGGCCAAGGCCGCGCCGGGGCTCTACTTCATCGGCGAGGTCGTCGACGTCACCGGTTGGCTGGGCGGTTACAATTTCCAGTGGGCCTGGGCCTCGGGTTGGTGCGCCGGCCAGGCGGTTTGAAGCCGCTCCCTTTCCCTCTCTCAGTCGCCAGGAGGGGCGGTTCGCGCCATCAATGCAGCTTCAACCGTCCGGCCACCCGCTGTTGCAGCAGCCGGGCCAGGGCCAGGACCATGGTCTTCGACGTGCCCATGATCGCCCGGTGATGGGCCAGATGCAGCGAGATATAGGCCCATTTGGCGATCAAGCCCTCGACGAAGAAGTTGGGACCGCCCAGCCCGCCCATCAGCGATCCGACGCCCTTGTTGTCGCCCAGCGACACCAGCGAGCCGAAGTCCTTGTAGACGTAGGGCGTTTCGATCCGTCGCTGGCCCAGGCGGGCGATCAGCGCCTTGGTCAGGTAGCTGGCCTGCTGGTGGGCGGCCTGGGCGCGGGCCGGGACGATGCGGCCCTCGACCCCGTCCTTGCCGATCCAGGGACAGGCGGCGCAGTCGCCCAGGGCCCAGATGTCGGGGACCGAGGTCTCCAGCCGGTCATTGACCACGAACTGGTTGGTGCGGTTGATCTCCAGGCCGTAGTCGGCGTTGGTCGGGGCGGCCTTGACCCCGGCGGCCCAGACGATCAGGTCGGCGGGGACGTCGCCCTGGCTGGTCTCCAGCCGGTCGGGATGGACGGCCAGCACCCGGGCGTTGGTGCGCACCCGCACGCCCTTGCGCTCCAGGGCCACCGTGGCCTGGTTGGAGATCTTCTCGGGCAGGCCGCCGAGGATGCGCGGCGCGGCCTCGACGATGGCGATGTCGAGGCGGAAGCGCTGCTCGGCCGCCAGGCTGTCGAGCAGTTCGTGATGGGCCTCGATCAGCTCGGCCGACAGCTCGACCCCGGTGGCCCCGCCGCCGACGATGGCCACGCTCATGATCTTCTCGGCCGAGAACGAGGCCTTCATGAAGGCGGCCAGCAGCCGGGTGTGGAAGGCCTCGGCGTCCTCGGTGCGCTCCAGCAGGTGGGCCTGTTCGGCGCCGGGGGTGTTGAACAGGTTGGAGCCGCTACCGATCGCCAGCACGCCCCAGGTGAAGGTGACGCTGCGCTCGGGAACCAGCACCTTGGCGGCCTCGCCGAGGATCGGCTTGAGGGTCAGGCGCTTGGCGACCGGGTCGAGGGCGCCAAGCTCGCCGAGCATGAAGCTGAAATGGTTGGCGCGGCCGAGGATCGAATAGGACAGGCCCTCCTGGTGGGTGTCCAGGGTGCCGGCGGCGACCTCGTGCAGGCTCGGCTTCCAGATGTGGAAGCTGGAGCGGTCGACCAGCAGCACCCGCTCCTTGCCGGCCCGGCGGCCGAGCTTGCGCCCCAGCCGCGCCGCCAGCTCCAGCCCGCCGGCCCCGCCGCCGACGATGACGATGTCGTAGTGCATGCCCGCTGCTCGTCCTTTTCCCCGAACGCTGTCCCAGGGGGAGGATGACGGTGAATTGCCGGCGACCGCAAGCTCTATGGTACCGGTAACCTGCGGTTACCTACCACCGGCGCCTCCACCGGCGCCTAGGGGATGGGATTCATCGCCAGGCGCTTGTCGAGATAGTCGCCGACGCTGCGCTCGACGACGGGCAGGTGCTCGACCCAGAAGTGGGTGGCCTTTTCGACCACCTCGTAGTCGATGACGATGCCCTTCTGGGTGCGCAGCTTGGAGACCACGCGCTCGACCTCGACCGGGGGGGTGATGGTGTCGGCCGAACCGGCCAGGAACAGGCCCGAGGCCGGGCAGGGGGCCAGGAAGCTGAAGTCGTACATGTTGGTCGGCGGCGACACCGAGATGAAGCCGTCTGTCTCGGGCCGGCGCATCAGCAGCTGCATGCCGATATAGGCCCCGAAGTCGAAGCCGGCGACCCAGGTCTGGGCGGCGGCCGGGTTGTTGGTCTGCAGCCAGTCCAGAGCCGTGGCCGCGTCGGCCAGCTCGCCGATGCCGGCGTCGAACTCGCCCTGGCTGCGGCCCACGCCGCGGAAGTTGAAGCGCAGGGTGGCGAAACCGCGCTTCATGAACAGGTGATAGAGCTGCACCGACACCGGGTGGTTCATGTGCCCGCCGGCCTTGGGGTGCGGGTGCAGGATCAGGGCGATCGGCGCATTGTCGGTCTTGCCCGGCGAATAGCGGCCTTCGATACGCCCGGAAGCGCCGGTCAAAATCACATCAGGCATCGCAAACCCATCCGTTTGAGGGCGCGGGGTCGCTTCCGTCGCGCCCCTGAAACGTCGGGGGCGGCGAACGGAATACTTGACCAACGCGCTTGGTCTTCCTAAATCCGCAACGCGCGTCGCGGCCCAACAGGCCCGGCGCGAAGTCGCGGCTTGTAGCACACGCCTAAGCCGATGCGCGCGGAATCTGCAAGGAGGTAAGGCGCATGCGCCTGAGCACCAAGGGACGCTACGCGGTCATGGCCATGACCGACCTGGCGCGCCGCCAGGACGAGGCCGAGGGCCGCGCCGTGGCCCTGGCCGAGATCGCCGCCCGCCAGCAGATCTCGCTGTCCTATCTGGAACAGCTTTTCGCCCGCCTGCGCCGCAAGGGCCTGGTGGTCAGCACCCGCGGGCCGGGGGGCGGCTACCGCCTGGCGCTCAGCCCGGCCCAGACCCGGATCTCCGACATTGTCCTTGCGGTCGACGAGCCGCTGCGGGCCACCCGCTGCGGCCTGTCCAAGACCGGCGCTGGCAAGGGCGCGCCCAAGGGCTGCATGGCCGGGGGCGCCAAATGCCTGACCCATGAGCTGTGGGAGGAGATGGGCCGGCAGATCCACGGCTACCTGGCCTCGGTCTCGGTGGCCGACGTCCTGGCCGGCAACCTGTCCTCGCGGGAGAAGGCGGCGGCGTGAGCAAGCCTGCGATCTATCTCGACTACAACGCCAGCGCCCCGGTCCGCCCCGAGGCGCGCGAGGCCGTGCTGCGCGCCTTCGACCTGGGCGGAAACCCCTCGTCGGTGCATGCCAGCGGCCGGGCCGCCCGCGACCTGGTCGAGACCGCCCGCGCCCAGGTCGCCGCCCTGGTCGGCGTGGTGGCCGGTTCGATCACCTTCGTCAGCGGCGGCACCGAAGCCAACGCCCTGGCGATCCAAAGCGCCGCCTTTGCGGGCTTTTCCCATATCCTGATCAGCGCCGGCGAGCACGACGCCGTGGTCGAGACCGCCAACGCCTCGGGTCTGCCGGTTGAGGTCCTGCCGATCGACGCCAACGGCGTCGCCGATCTGGACGCGCTGCGCGAGGCCCTGTGCAAGCCCGGCCGGGCCCTGGTCTGCCTGATGCTGGCCAATAACGAGACCGGCGTGGTCCAGCCCGTCGCCGAGGCCGCGGCCCTGGTCCGCGACGCCGACGGCTGGCTGCATGTCGACGCCGTCCAGGCGGCCGGCAAGATCGCCATCGACTTTTCCGCCCTGGGCGCCGACACCCTGGCGCTGTCGGCCCACAAGCTGGGCGGGCCGCAGGGCGTCGGGGCGCTGGTGGCCGGCACGCGCGCCACCCTGGTGCGCCAGCAGCATGGCGGCGGCCAGGAGCGCGGCCGCCGGGCCGGCACCGAGAATGTCGCCGGGATCGCCGGCTTCGGCGCCGCGGCGATGGCTGCGGTCCGCGACTTGCCCTCGATGGCCAATCAGTCCATCTGGCGCGACGCCTTGGCCGCACGGGTCAAGGCCGCTGGCGCGACGGTGCTCGGGGAGGGCGCGCAACGCCTGCCCCAGACCCTGTGCCTAGCCGCCGACGGCTTTCCCTCGCAGATCCAGGTGATGAACCTGGACCTCGCCGGGGTGAGGGTCAGCGCCGGCAGCGCCTGCTCGTCGGGCAAGGTCAAGGCCAGCCGCGTGGTGGAAGCCATGGGCCGGCCCGACCTCGCCCCCTTCGCCCTGCGGGTCAGCGGCGGCTGGGCGAGCGTCGAGCAAGACTGGATTTCCTGCGGCGACGCCTGGCTCGCCGCCTATTCGCGTATCGGCGCCCGGCGCCGGGAGGTGGCGTAGTGGCCGCGGTCAAGCAGACCCTCGAAACCGTTGAAGCCCTGGAGAAATACCAGCACGGCTTCACCTCGGACATCGACCAGGAGTTCGCCCCCAAGGGCCTCTCCGAGGACATCGTGCGCTTCATCTCGGCCAAGAAGGACGAGCCGCAGTGGATGCTGGACTGGCGGCTGGAAGCCTATCGCCGCTGGCTGGAGCTGGAAGAGCCGACCTGGGCCAAGGTCAGCCACCCGCCGATCGACTACCAGGACAGCTACTACTACGCCGCTCCCAAGGAAAAGGCCGGCCCCAAGAGCCTGGACGAGGTGGATCCGGAGATCCTGGCCGTCTACGCCAAGCTGGGCATTCCGCTGAAGGAGCAGGCGGTGCTGGCCGGGGTCGAGGGCGCGCCGCGCTACGCCGTCGACGCGGTGTTCGACAGCGTCTCGGTGGTTACCACCTTCAAGAAGGAGCTGGCCCAGGCCGGGGTGATCTTCTGCTCGATGAGCGAGGCGATCCGCGAGCATCCGGAACTGGTGCGACAATACCTGGGCTCGGTGGTGCCGACCTCGGACAACTATTTCGCCTGCCTCAACAGCGCGGTCTTCTCGGACGGCTCGTTCGTCTACATCCCGCCGGGCGTGCGCTGCCCGATGGAGCTGTCGACCTATTTCCGCATCAACGCCAAGGACAGCGGCCAGTTCGAGCGCACCCTGATCATCGCCGACAAGGGGGCCTACGTCTCCTATCTCGAGGGCTGCACGGCCCCGATGCGCGACGAGAACCAGTTGCACGCCGCCGTGGTCGAGCTGGTGCTGCTGGACGACGCCGAGATCAAGTATTCCACCGTCCAGAACTGGTATCCGGGCGATCCGGAGACCGGCAAGGGCGGCATCTACAACTTCGTCACCAAGCGCGCCGACTGCCGCGGCGACCGTAGCAAGGTGTCGTGGACCCAGGTCGAGACCGGCTCGGCCATCACCTGGAAATATCCCTCCTGCGTGCTGCGTGGCGAGGGCTCGTCGGGCGAGTTCTACTCGATCGCCGTGACCAACGGCCACCAGCAGGCCGACACCGGCACCAAGATGATCCACCTGGGGGCCAACACCCGCTCGCGGATCGTCGCCAAGGGCATCAGCGCCGGCCAGTCGACCAGCACCTATCGCGGCCTGGTCTCGGCCCACCCGAAAGCCAAGGGCGCGCGCAACTTCACCCAGTGCGACTCCTTGCTGATCGGCAAGACCTGCGCGGCCCATACCGTGCCCTATATCGAGGCCCGCAACGGCCACTCGGTGTTCGAGCACGAGGCCACCACCACGCGGCTGTCGGACGACCAGCTGTTCTACGTGATGCAGCGCGGCCTTTCGCAGGAGGAGGCCGTGGCCCTGCTGGTCAACGGCTTCGTCAAGGACGTGCTGCAGCAGCTGCCGATGGAATTCGCGGTCGAGGCCCAGAAGCTGGTGGCGATCTCGCTGGAAGGCTCGGTGGGATGACGGCCATCACCCTCTACCGGCCCGTCGGCACGGCGGAGCTGAAGCTGATCGAGGCGTCGGGCTGGACGGCTTTTCCGCCGCGCCTGCCCGAACAGCCGATCTTCTATCCGGTGACCAACGAGGCCTATGCCGCCCAGATCGCCCGCGACTGGAACGCCGTGCACAACGACGACAGGCGCGGCTATGTCACGCGTTTCGCGGTCGCGGCTGACTTCCTGGCAGGCTTTGACAAGAAGGTCGTTGGCGGTCGCGAGCACGAGGAATACTGGATCCCGGCCGAGGATTTGCCGCTGTTCAACGCCGCCATCGAAGGCCAGATCGAGGTCGTGGCGATCTTCGAAGGTGAAAACGCATGAGCGCGGCCCGGCTTTCCGTGGTGCATGTGCGGCCGCTGGACGTCACACCGCTTGGCGAGGGAGCCCGAGGCGCCTACGCCAATATCGTGGCGCATGCCGAGAACGACGAGGAATACGCCGCCATCGTTCGCGCAGAAATGGCTGAGCAGCGGCTGTTCGTTGTCGATTTCGACAACATCCGACTGATCACACCTGAGGTTCTCGCTAGCTGCGAGGATGAGATCCAGGAACTGGCGGCGGCAATTTCCGCCCGATATCCGGTCCAGTACCGGACCTTTGACGCCTACTACACGGACGACGCGTAGCCATGCTCTCCATCCAGAACCTCCACGCCAATGTCGGCGACAAACCCATCCTCAAGGGCGTCACGCTCGACGTGCCGGCGGGGGAGGTCCACGCCATCATGGGGCCGAACGGGGCGGGCAAGTCGACGCTGTCCTATGTGCTGACCGGCCGCGGCGGCTATGAGGTCACCGAAGGTTCGGCGAGCCTGAACGGCGAGGACCTGCTGGCCCTGGAGCCCAACGAGCGGGCCGCCAAGGGGGTGTTCCTGTCGTTCCAGTATCCGCTGGAGATCCCCGGCGTGCCGGCCCTGACCTTCATCCGCACCGCGCTGAACGCCCAGCGCCGGGCCCGCGGCGAGGACGAGATCGCCGCCCCGGCCTTCCTGAAACTGGCCAAGGAGAAGGCCGCGGCCCTGAAGATCGACTTCGAGATGCTCAAGCGTGGCCTCAATGTCGGCTTCTCGGGCGGCGAGAAGAAGCGGATGGAAATCCTTCAGATGGCGATGCTTTCGCCCAAGTTCCTGATCCTCGACGAGACGGATTCGGGCTTGGACATCGACGCCCTGAAGATCGTCTCCGAGGGCGTCAACGCCCTGCGCGCCGCCGATCGCGGCATGCTGGTCATCACCCACTACCAGCGCCTGCTCGACTACATCAAACCCGACCGTGTCCACGTGCTGGCCGCCGGCCGCATCGTCGCCTCGGGCGGCCCGGAGCTGGCCCTGCAGCTCGAGGCCGAGGGCTACGACAAGTACACGGCGGCGGCCGCATGACGCTCGCCACGGCCCTGAAGACCGGCGACCTGACCCAGCTGCCGTCGCGGCGCGACGAGGACTGGCGCTGGACCGACCTGCGCGGCCTGGTGCGCCAGCTGCCGCCGGCCTCGCCGGCCTTCGACGGCGAGGTCGGGCCCGGGCCGTTCGACGGCCTGGCCGCCGCTGCCATCCTGTTCGTCAACGGCCGCCAGCGTCACGCCGCCGCCAGCGGCGCGGGCGACGTCGTGGCCCTGCGCTTCGTTTCCGCCACCGAGGCCACGGGCCACGCGGCCGCCTACGCCATCGTCGTCGAGCCCGACACGACCCTGGTCCTGCTGGAAAGCCACGAGGGCCGGGCGCCCGGCTACTTGTCGGACGTCACCCTCGACATCGCCGTCGGGGAGGGGGCCCGGGTCGAGCGCATCGTGCTGGTCGACGACCATGCCGAGGCCATCGACATCGTCACCGCCGAGATCGACCTGGCCCCCGGCGCGACCTTCAACCAGACCGTCCTGACCTCCGGCGCCCGCCGCCAGCGGATCGAGACCCGGGTCAACCACCCCGGGGCCCACGCCCGGGTGCGGCTGGACGGGGCCTATGTCCTCGACCACCAGCGCCACGCCGACCAGACCACCGTCGTCACCCACGGCGGCGTCGACGGCGTCACCGAACAGCTGACCAAGGGCGTGGTCGACGACCAGGCGCGCGGCGTGTTCCAGGGGCGGATCGTCGTCCAGCCCGGCGCCGACCAGACCGACGCCCGCATGGGCCATCACGCCCTGATCCTGTCGGACCGGGCCGAGGTCGACGCCAAGCCCGAACTGCTGATCTTCGCCGACGACGTCGCCTGCGCCCACGGCAACACCATCGGGGCGCTGGACGAGGAGGCGATCTTCTACGCCCGCCAGCGCGGCATCCCCGAGGCCGAGGTCCGGGCCATGCTGACGGAGGCCTTCGTCGGCGAGGTGGTCGAGCGCATCGAACACGACGGCGCCCGCGCTGTCGCCGCCGCCTGGGTGGCCCAACGGTTGGGGAGGGCGCAATAGTGGCCTTCGACGTCGACGCCGTTCGCGCCCAGTTCCCGATCCTCGTCCGCCAGGTCAACGGCAAGCCGCTGGTCTATCTGGACAGCGCCGCCAGCGCCCAGAAGCCGGAAGCGGTGCTGGACGCCATGACGGGCCTGGCCCGCAACAGCTACGCCAACGTCCATCGCGGCCTGCACACCCTGGCCAACGAAACGACCCAGGCCTATGAAAACGCCCGGGAAACTGTGGCGCGCTTCATCAACGCCGAGCCGTCGGAAATCATCTGGACCAAGAGCGCCACCGAGGGCGTCAACCTGGTGGCCGACACCTTCGGGCGCAGCCTGAAGGCCGGCGACGAGATCGTGCTGTCGGTGATGGAGCACCACGCCAACATCGTGCCCTGGCACTTCCTGCGCGAGCGCTACGGCGTGGTGCTGAAGTTCGTGCCGGTCACCGACGACGGCCGGCTGGACATGGAGGCCTATGCGGGCCTGCTGTCCGAGCGCACCAAGATGGTGGCTATCAGCCACATGTCCAACGTGCTGGGCACCATCAATGACGCGGCCGAAATCGTCCGCCTGGCCCATGCAGCCGGGGCCCCGGTGTTGCTCGACGGCTGCCAGGCCATCGTCCATGCCAAGGTCGACGTGAAGGCCCTGGACGTCGATTTCTACGTGTTCTCTGGCCACAAGCTCTACGGCCCGACCGGCATCGGCGTGCTCTACGGCAAGGCCGAGCGGCTGGCGGACTTGCCGCCCTACCAGGGCGGCGGCGAGATGATCGGCCATGTCACCCTGGAGGGGATCACCTACGCCGATCCGCCGCACCGGTTCGAGGCCGGCACCCCGGCGATCCTCGAGGCCGTCGGCCTGGGGGCGGCGATCGACTGGCTGGGAACCCTGGACCGCGACGCCGCCCTGGCCCACGAGCACGCCCTCTACCAGCGGGTGGTGGACCAGCTGGCCGGGGTCAACGGCGTGCGGCTCCTCGGCACGGCCCCGGGCAAGGGCGCGGTGCTGACCTTCGTGGTCGAGGGGGCCCACCCGCACGACGTGGCCCAACTGCTCGACCGCTACGGCGTGGCCGTGCGGGCCGGCACCCACTGCGCCGAGCCGCTGATGGCCCGTTTCGGCCTGACCGCGAGCGCTCGCGCCTCCTTCGCCCTATATAACACCGAGGCCGAGGCCGACGCGTTCGTCAACGCGCTGGCCAAGGCCCGCAGCTTCTTCAGTTGAGCCTCATGACCGACGAGACCGCCGCCTCCACCGACCTCCCAGCCGCCACGGCCCTGCCGCAGGCCGAGCTCGACCGCCTGACCGACCAGCTGATCGAGAAGCTGAAGACGGTGTTCGACCCGGAGATCCCGGTCGACATCTACGAGCTGGGCCTGATCTACAAGGTCGACGTCTCCGACGACCGCGACGTGGCCATCGACATGACCCTGACCGCCCCGGGCTGCCCGGTGGCCGGCGAGATGCCCGGCTGGGTGCGCGACGCGGTCATGGAGATCAAGGACATCAAGTCCTGCCACGTCGACCTGGTGTTCGAGCCGCCGTGGGATCCCTCGCGGATGAGCGACGAGGCCAAGCTGCAACTGAACATGTTCTGATCGGTTCGAAACCCATGGAAGCCGCCGTCACCCCCCGCGTTCGCCGTCCCCGTCCCAAGGTCGTCACCCTGACCCCGGCCGCCGCCGCGCGGGTCAAGGAGATCATGGACAGGGCCGACAAGCCCTATGCCGGCCTGCGGGTGGGCGTGAAGAACGGCGGCTGTGCGGGCTCGGAATACATCTTCGAATACGCCGCCGAGAAGGGGCCGATCGACGAGGTGGTCGAGGATCAGGGCGTGACCATCCTGATCGACCCCAAGGCGGTGCTGTTCCTGATCGGCACCACGATCGACTACGAGACCACCGAGCTGTCGTCGAAGTTCGTGTTCAACAACCCCAACGAAACCGACGCCTGCGGCTGCGGCGAGAGCGTGACGATCCAGCCGGCGCCGGAGGCTCTGGACTGATGCTGACCCGGACGCCGTCTTGCGTGGAATGCGGCCTGGCCTGGGGCGCGCCGGCCTTCCGCCACGAGGACCACGCTCCGCTGTACTGGTCGGACACCGGGATCCTGTGCTCGACGGGCTGCGCGACGAAGCATTTCGACAGGCGCCGGGCGGACGGGACGTTCGTGGCGATTCCGGCGGAGTGCCCGGTCGACCTTTAGGTCCCCTACATGCAACCGGTTGAACCGGTGGCGCAGGCGGCCGTCAGCGCCGCCATGGAGACCGGTGGAAACAACGCCGCCAAGGCGCTGGGTGCGGCCCACAGAACCTTGCGGCGAAACACCAACGCCATGCCGATAATCAGGACGATCCAGGCCAGAACCGCCGCGACGGTGAGACCGAACGCGTACCGGCCGAAGCTGATCAGCGCCGCTAGGGCCGTCGCATAGGTCAGGACCAGTCCGACCGCGAAACCCATCGCCTAGACCGAGGCTGGCGTGGAGGCGGGAACCGACTTGACGTTCTTCCGCCCGTTCCACTCCACCAGCACTGACGGCTTCACCGGCTCGCCGCGCGCCTGGGCGATCAGTTCGTTGGTCCGCGTCTCGATGGCCGCTTCCATCGTCGCCATGAACTGCGCTTTCGACAGCCCCGGGGCGATCGGCGGCAGGAACTCGATCGTCGCCTGGCCGGGCGTTTTCTTCTTTTCCATCTGCCGCCAGAAGCAGCCCAGATTGGTAGCCACCGGCACCACCGGCAGGTTGAAGTCGCGGCTCATGTGGTAGACGCCGGTGCGATAGCGGAACCGCTCGCCCGGCGCGGCCAGGTGGCCCTCGGGATAGATCAGGATGCGGCGGCCCTCGGCGGCGACCTGGGCGGCGCTTTGCGACAGGGCCCTGCGGGCTTCGGGCCCGCCGCAGCTGTCGACGACGATGGCCCCGAACTTCTTGAGGATCGCCCCGACCAGCGGGAACTTCTCCAGGTGGTCGCCGGTGACGAACGACAGGTTGTCGACATGGGCGAACATCACGAAGCCGTCGCCCCAGCTGTGGTGCTTGGCGGCCAGGATGAAGGCGCCCTGCGGCAGGTTTTCCTGGCCCTTCAGCTCGATCCGGACGCCGGCGAACACCCGCAGCGCCCAGATCATCCGCTGGCTGTAGAGCCGCAGGGCGAAGGCGATCGGCCGGCGGCCGGGCAGCAGGGCCGAGAGGGCGGCCGACAGGCCGTAGAAGATCGACAGAACCCAGTAGTAGACGTTGAACAGCGCGCTGCGCATGTCGGTCTGGTCCTTGTTAGCGAGCGAAAAGCACGGCCTGGACGGCCGCGGTCATCAGCGGGGCGTGGGCGGAGAGGGCGTCGGCGCCCAGCCGGCCATAGGCCTTGTTCTGGGCGGTCTGGGTGATCACGCCGATGGCCATGGCGGCGATCACCCGCGGGTCGCCCGGCGGCAGCTGGGCGTCGATCATCGCCCGCTTGACGAGGCCCTCGACCATGGTCACCGGGTCGCGGCCGTCCTCCTGGTAGAAGGGCAGGAAGTGGTGCAGCCGCAGCAGGTGGAACGAGAACAGCAGCCAGTCCTCGTCGGCGACGGTGCAATAGGCGCGGACCACGGCGGCGGCCTGGTCGCGGATCCCGCTGGCCTGCTCGGCCTGCGCGGTGATCAGGTCCGACAGCCGCCGGTGGGCGGCCATGAACAGGCCCAGGGCCAGCTCGTCCTTGCTCTTCCAGTGGCGGTAGATCGCCCCCTCCGAGACCTCGGCCTTGGCGGCGATCAGCTTGGTGGTGGCCGCGTCGACGCCGCGCTCGACGAAGATCTCGAGGGCGGCGCGTTCGATCCTGGGCTTGGCGCTCATGGGGAGAGGCTAGCAGGCTCGCAGTGCCATGCAAGTGATTACTCACATCACATGGCGCGGCGTTGACCGAAGCGGGCAGGGCGGCCTAAGCCGGACCATGGTCCAGACTGTCCTGATCTATTCGATGGGCGAGGTGATCGGCGACGGGCTGATCAAGCTGCCGTTCATCGCCGGCCTGCGCGCGGCCTTTCCCCAGGCGCGAATCAGCTGGTGCGCGGCCAAGGGCCAGACGGTCTATGCCGGGCCCCTGAAGGCGGTGGTGGCCGGCTATGTCGACGAGGTCCTGACCGCCGGCCCGACCGGGGCGGGGGCGCTGGACGTCCTGCCCTGGGTCAAGCCGTTCGGCGGCCGGACCTTCGACCTGGTCGTCGACACCCAGGAGAACCTGCGCCGCAGCCTGGTGGCGCGGCGGGCGGCCCGTGGCGCTTTCGTCTCCGCCGCCGCCCAGGCCCGCAAGGCCGACTGGCCGCCGGCCGTGGTCGACCGCCTGGCCCGGCTGCTGGCCCTGGCCACCGACGGGGCGGGAACCCCGCGGCCCCTGGCCCTGACCGATCCCGACGCCCTGGCGGCGGCCGCGGCCCTGCTGCCGGCAGGACCCGCCTATGTCGGCCTGGCCCCGGGCGCGGGCGGCCAGGACAAGCGCTGGCCGCTGGACCGCTACCTGGACCTGGCCCGGCGTCTGGAGGCCGCCGGCCGCCAGCCAGTGTTCTTCTTCGGCCCCGACGAGACGGACGACGCCGAGACGGCCCGCGCGGCGGTTTCCGGGGCGTTGTTTCCCGAACGCGATCGGGTCGACGGCTATCCGGCGGTCAAGGGGCCGCTGCTGGCCATCGCATTGGCCGGACGGCTGAGCGCCGCCGTGGCCAACGACGCTGGGCCCGGCCACATGCTGGCGGCCGGCGGCGCGCCGCTGCTGTCGCTGCAGCAGGATCACCGCAAGGCCGTGAAGTTCCGTCCCGCCGCCCGCCGGCTTGAGCTGCTGGTCGCCCAGGACTACGGAGACGACATGGCCGCCCTGCCGCTGGAGGCCGTCGACGCCGCCTTGCAGCGCCTGATCGCCGGAGTTTCGTGAAATGCCCATCCTCGCGCCCGTCTCGGCCGGCGAACTGATCGACAAGATCACCATTCTGCGGGTCAAGGCCGAGCGGATCGGCGACCCGGCCAAGGAAGCCAATGTCCGCGCCGAGCTGGCCCTGCTGGAGGCCACGGCCGCCCGCGAGCTGCCGGCCTCGGACGAACTCGACCGCCTGACCGCCGAACTGACCGCCATCAACGCCGCCCTGTGGGACATCGAGGACGGCAAGCGCGACTGCGAACGCCGCCAGGACTTCGGCCCGGCCTTCGTGCAACTGGCCCGCCGCGTCTATATCGACAACGACAGCCGCGCCGCCGTGAAGCGGGCGATCAATGTGCTGGTCGGCTCGGAGATCGTCGAGGAGAAGAGTTACCAGCCGTATCTGGGGAACTGAGCGAGGCGGCCTCAGTTCGGCGCCCGCGTCAGAGCCCTTTCTATTCCGACCAGACAAAGCGCGCGCCGTCGCTGTTGTCCGGCATGGGGCCGGGACTGTCGGCCCGAATGTCCCCACTCTGCGGATCGATGCGCAGGAAGCGGTTGGTGGCCAAGGACATCAGCACCAGTTCACCCGTCGGCGTTTCGATCCATTGGAAGCTTTGCGCCGCGCCGGACGAGCCGGCCGCAAGCGTCACCGCTCCATCCTTGTCGACGGTGACATAGCGCCCGCCCGATCGCAGGGCGACGCGGCCCAGCCGGCGGTCAACGACCTCGAACCGCGTCGGGGCGGCCGAAGCCAGACCTCGACCGCTGGCCGCCAGTCCGGTCGTCGCGTGGAACGACGCCAGCCGGATCGATCGGCCATAGGGAATGGGCCGCATCAGGCCGTGGGTATGGGGCTGATGGACGTCGATACTGTCGAAATCGGCGAAACCGCCCTCGGCGCCGGTCGTGTTGTAGTTGAACAAGCCGTAGCGAACGCCCTGGAAGGTGAAGGTCTGGTAGAACAGCTCGACCTCGTCGCCGATCGGCGTGAAGGTGACGCCGTCAAATGAATAGCTGAAGCGCGCCCGTTCGGTGAGAAAGTCGCAGTCGGCCCGCAGCCAGGCGCGCGTCCCGGTCATCTTCACCCGCACCGTCTTGTCGGGGCGCTGGTCATAAAGGACCACGTCGAGCCCGTCGGCGCGCTTTTCGACGCCCAGGGTCGCATAGGGCAGGTTGAGCAGGCCCAGGCCGGCCGTGTCGCCCGGCTTCAGGTTCGACGCGTCGAGCAGGACGGTCGGCATCGACATCGGCCCGATCGCCCGCTGGGTCAGGGTGTTGCGCGCGTCGTAGAACGTGGTCGCCGGCAGGGCGTGAAGCCGCAGGAAGCCCGGTCGCTCCGACAACGACCACTTGTCGTCGACAGGGACATGGTTCCATTGCCACAGGGGCTGGAGCTTCGGCGCCGAAAAGTCGTCGCTACGGCGGAAGGGTACGCGCACCGGCTGCGGCGTGGCGGTCTTGGGCTTCACCCAGGTCCGCGGCGTGCGCGTCAGGTTGCCCGGCAGGCCGAAATAGGGCCAGCCGTCCTTCCAGGTGATCGGCGACAGGCTGAGCAGGCGACCGACGGAATTGAAATCCATCATCGAAAAGCCCCACCATTCACCCGCGGGCGTCTGGACGACGCCCCCCTGGTGCAGCGCCAGGTCATGTTTGGCGGCGGGGGTAGGCCCCCAGAACGTGAACGGCGGCTTGGGCGAGCCCGTGCGCTTGCTCGACGCCATGCCGAAGTCTTCGTGCAGGCTGATCGCCTGATTGACCTCGTAGGGGCCCAGCACATGGTCCGCCCGCGCCGCCGGCATCCGGAAGCCGCCGGCGTAGTTGGCGCTGATGATGTAGTACTTGCCGTCGATCTTGTAGAAATGCGCGCCTTCGCCCATGCCGGCGTCCTTGGCGAACAGGACGCGTTCGGTGCCCGGAACGATGTCGGTCAGGTCGTCCGTCAGCTGGGCCAGGTGCATCGTCTGGTGATCCCAGACCACATAGGCCTTGCCGTCGTCGTCAAACAGGACCGACAGGTCGTGAAAGCTGCGCTTCATCGGCGTGCGCGTCCACGGCCCCTTCGGATCCGTAGCCGTGAACATCTGGGTCGTCTTGTGGTTGACGTTCGAGAAGATGTAGAATTTGCCGTCATGGTAGCGGAAGGACGGCGCCCAAATACCCTGACCATAGATGTTCTGGCCGTCCTCCAGCCGGTAGGCCGGGCCGAGGTCGAGCTTGTCCAGGGCGTAGGCGACGAATTCCCAGTTGACCAGGTCCTTCGAGCGCAGGATCGGCAGGCCCGGCATGGTGTGCATGGTGGTGCCGGTCAGGTAGAACCAGTCGCCGACGCGGATCAGGTCCGGATCCGAGAATTCGTCATAAAACAGGGGATTGGTGAAGGTTCCGTCGCCGTTGTCCGGCGTCCAGGTCGCGGTCGACAGGCCCTTGGGCGCGCTCGCCGCCGGACCGTGCCGATCCAGCGCCGACGCCGGCGCCGCGCCTAGCGTCAAGGCCACGCAGGCCGCCAGCCCGGACATGACAATGCCGGGCGATTTCGACCGATGGCGCATGACGTTTCCCCTTTTGCGCCTTTGCTACCGCACCGGAGGCAATGTCCACAAGCACTTTTGTCCGACAATTGACGTCGCGACCCGTATTCACGCACCAACCGTCCGAAAATGAGCGGCGACATCGACATGGCGCTCACCCCCGCTTGCCGGCCGTCTCCTCGACCCGCTCCTCGAAGTCGCCGAGATTGCCGAACAGGTTCTCGATCGAGAACACCAGGCCGAACACCCGGGCTGCGTCGTCGAAGGCCAGGGCGCGGGTGCCGCCGGTCTCGCGCAGGGTCTCGACCGCAGTCTGGAAGGCCTGGTGGGCCTGGGCGAAGGCGATCCGGTCGGGGCGGGGGCCGTCCGCCAGCAGGGCCGCGCAGGCGCGCAGGAATCCGGCGCAGGCTGTCAGCATGGTCGCCGCCGGCGGGGCCAGGCCGGGGGCGGGCAGGGTCTCGCGCAGGGCCCGGCCGATCATCACGCAGTCGTTGCGCAGCCGCCACAGGGTGCGGGGCAGGGCGTCGGTCACCGACTGGTCGCTGAGCCGGGTGGCGCTCTCGCGGTCAGCCTCGGCCATGGCCGTCTGCAGGCTGGCCAGGGCCTTGAGGGTGGCGTCGTAGTGGTCGCGGGGCTCGAAATCGGTCGCCTCGCCGCGCAGCTTGCGGGCGTAGTGATCCAGCACCTCGGCCAGCAGGTCGGCGGTGCGGGTGGCCTGCTTGACCACCGAGCCATGGGCCCGCGCCGGAAAGATCAGCAGGGTGGCGGCGATGCCGACCACGTTGCCGACGGTGATCTCGGCCACCCGCAGGAAGGCGGCGACCAGTGGATCCAGGTGGGTGGTCGTGCCGATCAGCATGATCACGGCGGTGATCGGGGCGACCTTGAAGGCCGGGCGGACGGCGGCCAGGAAGGCGAGCAGGGCGGCGGTGACCGCCAGGATCGGCCCGCCGGCCTCGGGCCAGCGGGCGTGCAGCATCGCCGCCCCGGCCCCGACCGCGGCCCCGACCGCGGTGCCCATCAACCGCTCGATCGAGGCGGTGATCGTCGCCCCCAGGCTGGATTGGACGATGATCACCGCGGTGAACACCGCCCAATAGCCCTGCGGCAGTCGCAGCAGGGTGGCCAGGGCGTAGGCGGCGACCACGGCGCACGACACCCGGATGGCGTGGCGCCACTCGGTCTGGCGCGAGGCCGCCGCGGCCAGGGCCGAGCGCGGCAGGCCGACCGCGACGAACCGCCGCCAGGTGTTGGGCGCGGCCTCGGGCATCAGGCGACGGCCTCGCGCAGCAGCTCCAGCGCCGTGCGCACCGCCGCCAGCTGCACGGCCGCGCGGGTGTCGCCGTCGAAGCGTTCATGGCGATGGACGACCGAGCGGTTGGCGCGGGCCACGGCGAAATGCACCGTGCCGACCGGCTTCAACGGCGAGCCGCCGCCGGGGCCGGCCACGCCGGTGATCGACACCGCCACATGGCCGTTGCTGGCCTCCAGCGCCCCCTCGGCCATCATCCGCGCCACCACCTCCGACACCGCCCCGTGGTCGGCGATCACCTCGCCCGGCACCCCCAGCATCTCGGACTTGGCGCGGTTGGTGTAGGTGACGAAGCCGCGCTCGAAGACGTCGGACGCCCCCGAAATCGCGCAGATCGCCCCGGCCGCCAGCCCCCCGGTGCAGCTTTCGGCGGTGACCAGCCGCAGGGATTTCTCCCGCGCCTCTTCGATCAGCAGGCGGGCGAGGGTCTCGATTTCAAGCGGGAACATGGCGGACTCCTTGGGGCCATCTTGGCAACCGCCCCTGAGTCCGTCATCCCCCGACGTGCGCTTTCCCTCGCTCGTCCCTGGTCTGGGACCATCCGGATGGAGCGTCGCCCCCGATCATTGCGGAATGCGGGCGATGGCCTTGATCTCGAAATCAAAGCCGGCCAGCCAGGTCACGCCGACGGCCGTCCAGTTCGGATAGGGCGGATCGCCGATTTCCTCGGCGCGGACCGCCAGCACCGTCTCGATCTGCGTCTCCGGCTGGGTATGGAAGGTGGTCACGTCCACGACGTCGCCGAGGTCGCAGCCGGCGGCGGCCAGGACCGCGCGAAGATTGGCGAACGCCCGGCGGACCTGGTCCTCGAACACGGGTTCGGGCGAACCGTCCTCGCGGCTGCCGACCTGGCCGGAGACGAAGAGCAGGTCGCCGGAGCGGATGGCGGCCGAATATTGGTGGAGATCGTAGAGGGCGTGGCGGCCGGCGGGGAAGATGGCGTCGCGCTTCGTCATGTCTGTTTCCTTTCGGCTTGGACAGGCGGGGAGGTCCCGCCGACCGAAACGAGATAGGCGCGGGTGATTGCTGGATTAGGGCGTGAAATACGTATGAGATGCTGTAAAATCCCCATCAATGTCGCGCCCCTCGCTCAACGATCTGACGGCCTTCGTGGTGGTCGCCACCCACCGGAGCTTCCGTCGCGCGGCCGACGAACTGGGCGCGGCGCCCTCCACCTTGAGCCACACGATGCGGGCCCTCGAGACGCGCCTGGGCATGCGTCTGCTCAACCGCACGACCCGGAGCGTTTCGCCGACCCAGGCAGGCTTTCAGTTGCTGGCTCGCCTGCAGCCGGCGCTCGCGGCGCTGGACGAGGCCCTGGAGAGCGTCGCAGGGTTCCGCGGCGGCGTGGCGGGCGCTGTCCGCATCAATGCGCCGCGGGTGGCGGCGGCGCTGATCGTCCGGGACGTCCTTCCGCGCCTGTCGCAGCGCCATCCCGACGTGACCGTGGACATCGTCGTCGACGGCGAACTGATCGACATCGTGGCCGGCGGGTTCGACGCGGGGGTGCGGCTCGTGGAGTCGATCCCGCGGGACATGATCGCCGTGCCGCTGACGCGTCCGCTGCGGTTCGTGTGCGTCGCCTCGCCGGCCTATCTGGATCGCGCCGGCGCGCCCGACACGCCCGACGACCTCAGGACGCATCGCTGCATCGGCCATCGGCTGCCGAGCGGCCGGCTCTATCGCTGGGAGTTCGAACGGGACGGCCAGGCCATGACGATCGACACGGCCGGATCGATCATCCTCGACGACGAGGACCTGATGGTCGAGGCCGCCGTCGAGGGGCTGGGCGTGGCCTATGTGGCCGAGCCGGCCGCCGCCGCCGCGCTGGCGGCGGGGCAGGTGCGCGAAGTCCTGTCGCCGTGGCTGAGCGCGACGGAGGCGGTGGCGGTCTATTATCCCGGGCATCGGGCGCCGCCGCTGGCGCTACGGGCGTTCCTGGATGTCGTTCGCGAGGTCGGCAAGAGCGGCTGATCTCTGTCGCGCGGTTCCTCTATCGCGCGACGGGCTCTCGTCCAAATCAGGCCGGCGTCTCGACGACGGCGATCGCTTGGGCCGCCAGGCCTTCGCCGCGGCCGGTGAAGCCCATGCCCTCGGTGGTGGTGGCCTTGACGCTGACCCGGTCGAGGGGCAGGCCGAGGATCGTCGCCAGCCGCTCGCGCATGGCCGCCCGGTGCGGTTTGATCTTCGGCCGCTCGCAGATCAGGGTGACGTCGACATTGACCAGGGTCCCGCCGCGCCGGTGGACCAGCTCGACGGCGTGGCTGAGGAAGCGGTCGGAAGACGCGCCCTTCCATTGCGGATCGGTGGGCGGGAAGTGGTCGCCGATGTCGCCTTCGCCGATCGCCCCGAGGATAGCGTCGGTCAGGGCGTGCAGGCCGGCGTCGGCGTCGGAATGGCCGATCAGGGTCTGGTCGTGGGTGATCTCGACCCCGCACAGCCAGACCGACTCGCCGGGTCCCCAGCGGTGGGCGTCGAAGCCCTGGCCCATGCGGGTGACGCGGGTCGCGCCCGCCAGCCGTTCGGCCATGGCGAAGTCCTCCGGATAGGTCAGTTTCATCAGCATCGGGTCGCCCGGCGTCACGATCACCCGGCCGCCGGCCTGCTCGACCACCTGGGCGTCGTCGGTGGGCTCGCCCGGGCCGGTCCAGGCGGCGTAGGCGGCCAGCAGGCGATCGCGGCGGAAGGCCTGGGGGGTCTGGGCCCGCCAGAGATTGTCGCGCGGTTTTGTGACAAGGCCCGCATCGACCGCCCCGCTTTTCAGCGTATCGGCCACCGGCAAGCCTGGAATTGCGCCATCGGCGTCGGCCAAGGCTCTTAGGACGCCCTCAATTGCTGCGGCGCCGAGGAAGGGTCGGGCGGCGTCATGGACCAGCACCGGCTCGTCGGCCGGACGGTCGGCGAGGGCGGCCAGGCCGGCCTGCACCGACAGCGCCCGAGTCGCGCCCCCGCAGGTTGTTGTCCATCCGGACAAATCCCTGAGTGAGTCTTCCAGGACCCCGCGGGCGTCAGGATTAGCCACGATCACAAGTTTTTTTACACCGGCGTTCAATAAGGATTCGACCGACCAGCGCAGGACCGGCTTGCCCGCCAAATCCCGCCACTGCTTGGCCTGGCCGGGTCCGGCCCGGGTCCCCGAACCCGCGGCGACGATGACGGCGGAAAAGTTCATGCCGGCTGTTTAGCCTCTCATCGGAGCTTGTCCAGAGAAGGAGGGCTTTACGGCGCCGCACAATATGCCTAAAAAGAGTGCGATGGGGATGATCATAAAATGAGCAACGGCCTCGCAGTCGGTAAGGTTGAAGTGCCGGGGCGTGTCTGGATCGCGCCGATGACCGGCGTTTCGGACCTGCCGTTCCGGGAAACCGCGACCCGCCTCGGCGCGGCCTATGTGGCCACCGAGATGGTCGCCTGCGCCGAATTCGCCCGCGGCCGGCCCGACGTGGTGCGGCGCGCGGCGGTGGGCGAGGGCCTGCCGCTGATGGTGGTGCAGCTGGTCGGCCGCGACCCGGCCTTCATGGCCCAGGGCGCGCGCCTGGCCGCCGAGGCCGGAGCCCAGATCATCGACCTGAACTTCGGCTGCCCCGCCAAGGAAGTCACCAAGGGCGCAGCCTCGGGCTCGGCTCTGATGCGCGAGCCGGACCTGGCCGAGGCCCTGGTCGCCGCCGCCGTCAAGGCCGTCGACACCCCGGTCACCGTCAAGATGCGCCTGGGCTGGGACGACGACAGCCGCAACGCCGCCGACATCGCCCGCCGCGCCGTCGACGCCGGGGCCCAGGCGATCACGGTCCACGGCCGCACCCGCTGCCAGTTCTACAAGGGCGTCGCCGACTGGAGCGCGGTGGCGGCCGTCAAGGCGGCGGTCGGCGTGCCGGTGCTGGTCAATGGCGACATCGTCGACGGCGACAGCGCCCGCCGGGCCCTGGACCAGTCGGGGGCCGACGGGGTGATGATCGGCCGCGGCGTCTACGGCCGTCCCTGGATCGCCCAGGCCATCGAGGCGTCGCTGAGCGGCCTGGGCTTCCGCGAGCCGGACGCGCAGGAGCGCCTGGCCATCGCCGTCACCCATTTCCGCCGCAGCCTGAACTTCTACGGGCCGCGGCTGGGGCTGAAGATGTTCCGCAAGCACCTGGCCTCCTATATCGACGCCGCCCCGTGGCCGGGCGAGGCCGAGGCCCGGCGCGCCGCTCGCGCCGCCCTGTGCCGGCTGGAGGACCCCGCCGCCATCGAGGACGGCCTGGCCGCCCTGTGGCTCGACGATCGGAGGCTGGCGGCATGAGCGACCACCACGCCCGGGTCATTCCCGCCAAGATCGCCGACGGCCTGAAGGTCGCCGCTTTCGACCTCAGCCCCGAACCGGCCCTGGTCGTCGACCACGAGGGCGCCCTGGTCGCCGTCAACGAGGCGGCCGAGGCCCTGTTCGGCCAGGGGCTGTCGCTGCTGGCCCGCGGCCGCTTCCGCGCCGCCCTGCCGCCCGGCTCGGTGCTGGTCTCGATGATGGACCGCGCCCTGTTCGAAGGCGCCCTGGTCCGCGAGCACGGGGTCGAGGTCAATCTGTTCGGCCAGCCGCCGTTCGAGGCCGACGGCGCCGCCGCGCCGCTGGGCGACGGCTCGGTGCTGCTGACCCTGCACGTCAAGGGCGTGCTCGGCGTCGAGCGGGCCTCGGACGCCGCCGGCCTGCGTTCGGTGGTGGGTCTGGGCCGCATGCTGGCCCACGAGATCAAGAACCCGCTGGCCGGCATCCGCGGCGCGGCCCAGCTGCTGAAGACGGGGGCCAGCGCCGCCGACCAGCCCCTGGCCCAACTGATCGTCGACGAGACCGACCGCATCCGCCGCCTGGTCGACCGGATGGAAGCCTTTTCCGACGAGGTTCCCGGCCCGCGCGAGGCGGTCAACATCCACCAGGTGCTGGACCGCGTCCGCGCCCTGGTCGTCAACGGCGTCGCCGACGGCCTGGCCCTGCAGGAGCATTACGACCCGTCGCTGCCCGACGTCTGGGGCGACGAGGACCACCTGATCCAGGTGTTCCTGAACCTGGTCAAGAACGCCGCCGAGGCCGCCCACGCGCGCGGCGACGGCCAGGGCATCCTGTCGATCTCCACGGCCTGGCGGCCCGGCGTGCGGGTGCGCGGCGCCGACGGCAAGGCCGCCGCCGGCGCGCCGATCGAGATCCGCGTCCAGGACAACGGCCCGGGCGTGCCGCCCAGCCTGCGCGACCACCTGTTCCAGCCGTTCGTCACCACCAAGGCCAACGGCACCGGACTGGGCCTGGCCCTGGTCACCAAGCTGGTGACCAGCCACGGCGGCCTGATCGACTTCGAATCCGAGCCCGGCCGCACCGTGTTCCGCGTGCTGCTGCCCATGGCGACTGCAAAGCTTTCCGGAGACGCCCACGCATGAACGCCGCCAGCAAGAAGATCCTGATCGCCGATGACGACAGCTCGGTAAGGCTGGTGCTCAGCCAGGCCTTCACCCGCCTCGGCTATCAGGTGCGGGCGACGGGCAACGCCACCACCCTGCTCAAGTGGGTGATGGACGGGGAGGGCGACCTGGTCGTCACCGACGTGATGATGCCCGACGAGAACGTCTTCGACGTGCTGCCGCGCATCCGCAAGGAACGGCCTAAGCTGCCGATCATCGTGATGAGCGCCCAGAACACCCTGCTGACGGCGGTCAACGCCGCCGACGCCGGGGCGTTCGAATATGTCTCCAAGCCCTTCGACCTCGACGACGTCACCGCCGCGGCCCGCCGCGCCCTTTCGCGACCGGTCGACGCCGAGGCCTCCAAGGCCCAGGCTCGGGCCATGCGCGACGAGCGCCTGCCGCTGATCGGCCGCTCGGCTCCGATGCAGGAGGTCTATCGCACCATCGCCCGGCTGGTCGGCGCCGACCTGACCGTGCTGATCCTCGGCGAGAGCGGCACCGGCAAGGAGCTGGTCGCCCGCGCCCTGCACGAGCTGGGCCGCCGCCGCGACGGCAAGTTCGTGGTCATCAACCTGGCCGCCGTGCCGCGCGAACGGGTCGAGACCGAGCTGTTCGGGCGCGGCGAGGGCGACATGGGCCGGCTGATCGAGGCCGACGGCGGCACCCTGTTCCTCGACGAAATCGGCGACATGCCGCTGGACGCCCAGACGCGCCTGCTGCGGGTGATCGACGGCACCGAGCCGGTGCTCAATCCCAAGACCGGCCGCCGGCCGAACGTGCGGATCATCGCCGCCACCAACCGCGACCTGCGCGGCCTGATCCAGCAGGGGCTGTTCCGCGAGGACCTGTTCTTCCGCCTCAACGTCGCCCCGGTGCGCCTGCCGCCGCTGCGCGACCGCACCGAGGACATCCCGGACCTGGCCCGCACCTTCCTGCTGCGCGCCAACCGCGAGGGCCTGCCGGCCAAGACCATCGATTCCAGCGCCCTGGACCGGATGAAGACCCACGCCTGGCCGGGCAACGTGCGCGAGCTGGAGAACCTGATCCGGCGGATGTGCGCCCTTTATGCCGAGGAGCTGATCACCGCCCGCATCGTCGATCGCGAGCTGCAGGACCACGCCCCCGCCGCCCATGCCGACGAAGGTCCGGTCACCCTGGCGAGCCTGGTCGAGCGCCACCTGTCGTCGCACTTCGCCGATCAGCCGGACGGCGTGCCGGCGGCCGGGCTCTATGACCGGGTGCTGCAGGAGGTCGAGCGGCCGCTGATCCAGCTGACCCTGTCGGCGACCCGCGGCAACCAGGTGCGGGCGGCCGAGATCCTGGGTCTCAACCGCAACACCCTGCGCAAGAAGATCCAGGACCTGGGCGTGGAGATGACTCGCGGACGGCGTTAGCGCCGGTCTGCGGTTCACCGCTGACGCTTAATTGGCACATACCTGTTGAGTTTGGGGCACAGTCGCCCTTAGACTTGGTCAATGGCGTCCGTTCCATCCGTCCTGGAAGTTGAGGGACCGCCGGCCCGGTTCAGCCGGGCCTGGTGGCGCGGCCTGCTGCGGTCGCGCTACACCCTGGGCGTGGCCTATGGCTTCGCCGTCGCCCTGACGGCCACGGCGGTGGGCCTGGCCTCGTCGCCGCCGGCCACCGGACCGATCGGGCCGGCCACGACGATCATCCTGGCGGTGCTGGGCTTCAACCTGGCCTTGATCCTCTGCGTCGCCGGCATCGTCGGCTGGCGGCTGGTGGACCTGGTCGACGCCCGGGCCAGCGACGCCGGGGCCCGCCTGCACCTGCGCTTCGTGGGCCTGTTCTCGCTGGCGGCGGTGGCCCCGGCGGTCATCGTCGCCCTGTTCTTCGGCGTGCTGGTCAATCGCGGCGTGGAGGGGTGGTTCAGCGCCCGGGTCACGACGGTAGTCGAGAACTCGGCCAAGGTCGCCCGCTCCTATGTCGAACAGCAGAAGAACTACATCGGCGAACACATCAGCCCGATGGCCAACGAGCTCAACGAGGCGGCGCCGGCGCTGTCGCAATCGCCGGTCGCCTTTGGCCATTTCCTGACCGGCCTGACGCGGGACAACGGCTTCACCGCCGCCTACATCCTCGACCGCGACGGACGGGTGCTGGCCCGCGCCGAGATCGAAAACGCGCCGCCGTTCCTGGCCCCGCCTCCCTCGACCTTCCGCGCCACCGACACCGGCGACGTTTCGGCCGAACAGTTCGCGTCCGAGGACCTGTTCCGCGCCCTCTACCGCCTGAAGGCCTTCCCCGACGCCTATCTCTACATCGCCCGCGGGGTCGACCAGGGGATCATGGCCCACCTGAAGGAGACCGAGGCTTCGCTGGTGTCCTATCGCGACGCCGCCCACAATCGCGACCGCATCCAGGTGATCTTCGCCCTCAGCTATGTCGAGACGGCCCTGCTGGTGCTGGTCGCCGCGGTCTGGGTGGGCATCGCGGCCGCCAACTCGATCGCCGCGCCGGTGTCGGGCCTGGTCCAGGCGGCGGGCCGGGTGTCGGCCGGCGACCTCGACGCCCGGGTCGACGTGCAGCATGGCCCCGAGGAGATCCGCGCCCTGTCGGTGGCCTTCAACATGATGACCACCGACCTGCAGGCCCAGCAGGCCGCGCTGCGGGTGGCCAGCCTTGACGCGGAGTCGCGGCGGCAGTTCATCGAAACCGTGCTGTCGGGGGTCAGCGCCGGGGTGGTGGGGCTGGACGCCGACGGCCGGATCACGGCGCTGAACCGGCGGGCCGGCGACCTGCTGGCCCTGGACGAAGAGGCCGTCGGCCGCTTCCTGGCCGAGGCGGCCCCGGAGTTCGACGCCGTGGTCCAGGAGATCAGCGGCGGCCGCGCCAACGCCGAGGTCGAGGTCGACGTCGTGCGCGGCGGCGAGTCGCGCCGCCTGCGGGTGCGGGCCGCCGGCCACGCGGCCGAGAGCCTGGTCCTGACCTTCGACGACATCACCCGCCTGGTGGCCGCCCAGCGCAACGCCGCCTGGAAGGACGTCGCCCGCCGCATCGCCCACGAGATCAAAAACCCGCTGACCCCGATCCAGCTGTCGGCCGAACGCATCCGCCGCAAGTACCGTAAGGACATCACCGGCGACCTGGAGACCTTCGATCGCTGCACCGAGACCATCATCCGCCAGGTCGGCGACATCGGCCGCATGGTCGACGAGTTCTCGGCCTTCGCCCGGATGCCGGCGCCGCGCTTCGCGCCGGCAGACCTGACCGAGATGCTGCGCCAGGCGGTGTTCGCCCAGCGCTTCGCCGACAGCGAGACCGAGGTGGCGTTCGACGAGCCCGGCGAGGACGTCTGGATCAGCTGCGACGCCCGGATGGTCGGCCAGGCCCTGACCAACATTCTCAAGAACGCCGGCGAGGCGGTCGGCGCCCGCCGCCACGCCGCGCCGGAACCGACCGGACGCATCGTCGCCCGGCTGGTCTCGGACGACGACGACCTGTGCGTCATCGTCGAGGACAACGGGGTGGGCCTGCCGACTCGCGACCGCGACCGGCTGACCGAGCCCTATGTGACGACCCGCGAGAAGGGCACCGGGCTTGGCCTGGCGATCGTCAAGCGGATCATGGAAGACCACGAGGGCGACCTGGTCCTGACCGATGCGCTGAACGGAACCGGCGCCCGGGTGATTCTGAGGTTCCCCACCACCGCGCGGCTCGCCGCGACCAACGCACAGAGTGGCGTAGAGGAGATGATATGAGCGCTGACGTGCTTGTGGTCGACGACGAGGTCGATATCCGCGAACTGGTGGCCGGGATCCTGGAGGACGAGGGCTACGCCGTTCGGGTGGCGGCCGATTCCGACCAGGCGCTGGCCGCCCTGCGGGCCCGCAAGCCGGCCCTGCTGGTGCTGGACATCTGGATGCAGGGCGGCGGCATGGACGGGCTGGAGCTGCTCGACATGGTCAAGTCGCTGGATCCCGACCTGCCGGTGATCATGATCTCGGGTCACGGCAATATCGAGACCGCCGTCAGCGCCATCAAGCGCGGGGCCTACGAGTTCCTGGAAAAGCCGTTCAAGTCCGACCGGCTGCTGCTGGTGGTCGAGCGGGCGCTGGAGGCGGCCAACCTCAAGCGCGAAAACCGCCGGCTGCGGGTGCAGAGCTTCAGCTCCGACGGGCTGATGGGCAAGTCGGCGGCGGCCCAGGCCCTGCGGCAGCTGATCGCCAAGGTCGCCCCGGCCAACAGCCGCGTGCTGGTCTCGGGCCCGCCCGGCTCGGGCAAGGAGCTGGTGGCGCGGCTGATCCACGGCTCCAGCACCCGGCTGCGCAACGAGTTCGTGGCCGTCAGCGCCGCCGGCATGGCCCCCGAGCGCCTCGACGTCGAGCTGTTCGGCGAGGAGGGCGAGGGCGGGCGGCCGCGCAAGATCGGGGTGTTCGAGCGCGCCCACGGCGGCACCCTCTATCTCGACGAGGTCGCCGACATGCCGCGCGAGACCCAGAGCCGCATCCTGCGGGTTCTGGTCGAGCAGCGCTTCCGGCGGGTGGGCGGCGACAACGACGTCCAGGTCGACGTGCGGGTGATCTCCTCGACCTCGCGCGACCTGCGCGACGAGATCGCCGCCGGCCGCTTCCGCGAGGACCTGTTCCACCGCCTGAACGTGGTGCCGGTGCGGGTGCCGGGGCTGGCGGAGCGCCGCGAGGACATCCCCGAGCTGATCAGCTATTTCGTCGACCGCATCTGCGAGGCCACCGGCCTGCAGCGGCGGCGGCTGGGCGAGGACGCCCTGGCGACCCTGCAGGTGCAGGCCTGGCCGGGCAATGTCCGCCAGCTGCGCAACAACGTCGAGCGGATGCTGATCCTGGCCTCCGGCGAGCCGGGCGACCTGATCACCGCCGAGATGCTCAACGCCAACGACCAGCCGACCGGCGGCAACGCCGGGGCGATCGGGGCCGAGCGGATCATCGCCCTGCCGCTGCGCGAGGCCCGCGAGCTGTTCGAGCGCGAATATCTCAACGCCCAGATCCTGCGGTTCGGCGGCAACATCTCGCGCACCGCCAACTTCATCGGCATGGAGCGCTCGGCCCTGCACCGGAAGCTCAAGTCCCTGGGCGTGGCGGGGGCGAGGGTGGAAGAGGAAGAATAGGCATTTATGCGTTGGGCCAATTTTCATCCGTCTCCCCGGCGAAGGCCGGGGTCCAGGTGAAACCCACGGGCCGCTCTGGATGAATCTGGATCCCGGCCTTCGCCGGGAAGACGGATTGTGTGTGTTTGGCGCCGTGATGCGGCGCTTTCGAGGAACTGAGCCATGTCGCGTTTCGCCTATGTCAACGGCCGCTTCGTCCCCCACGGCCAGGCCGCCGTGCATATCGAGGACCGCGGCTACCAGCTGGCCGACGGGGTCTATGAGGTGTGGGCGGTGTTCGACGGCAAGCTGGCCGACGCCGCCGGCCACTTCGCCCGGCTGTGGCGCAGCCTGGACCAACTGCGCATCGCCCGTCCGATGAGCGAAAAGGCCCTGAGCGTGGTGCTGCGCGAGGCGGTCCGCCGCAACAAGGTGCGCGAGGGCCTGGTCTATCTGCAGGTGACCCGCGGCGTCGCCCCGCGCGACCACGCCTTCCCCAATCCCGCCGTGCCGCCGGCCGTGGTGATCACCGCCAAGAGCGTCGACCGCGCCGCCGCCGAGGCCAGGGCCGCCAGGGGCCAGGCGGTGGTCACCGTGCCGGAGACGCGCTGGGGCCGCTGCGACATCAAGTCGATCGGCCTGCTGCCCAACGCCCTGGCCAAGCAGGTCGCCCGGGAGCATGGCGCGGTCGAGGCCTGGTTCGTCGACGAGCTGGGCCTGGTCACCGAGGGCGCCTCGTCCAACGCCTGGATCGTCGACGCCGAGGGCCGCCTGCGCACCCGCGACACCCAGGCCAACATCCTGCGCGGCGTCACCCGCGGCTCGCTGCTGGAGGTGATCGCCGGCGAGGGCCTGGCCGTCGCCGAGCAGCCGTTCACGGTCGAGGAGGCCAAGGCGGCCCGCGAGGCCTTCGTCACCGGGGCCGGCACCCTGGTGCTGCCGATTGTCAGCATCGACGGCACGCCGGTCGGCGACGGAAAACCCGGACCCCTGGCGAGCCGGCTGCGGCGTCTCTATATCGAGCGCGCCAAGGCGTCGGCGATCTAGGCCTCAAAAACCGGCGATCGGCGCCTTCGCGCATTTTCTTGTCGGATTGGTCATACCAACCTGCGGAAAATGCATTAGCATGGACTTGTTTGTGTGGGGGGCGTGTGGCCCTCCAAAACAATAAGAGGGGAATCCCCATGTCGACCGAGAAAAAACAAAACCTTCAGGACACCTTCCTGAACAGCGTGCGCAAGTCGAAGACGCCGCTGACCATCTTCCTGGTGAACGGCGTGAAGCTGCAGGGCGTTGTCAGCTGGTTCGACAACTTCTGCGTCCTGCTCCGCCGCGACGGCCAGTCCCAGCTGGTCTACAAGCACGCCATTTCGACGATCATGCCGGCCCAGCCCGTGCAGCTGTACGAGCCCAGTGCTGATCAAGACGATTGATTCCTGACGTTTGACCAAATCCACTTCGAAATCCATCGACCACGCGACGCCGGTTCT
The DNA here is from genome assembly GCF_052871235.1 of Caulobacter sp. LARHSG274. Lineage (NCBI taxonomy): Bacteria > Pseudomonadati > Pseudomonadota > Alphaproteobacteria > Caulobacterales > Caulobacteraceae > Caulobacter > Caulobacter sp. LARHSG274. Next base: position 13,801 of record NZ_JBIXJO010000008.1, on the reverse strand, counting down.
GAAGGCGTTCGTGATCCATCCCGTGCGCCCGGTGCGCGGCCAGTCGGCCCTCGAGGCGCGTGATCCCAAGGCGCGCCTCGAGGAGGCCGTCGGCCTGGCCCTGGCGCTGGACCTCGACGTCGTCGAGACGACGATCGCGCCCCTGCGCCTGGTCACCCCCGCCACCCTGTTCGGCAAGGGCAAGATCGAGGAATTCGCCGCCGTCTGCGAGGTCGAGAAGATCGACGTCGCGGTGTTCGACGACCAGCTGACCCCTGTCCAACAGCGCAATCTGGAACGGGCCCTGAACGTCAAGGTCGTCGACCGCACCGGCCTGATCCTCGAGATCTTCGCCCGCCGGGCCCGCACCCGCGAGGGCAAGCTGCAGGTCGAGCTGGCGCGGCTGGACTACGAGCGCTCGCGCCTGGTCCGCACCTGGACCCACCTGGAACGCCAGCGCGGCGGCACGGGTAACACCGGCGGGCCCGGCGAAACCCAGATCGAGCTGGACCGCCGCCTGATCGCCGGCACCATCGGCAAGCTCAAGCGCGAGCTGGAGGAGGTGCGGCGCACCCGCACCCTGCACCGCAGCGCCCGCAAGAAGGTGCCGTACCCGACCGTCGCCCTGGTCGGCTACACCAACGCCGGCAAGTCGACCCTGTTCAACCGCCTGACCCATGCGACGGTCGTCGCCCAGGACATGCTGTTCGCCACGCTCGACCCCACCTTGCGGACGGTGAAGCTGCCCGACGGCCGGCCGGCCATCCTGTCCGACACCGTCGGCTTCATCTCCGACCTGCCGCATGAGCTGGTCGAGGCCTTCCGCGCCACCCTGGAGGAGGTGCAGGAGGCCGACGTGGTGCTGCACGTGCGCGACGTGGCCAATCCCGACACCGACGCCCAGGCCCGCGACGTCCAGAAGGTGCTGGCCGAGCTGAAGGTGCTGGGCGAGGACGGCGAGGCCGACGGCGGCAAGACCCTGGTCGAGGTCTGGAACAAAATCGACCTGGTCCACGGCGAGGCCCGCGAGATTCTCGACGGCCAGGCCCGCCGCCTGGGCGCCTCGACGGTCTCGGCGGTCACCGGCGAGGGCTGCGTCGAGCTGCTCAGGCGGGTTGGCGGCCTGATCGACGACACCCCGCCGGTCGCCGTGCGGCTGGCGGCCAAGGACGGCGAGGCCCTGGCCTGGATCTATCGCAACGGCCGGGTCGAAAGCCGCGAGGACGAGGCCGAAGGCGGCGTGCGCCTGATCGCCCGCCTCGACGCCCAGGCCCTGGGCCGGTTCGAGCGGCAGTTCCCGGATGTGTGGCTGATGGCGACCGGGGATTAGGCTTTCCGGACGGACGGGCCGTGTCTGTCGGCCCGGGCTCGCCTCAGGCCGCCACGCTGGCCGGTTTGAACGCGCCGAGCACCTTGTTGGCTTCCGCCTCGCCCTCCAGGGCCCGGCGCGCGATGGTCTCGGGGGAGAAGTCGCTGCCGCCGAAGTCCTCGACCTGTTCGGCGCGGGTGATGGCGACGATGTGCGGTACGCGGACATAACCGCGGGCCTTGACCGCCGCATAGGCTGTCTTGAAGTGCGCGTCCTGGCGCACGGGATGGTCGGCCGCCAGGGCCTCCAGGGCCTCCATCAGATCGGCGACCTCGTCGAAGCGCCGGAGCAGTTTCAGATCCTGGGCGGTCTTGTTGCAGAATTGCAGATTCTGGGTCCGCTCGGCGACCTGGGCGAAGCTGGTCGGGACGGGCGCCTTGTTGGGGAACAGGTTGATCACATAGACCGTGCGCTGGTCGCCCCCGTCCAGGCGGTCGAGGATCGCGCCCAGGGGCGTGTTGTCGAACAGCCCGCCATCCCAGTACGACTTGCCCCCGATGACGGTCATGGGGAACGACGGCGGCAGGCTGCCGCTGGCCAGGATGTGATCGAGGGTCAGGGGCGTTTCGCCGCTGTAGAACTCCTCGATCTCGCCGGCCTCGATGTCGGTGGCCGTGACCAATAGGCCAGGCTTGGCCGAGGTGTCGGCCAGGGCGTCGAGATCAAGCAATTGCGCCAGGGTCGCGCGGAGCGGGGCGGTGTCGTAGAGGTTGGTCCAGCGCGCCAAGTCGTAGAAATCGTAGCGCGGCAGGTAAAAGGCGGGATTGCCGAGCAGCGAAGCGTAGGAACGCAGGGGCGGCGGCAGGAACCAGCCCGAGACCGCCACCGCCCGCCAGAACCGCTCAAGAGCCTGCAACGGCGTCAGGCCCTTGGCCGGACGCGCCAGAAGGGCGGCGGTGATGGCGCCGATCGACACGCCGGCGATCAGGTCCGGCGCGAAATCAGGGTCCCCGTAGAGCCGGCGGGCCACGCCCAACTCAAAGGCGCCGAGCGCGCCACCACCTTGCAGGACAAGGGCCGAACGCGCCTGCACCATCGTCGCCTCCAAGGCTACGCCTAAGGTAGAGGCAATGTTGCACTGCATATGTTGCAGCGCAACCTGGTCTCTTGTGGGGGTGAAGTCACGACTTGGTGTTGAGCGTTTTCTCCGCCGCCTTGGCCGCGTCCCACAGCCCGTCCATCTCGGCCAGGTCCGACTGGTCCGGGGTGCGGCCGTCTCTGGCCAGTTCAGCCTCGATGAACGCGAACCGCCGCACGAACTTGGCGTTGGTGGCGCGCAGGGCGTCCTCGGGCTCGACGTCGAGCTTGCGGGCCAGGTTGGCGACGACGAACAGCAGATCGCCCAGCTCCTCGCGGGCCTTGGCGCGGTCGCCGGCGGCGATCTCGACCTTCAGCTCGGCGATCTCCTCGGCCAGCTTGTCGAGCACCTGGTCGGTCGAGGGCCAGTCGAAGCCGACCCGGGCGGCGCGCTTGGTCAGCTTGACCGCGCGGGTCAGGGCCGGCAGCCCGGCCGGCACGTCGTCCAGCACCCCGCCCTTGGCCTTGGCCTGGCGTTCCTGGGCCTTCAGCGCCTCCCAGCCCGCTGTCTGGGCGGCCTGGTCCTCATAGGCGTGGTCGCCGAACACATGCGGATGCCGGCGGATCATCTTGTCATTGATCGCCGCGGCCACTCCGGCCAGGTCGAAGGCGCCCTGTTCCTCGGCCATCCGCGAATGGAACACCACCTGCAGCAGCAGGTCGCCCAGTTCCTCCTTCAGGTCGGCCAGGTCGCCGCGCTCGATGGCGTCGGCCACCTCATAGGCCTCCTCGACCGTGTAGGGGGCGACGGTGGCGAAGGTCTGCTCCAGGTCCCATGGGCAGCCGCCGTCGGGGTCGCGCAGCCGGGCCATGATCTCGACCAGGGTGAAGAGCGGGTGGCGCGGGTCGTGCGGCGGCGTCGGAAGCGGCGAGGGCTGGGACATGCGATACGGGCTCGGACGAGAAGGGGATCTGGCGGGGCCTCCAGCCGATAGCCCAGGACGCGCGCCCGCGCCAGCCGCCGCCGGGCAGGCTCAGCGCGCCGGGCCGTACTGGTCCCTGGCGATGCGGTCGGCCAGCTTGTCGAAGGCGGTCTCGGCGTCGTGCCAGGTTCCGCCATAGCGGGCCCAGCGGATGTCGGTCTCGTACCAGCTGAAGGCGATCGGCGTGCGGCCCCCGGCCGGGTCGACATAGTCGCCGCCGATCCGCGCTCCGCCGACCCCGAAGCTCTCCATCGACAGCCCCGCCGATCGCGACAGCTGCTCGGGCGTCGGGCGGTTGGGCTTGGCGTCCTCGATCACCAGGTTCAGGGTCCCGCCGCCCGGCCGCAGGCGCAGCTTGCGCTCGACCGCCCGGCGCAGGGCGCTCGACAGGTCCGCGAAATCGCGCGGGCCCAGCAGCTTGGTCTTCGCGGCCAGCTCCGGGCCGATCGACACCTTGACCTCGGCCACGACCGGGGCGGCGAGGGCGGGGCTCGCGGCGCCCAGGCTCAGGGTTAGGGCGGCGGACAGGACGGCGGCGCGCATGGCGAAAGCTCCTCGAGGTGATGGACCAGGTAGAACCCTCATCCTACTCCGTCTCCCCGGCGAAGGCCGGGGCCCAGATTCAGCCGTGGCGCCGGACGCTTACCCGAAATACACAGCCCTATGATCTGGACCCCGGCCTTCGCCGGGGAGACGGAATGAAGGATGGGGCGGCTCAGCGGGTCGACTTCGCCTTGGCCAGGCTGAAGGCCAGCCAGCCCAGCAGGGCCGACAGCAGCGAGCCGGCCAGTACGCCGATCTTGGTCTCGTCCTGCAGGAGGACGGCGTCGAAGGCCAGGTTGTTGATGAACAGGCTCATGGTGAAGCCGATGCCGCACAGGGCCGAGACGCCGAACAGCTGGGTCCAGGAGGCGCCGTTGGGCCGCTGGGCCCAGCCCAGCTTGATGGCGGCCAGGCTGAACAGGCCCACCCCCAGCGGCTTGCCCAGGAACAGCCCCAGGGTCGCGCCCAGAGTGGCTGGCGCGGCCAGGGCCGCGACCCCGACCTGGCCCAGGGCGACGCCGGCGTTGGCGAAGCCGAACACCGGCACGATCAGATAGGCCACCCACGGATTGAGGCCGTGCTCCAGCCGGTGCAGCGGCGAATGCTCGTCATCCGGCCGGGCCGGCGACTTGGTGATCGGGATGGTCATGGCCAGGATCACGCCCGACAGGGTGGCGTGGACGCCGGACTTCAGGAACAGCACCCAAAGCACAATCCCGACAAGCAGATAGGGCCATAAGCTGGCGACCTTCAGCCGGTTCAGGGCGACCAGCACGGCCACCGCGACGGCGGCCCCGCCCAGGGCCCAGAGGGCGACGCTGTCGGTGTAGAACACGGCGATGATCAGGATCGCGCCCAGGTCGTCGATGATCGCCAGGGCGGCCAGGAACACCTTCAGCGAGCCGGGAACCCGCGACCCCAGCAGCGACAGCACCCCCAGGGCGAAGGCGATGTCGGTGGCGGCCGGAATGGCCCAGCCGCGCAGATTGGCCGGCTGGCTCAGATTGACGGCGACATAGACCAGGGCCGGAACCAGCATGCCGCCCAGGGCCGCGACCCCGGGCAGCACCCGCCGCGACCAGCTGGACAGCTCGCCGTCGACCATCTCGCGCTTGATTTCCAGCCCGACCAGCAGGAAGAACACCGCCATCAGGCCGTCATTGATCCAGTGGGCCAGGCTGAGGCCGGCGAGCTTGACGTGCAGGGCGTGGAAATAGCCGTCGGCCAGCGGCGAATTGGCGACCGCCAGGGCCAGGGCGGCGGCGCCCATCAACAGCAGGCCGCCGGCCGACTCGCTCCGGAGAAAGGCGCGCAGGGCGGAGAGCGGGCGGACGGTCGGCATGGGCGGCCTCGCGGGGAATCGTCGACCGCCACCCTAGCTTGTCCTCTCGGGGGAAGCGAAGCGCGGCCGGAGATGAAACGGTCGTCGTCCTGCGTCCTTCGAGGCCCGCTGGGCGGGCGCCTCAGGATGAGGAGCGTTTTGCTGAATTCCTCATCCTGAGGTGCGAGCCGTCAGGCGAGCCTCGAAGGGCGCACCGCGCCTACAGCCCGGCGATCCGGGCGAGGGCGGCGATATCGAGCGACCGCTCCAGCATCGCCGCGATCTCGTCGAGGGCCGCGTCGACCCGGCCGGCGTGGTCGCCCGGCGCGGTCGCCACGCCCAGCGGGGCCAGCAGGGCGGCGCGGGCCTCGCCGCGCTCGAACAGACCGTGGACATAGGCCCCGGCCACCCGGCCGTCAGCCGAGACCGCGCCTTCGGCCGCGCCGCCGTCCATCGCCAGCAGCGGGCGCGCCGTCCCGGAACCGGTCGTGCGGCCGATGTGCATCTCGTAGCCCGCGAAGGCGGCGCCGCCCTCGACCAGCCGTCCGGTCGCGGCCCGCAGCACCTTGTCGCCGGCCAGCACGGTGTCGACGTCCAGCAGGCCCAGCCCCGCCGCCGTTCCCGGCGCGCCCTCGATCCCCTCCGGATCCGACACCGTGCGGCCCAGCATCTGGTAGCCGCCGCAGATCCCCAGCACCCGGCCGCCGCGGCGCACATGGGCCAGGATGTCGATGTCCCAGCCCTGGACGCGCAGGAAGGCCAGGTCCGCCAGGGTGGCCTTGGTCCCGGGCAGGATCACCAGGTCGGCGTCGCCCGGCACGGGCGTTCCCGGCGGCAGGAAGGCGAAGTCGACGGCCGGGTCGGCGCGCAACGGGTCGAAGTCGTCGAAATTGGCGATCCGCGCCAGCATCGGCACGACGATCCGGGCCCGGCCGTCGCCGTCGGGACGAACCGGCCGCTCCAGGGCCACGGCGTCCTCGGCGGGCAGGGCGCGGGCCGGGGCCAGCCACGGGACCATGCCCAGGTCCGGCCAGCCGGTGCGGGCGACGATCTCCCGGCGGCCGTCGTCGAACAGCGCAGGATCACCGCGGAACTTGTTGATGATGAAGCCTTTTATGCGGTCGCGGTCAGCGGCGTCGAGCACCAGGTGGGCCCCGGCCAGGGCGGCGATCACATGGCCGCGGTCGATGTCGCCGACCAGGGCGACGGGCACGTCGGCGGCATGGGCGAAGCCCATATTGGCGATGTCGCCGCGGCGCAGGTTGGTCTCGGCCGGGCTGCCGGCCCCTTCCACCAGCACCAGGTCGGCCTCGGCGGCCAGCCGCCGGTAGCTGTCGACCGTGGTGGCCAGCAGGTCGGGCTTGAGGGCCTGGAAGCTGCGGGCGGTCCAGTTGCCGGCCACCTTGCCCTGGACGATCACCTGGGCCCCGCGGTCGCTCTGCGGCTTCAGCAGCACGGGGTTCATGTGGACGGTGGCCGGCGTGCGGCAGGCGAGCGCCTGCAGGGCCTGGGCCCGGCCGATCTCGCCGCCGTCGGCGGTGACCGCGGCGTTGTTGGACATGTTCTGCGGCTTGAACGGCCTGACCGTCAGGCCGCGGTTGGCGAACAATCGGCAGAGCCCGGCGACCAGGGTCGACTTGCCCACGTCCGAACCGCAGCCCTGGATCATCAGTGACGCCATGGTCGTCCACTACCTTCGTGACTCGGCTGGGTGATGCTGGGCAGGACGTACCAACGGTTGCGGCGAGCGTACATCCCATGCCCTACTGAAGCTTCCGCCACGATCTTGCTGGGAAGAGTCCGTTGAAGCGATGTCTGTTGTTGGTGTTCGCAATGGCGGCGTTCGCGAGCTTTGTCGCGCGGCCCGCGGCGGCGCTAACGCCGACCAGTTGCCACGACCGCTATCTGGCGGGTCGAGCCATCCCGAAACAAGTCGAGGAATGGGTCTGCGCCGATCCGGCCCTGGCCGCCCTGGAGCGCGCAGCCTTTAAGACATTCGCCGATCAACGCATCGCCGACGAGGGAGCCTCGCTTGAAAGTGAGGATAATCTTCGCTCAGCGCTCATCAACTGCCAGGACGCACAGTGCGTTCGCCGTCGCTACCAGGATCGGCTTGACGAGGTGGTCCAAGGCGCGCCGTTTCCCTTATCACACGGCAGGTCGATGCACCGCGTCGGCCATCCTCCGCGCGCGACGATCTGGAGTCGGGATTTGGGCGGTGGCTGGCGCGTCTTCAAATTCGACATCGACAACGGGCCTCTTCCTGAATCACTCCCGGATAGCGGGGTCGTCCCAGGATATTATGAGGGTCAGGAGATGTTCGTCGCCGAGATGGTGCACGGAAAGACACGTTATCGGGGTTCCGAAGGGAGCGCTTTCGATATCGAGATTCAGAAGGATGGATCCTGGAAGGTCACGCAAATTGGCGAATGCCAATGCGGCGGCGGCCTCAGCTATACCGGCATCTATCGCTGAGCACAGTTGGCCTCCGGAGCCGGGCGTTCCATGTCCTCGGTCACATGAGCATCGATGCCTTGGACGTGCGGCCTAGAGCCCGGCCGCCGGATCGTCAATCGCGGGCCGCGCGCTCGGTCTGGTCGTGGCCGTGCGGCTTGGAATGGCCCTCGGTGCGCAGGTAGCGCCGGTCGATGTCGGCCAGGATCGCCTCGGCCTTGTCGCCGGCCTGCAGGCGGATCAGGGCGTCGAGCTTGGCCTCGGCGCGGTCGTCGTTCTCCTTGGAGGCCGGCGAGCCGACATAGAGGAAATAGGCCAGGCCCACGACCTGCCAGATCAGCTGCAGGAACTCCGACTGCCAGTTCTCGAAGGTGTCGCGGCCCATCTGGACCAGATAGGGCCCCAGCTGCGGCGCCTGGTGCAGGCCCTGCTGCTCGTCGACGAAGGCGAACCAGCCGAAGATCCAGTGCCCGGCGATCGAGACCACGAAGAACAGGGCCGTCAGCCAGCCATAGGCGTAGCGTTTCATTGGAATTCATCCCTTCCAACCCAGGCAACGCCAACGGCGTCCAAGCGGCGCCGGTTCCAGCGCTGGCGCCCGGCCGCAAGGGGCTCTATATCCCCGGTCACATGAGCATCGATCACGACTCCCGCCTCCGGCGGCTGAAGTTCCGGGCCTGGCATCGCGGATTTCGGGAAGCGGACCTCATTCTGGGGCCGTTCGCCGACACCCATGGCCCCAACCTGACCCCCGACCAGCTCGACGCCTTCGAAACCCTGCTCGAAGAATCCGATCGCGAGATCTACGCCTGGATCGTCGGCCAGGAGCCGACGCCGGCCAAGTTCGACACCGAGATCATGAACCTGATCAAGACCTTCCGCTACGAAGCTCATGCGGTGCGGCCGATCGGGGACGGGGCCTAAACCTTACCCTATGAACCGCTCATCCCGGCGAATGCCGGGATGAGCGGAATTTGAGAGTCCAGGGTCAGGCCCTGGCAACAGCATCACCACCGGCGGCGTCGTCGCTGACCAGTCTTTGAAGAGTTTCCATGGCCTACGACGCCAAACAGATCGCCAAGGCCGCCGGAGGCCTCGTCCTGGCCGGGGCGCCGGAGGGGTTCGACGCCCTGGTGATGGCCGACATCGCCCGCTCGCGCGGCGGCCTGACCGCCTTCGTCGCCCGCGACACCGCCCGGGCCAGCGCCTTCATCGACGCCCTGAAGTTCTTCGCCCCCGAGATCGAGGCCGTGCTGTTCCCGTCCTGGGACTGCCTGCCCTATGACCGCATCGGCCCCTCGGCCGGGGTGGCGGCCACCCGCATGGCGACCCTGCACCGCCTGGCCGAGGGGCTGGGCAAGGACAAGCCGGCGATGCTGGTCACCGCCGCGCCGGCCCTGCTGCAGCGGGTGCCGGAAAAGAGCGTCCTGCTGCGGGCCAGCTACGCCGCCAAGGTCGGCAACAGCGTCGACGTCAAGGACCTGGAGCGCTATTTCGCCATCAACGGCTACAGCCGCGCCTCGACGGTCTCGGAGCGCGGCGAGTTCGCCATCCGCGGCGGGGTCATCGACGTCTATCCGCCGGCCGCCGAGGAGCCGGTGCGGCTGGACCTGTTCGGCGACACCCTGGAAAGCATCCGCGCCTTCGATCCGGAGACCCAGCGCTCGACCAAGCAGCTGCGGGCCATCGAGCTGCTGCCGGTCAGCGAAGCCCTGCTCGACGCCGACGGCATTTCCCGCTTCCGCTCCGGCTATGTCCGCCTGTTCGGCGCGCCGGGCGACGATCCGCTGTACGCCACGGTCAGCGAGGGCGGCCGCCGCGCAGGCCTGGAGCACTGGTTGCCGCTGTTCTACGAGCGGATGGCCACCCTGTTCGACTATCTGCCGGCCGGGGCCCTGGTCGGCGTCGACCACCAGGTCAGCGAAAGCCGCGACGAGCGCCTGGCGATGATCGCCGACGCCTATGAGGCCCGCGCCTCGGCCGACCGCAAGTCGGCCTACCGACCGCTGAAGCCCGACGCCCTCTACCTGACCGCCGCCGAGTGGGAGGCGGCGATCGACGAGCGCCCCAACCGCCGGTTCACCCCGTTCCAGCCCCAGGGCCTGGACGTCGTCGACATGGGCGCCAAGCTGGGCCGCACCTTCGCCGCCGAGCGGGCCCAGGACAGCGTCAACCTGTTCGAGGCCACCGCCGCCCACGCCCGCGACCTGGCGGCGGCCGGAAAGCGGGTGCTGTTCGCCTCGTGGTCGGAGGGCTCGTCCGAACGCCTGGGAACCATGCTGGCCGACCACGGCCTGAAGAAGATCCCCTACGCCGCCTACTGGCAGGCGGCCAAGGCCAATGATCCCAAGACCCCGCAGCGGGTGGTGCTTCCGCTGGACAACGGCTTCGAGACCGACAGCCTGGCGGTGATCTCCGAGACCGACATCCTCGGCGACCGCCTGGCCCGGCCGCGCAAGAAGCGCCGCGCCGCCAACTTCCTGGCCGAGGCCAGCGCCCTGACGCCCGGTGACCTGGTGGTCCACATCGACCACGGCATCGGCCGCTACGAGGGCCTCAAGACCCTCGACGTCCAGGGCGCGCCGCACGACTGCCTGGACCTGCTGTATGGCGGGGAGGCCAAGCTCTACCTGCCGGTCGAGAACATCGACCTTCTGACCCGCTACGGGACCGACGCCGAGAACGTCCAGCTCGACAAGCTGGGCGGCGCGGCCTGGCAGGGGCGCAAGGCCAAGGCGAAAGAGCGCCTGCGGGTGATGGCCGAGGGCCTGATCCAGATCGCCGCCGCCCGCCAGCTGAAGGTGGTCGAGGAGACCGACCCGCCGCACGGGGTGTTCGACGAGTTCTGCGCCCGCTTCCCCTACGAAGAGACCGACGACCAGCTGTCGGCCATCGCCGACGTGCTGGAGGACCTGTCGTCGGGCAAGCCGATGGACCGGCTGATCTGCGGCGACGTCGGCTTCGGCAAGACCGAGGTCGCGCTGCGCGCGGCCTTCGTGGTGGCGATGAGCGGCAAGCAGGTGGCGATCGTCTGCCCGACCACCCTGCTGGCCCGCCAGCACTACAAGACCTTCAAGGACCGCTTCCAGGGCTGGCCGGTCAAGGTCACGCGCCTGTCGCGCCTGGTCACCGGCAAGGAGGCCGCCGACACCCGCGAGGGCCTGGCCAACGGCCAGTTCGAGATCGTGGTCGGCACCCACGCCATCCTGTCCAAGCAGGTGTCGTTCAAGGACCTGGGCCTGGTCATCGTCGACGAGGAGCAGCACTTCGGGGTCAAGCACAAGGAGAAGCTCAAGGAGCTTCGCGCCGACGTGCACATGCTGACACTGACGGCGACGCCGATCCCGCGCACCCTGCAGATGGCCCTCAGCGGCATTCGCGAGATGTCGATCATCGCCACCCCGCCGGTCGACCGCCTGGCGGTGCGCACCTATATCAGCCCGTTCGACCCGGTGACCCTGCGCGAGGCCCTGTTGCGCGAGAAGTACCGCGGCGGCCAGGCCTATTACGTGGTGCCGCGCATCAAGGACCTGGAGGACATCGAGAAGTTCCTCCGGACCCAGGTTCCGGAGGTCAAGTACGTGGTCGGGCATGGGCAAATGGCCCCGACCCAGCTGGAAGACGTGATGACCGCCTTCTACGAGGGCCAGTACGACGTGCTTCTGGCCACGACCATCGTCGAGAGCGGGCTGGACATTCCCAGCGCCAACACCCTGATCGTCCACCGCGCCGACATGTTCGGCCTGGCCCAGCTCTACCAGATCCGCGGCCGGGTGGGGCGGTCCAAGGCCCGGGCCTACGCCTATCTGACGACGCCGGCCGAGAAGCAGATCACCCTGTCGGCCGAGAAGCGGCTGAAGGTGCTGCAGTCGCTCGACAGCCTGGGGGCCGGCTTCCAGCTGGCCAGCCACGATCTGGACCAGCGCGGCGGCGGCAACCTGCTGGGCGACGAGCAGAGCGGCCACATCAAGGAGATCGGGGTCGAGCTCTATCAGCAGATGCTGGAGGACGCCGTCGCCGAACTGCGCGAGCGCCAGGGGGCCGAGGCCCTGCTGGAGGATCGGGGCTGGTCGCCGCAGATCAACACCGGCGCGGCGGTGATGATCCCCGACGACTACGTGCCCGACCTCAATGTCCGTCTGTCGCTCTATCGCCGCCTGTCGGAGGCCGAGAAGGCGGCCGATCGCGAGGCCCTGGCCGCCGAACTGATCGACCGCTTCGGCCCGCTGCCGCCCGAGACCGACAGCCTGCTCAAGGTGGTGGCGATCAAGGGTATGTGCCGCGAGGCCAATGTCGCCAAGATCGACGTCGGCCCCAAGGGCGCGGTGGCCAGCTTCCGCGGCGACACCTTCGCCAATCCCCTGGCCCTGGTGCAGTTCGTGGCCAAGAACAACATCGTCTGGAAGGTTCGCCCCGACCAGAAGGTGGTGGTCAAGGGCGAGTGGGACACCCCGGCCCAGCGGCTGGACGCGGCCGAGAAGATCCTGGCCCAACTGGTCAAGCTGGCCAAGGCCTGATGTCTCCAGCTGACAGCGGGGTGTCAGCAGCGGTTCGCTAGGGTCCGGTCCGATCGATGACCAAGAAGGACCTTGAACCATGACCGCCCAGACCGTGATCGAGCTGCGCCAGTACCTGACGAATCCCGGCCAGCGCGATGTGCTGATTGAGCTTTTCGAGTGCGAGTTCGTCGAGAGCCAGGAGGCGCAGGGCATGAGCCTGATCGGCCAGTTCCACGACCTGGACGCGCCGGACCGCTTCGTGTGGCTGCGCGGCTTCACCGACATGGAGGCTCGCAAGGCGGCGCTGGAAGGCTTCTATTTCGGTCCGGTCTGGCAGGCCCATCGCGCGGCGGCCAACGCCACCCTGCTGGACAATGACGACGTCCTGCTGCTGAAGCCGCCGGTGGCCGCGGCCCGCTTCGACCTGCCGCCGCGCCAGCCCTACGGAGTCGAGCTTCCGCCGGCCGGCTTGCTGACCGTGACCGTCCAGGCCCTCGACGGCCCTCCGGACGCGGGACTCGCCGCCCGCTTCGAGGCCGAGGTCCGTCCGGCCCTGGAGGCCGCCGGGGCGCGGGTCGCCGGCTGGATGGTCAGCGAGACGCGCCCGAACAGCTTTCCGCGCCTGCCGGTGCGCGAGGGCGAGCAGGTGCTGGTCTGGGTCGGCCGGTTCGCCGACGCGGCCGTCTATGCCGAGCACCTGGACCGGGCCGCGCAGGCAGGCCTGGAGAACGGCTTCGGCGTCGCCTCGATACGCGGCGTGATCCAGCGGCTGCGCCTGGCGCCGACCGCCCGCTCGCGGTTGAGGTGACCGCGTCCGGATCCCGCCAGCAGACCGCGCGCCGACCTGTCAGGATCGGGGAAAGTTCGAAAGGAGATTTCCCATGGCCACGGTCACCCGATCCGTCGACATCGCCATCGCGCCGGAGCAGGCCTGGGAGGCCGTGCGCGACTGGGGCGTCGTGCACCAGCGGCTCTGTCCCGGCGTCCTGACCGACAGCACGGTCGAGGGCGAGGCGCGGATCGTCACCTTCGCCAATGGCCTAGCCGCCAAGGAGCTGATCGTCGCCGTCGACGACGCGGCCCGCCGCCTGGTCTGGGCCGTGGTCGGAAGCCAGCTGCTCAGCCATCACAACGCCGGCATGCAGGTCCTGGCGCAAGGGGAGGGCAGCCGCATCACCTGGACAGCCGACCTGCTGCCGCATAGCGCCGCCGAGCGCGTCGCCGGCCTGATGGACCTGGGTTGCGCGGCGATGAAGCGGACGCTGGAGGGCTGAACTCCAGAGCGGGATGATCTTCGACTGACTTCTCATTTTCGTCCGTCTCCCCGGCGAAGGCCGGGGCCCAGATTCAGCCGTCGTACTGGACGCTTGTCCGAAACACACAGCTTTACGATCTGGACCCCGGCCTTCGCCGGGGAGACGGACCAGGGATGGGCGTTTCAGTTCAAGATCGTCACGTCCTAGTGTCCCGGTTCAAAAGTTCGCCAACTCAGGATTGCTCGACGGGCGTGTTGTAGACGCAGAACCGCTCGATGGATGCGAGGATGTCGTCGGCGGACTTGGTCCAGCGGAACGGCTTTGGGTCGGCGTTGTGGCGGTTGATGAAGTCTGAGATGTCGGCTTGGAGATCGGTGACG